>NZ_JBMRCF010000023.1:0-140183 GCF_057350905.1 Chryseotalea sp. | reverse complement strand
ATAATGGCAAATTCGCTAGTCGAGAAAATGAAAGGTTGTCTTTACCAGAGGGCAATTTAAATTTTAAGATTCCGTAGCTCAGCTGGTAGAGCAATACACTTTTAATGTATGGGTCCTGGGTTCGAATCCCAGCGGGATCACAAGTAAAAGCAAAACAAAGCGCCCCTGAGAAGGGGCGTTTTTCGTTTTGGCAGGACTGCTCAAGTTTTTCACTTGAAGCAGGCCAGACAAAATGAAAAATGATGAGCGCAGCTAAGCACATTGTTTTGCTTTTGCAACTTTGATAAGCTGGTGATCACTGAAGGTAATCCCAGCGGGATCACAAGTAAAGCAAAACAAAGCGCCCTAGAGTAGGGCGTTTTTTTTGTTTTGAAGAAATTTCAGAGCAGGGGCCTAAATCGATTGGACAGGCCACTATGAGAATAGCAGCCCGAAGTTTATTTTTACTGCTAAACAAAAGAAGCTTAGGTTGAGATTTCAACTGAAATAAACAGATAACAAATGTTGTATGGCCAAGACATTACTTAGAGAGGTGTCTCATTTAGAAAAGTCTCAAAAGAAGTATTCCATTTTATACTCTGCATTTGTCTGGGCTGTTTTTTCGCTTGGCATTGGCCAACTTATTTTAGTGCTATTGGGCCCTTTGCTATTTCTTTTAGGATCGTTTTGTTTTTCAATCCTATTTTCCATTTTCCTGTTCCGGCAAAAAAGCAGCACTACTTCCCGACTTCAAATAACGAAACTGTATTTGTTGTGGGTGGTGGTTACACTTTGCCTTTCACTGCTTTACGCTTACTTTGTGTTTCTGAAATTTACATGGACGAATGCCCTGCTCTTTTGCATCGCTTCTGTAATTTCGTTACTTCTGCTTATCTTTTATTATCGTCCTCAGCCCAAGAAAGCCATTGTCATCTAACGGTATATATATTGTCGTTTCATCTCTCTTTGTTCTGGTAATAGGCTACGATGTTGTTGTTTGGCTAAATGACCGATCAATAGAATCGTCCGAAATCAGATTGAAACGTTCGCGAATAAGGGTTCAGACGACAGTGCTTATCCTCGGTATCGTACTAACTTTAGTCTCTGCTTTATTCCACGTTAATATTTTGAGTTATTCAAAACCCATCCCGTTTAAGTACATTGATAAATTAACACTCAAGGACTTTAAGGGATATCGCAAGCCATTTGAAACGTTGTATGGAGAAAAAGGATTTGCCTTTATAACGACCACCCTTGAGTATACCATACGCGAAAATCAAGTAGAGGTGAATGCACTATTTCATCCCTCTCGTTCCTACACTTATGACGACCGCTTTGACCGTTTGCTGTTGAAACACGAGCTGTATCACTTCCGGATTACAGAGGTCTTTGCCAGAAAATGTCGGATGGCACTCGCTCAGAAAGAGAAGCCGTCTGTGGAGAATATTGAAAAATGCTTAGCACAATTTAATCTCTATGAAAATGAGATGCAGCAACAATATGATCGGGAAAGCTTTCATGGTTATCTCATGAAAAATCAAGTTCGATGGGAAAAAAGAATAGATAGTTTATTAGTTTTAACAAAAGATTATGAAGAAACAATTATCACTTATCAGTAAAGCACACCTTTTGGCTTTTGTGTCAATCTTATTATTGACTGCCTGTACATCACGATTTCCTGTAGACAAACCTTATTGGACTGATGCAGACTATAGAGAGGTCTGGTTAGAATTATACAGCATGTCGAAAGACGAGGAACTACCACGTTTCTCGAATCCAGAAACGAGTGAAGTCATCAGAAAGATAATTACCCCCCAGAACTACGAAGTTGTTTTGGAGGATGCCGAGCTCGGGTTAAACTACCGTAGTGAGGTTTCTCAAAAGTTCTTTGACCACATAAGAAGTATAATTGATTTATATGGACAGATGGATGTTCAGGATAAATTTGTTTATGCTGAAGAGTTAGCCGAACTCCGAAACTTCTTTTTAGGCTTCCAGATCGTCTATTTCAAAATTGGCAATGAGAATATAGCAAATCAGTCAGATGATCGACAAACCATAAAACGGAATGAACAAACTATTATTAATAATTTTAATAGCTTTTTAGAAGATTTGAGACGTGAGAAAACATATGGTAATCATGCAGCAGTTTTAGGCAAGGGTGTCTCTACTCATTTTTCAAAACTCATCACGACATTTCCTACTGCAGATTATAGTGGAATGTTAGCGAAGGCAAAAGCCGTGCGAGAAAAGGTTCAAACACCTGAGATTCAACAGGCACTGTCGGAGCTTATTACAAAGATTGAATTGCTACAGAGCCAATCGACTACTACTCCTTAAAGAGTTAAAGGGATCGGTGGCACTAGTGTCCTTATTTCAGCGGGATCACACAAAACCTGAGTAGCAATACTCAGGTTTTTTTTATTTATAGTTTGATTTAATAAGAATGATGAGCGCAGCTAAGCACATTGTTTTGCTTTTGCAACTTTGTTAAGTTGGCAGGGCAAGGATGTCTAGTGGCACATCGTATTTTCATGTATTCAAAGAACGCAATGGGTAAGTGATTTTGAAGCTGAATAATCGGATAACAATTGCACTCCAACTTCTTCGCAAGATTTCACAAGCAGAGAATTTCTAATTAAGTTTTGGGAGGAAGTGAAGGAAAATCACTTTGAAGTCATTAGTAAGGCAGCACAAACTAAGCTCAAAAGGAAAGATCTTAGCGATAAGCATAGTTCAAAAGTCAAAAACTAAAAATTCTACTAAAAATTTTACGTTTCATGCCGTTCATAATGTTGTTTATATTTTTTTTGCGTATGCAACAATTCATACGAATCGATCCATTTGAATGACCTCCAACTTTTCAAATACAGCTCCATCGTGATGAAGGGTACTTGGATGATCAAAATAATTTTATCCCCAATTTCCATTCTTCTTTACTTTCTGACTGGCAGGGCTCACAAGATTTTTTACTGTCAGGACTTTCTCCTTAATTGATATTGAGTCTATTTACTCAACGCACTGAGTAAATTGTAAATGATATTCGAAAGGCTTTATATTCAACATCTTACAACAAGGATGAAGAGCCAAAGACCTGTTCGCAGTACAAGAGAAGCCTGGTTAGAGCAACAAAGGAAGACGGCCTGACTGCAGCTGAAAAACGCAGTTGCCAATCCTTACCGGCTAATTTCAGATACAACAAAAACGAGGGTTCCGTTTTGTGACCTGTATATCGTATGATCTGATAAACATCAAGGCTTCCTAAAAGGTATGCGTTGGTCGGAAACGAGCCTCTGGCAATATTTCAATCCACCTTTTAATCTCTTCACCATCAATATTGAAATAAAGCTATAGCGAGGAGATATGGCCCTGCAAAAAAAAGATTTAAAAATATTTCCTAGCTATGACAACACCTCCTGCGTCATAAGACAGAAAGGCTAGATAGTAATCTTCTCCGCCCACTCCAATCCATTGGGAAGATCAATTGTGTTAAACTCAAGATGTAGTACTCTCCTGTGTTTTTGACTTTTTGCTTTGGAGGAAGCATGGAGCAATAGTGGTTTCATAATGTGAATGCCGCAAATGTTTACATCACAAACAAATGGAATACTATTCTGCGTGATAAGCTGGATTTCTGCATTACTTAATTTCTTATTGTGAGACCCCGGCACAATTTTCAATGCACCATTTTCTTCGCCAGTATCATCGAGGTGAATTCTGATCGTGATCGTATCCTTTAAAATATCTTCCGGAGGACATACGCCATGCTCCCCCGATTTTCTTGTCCATCCTGAGAAACCTTCTGTCTCAATTTTATCTTTTACGTTGATCGTTATATCCTGGTGCCAGGTTACGTACCAATTTGCTTCAGGAGATTTGTCAAAGTAGATGGCTTTAGTAAGAAATAGGTTTCGGTTTAGCTTCCCTAAAATATTTAACAGGTTGGCATTAAAAATGAGTTTAGTAAGTGCTGGAATTTTTTGCAGCAAACTGCGTATGGCATGTGGCTCTTCATGGGGGTTCTCCTTTTGATAGTTATAAATAATGTTCTTTATGACATTGATCTCCTTTTTGCCAAACACATGATTAAGGATAACAAAACCCTTGTACTCAATCTTCTTCAGGATATTCTGAAGCGAAGTATTGTTTAGTTCATATTGGTAGAGATCCAGGGCATTTTCAAATTGCTCTTTAATCCTTTTTTTTAGACGTTCAGGGGCCATTACTTTAATCCGATCACCAAATCCAAGAATTTCTCTTTCGAGCTCAAAATTTAATTGAACATTGATAGAAAAGACCATGCCATTAGGTAACGTCTCCACAATTTGTTGACTGTGGTGCAATGGTTTGGTTACTATATATGGTGCTGTTTCGTTATCTGCGAAGATTACGACTTTATCGGCTGTGCTGTTCTGATTGACGGTAACACCAATTACATCATGAAAAAACTCACTGACATTGAAAGATTGAGGCGATACAAATTTTGCATCGGATTCCTGGATAGTGACAATTCTGTCTAGTGCCAGTGTCATTACTGGTGTGTTTCTTTTCTTGACACCCAGAACAAACCATCGATTACGATATTCCTTTAGATAGTAAGGATGAAATGTAAAACTATTTGCCGTCCTGGCTTTAAAAGATTGGTATTTTAACTCCAAAGCCTTTTTATTAATGATCGCTTTATATAGCGTTTCGATATGCTCTAGTCCTCTTAAGTTGTCATTTTTTTCAAAATCGATAACCGGTTCCTGTTTGGTTTTTGCAGAATAAATTTTATTTTCTAAACGCTGCACCATGCCACTCAATTCCTGGAAATGACTAAAGCCTTTGAATTGCCTGAGTATCTCCACTACCTCTGTCAATTTGTTAAGATCCTGATCAGTCAGTGGAATATTTGTGATGGAATACTCAGCATCTTCATAGGTATAGTATTTCTTTTCTAATACAACAATGGGCGCATTGTAGCCCAGCTTATCGCTACGCATCATCTGGATATCCATTTGAACTGAGCGTCTACTTACGCCTTTATCAATACCCTCATATTCATATAAGGCTTCAGAGCAAGCATCGATCAGATCCTCTAAAGTCCACCTACGATGTCTGTTTCTCAGGCAGTTATCTATAGTCCGAAAGCGGATAAGGGCGTTTCTATTAACTGGCATGGAAAAATATTTTCAAAAAATAACGAAAATTTTTTCACTGCGCAAAAAGACTGCGCAGTAGCCCCTCAATTTTGAATCATCAATTAAACGAAACAGTTATGAAGTTCAATGTATTTAGAAAAGCAAAAGTAAGGGCAAACTACGAAGGGGCTCCGACTTTTCCATTGGATAAGCGTACCGAGTTATATAGCTCAGTGGTAACGACTTCATTGAACGATAAGTTTTATGAAAACAGCAATGAGCGTCTGCAGCGAATTCAATCTTTGATTGCTCAAAACGATGCTACTTTCGTTGCTCAGCTGGCTATCTACGCAAGAACCAAGATGAATATGCGTAGCATACCATTGGTGCTGGCTGTTGAGTTGGCAAAAACAAAGGTGGGTAATGGATTGGTAAGTAAAGCGGTGAAGGGAGTGGTGCAACGTGCCGATGAGATCACCGAGTTGCTGGCATATTACCAATTGGCTAATGATAGAAAAGAGACGAAGAAGTTGAATAAACTTTCCAAGCAAATCCAGCGAGGACTGGCAGAATCATTCAACCGTTTTGATGAATACCAGTTCGCAAAGTACAACCGCGATGGAGAAATCAAATTGAAGGATGCATTATTCCTGGTTCACCCAAAGGCGATCAACGAAGAACAACAAATGTTGTTCACCAAGATTGCAAAAAATGAACTTCAAGTACCTTATACCTGGGAGACAGAGTTGTCTCTATTAGGCCAGAAAAGTTTTGCCAATGAGCAAGAGAAGCAGGCAGCTTTTCGAGCAAAGTGGGAAGAGCTGATCACAAGTGGAAAGTTGGGATACATGGCCGTGTTAAGAAACTTGCGTAATATGATTGAAGCGGAGGTTTCTGCTGAAGTGATGAAAGAAGTGTGCGTGCTGTTAGCTGATTACCATTCGGTGATGAAGTCAAAGCAATTGCCATTCCGATTTCTGGCCGCATACCGCGAGGTAAAGGCATTGCAGTCTGGTTTGGTGCCAATGGTTTTGGATGCGTTGGAAAACGCTGTGAAGCAAAGTGCGATGAACATACGTGGTTTTGATGCTAATACTTCGGTATTAATTGCCTGCGATGTTTCCGGATCTATGCAGAAAGCAATTTCTGCAAAGAGTAAGGTGTTGAACTACGACATTGGTTTAATGCTAGGAATGTTACTGCAATCACGTTGTGAAAATGTTCAGACAGGTATGTTTGGTGACACATGGAAAGTAATCAACATGTCCCGTAAGAACATTCTGGCTAACGTTCAGGAGTTCTACAGCCGAGAAGGGGAAGTTGGTTATGCAACGAATGGTTATCTGGTGCTGAAGGACTTGATCAGTCGTAAGAAAGTGGTTGATAAAATCATGATGTTTACTGACTGCCAGTTGTGGAACAACAATGTAATCGATAATGTGATGCAAAACAGCATTACATCCTTGTGGAAGCAGTACAAGATGATTGCACCACAGGCGCGATTGTACTTGTTCGACCTGGCAGGTTACGGACAAACTCCAATTGATGTACAGAAAGATGGGGTGTACTTAATTGCAGGATGGTCTGATAAAATCTTCGATGTACTATCTGCATTGGAGGAAGGTGCACATGCACTTTCTGAGATTGAAAAGATAGAATTGTAAATGATGCCCTCCCCTTCAGATGGAAGGGGAGGTTTTGAAAAGATCTTATAGCTTAAAAGGAAAAGCCTGCGGTAAAAGACAGATCGATCCGCAGCGTGTATGGATGATTCCGTTACTGCCACGCGCTATAACGGATAGAATTTGTGACGCAGGGCGCCACACCGAAATACTACTCTAAAGAAGTAAAGTAGGGAAGCGCATTTAGAGCCATACTGCCTGTGAGGGAATTTCGGTTCGAATCCGAATAAGATCGCAATATGTTCTTTGAAAAAGTATAGAATAAGGATGTCGTAGAGATGGGATACTTCGCACCTAAAAGGGGAGGAATCACATATCCGTCTAGTGCGGAAAAGTGTTCCGGGTTCGACTCCCGGCATGCAATGCCCCACTTCCCATTTCGCCTTTTACTCCTTATTAATTAATTATAGTAAATGCCGTAGTGTAGAGATACTTCGTTTGGTTGGAAGCCGAAAGGCGTAGCGGTTCGAATCCGTAAATGCTCTATGCGAATGTTGCTTTGCTATAATGAAAGGTGCCGTACATAAGAGTTACTTCAACCTGTCACGTTTAAAAGCCTCTTGTGGTCTTTTGCCCTTTCTTGATACTGTATACGAATTGATGCCGTAGATAAGAGATACTTCGATAACTTGTGTGTCGTGGGTTCAAATCCCATTCCGGCTTTTGCCGGATAGCTCAGTCTGGTAGAGCAACAAAAAACTTTTATCGTCTTTTGCTCATTTCGTTTTAAAATAAAATCAAGTGCCGTAGATCAGCGTTACTTCGACTGTGGATCGGGTGGACGCGGGTTCGAGCCCCGCCTTTGCGAGTAATCGCGTAGTAGCTCAGTTGGTTAGAGCGCCAATGTCGCTGTTCGTCTTTTGCCTTGATTCTTACTACAACAGGGTGTATATCAGTTGGTAGATTACCCGCCTTGGATGCGGGAGGTCGTTGGTTCAAATCCAGCTACCCTGACATTGAATTGGAGATATAGATTAAATTGAAAATCATCTGGCTACGAACCAGAAGACTAAGGGTTTGAATCCTTTTATCTCCACTGAATTTGCGGAAGTGAGGGAATACTGGTCTTATCCCGATGGCTGTCGGGAAGGTTTTAAGAGTTCGAATCTCTTCTTCGGTACTAATATTAACAATACGGAATGACTGAATCATTTGATGAAGATTTTTGTGTTTATATTGAATACTATCTTGGCGTTACCTTTCAAGCATCTGAGGATGAAAGGATAAAAAAGTTATGGTGTGATGGAGTGGCTATCCCTTCATCAAATCAGCTGGAAAAGAAGTTGATTTATGATAACAGAAAACTGATTACAAAAGCATGGATCGGAGTTGATGGACAAACTGAATTTGAGATGACGATTAAACTTGGAAAGAGCTCACTAAAAAGATTTGCTCAAGGGAAAAGTTTGAAGGATTGCATCCCAACAGTAAACAATTTTGATTGGATAATAATCAATTTGGAAAAGAAAAAGATAGAACTTCGGCTTTTATGAATTGACTAGTGACTTAATAATAGAATGGAGAACAATAAAATTCAGGATATCTTAAAAACAATGAAGGACAATGGTGGCCCCTCCTATTTTTCATTGAAAAAGAATGATCAACAAGAAAATCATGACATTTTCATTGATGCAAACAGGAATGGAATATTGGCATTTTGCGAAATCCTTCTACAGTCACTTGAAAGATCAGATCTTAATAATGAGTTTTTAAATGATATGCCTGATAATTTCCAGGCTGAGGACTCCGATGCATGGATCACCCATATCAAAGTGGCAAATGGAAACAGGACTCCAATTGTTGAGTCTGATGATTCCTTTATATCAAAATTTGGGTGTATTGCAGGACTTATAGCAATTGTGGCTATATTTTTAATAGGCCTGGTAAATTCTTTAGGCTGGATAGTAGAGCTGATAAAATAATTTGTAATAGAAAGAAAACTGCGCAAAAAGATTGCGTAGTCATGCTTCATCTTTGAAGCATGTTAATAATTAAAGAAATGAAACTCACTGGAACAGACCTCAAAAACATAGGCTTCCCTGAGGGAAAAGCCATTGGTATTGCCTTGACCATTTTAGAAAAAGAATATGCTCACCTGGATACCAATGAACAACACTTATTGTTGAAAGCGGTTATTGTAAGGCCTGCTGAATTTGCAACTGATGAAAAACTATCGCCATTGGTAAATGAATTACTTAAACCTGCCGATAACACTATTGCATTAAATGACAGCCCACAGCTTTATTCGATCTATGGCGCAGAAGCGATTGAACAAGGAGCATTTAACCAGATGGCTAATGCGATGAGGCTTCCGATAACCGTAGCTGGTGCATTGATGCCAGATGCACATCAGGGATATGGATTACCGATCGGTGGCGTATTGGCGACCAACAACGCTGTAATCCCTTATGGCGTTGGTGTGGATATTGGTTGTAGAATGTGTTTGTCCTTATTCGATCTTCCAACATCGATGCTCGATGAAAAGAAGGAAGAACTGAAGAAAATGCTCATCAACAATACGCAGTTTGGGACCGCTGTTTTCAAGCGACCCAAAGATCATGAGATCTTTCAGAGAAACGAATTTAATGAAATTAAGATTGTAAAAGAGCTAAAAGACAGGGCATGGAAACAGATTGGCACTTCCGGAGGTGGAAATCACTTTGTTGAATTCGGGATAGTGGAGATTGTCTCTCCGGTAAATGAATATAATGTCATTCCAGGAAAATACCTGGCTTTACTTTCTCATTCAGGTTCAAGAGGTTTAGGAGCAACCATTGCAGGTCATTATACTAAAATAGCAATGGAAATCACTAAGCTTCCCCAAGAAGCTAAACATCTCGCCTGGCTCGATCTGAATACAGAAGCAGGCCAAGAATATTGGATGGCAATGAACCTCGCTGGTGATTATGCATCAGCTTGTCATCACCAGATCCATGAAAGGATGGCTGTTGGTTTGAGAACAAATCCGATTGCGATGATCGAGAACCATCACAACTTTGCCTGGAAAGAAAAGGATGCTGAAGGCAATGAAGTGATTGTTCACCGGAAGGGAGCAACACCAGCTGGTAAAGGGGTTCTGGGTATCATTCCAGGATCGATGGCAACACCTGGGTTTATTGTGCGAGGGAAAGGACAAGCATCATCTATCAATTCAGCTTCACACGGTGCAGGCAGAACAATGTCTCGAACAAAAGCAAAAGAAACGATCGCACCTGCAACAGTAAATCAATTTTTGAAGGACGCTGGAGTTGAGTTGATTGGTTCAGGATTGGATGAAGCTCCGATGGCATACAAGAACATTCACCAGGTGATGGATGCGCAGAAAGAACTCGTAGAAGTATTGGGTTCATTCATGCCAAAGATTGTGAGAATGTGTGGTGATGAAAGATTTAAAGAAGTGGACTAGGTTAGTAAGTACCTACGATTATGGAAAAGATTATTCTAGATAAGTTAGTAGAAATTGAAAAGCAGAGCAGCGTGAAAATCCTCTACGCCTGTGAATCCGGCAGTCGTGCCTGGGGTTTTGCTTCGCCCGATAGCGATTATGATGTTCGCTTTATTTATGTTCACCCTATCGACTATTATTTAACTATAGACGAGCAACGTGACGTGATAGAATTACCCATCAATGATTTGTTAGACATTAACGGATGGGAATTACGCAAGGCGCTTCGCTTGCTGCGAAAGGCAAATGCACCATTGTATGAATGGCTTCAATCGCCCATTGTTTATCAGATGGAAGAAACGTTTTTAGCTGAGCTTCGTGAGCAGATGAACAACTATTTCTCATCCAGGGCCATGATGCATCATTACATCAGCATGACAAAGAATGTGCTGGATAATGATTTATCTAGCGTACAGGTGCGACTGAAGAAGTATTTCTATGCATTACGACCTGTGTTGGCAAGTCTCTGGATCGCCAAGCACAATGGAACTCCTCCCATGGAGTTTGGAATACTTCGAAAAATGCTTGATCCTGAGCTTGATAGTATTATCGATGACCTATTAATGCAGAAGGGAAAAGTAGACGAGAAGTTTTTAATCAATGTTATTCCTCAGCTTAACGATTGGATAAAAGTTCAAGTCGATTTTTGTGAAAAGAATGTTCCTGACCGAGGACCCAAATTAGATAGTATTTCATTGAACGAAATCTTCAGACGATACACTAAATGACATTGGAATATCTTCATAATAATAATAATCATCTTTTGCTTAAGTGCATAAGTGGAAGTCATGCTTATGGATTAAACTTACCGCATTCAGACACTGACATCAAGGGAGTATTTGTTTTACCTAAGCAAGATTTCTATGGTCTTAACTTCACTGACCAGGTAAATAATGAGACTAATGATATTATGTACTATGAGATCAGGAAATTCATTGATTTGCTATTGAAGAACAATCCCAATATTCTCGAACTATTAGCCACGCCTGAAGATTGTATTCTTTACAAGCATCCGGTAATGGATTGGGTCAAGCCAGAAATGTTTCTTTCGAAACTTTGTAATCAAAGCTTTGGTCAATATGCCTATGCCCAGATTAAGAAGGCACGAGGACTAAATAAAAAGATACTCAATCCGATTGATCAAAAACGAAAAACGATCATTGATTTCTGTTATGTTATTCAAGGTGCACAGTCGGTTCCTGCTTCAGTATGGCTAACAAAAAATAACTATCATCAAGAGGCTTGCGGATTGGTTCGCATTGATCACATGCGGGATATTTACGCATTGTTTTACGAGTCTGATACAACGTTTAAGTTTAAAGGCATTTATTCGGATGAGTCTGCAGACGAAGTTTCATTAAGTTCTGTTCCAGTAGGATTAAGCCCGAAGGCGATTTTGAGTTTCAACAAAGATGGATATTCCATTTACTGCAAAGAGTATAAGCAATATTGGGAGTGGGTGAATCAACGAAATGAAGAACGGTATGAAAATACTGTTAGTCACGGAAAAAATTACGATGCCAAAAACATGATGCATGTATTCCGTCTTCTAAATATGGCGCAGGAGATTGCAAAGGAGCATCGTTTAAACGTTAGACGGCCAGACAGGGATTTTTTACTTCGTATTCGTGCTGGTGAATTTATGTATGAGGAACTGGTAAAGCAGGCCGAGGAAAAAATCAAGGTAGTAGATGACTTATTCAGAAACTCAGATTTGCCAGAAGTGCCAGACTCAAAGATCAGCGAAGAACTTCTCATTAAGATTAGAGAAGCTTTTTATCGTTAATTAGTAAATTGTCGGAGAGGGATCAATTGAACACTTTAAAAATATGAAGGGATCGGTGGCACTAGTGTCCTTGTTACTATGGGATCACAAGTAAAGCAAAACAAAAAATAATGAATGTAGTACGGTGGGTTTGCTATTACAAACGCTGAATAAGCTCGTAATTCTAAATAACCTGAGTTTTTATTTCTTCTGAATAAGATAAACGCCACATATTAAAATCACAATACCCAATACGCGCCACCAGGTAATTGAATTGACTGGCATACCCAGAAGTCCGAAGTGATCAATAACAACAGCAGCCACAAACTGACCTGCCACAATAAATCCCAAGGCATTGGCGGCACCAATACGGGGAGCAGCGATTACAACTGCAGTAACATAAACGACACCAAGTAAACCACCTGTGAATTTCCACCAGGTAAACTCAAAGCCGGCAGGAAAAACAGGATCGACTTTAAAAAAGAAGAAATAGATGATAGCCAAGGCAACAGTTCCAATAGCAAAAGAGATTAAAGCTGTAAGCACTGGATTATTCGTATCGTTACGAAGCTGGGAATTTACTCCGGTTTGAATAGCCACAGCGATGCCTGCAAGTAATGACAAAAGATAGAAATAGTTCTTCATAGAGGAGTTGAATAGAATTTTTCTTGTATAGATGATATTTTATTTCGCTACTGAGAAAGCTTCTGCTTTTCGGATTTATCAAAGCGTGTAATAAAGGAGCAATGCTGACAAAAGTCTTCAACCAATACACCGTTTAAAAAACCATCTCTCATCTTCACAAATCTTTCGCTGGCGAGAATCTCCTGCAGCGATTGTTCTTTGACATTGCCTAAATTGATAACACCACTTTTATCCAGGCAGCATGGCACCACGGTACCATCAGCATGAATACCAATGTGATTGACTGTGCCATGGCAACGCCCGCGCGTACCTTGGTGTGGCAATGAAAAAGAAGGCCACTCAAAGCGTGAATCAAAGTGCAGGTAGAGTCGGTTCCAGATTCTTTTGGATTTGATAGCTCCCGTCTCAATGTTTCGGTTGATAGTTAAATTGAAGTGCTCTTCTATTTTTAAAAACACATCTTCATTATCAGCATCGTTGCTCTCCTGATTCCACAACCGGTAATTAATGTAGAGCTCAGGCCGCTGCGCATAAGCTGCCGTTGTAAATTCAAATAAGGGCATTAGATAAGGCGTAAGATCCCGCTCTGGAAAATTGTCCTTAAACGCCTGCAGCGAAAAATTGACTTGTCGTACAGCAGGAGAGGCGATGATGCGCTCCTTATGCCGGTTGATTAATATACCATTGGTGGTTAGGTCTATTTGTGTATGGTATCGCTCGCACACATCCAGTATTTCAGAAAACCTGGGGTGAGCCAGGGGCTCGCCTAACAAATGCAAGCATACAATTTCAGCCAGGGGCGCTACCTCTTTCAGTACAACCTCAAATTCAGATAAGTCCATTAACTTCTTGTCCTTGTCTACAACCGGACAAAAAGAACACTGCACATTGCAAATGTTGGATATTTCAAGATAGACTCTTTTGAACATGTTTATTTAACCTGAATGCTTTCTACCACTGAAATTCAATCTTAACCACAACAAAAGTAAATGATCCAATTTTGCTTTTAACTTCTCTACACCTTCTGCACTTATCAGGAGCATTTTCACCATAGGGCTCAATCGCTATACAAGTCTCCGGCTTTTACTAACACCAATCCATGCTCTCCATGAAGCCTGGTTTATGTTCATGCGAGTGTATAAAAGAAAAATTAATTATTGACACGAGCTGCCGATTACCGGATTAGCCTTTATCGTCAGGCAGACTGTTAAATGCATTTCGCTTTTCTTCCATCCAGGCAGCGGTAGCCTCAGGAGAGGTCATTCTGCTACGCATTTCATTCATGGCCGCCATATGCGCAGCATCACCTTGGGCCACCATTTCACGGGCATGCTTGCTTACCATCATGGCAATCTCATCAAATGAGTTCGCCTGAAATGTATGATCACATGCTCCTCCCAATTGTTTGCAAGTCATTGCTTTCATAGAAACAGATTTTGTGATAAAGGTAAGAAAAGATTCGTTGACCTGGATTTTTGTGCATACCGTGTTTAAGGCGCTGTATCTATTTTCGTTTCATAAAGAAGGGCCGTGAATAGCCAATGAGACTGGCGCTGAGGCTATCTACAGCCATTGATTCGCCTGCTCTGAAAAACTGTATGGTATTTTGTTTTGAACTGAAGCGCACGCTGTCCCCTTTTGCAATCAGATCCCCTTTAGACATGACAAAGTTAATGGAGTCACCCGACCGATGGAAGATCATGTATAGCATATCGTGATCTACAAAAAAACGTTTAAGGCTATCTTCGCGATCTACCTGTGGATTACCCGCTGTTATCCGGCACCAATATTTACCGGTGTGTTTGTTAAACATGTGCACGCTATCAACCTGTGCCGAAAATTCATAGCGCAATGCTTTGGCAAACCAGTGCCGCTCATCTTCCTTATTCGCTCGCTCACTAAAAAGCAAGCGAAGAACAAGTAGCAGGCTGATTAAGCCCACACTTCCTACAACCAGCAAGATTCTTTTCATTACATGAAATTAATGGTCATTGTTTTCTAAAGATCTAATTTACATCCTCCGAAGGTAAAATCGTTACCATCTATTAAGTTCATTTGCACAGGTGGAGCAATACAGGCACTCTACCTGAATTTTAATGCGAAATAGCTGTGAAGATATAATTGCCGCAGACCTCTCAACCTGATTACTGAAGTAAAATCAATGTTTCTGCTCAGGTTATCAAATTTCAATTACAATTAATGCTTAAGTTCGCAGCGGGATTAAGAAGTATCAGCAGCCCCTAAAAACACATCCATGACAGAAAGAGAATTGAGAAAACTGGAAGCCACCATTAGAGGCAAAATGGAAGATATCAAAGCGCAGCGTGTCTCCCTGAAAGACTCTGGCATTGGTGGGCTCATGAACTCATTGAAGAAAGTAGATGAAGCCCTTTACGAAAAAATACTGCCAGAATACAAGAAGATGGCTGCGAGTGCGAATATGTTTAAGTGAGCTGTGAGCTTGATAGTGTTAAAGTTAGCTATGAGCTACTGGCTGCGAGCTGCTGGCTAAAAGTGCTAAATTGTTAAGGTGTGAAAGTGTTAGCGTGTTAAGGTGGCAGTCGGGAAAGTTGTTTTAAGCTTGTCCATCCCTTGTTACGCGGAGCATAAAACAGCGGACGATTTTCTCTTCAAAATCAGTTTTCTTTCATAGACACTGCCTATACAAGGATATTCGGTAGGGTGATATTGCTAAGGCTGGAGTTTCCTGCGTTTAATAATTACATCTTGCAGACTGTCTAACGATCTAATCCTTTTGTTGGTGTAATCAACGCCAGATCTGATTTGCGAATTTGCGATATAATAGTACCATCCGTTTTCTCCGATTTCCCCGGTGGTAGAACTGTTTAAATTATGGTCATCAATAATTTGTTGGCCTATAATTGAATCCAAAGAAGGATCAAGATAAAAGCGTCTGATCAAAGAACCTTGATGCGCAATCAGGCTGTTATCAAAGAAAGCTAATCCGTCAATTGCTTGAGGTCTGGTGGTGAATTCACTTTGCAGTATTCCATAGTTTTTAGTTGCTACATCTATTTTAAGTAATCCTTCTGTGCTAGACACAAAAAGTGTTTTGTTGTCCTGAGATAGGGTGATTCCATTTAGAAAGGTGAATCCATCCGGTCTTAAAAACTCCTCAATTTCTTGAAATCCATACTTAAGAATGAAGATTTTGTTGGTGATGGATTCTGTGATGTACACATCACCGTTTTCGGCAACGGTGAGATCGTTAAAGCCGATATCTTCGTTAGCAATAGTATTGACCTGATAAATTCCATTTAATTTTTTACTTGTTAGATCATAGCAATAAAGTCTTGACTGCCAACGATCATCTAAAATTGCCGGGGCTGTGGGGATTGATTTCCCTTTTGTACTGATCACCCACAGCTTGTTTCTTTTACCATCAACCTCCATCCCAAACGTACTCCACAGATCATCCGCAGCCGTTTCAACAAAATCGTAAAACCTGCCACTTTGTTCGATGGCAACAATTTTCCTTTTATACATACTGCTGATGAAAAGCCGATGGCTCCCGGAGTCATAAGCGGTCCCTTCCGGAATTAAGTCCCGTTCTGTTAGCAGGGCCAGTGTATCGGATACTGAAGATGCTGTCTTTTTATCTTGGGAAACCGTACAGCTCATACAAAGCACTAAAAGAAGAGGGCTATAAAATTTGCATACCATCATTCAGTCAATTAAAATATACATTCTTTTATGAGCATAAGGTATAGCCGTGTTCAGCATACTCGACTACTAATCTCTTAATTCCAGGGATGACAGTCTCCGTGTATAAACAGAAAGGCCATATACGTCAACAGAAAGTCTAAAACCGCTAATCAGCAAGTTTGCATCAAGGACCTTAGCGCCATACGTTTCCAGCGCTTAAAGGGAAAATTATTTTTTGCTCTTACTAAAATCTACTGTTTGTCAATGCTCACTCCGTTTTCTGATATTCAATTTTAGTGATGCGCCACACAAAGGCACCGGCTCCTGTTTTCACGGTGGCTTCCTCGCCTACGGTTTTATTCAGCAAGGCCATGGCCATGGGGGAGTCTACAGAAATATAATCTTTGGTGTTGATGATCTCCTCAGCACCTACAATGCGAAAACGTATTTTCCTGCCTTTATCATTTTCAATTTCTACCCAGGCTCCGAACATTACTTTGCCTTCCTGAAAGGGAGAATAATGCACAACTTTCAAATCATCGATGCACTTGCGCAGGTAGCGTATGCGGCCGTCAATTTCCCTCAGTCTTTTTTTGTTGTAGTGGTAATCAGCATTTTCAGACCGGTCGCCCAAGCTGGCTGCCCACGATACCTTTTGCGTGGTTTCGGGTCGCTCCACACGCCACAGATGATCGAGTTCTGCTTTTACTTTCTCCAGGCCTTCGGGCGTGATTAACATTGTTTTCATACTTGTTTCTTTAGGCAAGATCCTTTAGGAGTGATGCCAATAAAATGCAAAATTGTTTTTAATACAAAACGCAAAGTGTTCTGCACTTCATACACGTGTTACTTTGTTATGAGGGCCTGTCCTTCAAAAACTACACCTGTCCAGCCGTGTACCATAAACTGCCGGATGTTCTGGTGGTCAGTGCCTTGTGGAGTTTTTAGCACAGCCTGGTAATGTTCTGCAAACAAGGCGAGGGTATCTGCTTCGTTTAGTTTGTTTAATTGTGCGAAGGTAAACACCTTGGCGCTACCCTGGTTCTGCGTGGCTTCATTGTATGCCGCTCCGTTTTTAAATGCGGTGGGCGTGTGCTGGTAATGTTGTTCTATAAAGGCAATTACTTCTTTAAAAGAAATCGATCCATCCTTTACTTGCTTCAACAGGGTGGCTACTTGCTCTTTCATACAGACTATTTTGCACAAAAGTAGTTAACTCGCAGCAAAGTTTGGTAGCGTGGCAGATGATTGGTTGTTCGGTTTTCGTTGTTCCTTGTTGGTTGTTCGTTGTTGGTGATTCGGGTTGCCTAACTTGCTCTATTGAGTGCAAGCGTCTCGAACATCGTCTATGAAGGACTGGTGCACAATCAAGCCTTTAATTCTCCTTCACTCGCACAAGCTGCTGACTTGTGCTTAATTTTCTATAAGAGTTACCCACTTCTGCTTTTAGCTACTTTTGCTCATGGCTTGTAATCGTTTGGGCGGTTGTGGTAAGCATTTGTATTCAACTTTCAAATAGCCGACCTTTAGGGACGTTTAGCGTATAGGCCAAGGCATACGTTGAATTGATATTTGATAGCGCACGTTTTATATTGAAAACAATGGAAAATTTTACACTCAAAGAAGGCGAGGAGTACATCGAACTTAAAAACCTGATCAAACTACTCGGTTGGGTTGACTCCGGCAGCGAGGCCCACGCGCGTATTGATAACCAGGAAATTAAAGTGAATGGCGCCATTGAAACGCAGCGCAGAAAAAAAATAAGAAGGGGAGATGTGGTGATGGCTGATGGGCAACAGGTGACGGTGAAATGAGATAGCCAATTCATGCTTTCTGTCTTACTAAACTAATTTTATGAATCACAGTCGCGGATATTATTCCACCCCTTACGATAGTACACAAGGAGTTCCTGATGTGGTATTCATTATTTTTTGGATAATTATCCTCTTATTTGCAATTCGGCTTGCGTGGGAGTTTCGCGACAAGATATTTAAGCGGAAGTAAGGGAACGTGACTTTACCCCTCGCATCGTTTGCTCAAAGACAGTACAAAAATCTGGCTGAAATGAAATTCAGCTATGGAACTATATCTTTTAGTCGTATCATTCTCAAACGAGAGACGATACTTGACAAGAAATTTCCTTTTCGACATGGTGTTAAAAGTAGTGTTGATTATTTTAAGACATCCAGCGTTTTCTCATAAAAGAACTTACTTGATGACTTTCTAAATTTGTTAAGCTCGAACGAGGCAATAAAATTCCTATCCTCGAAAGCAGAAAGTGGTATTAGGTAAAGGTTTTTTGGTTCGGAGGCTTCTCCATACAAACCAAGTGCTATATAAACATCTGTTTTCTTTTCATGATGGTAGTTCCTATAATTATCTAATTTATAGGATTCTATTTCGAAACGATTGTTAAGTAGTTTTGATCTAAATTTGCATTCAACAGCTAAGGTCTTTCTGAAATCGCGGTGATTAAATTCATAAATCAAATCAGGGTGCTTGTTTGATTCTGGTGACTTTCCTTTGTGATAGACGTCTGCATTCCATTGAAGTAGTTTGAAGTATTTAGGATCAAACTGATCATTAATGTAGCCTTCAAAATCGTTACCTTTTTTCTTGATTACTTCATTGTAGTTATCGCTCCCTTCCCGCATGCTGCCATTGTCAAACAACTTATCAGGACTTTTCTTATCGTCTGTTCTTGCAAAGCGCCTTTGTGCCGAATAGACATGTTGTTGACTAACAGTTTTTCCACGGGATGATGCGTTTTGTCGATTGTATATGATGTTTGTTTTCGTTTCTCTCTTGCGTTCCTTAAACTTTTCGTAGATAAGATACAATGCTAGTATACAGGCTATGACTATTAACACCCACATAAGGATAGAAAGCATTTTTCGAAGATTCCTCGAGGAGGCCATGCTTTCACTTGTGTCTGTTTCCGCGAAACTCACCATTTCCAGTTCTTCCACTTTATACTTAGGTCCCAACTCAAGTGTGTACTTAAGTTTTGCATCTGTTTGGAGATCGCTTTCACCCACAATTTGGTATGCATTATCCTTTACTTCCAATAAGAGATAGGATTTATACTGCTTAGCCTTTGAGCCGATAGTGACTTCCTTTGTGAATTCGCATTTAGTTATGCCTGATTGGTAGACCGTGTTAGTCAAATCGGTAATAATCTTTTGACTAAATGATTTTCCTGAATTTAATCTGTCGAACTTAATTTGGATACACTCGCTTTGAGAAAGTTCTTTTGTATAGAACAGTACACTTGGTGCATAAAGCCTTTTGAAAACCTCTTTATCCTTGGTGTTGTGTGCTTCTGACCATTGCTCTACGGTAAGCTTAATTAAATCTAAATCGATTTTTTGCTTTTGAGCGCCTACTTTAGTAGCAGATGATACAATGAGTAATATGCTGAAAAGTGTGTGGTGCATGCTTATTTAATTGACTTCCTTTGGTGGATTACGATTTGATTGTCTAAACACAAAAATGTTTTAACAGTATTAAAATTTACTAATGGCCAAACGATTTATCTACTTGTTACAGCAACAAAACACAGTACAATTACAGTCCACGGTATGCTTGTTGCAAATGAAGATGATGGGAGTCGTTTAGTAAGTTCCTCCAAAAAGAACCAAACACTACTCGTGCTTAAGAATTTAGCCATAGAAATATTAATTAACAATAATCTGTTAACAGACAGTATTGAAAAGCTTTGGCGACTCCCAGTGGGCTAAAGGACGAGAATCCTCCCTTCGTTTGGTCGAACACTAGGAGGTGGAGCAAGGAGTCGTTACTAAAGTAAAAGATTTTAAGCAAAAGACCAAGAGCTTGACAAAACCGGTTTTATCAATTCAAGGGATTGATCTTCACGGAGGATTTTTTGTATGTTGCAGTAACATAAAAAATGATGTCGGAAGACTGGACACGAGAAGAAGTTGAGATGCTGGTAACAGAATACTTCGAAATGTTAGCGAAGGAACAGGCTGGTATTGCCTATAATAAAGCAGAAACGCGTAGGAGAATACTTCCCATGCTGAAAAACAGAACTGACGGCTCTCTTGAATTTAAAAATAGAAATATCAGTGCCGTACTTGCTAGAATTGGCCAGCCTTATATTCGTGGCTACTTACCTGCCTATAATTATCAGAAAATACTGCTCGAAGATGTGGTGTTCTCGCACATACTACGAAAGCCAGAAGTAGAAAACATTTTCAAACTTTTTGCAGAAACTGCGCCTACACCTAAGTCCTTGATTTTCGAAAGCATGGTAGAAGAGATGCCAACGAAGGAAAGCGTATTGCAAGAACCAGAGCTAGTCTACAAGAGTCCGATCAAGGTAAATTATATTGAAATAGAACAAGCAAACCAAGCCATTGGCAAGACCGGGGAAAGTATTGCTTTGGAGTATGAGCGTTGGCGCTTAATCCAGCAAGGCAAAGAAAACCTAGCCGATAAAATTGAGTGGGTCTCTCAATCTCGAGGTGATGGATTAGGTTTTGATATTCTTTCGAAGAATACAAATGGTACTGATCGATACATAGAAGTAAAGGCTACTAAACTAACCAAGGAAGCTCCATTCTATTTTTCTGCGTTAGAGTATGATTTCTCTAAACGTAACAGTTCGAACTTTTTTCTTTATCGCGTATTTAACTTAAAGACTGAACCCAAATTATTTATCGCTAGTGGCAGGTATGATACCTTCTGTAATACAAGACCCACACAGTTTAAGGCCACCTTTTGACTAAAAGAGGCTGTCGCTTTTATTAAACTCCAAAGAAAACATCAATAATAATTTGAATTGTCTGGAGTAGTACAGCCAGACCTGCCAGAATTGCACTGATCCAAATTGCTTGAGTAGCTGTCTGCTGGGCTTTTCTTGCAGATTCTCTAGTTTCACGTAGTTCCACAAAATCATAATAACTCTGAAATCCTCCATGGGTTAGAATGGCTTTGTTATTGTCGTGCGGCTTCAGTTGATCAGGATCGTTATAGAATATGTTACTTGTTCGTAAAGAGTTTGAAATCTCGTGGTGATAAAATGTTTTATAAAACCAGATATGAAAATACTTTTCGTGATGAGTTTGCAAAAAAACATCCATTGTTTTTAGGTGATCAATTAGCTCATTATAACTAACGCCCTCGTCCAAATTTTTTACTCCAAATTCGAGAGATTGTATATAAATATTTTTGTCAATCATAATAAGTGTTTGTTAAGAGGCAATTGACTAAGTGTTTACATTTCTAACGCTGCGGATTCTTGAGCCCTCAAGTTGTTTTCTTAAACAAAGAATCGAACGAAGATGAATATTTATAGTTTACACATTTCGGCACCATTACAGAAACATTTTGTTGTCGAATGTTTTTTATTCACAAAACTCACTGTTGTCTGAATGACACCAATGATTTCCTTCTTGTTTAATTGCTCCCAGGTTCACTACCCTTTTAAAAGTCCTTTTATTCGTGTCGTTAAATGCATCCATTTTCACTGGCCGCAGGAACCAGTCACCAAATATCGAGTCACAATAATAACACCCAAATGATAGATAGCTGTCGTGTACTGTCTTGCTGTATCTCCTCTTTATCTGTCCTATTTTTATATCTTTCCCTTCGTCAGATTTCATTATCTCGTTAACTGCGGCAATAATTTTAGGGTTTTTATCTAAATCATCACTGTCCCACATTCCACCCATAATATACATGTCTTGATTACATATTGATTTTAGGTGTTGATCAACTGTATAGCAATGTTGAAGTTTTTTGCATTTCCAACATGATGTGTCAAATATTAAAATTTCAACTTCTTGTTTTGGTTGGAGTCTGTAGTTTTCACAAAATTTGATTTTTCTTTTAAGCAGCCGGCTTACAAAATCCTTTAGTGGTAGTGTCTGATTTGTGAAGTTAACAGAAATGTCGCCTTCGTTGTCCTTTTGTATTTTAAACGATGGAGTGTCGTTCACAGCTATCATTGATTCATCATAACGTCTTAGTTCTTTAGGCGGGGTTCTGAAAAACCAACAGCCTCTTACATTTGACTCTTTGTATCTCTGTTGTCGAAATTTAGTTTCTTCTAATGTTTGTTTGCTCCATTGAACCTCAAATGCTATACGCATCCCGTTCTTTATTGCTAATACGTCAGCACGCCAATCATTTTCTGAAAATTCAGGTATTGCTTTCCATTCATTTTCTTGACAAGCTCTTATTATTTCAATTTTTGATTTAAGATGTTCGGGTGATTCAGGTTTCCAATCACATGAATTGTCGGACTTGGCATGAACAAAATGTTTAAGTCCTTTAGTACTTGTTCTTAGAAAACCTGTCTGATTACAACACGGAAGATTCAACGAAGTATTGTCGTTTTTAATCTTACTCTTTAATTGCGTCCATTGGTCATCAGTCTGGTTAATGGAAATAATCTCTTGTCCGTTTAAAAATGCTCGTAGGGGCATTCTGTTACTCTTTTATTCAATTGTCCAAAAAAAGAATTGTCGCCAACTACTGGCTATATTCATTTTTTACATTTTCTTTTTAAAGCTGCACACAGCAAGCCCAGTAAGTAAATATAAAAAATTATTTATCACTACTATACTTTTGGCAGCTTTTATAATGAATTTTCTAATCTTATCGTCCCCTGCGGGAGACGATACTTGACATGGGAGGATCAATAAACTTTACTTCCCCAACACCAGCTTTACATACACCACCCGCGCCTGCTCCTCTACGGAGGCTGCGGATTTATCGATGAGTGCTGCGTGTTCATTCATCACAGCATAATAGAAATCAAAGATTTCGTTGGTGTTATCGTTGAGGTCTAGGCAGGTGAGGATGGCTTCATCCAGGTGGGGCTGGTAAAATTCATAGAAACTTCATAAATTATTTTCAACAAAAATTTAAATTCTTAATTGTGTAATAGCCACTTTTATTAGTTGTAGCTACTTTACTAGGTATTTTCCTACTCGCCCAAACTTAATTTTGTCCAAGAGTTCGTAATTATATGAGTACATAGTTGTATTTATTGGATCAATCATGTCTTGAACCTTCTGGAATTCAATTTGCGATTTACTATCAGCGCGAATTAGTGAGTCAATCTTACCGCTGACAAATCTAAACTTGTCATGTATTTGTAGCTCAAATTCTTGCCTTGAAGCATTGCCGAAATATCTATCTATCAATGATAGTCTTTTGTTAAGATTTAAATTCCAATTATAAAGCATCTCGTCATAATGGAGAAATCTCTTTTCAGTTTCCATTTTTGACTTTTTCCCAGTGTAAGCCCAAATCAATCTTCTTGTTAAATAGCTTCTAGAGTCCATAAGAGAACTAATCTCGTCAAATACTTTTTGAGCGCTCTCAATTTCTTCTCTCTTTGTCGTTTCTTCATGTTGGTGAGCCCATAGTCTATCCTGAATCGTCCAGCTAATAAATCCACCAATAACACCTGTTAAAACAAATCCAATTAGAAGAAGAATTAGGTCATTCCACTTACCAAATAATTTTTTATCATTTCTCTTATTCATTCTTCTTGTTTAATAGTAATGGAAGCTAACGTTTTAGCTATGGGCATTAGCGTCTCAAAGGGCGCTATTGCTTATAGGTTTAGAATTGGATTTTTTTTTGTTCCCAGTGGGCTGCAGAAAATCCTTCCTTCGTTTGGTCGAACGCTAGAAGGTGGGGCAAGGAATCATTACTAAAGTAGCATTTTCAATTATTCAAACAAAATGGCTTTCCAAATTTTTTCCGAAAGTGGTCAGCTTATTTCCCGGTAACTTCTTTACTTTTCCGCATCATGTTCGAAAGGACGATGCGCAGGCATTTGGTTTCAATAGGATTATAATCGTATCGTCACCTTACGGGAGACGATACTTGACAGGGGAGGATGAGTAGACTTTGCTTCACCCTCGCCCAAGCATCGTCTCCGAAGGGACGATGCTTTAGCAATACCTAAATTGGTTTTCTAATCGCATCGTTCTCTCACGAGAGGCGATACTTGAAAAAAGTAGTTTGTGTGGACTTGGCAAACTATTACCCAGAATGGCTTGTAGCTATTGTTGAAAGTCTTGCCACATTACATCAATTTTATTTTAAATCCGTGCCCTTTAAAAATATCAATCAGCATACTGAAGTACATATCCGTCTTTCTGTTAAGAATACTTGATAGCCTCTCATGATTCTTAATGGTCAGCATTGTCTCCGGTAATACTTCGAGGTCTACAAAACAATCGTCTAGTCCGTCAAGGTCTTGCCCAAAATATCCTTTATCCCCAAAGAATAATTGTCCAAGTAAACAATATAAATCAACTGATTCATTTATTTCACTCCCATCAATTGTTAAGTACTTATTTGGTATTCTTCCTTTCGGAAGTCCTGTAGTAACCAGACACGCAAGCAACCACTCTTTTCTCTCATCAATCGCTAAAGTTCTCCAATCAATCGATTCCCCCAATTTCCATTTGTTAATTATATCTTTACTGGTCAAAGTTCTCATTTGTTCCATTCTTCTGTTGCAACTTCATTGTCCAGGCAGTATTTTTTTTAACTCAATCCTAATTGAAAATGAATGGTCTTTAGTGCGCTAATTGCATGTCGTCCCCAATGTTTCTCAAAGCCAAATTTGAAATTCCAAACAGAATCTTCTTTACTCGCGGCTGTCCCGAGGTCGAAGATCAGTAGTCCATATTTTATGTCTTTATAAATATCACCGATGTCGTCAACCAAGTCACCACATACGGCCTCAGTGTCCTTGTCGTTCGTTGGGTCAAATACCTCCCAGTAATAACGATTCTCTCCAATCTTGTTCAAAATTGAGTTTAAGATTTTTTCGAATTCGTCTTTTGATAATTTCTCATCGAATTCTTCTTCGTGGTCCAAAGTTGTCCATGGGAGTGTAGTCGCTTTTTGATAAAGGTCTAAGAGAAAACCTTGAAGTTTCTTTAAGAATTCTTTGTTGGTCGTGTCCGTTGTCTCAATAAAATGACAATAGCCTCTAGCTGTTAGTAAGAAGTCCTTGGTTTCTTTTAATTCTATTACTTTATCAATTGAAATATCCATTATCCAAAAAATATGGCCACCAACAACTGGCTATATTCATTTTATATATTCTCTTTTCTAAAGCTGAACATAGCAAGCCCTATGGGTAAATATAGAAAATAATTTATTTCCTCTGCGCTCTTGGTAATTTGAGCGATAGATTTCAACAGTTTTCTAATCGTATCGTCCCCTGCGGGAGACGATACTGGACAGGGGAGGATGAACACACTTTACTTCGCCCTCACCCAAGCATCGTCTCCGAAGGGACGATGCTTAAGCAATACCAGAAAAATAGGTTTTCTAATCGTATCGTTCCCTGCGGGAGACGATACTCGACAGGGGAGGATCAATAAACTTTACTTCCCCAACACCAGCTTCACATACACCACCCGCGCCTGTTCTACTACAGAGGCTGCGGATTTATCGATGAGTGCTGCGTGTTCATTCATGACAGCATAGTAGAAATCAAAGATTTCGTTGCTGTTATCGTTGAGGCCGAGGCAGGTGAGGATGGCTTCATCCAGGTGGGGTTGGTACCAGGAGTCGTCCAGGCCGAGGTCCTGTAAGGTGTTGAAGAATTTTCGGCTTTTGAGTTCTTCGCCAATTAAGAACAGAACGTGGTTTTCGGTCACCGCCATGCCTTGTGAACCGGAAGTATTTTGGAGTATCATATTAGTAGCGTCTATTACCTGTTGTGATAGACGAAAGTACTTCAATAAAATATTTGATGTGTTGGTTTATAAACCCACAGAATTTCAACTATCAAATTGTAACTTACTCCGTTGTGTTTGGATCAAACACCTTATTATTTATTCCTCAGTTTCAATTTTTGTTGTATGCCCAAGTATACAGCGCCACTCATTATTTTCTTGGCGGTACACAAAAGTCGAGCGGCAATAATTTTCGTAAGGCACTCCCTCATAAATAAATTTATCGAGTACCCTGAAGGTAATAACGGCACTCTTATCCAATACCCGCACGTCTACACTATCCATTTCCTGAGAAATCCAGCGGGATGAATCGTTACCCAGAGAAGCATTATTGCCCAGGTATTTTTCGCGGCTTAGCAATTCTCCATAGATATTGATGTAGTAAAAGTCCTTACTCAGGATGGCGCCTAAGGTGGTAGTGTCTGAGTTCACCACGGCCGCAGAACGTTTTTTAGCCAGAGCAATAATATCGGATTTTATTTGTTCCTGGTTTTTTTTCTCTGGTGCGCAGGCCCCTGCCCACAGAAACACCAACAGGAGTATGATATATTTTTCGGTATGCCTGGTTTTCAGGATTACTTTTCTGTTGCTTATTGTGTCTGTTGTGTTCATGGCTTTTTGTTTTTTCGTCCAGGCATCGTCTCCGAAGGGACGAAACAGTATAAATATCTGAATAAATTTTCTAATCGTATCGTCCCCTCATGGGAGACAATACTTGACAGGGGATTATAGATGCGGTCGCTCGTCCAAGCATCGTCTCCGAAGGGACGATGCTTGATCAATACCTGTATAGACTTTCTATTCGTATCGTCCCCTGCGGGAGACGATACTTGACAAGGGATTATAGATGCACTCGCCCGCCCAAGCATCGTCTCCGAAGGGACGATGCTGGATCAATATCTCAATAGACTCGCTATTCGTATCGTCCCCTGCGAGAAGCGTACTTGACAGGGGTATGGATGTCTCCAAATAATTTTTGAACTTGTCATCTTATCATAATGTGGTTTGAGTAAATAGCTTCGCATTAAAAAGAACACTCATTCAATGTCAGTTAAGCTAACACAAACCGAGACCGATCTAACCTACTTCTGCTCATTTACATGCCTTGATTGGATTTCACTGTTTGAAATAACCGATACGTATGATGAAATCTACAAATGGTTTAATCTTCTAACAAGGAATAATCATCAGATTCTTGGTTTCGTTATTATGCCAAATCATCTTCATCTTTTAATACACATTACACATTCTGATAAATCTATTAATACTATCCTTGCTAATGGCAAACGATTTCTTGCTTATGAAATAGTTAAGCGTTTAAGGGAACAGAAAAATGACAGTATCTTAAAGAAATTAAATGCAAGCGTTACCGTGAATGAGCAGGTACGGCAAAAGAAGCATAGAGTATTTCAGCCATCCTCAGACATTAAAGCATGCTACTTCGAAAAATTCCTTACGGAAAAATTGGATTACATCCATTATAATCCTGTAAGGGGTAAATGGAAACTCGTTGATGACTTTGCTCAATATCCTCATTCGAGTGCTTCATTTTATTACTGCAACAGAGTGCATCCTTACATTACAATTACACATTATAAGGATGCCGGGACACAGTAGAATTTCATATCGTCCCCTCACGGAAGACGATACTTGACATGGGGTTATAAATGCACACGCTCGTCCAAGCATCGCCTCCGAAGGGACGATGCGAAAGTAATATTTATCAGTAGTTTTTTTAATCGTATCGTCCCCTGCGGGAGACAATACTTGACAGGGGATTATAGATGCGGTCGCTCGTCCAAGCATCGTCTCCGAAGGGACTATGCTTGATCAATACCTGTATAGACTCTCTATTCGTATCGTCCCCTAACGGGATACGATACTTGGCATGGGATTATTGATGCGTACGCCCGTCCAAGCATCGTCTCCGAAGGGACGATGCTTGATCAATACCTGTATAGACTCTATACTCGTATCGTCCCCTAACGGGAGACGATACTTGGCATGGGATTATTGATGCGTACGCCCGCCCAGGCATCGTCTCCGAAGGGACGATGCTTATCGATATCTTCCTTGGTTTTCTAAATTATATCATACCCTAAAGGGATACGATACTCAACAAAGTTGGATGCTGGTTTTACAAATTAAAAAGTAATCCGGTTAAGGCATTATTTCATTTGTACATTTTCTTCATGTGAAGAAAAGAATTCAAAATCATTTTCTTTAAAACATTTTTATCGACATCCTCTAACTTTTGTATGTAGATACAACTTTTGCCAACCTTGTGTTTTCCAAAATCTTTGAGTAGTGCTTCCTTTGCTTCAAAATTTGTCGCCAGGTATAAAGAAATGGCACTGGCACGCGATGAAAACGCAACAAGTGGTGCATCACCCTCATGTCCACTTTCATATTTGTAATGATAACTGCCAAAACCAACAATGGCAGTACCCCACATTTTAGGTTTCAGGCCTGTTTCTTTCGAAATGATGGAAATGATTTCGATGCAATCTTTCTTTCGCTTTTCATTTGATATAGCATCCACATATTCGTCAACACTATAATCTGTTTCTGTCGTTTTATTTTTCGCCATGCGTTTGAAGTTTTGCTTAACTATTATTTTTAGATTTTTTCATTCCACTTTTTGCTCCGTAAAATGATCCTGCCATTTTTGACCCAAACGAAAGAATAAATACCCAACTGTGTTGCAGCCAATTTACTTCATAGGGCAATAGCATCAAAAGGTCAAAGAAGATATACACGAGGGGGAGACCAAAAGCTATTTGCCGGAATTTTTGGTTGTTCTTAGCAGTCAGGTATCGTGCAATAACAAAAAAAACAGGCACCCCGAAAATAATGGATATAAAAGGAGCGGATGTTTTTGCATGGGCTTCATATACAGATTGCGCCTGGCCAGGATTAAAAAGCAAGGAGTAAATAAAAACTTCCAAAAAAGAGAGTGCAATTAAGAGTATGTGGGTCAATAGCGCCCATCCTGTAATTTTCAACCAAAATATAATTTCCTTTTTCATATTAAATGAATAAATATTGTTTCGATAAAATTAGCCATGGTCCGAAGCAATAAATTGTAAAAATGTTTCCCTCTCTAAAGGAATAAAATTGGGGGTGCTTTTTATTTGAGCATATTGTTGACAGAGTCTTTTGAATTTCAAGGGAGTTATTCCAGATCGAACTTTAAAATCATTTATAAAATGTGATTGATCGTAATAAGGATGAAGTAAAGAAAGGGTTTCTTCACTGTTATTTGCAATGGTAGCCAGGGTATTGTTAAATCGTATAATACCCTGTATATTCTTTACAGAACCTCCAAAAAAGGTTTGCGAGTCCCTACTCAGCGTTTTGCGGGTAGTTCCTAAAATGCTGCAAATTTCATTCACCGAGTGTTTTTTAATTGCATTGTTTAACCATAAAACTTTATCGAGGTTGGGAAAATTATTTCCGGCAATCAAGCTTGTAAAATATTTCTCTATTAACAGAAATCCGGAACGGATATCAGCGCATTCCAGAAGTTGTTCTCTGAGGTAAACTATTTCTCGTGAACTCCAATGCTCCCATCCTACGGCCAGCTCATTTGTTTCAAAGGCGGGGAGTTTGGCAATAAAAGGTAACATGCCAGCTTTTAATCCAATCACAAACATTTTTGTTGAACCCTGACTTTCAATCATCATTGGGATTTCCTGCTTACCATTTATCCAGATAGTATCTGTATTTAGTTTTCTGTCGGATGACTTTCCATACACCCGGGATACCTCAAAATTAGTTCCCAGGTTAATGATGATCGTTTGATACATGCGCTGGAAAGAGATACCAGTGCCAATACCATTTAAGTAGACGATGCTATCGACAAAATTTTTGAGGACGCCTTCAGGGTAGTAGATTTGAAATCTAGTGTTAAGCATTTCCTCCCCTTGCTCTTTTCTACCAGTACGGTTGGATTGTACTTTCATCTACAATAGAATTATAGTATTCAAATCTATTCTAAAATTTGAATCTATCGCAGTCCCAATGAGGTGCTTTTTATTACTCAATGAGGCTAAGGTCTCATTTTAGCTCCAAATTTGACACTTGTTCATCATCTCTCTATTTTTTGGTGGAAAGGGAGCATGTAAGGTTTCTGGTATCGTCCCCTTCGGGAGACGATACTTGACATGGGATTATAAATGCACACGCTCGCCCTAGCATCGTCTCCGAAGGGACGATGCTTGATCAATACCTGTATTGACTCTTTATTCGTATCGTCCCCTGCGGGAGACGATACTTGGCATGAGATTATAGGTGCACGCGCTCGTCCAAGAATCGTCTCCGAAGGGACGATGCTTAATCGATATCCTTCAATAGATTCTAAGTGTATCTTCGCCTGGCGGAAGACGATACTTGACATGCATATTAAATTTGTAAAAATTATCCTTATAACGTAATATTGCGTTATGGGAATAACCAAATCGGAACTGTTCAAAAAGCGCCAAAATAAGATGGCTACCTTGGCCAAGGCGTTTGATCATCCGGCCAGGGTAGCTATTCTGGAACATTTACTGGCGCACCAAACCTGTATCTGCAATGATTTAGTTGATGTACTCCCCCTTTCTCAATCTACGATCACCCAACACTTAAAAGAATTAAAAAACATCGGCATCATTAAAGGAGAAGTAGAAGGCCCCAAGGTAAACTACTGCATTGACGAAAAAGTATGGGAAGAAGCGAAAGACATTTTCATCAATATGTTTACGCGCTATGTAAAGGAGAATAATTGCTGTTAATATTTTTTTGCTTACTCATAACGTAATATTACGATAATACATTATAGAAAAATTCAAAGACCAACCTTATGTCAACAACCAACACCGCAACATTGCTACCTTCACTCACACCAACGGTAGAAAAGCTTATTCGAGAGTTTGATTCAATTCCTGCCGAGCGTAAAGCCTTACTGCAACAGCTGGTTCAATTTGTTGAGAAAAAAATAGAGGCAGGTCTGCCTGTTCACTTAAATTTTATATGCACGCATAATTCGCGCAGAAGTCATTTATCACAATTATGGGCACAGGCAGCAGCGCACTATTATCATGTACCCCATGTATTTTGCTACTCGGGTGGCACAGAAGCCACTGCTTTTAACCCGCGTGCAGTAAAGGCCATGCAGGATGCAGGCTTCGCTATTACCATGAAGCAAGGCGGTGAAAACCCAAGGTATGAAGTGCGTTTTGCTGAAGATGCAGCACCTGTTATTGCTTTTTCTAAAAAGTACGATGATCCTTTCAATCACAACCAGGACTTCGCAGCCATTATGACTTGCTCCCATGCCGATGAAAATTGTCCTTTGGTATTAGGCGCCTCGGGCAGGGTGGCCCTAACGTATAACGACCCTAAGGAATTCGATGACACACCATTAGAAGCTGCCAAGTATGCTGAGCGGGTGCATGAAATTGGAAGAGAACTATTATTTGCTTTTTCACAGGTTAACGCATAACACATTAGGAAATGAGTAATCAAAAGCAACTCGGATTTTTAGACCGTTATCTTACCCTTTGGATTTTCCTGGCGATGCTGCTCGGTGTGGCACTCGGCAATTTTTTACCGGTAGAAGAACTGATGCAACCCTTTCAATACGGAACCACCAATGTATTAATTGCAGCAGGTTTAATTATCATGATGTTTCCGCCCTTGGCGAGGGTACGTTATGAGCACTTGGGCAAGGTATTTAAAAATGTAAAAGTCATCAGCCTTTCGCTGTTCCTCAATTGGATTATCGGACCGGTGCTGATGTTTCTTTTGTCTATCCTTTTTTTAAGTGATAAGCCTGAGTACATGATCGGACTGATCTTGATCGGACTGGCACGGTGTATTGCCATGGTGCTCGTCTGGAACGACCTGGCCAAAGGCGATAAGGAATATGCAGCCGGACTGGTGGCACTCAATAGTATTTTTCAGGTTTTGTTTTACAGTGTGTTCGCCTGGTTGTTCATTACTGTGCTGCCACCTTACTTCGGTATGGAAGGCACCGTGGTTGATGTAAGCATGATGGATGTGGCGGAAAGTGTGTTTCTATATCTTGGTATTCCCTTCATTGCGGGATTTTTGGTTCGTTACTTTTTCAAGAAAACAAAGGGTGAAGCATGGTATGTACAACACGTAATACCTGCAATAAGTCCGCTTACCTTGATTGCCTTGTTATTTACGATCGTGATCATGTTCAGTTTTAAGGGTAAGATGATCATCGATATTCCATTGGATGTAGTGCGCATAGCCATACCCTTGGTCATTTATTTCATGATCATGTTTGTACTCAGCTTTGTGCTGTCGAAAAAATTAGGCGCCAATTATGAAGAGAATGCTTCTATCTCGTTTACGGCAACCGGCAACAATTTTGAACTGGCCATAGCCGTAGCGGTGGGCGTATTTGGCATTAGTTCGGGGCAGGCTTTTGCAGGGGTGATTGGCCCACTCATTGAAGTGCCTGCATTGATTTTACTTGTCAACCTTGCTTTTTGGTTTAAGAAGAAAATGTACACTCCACAGTAAGTGTATTGTAAAAATGTTTTTGTAACACAATACAATCAAATCGACTCGCCAAAAGTAAGCAGGTTGTGGTCCGGATCGAGCAATGAAAATTCTTTTTGCCCCCAGGCCTTGCGTTGCAGATGTCCTGCCGGATGTATGCTTACTTTTTTATCGAGCAAGGCTTGATACAAGCCATCGATATTCTGCGTGCGGATGTATACCTGACCATAATTTTCTTTCGGGTCGAGTGCTTTAAATTCAAAAAAATGAATTTGTAGATTGTCCTTCTCTACCATAAGATAGCCATCATAGTCCTTGTCGCCAAACACCGTAAAACCGAGTTGTTTGACGTAGTAGTTTTTAGTAGTGCTTTTGTCGCGCATGGGCAACTTGGGGTGTATGGCTGTTAGCATATTTTTCAAAAGAGTTACTGCTTGTTTTTAATGCACTTCACTGCTTGGGTTGTAAAGTACATTTTGATTTACTAATGTATTTTAAAAATTTCAAACAGAAGTAAGTATTATTTTTTAACCTGTAAAATGCTTACCTCACTATTGTTTTATGGTGTTTTTAATTAATAGCGTATAGGCAACCAGTACAATCCAACCTACAAGTGCAAACACTACGATTCTAAAACCAAACAGGCCTACTAAATTATAACCATTTAAAGCAGAAATAACGCCAACAGTAATGATGGCAAAGCCAGAGTATCCAATCCATGTAAGCGCTTGGATTTGTTTGATGATTAACGCAGACCAAATGAAGATGGATAAAGCAAGCCCGCTCATCAGAACATAGTCCATGGCGATGTTGATATTACTACCATACTTTAAAATTGTTTTAATAATGGCAGGATCAATGTCTTCGTTTGTAATGCTGCTCAGGAATAGGGGCAAAGTAAGGCCATTAATGGTGCCCGCAATCATTGCAGCAAATAACGCAAAACAGGAAATGCAGAAAGCCAGCAACGAAACTTTACTTTTACTTGATAAAGCGTGAGAGAGTCCCCAGAAACCGAAAAGTGTAAAGGGCATACTCATAAGCGCCAAGCCGTGCGACACCATAATTATATATTTCATTTTTAAAAGGTGCTCTACATTGCCTCCGACAGGATGCAAGAGCATGGTTACGACCATTAAGAAAGCACCGATAGCCAGGCTGATGCCTGCCAGGTTCTTAAATTCTTTTTCCATTTTTTAATGGGTTTGTATCTCTTACAAAAATGGTGCTTTTGGTAGTTACAAACACTTGATTGAAATCAAGAAATGGATCAGGACTGTGCCCTCACCCGACTTAATGTTTCAGGAGTAATTTTGAGATAGGATGCTATGTATTTCAATGGAAAGGCCTGCAGTAATTGTGGTTTATACTGCATCACATGCTGATATTTTTCTAATGGCGTCAGGTTTTTATCAATGTAGCTTAATCGAAATGAGGCTACATGCAGTATTTTACCGAGTTGAAAGAAGACAGGTGATGTTGCGATCAGTGTATGCAGGGCGTGTACACTTAACACCAACACTTCGCAGTCGACATAGGCTTTAATGGTTTCATTCGCTGGTTTTTGAAAAGTAAAACTTGCCTGATGTACCATGCAATCATTCTCTGTATAGAGTTCAATAATACTTTCCTCTGTTTCATTTACACTATATTGGTAGCAGGCTCCCTTTATTAGAAATGACACGGAATCACAAATTTGACCTCTTTCGAGTAAGGACTCTTGCTTTTTTATAGTCTTTTGCTGGCAATGCTCAAATATCAGATCTCTTTCATGAGATGAAAAGGTACCAATATTTTCAAGAGATTTAGTCAAGGCTTGTTTTGAGTCGACTGTTTGATTATTGGCTGTAGGTGGCATTTGCAGATACGATTGGAATGGCGCGTATTACTAAGACGCATTATTGCCTTTGTTAGTTACGCTCGCCTTTTTGATGTTGTGTGTAAGACATGTGTGCTTGGTGCACCAACAAGGAGCTGGCTTTTCATCTTGATAATATTTTATGCTTAAATGTGCTATTCATTTGGCAGAACTTGTCGCTGATCGCTTTTGCTTTGCAATAGGCCACACCAACAATAACTTCGTAGTTAAATTCTAACCGCAACACCAGCATTGACATGAAGTGCTTGTAAGTATTCTCCATTGATATGGAAGCTACTGCCAGCGTGTTTACCTGAGTTGTAGTCAGCCTGTATGAGCAGGGACCAGTGTTTTGTAAAATGATGTCTTAAGGCCATGCCGGCAGCAAAATTAGTAAAGCTCAGGCGTGCAACAGATTGTTTAGCGTCAACAATAATTGGATCATTTGGATCCGTGATGAAGTATCGGATTTCTTCTGTTACCCAGAACAGACCGGATGCGATTTTTAAATCCAGGCAGGTACGCTCAGTCATAGGTATGGAATACATGGGGCCTATCAAAATGGCACCATAGCCAATCTTACTGTCCTGCTCAAAACGATGTGAGGCTCCCATCCATTTCAGTGCGATGCCAAAATTATTTTTGAAAGAATAGCCTGCATTGATGAGATTAAGATTAACTCCGACACGTCCTTCAGAATCGTTACTGTTAAGCAACAGGGAGGTGCCAAGACTTATACCAATATAAGCACGCTTTTCCTGTTCTTGCCCTTGAAGTGTTAGAACAGTCCAGCAGCTAATGAGTAGACAAAGGGAGAATTTCATGTAAGTAAAAATAAGATAAATATTTTTAGAATCTAATGCTGAGGCGTGCAAGGTTTGTGTGGTGCACAGGCAAGCTGAAGACTGTTAGCCACTCATTCATTTTTGCTGAAATCACACATTACAATTGACGATACTATGATGACAGCGTTCTCCTCTTTATCTAAGCTATCCAAGTTATTTTTTTAAACTTACATACTTAAAATTCGCTTACAGAACTGCGTCCAGGTTTCGTTGCTCGGATGGGCATAGAGTACTGGATTTTTACCATAGTAAGTAACATTCTCTAAACCAACAGCATCAGCCCTTTGTTTTAATTCTCTCGCATGAAAAGCATGATGTGAAGATATTTCCGGTGCTGAATAGGGGTGTACTACATCTCTCAGTGTGTTATCAATCCAAATGGCCGGGTCATCAGCGGTTAGCAGTGCTAACATATCTACTTCTGCTCTGTAGGCATCAATGGCAGCTGATTCATATTCGGCATTTGATGCAACACCATATATTTTTGAAATATTACCAGTTTCATTGGCAAGTATTTCGGCCCAGGTGAGGTTATAGTCAATGAAGACATCGTTTACCCATCTGTCTTCGATGTTATAACTTGCTTGTGGTTCTCTGGCAACTACACCTTTTACTCTGGTTGATTCTCTTAATACAGGATCACTGCTTTGGTTATCTGCCATGTCGTTGTTAAAGGCTATCCATAAAGAAGTGCCGCCACCAGCAGAATTACCGGCAAGAATAATTTTATTTTTATCGATGTTAAAATCATTGGCGTTATGTCTGATGTATTGTAAAGCTCTTTTAACATCTGACATTGGTTTTTTTATCCCATCCCTTTCTCCTGTTGGGCTTAAAAGCGTATAGCGTATGGTTGCGAAAGCAATATTGTTTTGTAGCAGAAACCTGATGTCTGCAGGGAAGTCCCAAGCTCCACCCTGTTGGGTAGCATAGACAAAATCCTTGTCTCCACTGGAGAAGCCACCCCCATGCGTGTATATTACCAAGCCTGTTGGGGTACTTGAATCGGGTAACCAAATGTCGAACTGGGTTCTTTGTTTGCTGTCATAGGCAATATTGCTCGAAAATTTAGCAGCTATTCCATTTAATGGGAATGGAGATTCAGAAAATACTAAATCAGATGTTTTATCTATCGAATCTTCTTTATCGCAGGCCGTGCTAATAAGAAAAAGTACAGAAAGTAAAATCAAGCGAATTTTCATCTTAATTCAGGTTTGGTCTTTAAATTTAACAATATAATCCTCCAAGAGTTTTGGAAGATCTGATTGAGGGAACTCCTGATAAGTCTTTTTTATCTTGAAACATTAATTTACCAGCTCAATTGGCTACAACGCCTTATTCTTATTGATATTGCGCATGAGTCTTGGATGCACCATGCATATGCAAGCAGAAGGCTTTACAACTCAATATTAATTTAATAGCATAATCATGTTACCTGTATTCTTTGCCCTTGTTAGTATTGCGCTTAAGGTTTGTGTGCGGGATCCACCAACAAGCTGACAATTTTAAACCTCGATGATATTATAACTTAACTGTACTATTCATTTGGTAGAACTTGTTGGTGAGCTTTCCTGCTTTGCAACGCACAACACAAACAAGGGCAGAGTTTAGCTAGATTTAACCTTTTATTGTTGCTCAATATAGTTTTTGAGTTCCAGGTTCATTTTCCTAAATCCTTCTGGTGCCGTTTTCATCATTGGAAGCTGTCTGAATATTTGTGATAAGATCCCTCTGTATTCTTCTCTATTTGTAAGCAGCGTTTTTCCATTGCCAAGTTTTTTCAGTTCAAAAAAATGCTCCCCATCAAAAATTCTAGGAAGTCCGGTTTTTGCAATCCAAGCAAATTGTTCCATCTCTTGCCAGTGAGATATATCAGGTTTAAACTCGTATGGTTCTGCGCCTGCTGCTGAAAGTTTCAGATGAAGTCTTCCGCCTGGTTGAACGGTTCCACCTAAAAATGTTAATTGTGTGTTCCATTTTTTATAATTCTCAAAATCAATTACAGCCGCCCAAACTTTGTCATTTGATGCATTGATTTCAATGTCATCACGAATTTCAAAACTTGTTCTACTTAGCACAATTACTAAAACTATTAAAACTAAAATAATCCACATAAGCCCTTTTATTTTTTTGGTAACTTTGTTAGTTGTCTTCGTTAACTGAGCCTTTATAGTCTCACTGTTCAAGATTCCCTATGTAGATTGATTGGCTTTTTGTTACTTTCTATTTCACCGTGATCAACCCTATCGGCAGACTTCTTTGATAACGAAGATAAAAGTTTATTTGGATAAGGTTTCACACCATTACAGAAACATTTTATCCGCAATTCCTTTATTCTATCCAAAAATTTCCGATGGAATATGTTTTTGCTTGCCCGCTAATAATAACGCGGTCTCCTCTGTCTTCGCAATACAATTTTCCCATGCGTTCTGATAATTGTTGTGCATAAAGTTCTTTTTTGTTAAGTCTTTTTGCCCAGAATGGAATTAAAGAACAGTGCGCAGAACCAGTTACAGGGTCTTCAATGATGGATGCCTGTGGCGTAAAAAATCTTGAAACAAAATCACAGTGATCCCCCATTGCTGTTACAATTACGCCTCCAGGGTCAAGGTTTATCTGGTCAAAAAACTGTCGGTCAATTTTTATATTTCTGATGGCTGTTTCATTTTCAAACACCAAAAAATAGTCTCGCGCTTTTAAAACTTCTCGTGGTTGAATATTTAAAGATTTTGAAATGGCAAGTGGTAAATTGGTGGCAACGGGCATTCTTGCCGGGAAGTCCATTTTAAACAAGCCATCTTCAGCTTTAACAATTAAATCTCCGCTCATTGTTTCAAAGATAAATTCATCCTTTTTATAGCCCAGTATTGTCTTTAGGCAGTGTGCAGTGGCAAGCGTGGCATGTCCGCATAAATCCATTTCAATCTCAGGTGTAAACCAACGCAAATGAATTTTCTCTCCTTTGTCCACAAAAAAGGCTGTTTCTGCAACCGCGTTCTCTTTTGCTATTTTCAACAAGATGTCGTCTGATAACCAGTTGTCAAGTGGCACCACACAAGCTGGATTCCCACCAAAAATTTTATCTGTAAATGCATCAATTTGATAAAGATTTAATTTCATGGTAATGGCTTCTAAACTTTAGACTATCGTTAGTCTATTGATTCTTTGAGCTTTTGATAATTTCATTTTAAAAAATATACTTCAATCTTTCAAAGAATATGCTTGTAGGGCATATCCTATTCGGCTCCTAATAAGTCGGCAATGACATTCTCAACTCTGTTAAGTTGCGCAAGCAGTAATAAGGTAGGTATTATCGTAATAACCAGAAAAAAAATAGTCAAATCCTTTAGTCTCTCCCAATCACCTTCACTTATAAACCGAGCTGCCAACAGTATGGGGAATGAATAAGTCATAAAAAAAATCAACGAATAAAACCAGCCTAATCTAAACTTTACATCAATCATGGTTTTTCCCTCGTCAGCAGATACTTTTCCATGAATGAAAATGTCAAAAAAGTTGCCATCAAAAAACCTAAAGGGAAGAATGGATGGATTAGTCTGAATAATTTTAAAAGTACCCTCACCACTATCTATTTTCCCTACCCATGGCTTATGGGTGTCCACAGTTAGGTTGCCTACCATCGGATTTGTAGGGGGATCAACTCTCTCCACATCTATTCGAACACGTGTGAATACGTCTTGATAACTATTCTTGCTTTCGTAAGTTCTCTTGCGAACTGTCATATGTTGGCCTGTGTTCTTATTGGTATTGTCTATCAGATTTGTGTGCTTCATGTACCAGCAAGCTAATGGTTTTGCAGCAAGCTGATGTTACGTAGTTAATTGTACTTTCATTTGATAAAACTTGTTGATTACTTTGCCCACGTAACAGCGCATTAGCCTTTAGTCGTTTCCAGGCTTAGCACCCGGTAGTCTGCTTTTAATCCATTTTATTTGCCCATTGTGATTGGATTCATGTTCGCAAACATGAAACCATTTACAATAATTGTTTGTCGGCATATTTTGAAATCCTGCAGGATCTATTTTTGATAGCCATGCATCGTCTCTTTTTTTAAACTCATTGGCTGTTATTAAACGAGTCTCATTTAATATGTTTAAATAATAATCGAGGCTATTTCCTTTAATGTACTTCCTGCCTTTTTCTCCTAAGCGCATGGCCGCATCCCAATTTATTTTTCCATCACCTTTAAAATCAATATCCCATTCAAAAGTCTTTATCTGATATTGTCTTTCAGTTGCAGCTAAATGAAGTAACATGGCACCAATGGTATTTGCATTGGGGTCATGTAAATAGTCCAACTCCTCCTTTTTCATGTTTTCAACGCCTAGCATAATTACATTTCTCATCCATGTCATCATGGACAATAGTGTCCCAGCTTGTGGTGAGTATCCTTCCTTAGGTCCGATAAGATGAATACCTTCCGTTACAGCAGCTGTTTGAGAAAACCCGAACGCAGGCATAATGCCTAATCCGGTAATTCCTGTTGCAAGAGAAGCGCTTGTTTTGATAAAGTTTCTTCGATCGACTTTTGATTTCATGGGTTCAAACTTTTGAAGTGAGTATTTTCTTACAGCGTACACTAGGAATCACAGATCACGCACGCTCTTGTTGGTGTTGCGTGTAAGGTTTGTGTGCTTGACGAACCAAAAAGGAAATTACTTTTTACCTTGATAATATTTTATACTTAAATGTACTATTCATTTGCCAGAACTTGTTGATGAGTTTTTCCGCTTTACAACGCGCAACACCAACAAGGCTCCATGAGTAAATATAGTATATTTTCTTTTTTGTAAATAGCTTTCATCCTTTGCTATTTCAACTTCATGCGCATAATCTTCACATCATCCAATGCTGCTTCATTGGTAATAATGCCCTTGTCGTAATGGTTTAAATGGCTGTTGGCTATGAAATAAAAATAATCACCGACCATGGCACCAGTAGTGGGTACGTTGAAGGAGGCATGCTCCGACAACAATACCGCTGCCTTGCTGATGGCGGTACGCTCAGCATTTACATAGTAGCGATTGATACAGGCAGGAAAGGTTACATTTTGTATGCCGATGAGGGAATTGTCTTCGTAATACAAACCGTCAATGCCTACAATATAGTATTCGCCAAAAGGCAAAGGCGTAATACTTTTAGTCACTACATCCACCAAATTAAAACCATTGCCTGCACTAACAACCAAGGTGTTGCTATTCGGTAATGCAGTAATACCATTGGCATAATACAACTGATCTGATTTTACCAAAAGTTCTGGCTTCTCTTTAGCAGGGTCTATGGTAAACACAGCCCTGAATTCTGAATCGGTTAAATAGACTTGTCCGTTTAGGATAACTAAATCATTAAATAAATGTATTTCATCTTTCACCTGGTAGGTAAATTGTTTGATGAGTTTACCTGTTTTCAAATTGTACTGATGTACGGATGATTTTCCTCCTTTAATGGATTCACCTTCGTTGTTGCAGACCCACAACTCTTGCCTGGCCACATCGATGCGCAAACCCACTACCTGCCCCATGTCATCCTGGCGTGTGCGCACAAAGTCGCTTACTTCACCTTTTGCCGTAATCTTTACAATTTTATTTTTATGAATGCTGCCAACATAAAAACTACCATCCACGGGATTGTAGGCAAGGCCTTCTGGTATAAAATCTTTTTCTGGAATGGTAAAGGCGAGTTCGGGTGCTTGTGCTACTGCAAATAGGGGGAGGGTTAAGAGTAAAATGATCAGTCTCATACAGGTTTGGTTTTATTAACCTGATTAACGGAACGATGCGATAAAAGTTGATTTAAATAATGTGCTTTCTATTGCCCCTGCCTTGATGTGGCCTATGCACAAATAAAGAGAAAACAATACGTAGGCGCCTGACTTGTTTCTGTTTACACAACCAGATGCCAGACGCCTGCATGTAATTGCCAGGATAATTTCTAGAAGAGATTCATTGTATCCGTAACAAGTTTAAGATTTTTAAAGGTACCCCTGTCGAAGTCAATTCTATTGGCTTTAACCGCTATCGGAAATGGCGTAACACTGTCGGACACCATTTTTAATTTTTGTGTAGTGTTTATAGTAAAATCGAGTTTGCCATCAGCGGCAGTGTTCAACTTAGCAATAAGATCAACATCAAGATTAAAATCAGTTTCTATTTCTACCGTCAGATTTTTAGCAAAAACGGCACCCGTGATAATCAGAATGTTGTTGCGATTGGCATTTTTTAACAAAACAGGATTGGGATGTTTGAAATCTGCCGTGGCCAGGTAATTGGTAATCTCACCGACAGGGATCACTTTTGTTACAGCATTATCATAACTTATCGTTACTTTTTTACCAGACTTAATTTTTGCCGATATGTCAAAGGCTCCGAGTCCGATTGATTTTAAAATCTCTTCTAAGAGAGAAATACCAATATTAAATCCGTACTCATCATTTTTTGTTGTACTTACACTCAGTGCAGGATCTTCCACAATGTTCAATGGAACCGGACTTGAAAAGGCATGACTTATATCAGAATAATATAAGTCAGCTTCATTGAAGGCTTGCTTTAGCCAAAGCTGAAGGGGTTTATGATTGCGCACAGGGCCTCCAATCATATCATAACCTGCTTCTCTTAAATACTTGGTGAGTTTCATTTCTTTTTGTTTTGAATCTCCTACTCATATGGCTTTTCGGTTTCGCCTCGTTTTTAATATGGTTCCTGAACTCCATCATTTTATGTCACGCTATCTTGTAGCACTGTTATTCGAATCACATGGTAAATATATATAGTGTCTGTGATAAAAATTCCTGGCGCTTTATTACAACGTTAAAGAAGTGTCTACCTGCTTTGTGGTAGTGAAGCGAAACACAAATTGTTTTTTGAAATGCTTTGACATAGTTATTTCAATTCCGAACACCTTAATTTTAAGGTATAAAATTTTATATTTTTTTTCGTGCACTTGTACTTTTTGCAAACATCCTAGGTATTACTACTCATTTTTTTAGTCAACTGATCTTTAAATAGTACAGCGATCTCCATCTTTTATCGTGCATCAATGTAATGTTGCTGCATAAAACGTAAAGTATTTTCTAACGAAAGAAAGCAGCACGCATACGTGTGCAAGGCCATATTTGATTTAACAGTCGAAGCACGGATAGTACCGACTAACAACGGTAGGCTATGGTTTTCAGCTAATCTTTCATAACATGCAGGTAAAGGCAGTGCGTAAGGTTTCGATAGCAATTGAGAAAATCATATCCAATCACTTTGATAGATTTGATTAACATCAAAACTCGTTAGCCATGAATGCCCCCAACGCCCCCGCCAACAAAGAACCCATTGCAATCATCGGTATGTCCTGTCGTTTCCCGCAAGCGAAAGATCTGGCAGCATTCTGGGACATGCTGGTGAACGGCAAAAGTGCCATCACTGAAATACCACAAACACGTTGGGACATAGAAGCTTATTACGATGCAGATCTGACAGCCGCCAATAAAACAAATCAACGGCATGGTGGCTTACTCACTGACATTCACGATTTTGATCCACTCTTTTTTAATATATCACCTGCCGAGGCAACCGAGATGAGTCCTTCGCAGAAATTAATGTTGGAACTTACCTGGGAGGCGATTGAAAATTCAGGAATGCCTTTCAAGCGTGCCTTGGGAACTAAGGCTGGCGTTTATGTGGGCAATATCTGGAATGACTTCGAACATTACCGCAAACATAAAAATGCAACAGTCACTTCGCATTCAGCCGTAGGCCAGTCATCTAACATTATTGCCAACCGTGTGTCCTTTAGTTTTGGTTTTAGCGGACCCAGCCTGGTGGTCGATACAGGTTGTTCTTCATCACTGGTTGCTTTGCACATTGCTTGTCAGGCCTTGTGGGACAATAGTATAAGCATGGCGGTAACAGGAGGCATCAATCACATTGTGGATCCTGATCAATATATTTTGCTTTCTAAATTTGGAGGCCTGTCATCAAAAGGTAAGTGCAGTACTTTTGATAGTGAAGCAGATGGTTTTGTAAGAAGTGAAGGCGCAGGTGTACTGTTGCTGAAAACATTATCGAAAGCACAACAAGATGGCGATCACATTTACGCGCTCATACGCGGATCGGCCATGAATAACAATGGTTACAACGTAAACCTACCGGCTACTAGTGTAAACGGACAAAAGCAGGTATTGCATGATGCTTACGAGCACAGTGGCATCCATCCTAAGGATGTGCATTATGTAGAAGCACATGGAACGGGTACTAAACTGGGAGACCCTACAGAATCAAAAGCACTCGGAGAATTTTTTGGTGCAGCACGTAACAACAAACTGCATGTTGGTTCTGTAAAAACGAATGTCGGTCATTTGGAGGCAGCCGCAGGGATAGCAGGCTTGTTAAAAGTTGTGCTGGCCATGAACAACAAACTCCTTCCTTCTAATTTAAATTTCAACACACCCAATCCCGCCATTGCTTTTGATGCCTTAAAGCTACAAGTGCAGGCAGGCAATACACAATGGCCGGCACAAGAAGGTGAAACACTGAAAGCAGGCGTCAACTCATTTGGCTGGGGTGGTACCAATGCGCATACTGTATTGGAAGAGTATCGTAACGAACAAGAAGGTTCGGTATTCTGGAAAAAACACTTGCGCTATAGTCTTCCCTTATCTGCAAAATCGCCTGCAGCACTTCATGCTTATGTGAAGGCTTATGGTGAGCTGTTTAAAAATTTGAATGCGCAGGAAATTGAAAAAGCATGTGTGGCAACGGCCATCAGTAAACCTTCCTTCGATTATCGTACGATGTTGTCGGCAACATCGAAAGAGGAATTACTGCAGGCATTGGAGCTTGCGGCCGAAGATGCACTGACCTCAGTACCTCAGAAACTGCGCAATGATAAAAATAAACTTGTCATGGTCTTTCCAGGACAAGGATCGCAATGGTTGGGCATGGGGCAGGACTTACTTATTAAAGAGCCCATCTTTAAAGAAGCGATTGAAGCCTGCGACAAAGCTTTTCAACCTTATGTTGATTGGTCGCTGCTGGAACAACTCATGGCTACGGGTGAGACAAGCCGACTCAACGAAATCAATGTTATTCAACCCATGCTTTTTGCTGTACAGGTTGCCTTGGCAGAGCTTTGGATCTCCTGGGGCATTCGCCCCGATGCGCTGGTTGGTCACAGCATGGGTGAAGTAGCAGCTGCCCATATTTCGGGGGCACTTAGTTTAGCAGATGCGGCTGCTATAATTTGTACACGCAGTTTGCTTATGCGTACTGTCAGTGGTAAGGGAGGAGCCATGGTGGTTACCGAATTATCATTAAGCGATGCAGAAAAAATCGTGGCACTATATCCCAAGTTATCAGTAGCCGTCAGCAATAGTCCGAAGTCTACTGTGCTGGCGGGCGATCAGCAGAGTGTTACTGAAGTAATAGCCTTACTCGAAAAGCAAGAACTTTTTTGTCGTCAGGTAAAAGTGGACGTAGCCTCACACAGTCAGCAGATGGATCCACTCAAAGAAGCGCTGCGTGAAGCCTTGCAATCGGTGAGTCCCAATGCCATTACTACACCACTCTTCTCTACTGTGCGTATGAAGTTTATGGAGGGTGCAGAGATGGACAAGGATTATTGGGTAGATAATTTGCGCGGCACTGTGCAGTTCTCCTATGCTATGCAGCAATTGATGGATGCTGACCATACCGTATTTATTGAAGTAAGTGCTCATCCGGTATTGACCAACGCCATTCAGGAATGCGCACAAGGTTCAAAGACGGAGCTTGTAATTGCACCTTCTTTATTGCGCGACAAACCTGAACATGCCACCTTGTACAAAAACCTGGCAGACTTGTTTATTGCAGGATTTGACATACCCTGGGAAAAATTCTACGACACATCACGCGCACCCCATATTAATTTACCCAGCTATCCCTTTCAGCGGGAGCGTTATGAAATTGAAGATCACGCTGCAGAAAATAGCCGTCACCGCATAAATGCAAAACATCCTTTACTCGGTGAGGCAATAACATTGGCTGGCCATGATCACACCTCTTTCTGGGAGAGTCAGTTGAGTGTCGAACAATTTCCCTACCTCAAAGATCATCAGGTGAACGATACCATTGTGGTACCCGGGGTAACCTATGTTGAAATGATTTTAGAAGCCGCAGCTGAACTATATAGTCATGGTGTACCGGTAATTTCAAATTTGAAGTTTTTAAAATCCATTCAGTTGGAAAAAGAACCAGTAGGGGTTCAGTTGAAAATAAATCATACAGAACACGGTCAGGATACTTTTCAGTTTTATCAAAAGGCATCAGCAGCTGGAAAAATTAACTGGATATTGCTGGCAGAGGGAATGCTGACCTCAAAACCCAAGCATTTAGTACAGGCTACTAAAACACCCGTGGTTACAGAAGCGCAGGAAATACTGACAGGTGTTGAGTATTATCAGCAGCTGCGGGCATTGGGCTTGCAGTATGGGGATTATTTTCAGGGCATCAAACAGATTCTGAAAACAAAGGAGCCGCTCAATGAAGTGCACTTTATCATTGAAGCAGATGAACGCCTGAAAAAATCTAAAAGTCAGTACAAACTTCATCCAGCCATCATTGATAGTTTGGTGCAACCTTTATTTTATGATGTAATCAGTAAAATTGAGGGAGAAACAAATAGAACCACACTGTTGTCAGAAATTGAGGAGATCACCTTTGCCGAAGCGTGGAATTTTGAAGGACTGCTAAGGGGTGTAGCCATTGTTTATCCTTGCACAGAAGATTTGCAACACGGCCTCTTGCATGCAGAAGCAGACATTGCTATTTACAATGAAGCGGATCAGTTAGTGCTGAAAATTAAATCTGCGAAAGCAAAAATTATCGACAGTAGCCTGATAGAAAAACAAAGAGATAAATTGAATAAGTGGTTATACAAAATTAACTGGCTGAAAAAAGAACATTCAATAAACGAAGAAATTGAAAAAATTAGACATGAAAAAAGCTGGATCGTTTTTGGTGATCCGTATGGTATAAGCGAAATACTGATCGATAAGATGCTGCAGGCTGGCATGCAAACAATTCTTGTTTCTCCGGCAGAGCGCTATGATAAAATTAATTTACAGCAATACGCCATCAACTATGCACTCGAGAGCGATTACGAAATGTTGATGAACGATATTTTCTCTACGCGCTCAGGAAAAATTGAAGGCATCATTCATGCTGCAAGTATCAGTTATAACTGGAGTGACCCTCCGCTTACTGCCGATAGTGTAGAAGCTCAACAGGTATTTGGCAGTATCAGTTTTATGTATTTACATCAGCGCCTGAGTGCACTCAAACTTTTTGAAATACCCAGGCTGGTGATCGTAACCAATGGCATACAAACCGTGGGCATAGAAAAGGATATTGCACAACCTGTACACAGTCCGTTATGGGGTATGGCCAAAGTAATGTTCAACGAACTCACCCAGTACAATTGCCGGTACCTGGATCTTAGTTCGAATCCATCCCTCGAAGAATTTGAACAACTGATCCAGCACATCAGCTATCCATTATCATTTGAAAATGAAATTGCCCTGCGCGGTAAGGATACTTATGTGCCCCGCCTGGAAGTACATCATCAGGAAGAGTATGATTATAAAGAGAAGAAAAAACAATTTTCAGCCGATGGTACTTACCTGATTACCGGCTTTAAAGGCTTGGGCTTTCACTTTATCGAGTGGATGATCAGGCAGGGCGCTCGTCATTTCGCCTTGGTAAGCAGAACAGGCGAAGCACCTGAAGATGTATTGATTAAAATTACGAAGTATACCGCACAAGGTTGTATGTTCAACATTTTCCGAGCTGACACCGGAAATTACGATGAACTTAAAACGGTGCTGGGCCTTATCGACAATTGCATGCCCTCACTGAAAGGGGTGGTACATGCGGCAGGTGTAATCGAGGCCAAGACACTGACTGATCTGGATCAGCAGGGATTTTTGCGAATACTCAATCCGAAAGTTAAAGGTGCCTGGAATCTGCACTTGCTCACATTAAATAAATCGCTGGATTGCTTCATCATGTTTTCATCCGCATCAACACTGATTGGCTTAAGCGGACAAGGCAGTTACGTTGCTGCGAATGCATTTTTAGATACACTTGCACAAAGTCGCAAGAGCATGGGGCTGCCGGGTATGAGTATTAACTGGGGTGTGATCAAAGATGTGGGCATGGTTTCCAACGAGGCTGATTTGGAAAAATATGCGCGGGCTGAAGGATTTGAACCAGTAGCCATGCGTGATGCATTGGAAGTATTTAACGCCATTTACGATAGCGAGCACACACAAATCGGCATTGTTAAATTGCATGCAGAGTCCATGGCTACGTACTATTCATCCTTGGCGAAGACGCAATATTTTAAAGGACTCTTAAAGTCAGACAACAATCAGCAGGCACAAGAGAAAAAATTCAGTGCCTTGTACAATGAACTGCATTCAGATGAGGAACGCTCCATTGCCCTGGAAGAATTGGTGATGCAGCATGTAGCCACCATTGTAAAAACGGCAGTTTCCAGAATAAATCCGGCCATGACTTTTAAAGGCCTGGGAATTGATTCATTAATGGCCATACAACTCAGAAACCTACTGGAGAAAAGTCTGCATTTGAAATTATCGGTGGCCATGTTCTGGTCACATCCAAGTATTACTGAATATGCAGACTACCTGCTTGCACAGTTGGAGAGTAATCGCACAAACATACTTGCTGTACCATCGATCAAAAAAGAAACACAGTGGTTTGTACGCCAAGCTGTTAATCATGAAGCAGCCGCACGTTTATTCTTTTTCCATGATGCAGGTGGCGATACTTCCTTGTTTTCATCAATGACCCAGGCTTTAAGCAAAGTGTTTGATATTGTGAGTGTGGAACTCCCTGGCAGAGGCCATCGATTACAAGAGGCCATGTATACCCATGTGCACACGCTGATAGAGGATTTGATTCCGGCCATGACGCCTTTATTAGACAGACCTTATTTTGTGTTTGGTCATAGCATGGGTGGATTAATGGCTTTTGAATTGACAAAGGCATTGGAAGAGAAAAAATTACCACTCCCGGTAAAATTATTTGTGTCCTCAACGCCCGGTCTTGCCACCTACAGTAAAAGAGAAGTAGATTATACTTTGTCAGATGCAGACTTGTATGAAATGTTTCCTTACCTGAATCCTGCTATGCATGACGACAAAGAGTGGCATAAACTGCTCATGAAAATGTTACGTGCCGATCTTCAGTTACTGGCAAATTATCAATACAGTAAGAAATCACCTTTAACGGTTCCTATCGTGGCCATCTATGGACAAAATGACGAACGTGTAAGTAGCGAACAGGCAGCATACTGGAGAGAAGAAACTTCGCAGGATTTTAAGTTGATACAACGCCCCGGTGCACACCGTTATATTGTAAACGACACGCACTTCCTGAGCATCATGCTGATTGATGAATTTAACCTGGTTGATATTCCTGTTAAATCGATACACTAACACTAACGCATGACTGAGTTTATTAAAAATAAAATGATTGGCACCTGGCATTTGGTGAGTTGGGTTTACCACGATGCCACTGGAAAGGAAATTGATTACTTCGGTAAAGATGCCAAGGGTATTTTAATGTATGATTCCTATGGTAATATGAATGCACAACTTATGCGCGGCAATCGTACATTATTTGCTTCTCAGGATATTAATGGTGGTACGCCATTGGAAACGAAGGTAGCGTTCGACTCTTATATCGCTTACTTCGGTAAATATGAGGAACCAAGCCCTGGGGAAATTATACATAAGGTGCAAGGCAGTCTTTTTCCAAACTGGTTTGGAAATCATCAGCTTCGTTTCGCCACGCTTACCGAAAAACACCTCATCCTGAGTACACCTCCTGTACCGGTTAGTGGGGGAGAAATTATTTTTAAGGTTACCTGGGAGCGTGTAACGCAATGAGCGACATCAATTGAATGGATAGTAGTGTCTTGCATAAGATATTTGAATATGAAATTTAAACAAGAAGGATAGACCGAAGCATTTTGCTTTAATGATCTTACGAATCAACTTATTATGAAAGTACCTTAATTTTAAGGTGCACTTTGCTTATGTTTTTTTTGTAGATAGCAGTTCATGAATAATGAAGACACTCGTTCACTCTAAATTTTTTAAATACTATGCAATCGCTCCACAAAGCAAAAAACATCGAAATTACTTATGATGCAGTAACAAAAATTATGATCTGTAATTGGATTGGATTTCAAAACAAAGAATCCATCATGAGCTCAGGTGCTATCATTCTCGACTTAGTAAAAAAGAAAGGGATAACAAAAGTGTTAAATGATAACACACACGTGACAGGTCCATGGCAGGAAGCGGCAGAGTGGACAGCCAAAGAATGGTTCCCGGCTATGATCGAGGCAGGACTAAAACATTTTGCATGGATTTTCTCTTCTAACATCTTTGCAGAGATGTCAGCTAAAAAGGCTATGCCCGCTTCTGATGTGATCAAATCATTTGGCTCGTATCGTGAAGCCAGCGATTGGTTAATGAAGCAATCGTAATAAAGTATAACGGCTGCAGGCGCTTGTCGCCTGTAGCGTTCTCGTTGTGTTCAGGCTGGGCGATAAAGATTATGTGTCCTCATAGTGCATAATTTCTTTATTGCTTCAGCTTGACTTTTTTGTCATTGTAAACTACAGGTGACAATATTTATAGGCTGAAGACTAGTGAAACTGTTTCGTTGTTCATGAATAAAGCGCCACAGCAGACCATTCAGATTATTGTAGCCTCACTGAAAAACCTTTCAGAGAGCACAATTGTTGCATTACAAGAGAAAAAAAGAACTTCAGCGCTTGATCAGCAGCATCACTTTGCTTTTTGGAAAGACCAGCTAAGAGCTGCAACGGGGATAGTGCTAACCGAACACCTTTTGCACAGTGTAGGTATCAATGACCAAAGCCTGCGCACCATCCAACGAAACAATTTTGGTAAACCTTTTCTGCCAAATCATAACCTTGATTTTAATGTGTCGCATAGCGGAGATTATGTTGTAGCGGTTTGTTCACCATGCAAGCATGTTGGTATTGATATTGAACAAAACAGAGCAATAGACATTACAGCTTACGAAAGCATCTTTCACCCGGAAGAATGGGCTGTACTAAAAGAGTCGCCCAACATGTTCTTTACCTTATGGACGAAGAAAGAAAGTTTATTAAAAGCAAAGGGTACAGGTTTTCTGGTTGATCTAATGAAGATAAACATTTTTGACACGCAAACCTGGCCTGACGGAATCATTTCTAACCCCTTTTTTTATCAGGTTGATGTTCCTGAATATACTTGTTTTGTAAGTAGCAGCTTCCCCAGCGATCAGATTGAAGTAAGTTATTGTGGTACTGAACATGAGTTACTTTCAATTACCTGACTAAAATGTCATATAATTTTTTAGGGATGATGACGTAAGCAGCATAGTGTTCATTTTCTTCGGCATCACTCTTTAATAAATAGCGGTTGCCCCTTGATTCAACAATCGGGAAATTGAGAAATTGCTGAAGTTCAATTTTGTAATCTCTGAACGACTCTTTGACTTGTTTATCAAAGTTTGTTTTTAATGAGTCTGTCTTATCACAATCCAGTTGATAACCACCCTTTTCGATGCACCATTTTTGCGTTTCCTGGCAATATCCTGAATTATCGATACGGGTATATCCAACGATTGTATCACTTCTCATCAAGAACTCTAATTCAACTTGTTGACTTTCGAAAGCCCAATGATAATTGAGACGTACAATTTCAACTGCATAATTGAAATGCCATACAGCATTCATTCCGCCCTCCTCTTGATCAGTATCAATGGAAATGTAGTTTGAGGAGTCTGTATTTTGGAGTATCAATTCATCAAGACTATCATAAGAGGCATCTATTTCATATACAAAATCTCCCAATTCTCGAGTACTGAATTGATGTATGTCATTCGGATAAAGTAATTCCTGATTCGATGTGTCAGCGAGTTTTGAATGAATGGTATCTATTGCTGTCCCCTTCCCGGCATCGTTCATTTTTCTTTTTGTACATGAAAGAAGCATACACAGAATAGTAATTGAAAGATATATGTGAATCATAATTTTCTTTACGTGAAAGACTAAATGTAGTTTAAATCTCAGTTGACTAATGTTGTGCCTGCTCTAATGATATCAAAAATGGATTCATCGCAATATGATTATATTGCAAATTAAACATACGCTTCTTTCATGGCACGACTGGAACTTACACTCCCCACGCAATTTATCTATTCGACTGAATTGGTAGTTCGAGTAAATGACCTTAATTACGGAGCCCATGTCGGCAACGATAATATGCTGGTGCTGATGCAACAAGCCAGGGTAAACTTTTATAGAGAAAATGGCTTTAAAGACGAAGTTAGTTTTGATGGAAGTGTCGGGCAGGTAATCAGCGATGCACTGGTCATTTACAAAACCGAGGCCTTTTTAGGAGATACACTATCAATACAACTGGCTATTGCAGATATTAATAAATATGGTTTTGATATGCTCTACCTGATTCTGAATAAACATACCGGCAAAGAAGTAGCCCGTGGAAAAACAGGTATTGTGTGTTTTGATTATGATAAACGAAAAATCGCTCCGATACCGGAACGACTTTTCTCACTGATTTCAACAAAAGGTAATTAACCAACGAACCGACTATTCGCTTTTTAAACTGTCAACCGGATTGATGACCGCAGCTTTTAATGAACGATACCCTACTGTAGCCAGTACAATGGTTGATATAATGCACAACTCCAATGCATACATCCATAAATCAATCTCAATCCTATAAGTATAATTTGATAACCAGTTCGACATGACAACCCAGGCAATGGGAGCGGCCAGTAAAAAGGCAATCAGCACAAGGTAAGAAAACTCTTTTCCAAAAATTGTAAGTATTTGTGCAACACTACTACCCAACACTTTCCTGATACCTATTTCTTTTGTTTTTTGAACTGCAAGGAATGATACTAAGCCATATAAGCCCATACAGCCAATCAGTAAGGCAATAAAGGCGAATACCTGAACCATTGTTAGCATGCGTTGTTCTTGCTGATAGAAAGAAGCAATCTGATCGTCCAGAAAGTTGTAGGAGTAAATGAGTTCGGGATAAGTAGCAGACCAGGTATTTTCCAATGAGGCTAAAGTATTACCAACATCACTCATTTTTATTTTAACAGCGAGCACATTATACATTTGTAGAGAGCTGGCAATAAACAAGGGTTGAATATCAGATTGAAATGATCGATCGTGGAAGTCTTTGATTACACCTACCACTGGGCCATTCAACGAACCGCCATTCACCGAAAGCTGTCTTCCAAGAATTTCTTCGGCAGAAGCCAGACCAAGCTTTGTAATTGTTTTTTCGTTCACGAGAAATTCCCGTACTGTATCTGAGGGCGTCAGGTTTCTACCAGCCACAATTTCTAAACCAAAGGTTGATACATAGTTTTCGTCTGCACCTTTATAGCTTATTGAAAAACTTTCAGCTTCACTGCGATTGTCAAAGCGAAGGGAAGTAGTCCACATATCATCAGAGGCAGGTGCAGCAAAGCAAAGAGAAACATTTTCAACATTGGGGAGAGCTAAAAATTGAGACCTTAACGTTCGCAGTCTTTCATCGTTTGAACCGGCAGGGATCATTACAGTGGCATCATGTGCGAAGCCCATATTGGTATTAGAGAAATACCTCATTTGCTGCATCATAACAATTAAACCAATCAGTAAAATTTGCGAAATAGTAAATTGAACAATTATAAGTCCGCGTCTGATACTAAAACTGCCGCCTTGTTGTCCGGTCAACCTGCCTTTTAATGCTGCTACGGGTTTAAAGCGAGAGAGCATTATACCCGGATACGCACCCGACAGCAAGGTTACAACAAGGATGAGCGCAACCAGGAATAGTAGAAATTTTGCATTAATAAAAAGATCCAGCGAGATCCTTGTTTCAAACAAGGTATTGAGGTATGGTAAAATGAGATAGGCTGTAGAAAAAGCAAGCAAGGCAGCCGATAGAACAATCACCCCTGTTTCAATTGTAAATTGCCAGAATAATTGCGTGCGCGCACTCCCTAACACTTTGCGAACCCCAACTTCTTTTGCTCTGGTAATGGCTTGTGCCGTAGCGAGGTTGATGAAGTTGAGACATGCAGTGAAAACCAGGAGTAGACCAATCGCAGACAATACCCAGAGTGTAGACATGTCTGTTTGTCCTCCATACCGTGCATTGAAGTGAACATCCTTAAGTGGTTGAAGTTTATAGTGGTGAACGTTTTTGCTTTTAGCCCTGTACTTCTTCACATAATCAGGTAGTACTGCCTCTACGGCTTGCGGGCTCACCCCAGGCTGAAGTCGCACAAAAGTTTGTATGCTGGATGATATACCACCCCAGGCGTCATCAGCAGCATACCATGTGCTGTACTGATTTATGGTGTTGTATGAAAAATAAATTTCAGAGCGGAAATCTGTATGCGCTGGAATATCTTTCAATACACCGTTAATTGTGAAATCAATTCTATTTTCAAAACGAAATGTTTTTCCTAAAGCGGATTCATTACCAAAATATTTTTTGGCTAAGCGCTCCGTAATAATGGCTGTATTGGCCTCGGTCAAAGCCTTATTAGAATTGCCTGCTATGAGTGGGAAGTTGAAAATGTCAAAAAATTCAGATTCAACAAAAGACACTTCTTCACTGAACTTTTGCATAGCACTACCCTCACCAACCGTAATGAGCTGGTTATCTATTGTGCACAGACGTGCTACCTTCTCACCAAAGGTATAATCATCGCGAAAGGCTTTTCCGAATGCGGGTGGTACACTTCGGTCATAGTCGATCTGATCGCGGTGTTCTTCTGTAACAAAACGGTAAATGCGATCTGTGTCTGCATGAAAAGTATCAAAGTCGAGATGATGACTGATCAAGGAAAAAATAAGGAGCGCACATGAGATGCCCAGGGCCAGCCCTGCGATATTGATAGAAGCATAGACTTTTTTTCTGGCCATATTTCGCCAGGCTGTTTTGATATAACTTTTGTACATGTCTGTATTCATAGCATAATGTTGAAGTTCTATTGATTTGATTATTCCCGGTCGGAAGAGTAGGAGCACATCTTTGGCAAACTTCAGGTCTGCTTTATGCTTACCTTCTTCCTTAACACGTTCCTGGTATAATTCAAGCAGATCACCTTCTATGCTGTTGCGTAAATCAGGTGTACAAAACCAGCGAAAGAAGCGGTGAAATAATTTTGGAGGGCTCGATGATTTTTTCATTCTGTAATTGAATTATACCTAAAGAATTAAATGACAATTAAATGCCGACTGCTTTGGTATTCCAGGCAACTTTAGGGATAGCGCTCCATAACTCATCCCGTGTTTGTTTGGTATATTCCATGGCTTTTTTACCATAGGCGGTAATGGTAAAATATTTTTTGGGCCGCCCTGCTCTGTCTTCTGTAGCTTCCCCTTCACGTGATTTGAGATAACCCTTGTCTTCAAGTCTTTTTAAGGCCGTTTGTAAAGCACCAACACTAACCGAGCGTTTTAATCTTCCTTCAATTTCTTTTTTTATAGAAACGCCATACGCTTCATTGTAGAGTACACCCACCGTTAACATCACCACCTCTTCAAACTCGCCTAACTGATACTTTTTCATGTTTGCAGAATTCTTTCCTAATTGTAGTATTAATAATCATGCCATTTCTTAAAGCATTATAATTTGGAATTATTGAAGGATTGCGCCTGCCTTACCTGTTCACCAGCGGACATGTTTGAGCGAAATGGGGCAGCGGAGGGGTGGCTAGTTTAGCTTAAAAATTGGAGGCTTGGAAACGGTGAAAATGTAATGCAATCACGATACAGCACGGACTTGCATTGCCAGGTTTATGTTTGACATTGTCTATCTACTGGTTTCTGATAACTGTTTTTGTCAAGGCTTATGTATAATACAATAAAAAAACGCGAAGACTTTGCTTCGCGTTTCTGTAGTCATATCAATAAATATCTTAATTACTTTCCAACAACTTAAACAACTCATCTAAGTCGGGGGTAATAATAATTTCTGTGCGTCTGTTCTTTTGTTTGTTTTGTGGTGTATCGTTTGTTAATAGGGGAGAGAACTCACCCTTACCTGCCGCTACAATGTGATTTGGAGCAACGCCTCCCTTAACCAGAATTTTTGTAATGGAGGTAGCACGCATTACACTTAAATCCCAGTTGTCTTGCATGTAAGGAGATTTTTTTGAAATCGGTACATTGTCTGTATGACCTTCAACCATAATGTTTATATCCTTCTGATCCTTGAGTGCCTTTGCCAGTTGTTGTAAAGCGCCCACACCCTTTTGATCTACTTCAATACTGCCTGAACCAAAGAGAAGTTGTTCAGCCAGCGAAACATACACTTTGCCGTTTTTTACTTTTACCGTCAGGTCATTTTCCTTAAAGTTCAACAGCGCATTTGTAATGCGCGATTTTAGATCCTGAACAGCCTTGTCTTTATTAGCCAGTACCTGTTCAAGTTCTGTTACCTTTTTTTCACGCTCAGCCAGACTGGTACTTAAGGAATCATTCTCTCTTCTGGTTTTGTCCAGGTTTTGCTGAATGGCCAATAACTGTTGTTGCTGTTGCGTTAAATCGCGATTCATCCGCCCGCTGTTATTGAGCAGGTTTTTATATAAATCATTAAGCTGCGCATGTTCCGCCTCCAGGCCTGTTAACTTTTTTTGGTTATTTCTCAAGCTACTACCCAAGTTGGTTGTATCTGACTTGAGTTGATTAAAATGCTGATTTAACTGCGAAAAATCTGCCGAAAGTGAATCCAAAGCAGCTGTTTTTTCGTTTAAATCAGCCTCAGTCCTTACTTTTTGGGCCAGCATGTCGTCAAACTTCTTTTTAGAAACAATACAGCTACTGAATAAAAGCGCTGTTGCAAAAAATAAAAAATAGTTTTTCATATGTTCAATGTGGTTACTTCGTTATTACTTTCAAAATTAAGGACAATTCAGTTCAAAACTTCTAAAACCTAATTTTCTTTAAAAATCAATTTTATGTTTAAACAAAGCCTCCGATTATCAACAATTCTTTTTTCCGGACTCCTTCTATTTACGGCCTGCGAAAAAGATGAAACTGAAAGTTTATCTGCAACTGATGCCAAGGAAGCATTGTTATCAGTTGATGCAGAATTATCTGCCGAACTTGAAAACTTCTCAAATGCTGAAGGATTCAAAGCACTTGAAACACTCTCAGCCTTAACCAATAGCGGCTCTATCTTTACAACAGCACGTGTAAAGGAAGCCAGAAAAAACCCCAATACCTACGTGCGCAAGGCGATTGCTAATTTTCAACACATGATTAGCGAGCCAAGTGCAGCAAGTCGCACAGAAGGCGATGAGCCTTTCAACTATGCTGAGCATAAAGGTGTGTACACATGGAGTCCGCAACTGCAGGATTTCCAACTAACCGGACAATCTTCTATTATTGAAATACGCTTCCCGACAGAAGGCAGCACTACCAATAATGCCGTTTTCAGATTAACAGATTACGAAGAAGTTTCTACACCGCTGGGTGACGAACTTTATAGTGCCACAGTTATTGAAGCAACGCTTGATATTAACAATGTAAAACAAGCTTCATTAAGTGCTGAAGTAAGCTACAAAAATGATGGTACTGACGACCCAAACTTTGCTGATATTTCATACTTCGTTAATCCCTACACACTTGATATTGACCTGGATGATACCAAAGCCTCTGTATCCAGTTTCTCTCAATACTTAAGCAAAGGTGACGACAAGCTAATCGGCTGGGATTTAACGGCTACTTATCAGGGTGCAAAAATTGAAACTAACATTGCTAAGTTAGAGGGTAATGTACAGTTAGGTTCTGTAATCTTTAATGTTGTGATTACACCTCCCCAGGATCCAAATGCCGCTGGTGATTATAACGACTTCATTAAAATTTCAGTAAGTGTGGATGGTAAAGGGGCTGGCCAGATTGTTTGGGTAACAGCGGCTGGTGACACTGAGCCTACGCCTTACGTTCAGTTTAATGATGGAACAAAACAAGCTTTGAGCGAAATATTTGATTCACTCGGTGCATCCTTAGATGAACTGGCTGATCTTGGATAAGACAAAACATTTAAAAGTGAAAAGGAGCCTCCGGGCTCCTTTTTTATTTTTTACCTTTCGGGTCAAAATATTCGCATATGGAAGGCATGTTAAAACCCGGAAGTTTAAAGGATAAGACGATTATCATTACAGGTGGCGGAACCGGTCTGGGGCGTTCGATTGGTAAGTATTGTCTGGAACTGGGCGCTAACCTTGTTATTACTTCACGTAAAAAAGAAGTCATTGACAAAACCGCAACAGAGCTTATGCAGGAAACCGGTGGAAAGGTATTGGCCGTTCCTGCTGATGTACGCAAATACGAGGAAATCGAAAATGTGCTGAAAGAAGCGGATAAAACATTCGGACAAATTCATGCCGTGCTTAATAATGCGGCAGGCAATTTCATTAGTCCTACAGAACGTTTGTCGCATAGGGCCTTCGATATTATTGTAGATATAGTATTGAAGGGCACCTACTACACAACCTTAGCGGCTGGTAAAAACTGGATCAATAAAAAACAAGGCGGTATTTTTCTGAATATTGTCACTACCTACGCCTGGACAGGCTCCGGCTATGTAGTACCCTCCGCTTGTAGTAAAGCAGGCGTGCTGGCACTCACCAGATCGCTGGCACAAGAGTGGGCAAAGTACAATATCCGAAGCAATGCCATAGCACCGGGGCCCTTTCCTACCGAAGGTGCCTGGAGTCGTTTATTACCGGGCGATCTTGTAAAGAAATTTGATCCGGCACAACGTGTACCACTCAAGCGTGTAGGTGAACACCAGGAGTTAGCCAACCTGGCGGCTTATTTACTCTCAGATTATTCTGCTTATGTGAATGGGGAGGTAATCACCATTGATGGCGGTGAGTGGTTGCGCAGCGGTGGAGAATTCAGCCACCTGGAAGATATACCCGAAAGTATGTGGGATATGATTGAGAAAAACAGAGGCAAGTAGCACTTTAACTATATTGCAAAAAATTTGAATGGTTTAACAAAATACTGATAATACTCTACTATGAAATTCGCTACAAAAGCAGTTCACGCGGGCGTTGCCCCCGACCCATCAACAGGTGCTATTATGACACCGATATTTCAAACGTCCACGTATGTACAGGAAGGCCCGGCACAACATAAGGGCTATGCGTATGCACGGGGTGCTAACCCAACCCGCAACAGCTTACAAAAAAGTATTGCAGCATTAGAAGATGGAAAATTTGCTTTGTGTTTCTCCTCTGGTATGGGCGCGACCGATGCCGTAGTTAAATTATTGAAGCCCGGTGATGAAGTAATTACCAGCAACGATTTGTATGGTGGCACCTACAGAATGTTTACTAAAATTTATGAAAAGTTTGGTATCAAATTTCATTTCATTGATTTAACCAACAGTGCCAACATTCAACCTTTGGTGAATGCCAACACCAAATTGTTGTGGGTAGAAACGCCTACCAATCCTTTAATGAATATTGTTGACATTAAAGCCTGTGCTGCCATTGCTAAAAAGCATAACCTGTTATTGGCAGTTGATAATACTTTCGCTTCACCCTATTTGCAAAGTCCACTTGCCTTGGGTGCCGACATTGTTATGCACTCCGTAACCAAATACCTGGGCGGACACTCAGATGTAATTATGGGTGCCCTGGTTGTGAATGATGAAAAACTTTATCAGGAGCTGGCATTCATTCATAATTCCTGTGGTGCAGTACCGGGCCCTCAGGATTCATTTTTAGTATTGCGCGGTATTAAAACCTTGCATTTGCGCATGGAGCGCCACTGTATCAATGGTAAAAAAGTGGCAGAATTTTTAAAAGCACATCCAAAAGTAGGCCGCGTATATTGGCCAGGTTTTACGGATCATCCCAACCACGCCATTGCGAAAAGTCAGATGAGAGATTTTGGTGGTATGCTGTCTTTTACTTTAAAGGACGATAGTATTGAGAAGGCACATACCCTGATGAAGAGTTTTGAACTTTTTGCCTTGGCAGAATCCCTGGGAGGTGTTGAATCACTGATTAACCACCCGGCTTCTATGACCCATGCCAGCATTCCGAAAGAAGAAAGATTAAAAAGTGGTCTGGTTGATTCATTGATGCGCCTGAGCATTGGTGTTGAAGATGCCGATGATTTGATTAGCGATTTAGAACAAGCGCTGAAAAAAGTATAGTTTATATATAGAAGCTTTCCATTTTTCTCAGCGTTTCCAAAGAGACGCTGAGAAGATGGTAAAACATGAAAGAGATCCTCAAATCACATTTGCTCCCCATAATACTAATAAAGAATTTTTCTTATCCCTTTCGTTCAACAGGATTATGCTTTGCTCTGCGGATGGCATGATTTGCTCTATGTTGTTTGCGATGTAATTCTCTCCGTTCTCTTACAGTAACCACACCATCAGCTTTAGCCATGCATTCAGTTCTGCGGATGTTACGCTGTTGCTTATTGAGGAGCGCAGCTTCGCCTCTTGTTAAATTGCCATCCATGCGGCCTTCAGCAATTCTTGCTCTTTGTGCTTTTTGTCGTGCATTTACACTGGATTGTGCCTGTACCGCAGCTATTGTAATCAATAACATGGAGGCAATCATGAATATCTTTTTCATAACCTTTTTTAGTGCTTTGACATGCACAAGGATGAAAGGTTTAATGCGTATTTAATATTTATTCCTTTTTCAGCTTTTTAAACTGATAAAAATTAACCTGTGGTTGGTGTTTTCACCGATTACAATCCTTACTGTCAAATTTTGTAACGACTTGAAAATAGAGGAAATGTGAAGGAGGATGCGGTTCAGTGAAAACACCGACCGCAGGTGAATCAAAAAATGCCAGTCGTCTCTTTGCTAAAATCAGACCAGATCTATCACAGATTAGGCATAATTTCTCAGTGTCCACTGCTTCGCTTGTTCTTGCGCCAGGGTGACACTGAGAAGGTGGAATGTTGTCCATTTATCAAATTTGAATTTCCTATGCTTCATTGCAGCATGCTCAGACAAGGCATTATGCTATCTTCGGTCTGGCAGGGAATGTGCGCATGCCTTCGCTGAAGCTTTAGCGCAAGCAGGGATAGCATACAGCCTTGAATGAGCATGCGAGGCCCAGCGGCCTGATAGCGAAAACTCGTTTGTTGCAATTTACTCTGGTAATCTAAAAATAATCATGCATTTTTTATCAACGAATTAACTCATCAGCAAATCAGCACATCAATTATTTTCCCACCATAATAAAAGCACCCCAGTAAAAAGGTTTGCTGAATTTTTGTTTCAGCTGTTGCTGCGCCAGACGAAAAGCCTCGTGTTGAGTTTTACCACCCAACATCTCTTTATAGAAAAGCGACATAAGTTCTTGTGTGGCTTCATCATCCACACTCCACAAACTCATCACAATATTTTTAGTTCCTGCCAAGCGGAAAGCCCTTTGTAAACCATAAACACCTTCGCCATTTTTTACTTGCCCCAAACCTGTCTCACAAGCCGAAAGCACAACCAGGTCCGTATCATCTAAATTTAAGTTCATGGCCTCATAGGCTGTAAGAATACCATCATCACCCGCTTCATTAACAGCATCACCTGTTAAAAGAAAATTTTCAGCACCAGCCAAAATTAATCCTGCTTTTAATAATGGGTTGGCGACATATTGTGTTTGACTAAGCTCAGTAGCGGGTGCTTCATCTTCTAAAAAATATCCATGTGTAGCAATGTGCAATACGCGTGGATTGTTTACTTCTTTAATAACATGTTCAGCCGCCTGTGACTCCATGAAAACATTAGGTTTCTCATTGAACAGTGCCGCGATCTCATTTATTTCTTTTTCAGTTCCAGGCAATACAGAAATGCCATCTTCCTCGCCACGCATGTAGCGGAGTAAGCCGCCCCTGAAACCACGTGTTATACCACCCCTGGTAAGACTTCTTGAAGCACCTCTTGTTTCGGCAACTTTTTTACTGCCGCCTTCTTCAAGATTAAATTGCGGGAAGCCAAGCAACACCGGTGTCTGACCTACACGTTTATCAATCCTGTTATCAGCCAGCTCGCGTGTGTTGTTGAGGAGGTGTATATCGAATTCGTCCAGAATATATTTTTGTGTAAAGGGATTACGGATGCTGTTAAGGTTGATTTGATTGTAAACACCTTCTGATGATAAGTATACTTTCTGAATTTTATTTTTTTGAAGATAATCGGCCAACGACTCAAAATAGTTTTTATATGAATAAGTATCTTCTTGTTGAAAACGAATACTGTTGCGGTAAAAATTCATGAACTTGGTTTCAAGCTCATTGCCATTATTTAACAATATAATATCTGGTTGATTTTTTGTTTGTGCGCTAACAATCAGGAAAGCGTAACGTATTTCATTTGTGAAAGCACCTCCGTTTTCAGGATTGTAATTTGTATAACGAATTACTTCTACAGCCGCTTCGCCTGGTTTTAATGCTTTTTGAACATCCAGCCAACTGTATTTTTTTCTGATGTATTGCGAAGCAAAAGCAGCAGATTTTCTGGTGAGTTCTTTTTCATAAGCATTTGCCACGTTCACCAGCGAATCGATCGATTGAGATTCGTCACGCTGGCCGTAAAGTTTGGCTATTTGCTCTTTGATGGCCTGCCATTCTTCAAACTGTGTCATCAGGCTTACATCATTCATGCTTTTTATCCCTTGTTTCACTTTTTCCGTTGAAAGCATGATCACTGCCTTGGTATTAATCTGATGATCGTACACCTCGGCTAGCACATTTGGAATCTCTTCTTTGCTCTGCACAGCAAAGGCATTGAATTTATCGAAAGAAGGACGAATTTTATTATAATAGAATTTAGCTTTTTCTTCTTCTGTCAGTACAGGGAAAGTAACATCAATTTGGTTGTAGTAGTTGTTAAAAACTTCTCCGAAGGTTTGTTGTGCTTCTTTGTTTTGTTTTTGTAACCATTGGTACTCAGCAATTTTTTGACTGCTTTCCGCGTAGCGTTGGTGGTTCTTGCCTAAACTTGTTGCAATTACAGAAGCAGCTGTTTTTAATTGTTTTATACCAACGCTCCCCTTACCGGCTTTCCAGTTGGCCATACCCAGGTTAAAAAGTGCCCATGCATAGTCCGGATCCTTTTCACCAAGTTTACTTTTAAACACGTTAGCCGATTGCTCTAATAAGGGAATTGCTTTTTCTACCTGCCCCGCGGATTGGTAAACTCGTGCTAATAAGGTTTGTGTTCTGGTGTAGGTTAATGACTTGGTGCCACCATTTGCCTTTTGAATGGCGAGTGTCTTTAATAGATTTTTCTCAGCCTCCTTGTATTTAGCCGCATCTGTTTGTATCAGCGCTAGGTTAGAAAGTGTAATCGCATAGTAGGGATGAGCAGTACCCAGGGTTGCACTGTCCATTACTTTTATTTCAGTGAAAATTTTCTCAGCTTTTTCCAATTGCCCCAGACTACGGTAAACCAAGGCCTGATCGTTTTGGGCAGACATGTAGGTTTCTTCTTCGGGCTTCAGCAGATCAAGCGCCTGATCAAAAGTCTCTTCTGCTTCAGGGTACTTTCCTTGCCTTACATAATGTGTGCCTGTAATCACCAGGGCATCTAAGTACTCAGGTGAGTTAAGACCAAATTGTTTTTCAATAATCGGTGATATTTCACTGAGTGTTTTACTTGCCTTTGTGTACAGTCCTTTATAAGAATATAAATCACCCAGTTTTAATTGTAGCAAAGCATAATTGGCAGAGCCCTTTTCCTGTTGCTTCGCACTGGACTCTAACAAGGCCTGTGCATCTTTTAATTTATCAACATCCCGTAAAACTGAAGCAGTGCTAAGAACAGTCTGTACATATACATCACTGGTAATTCCATAGTGCTTCTTGTCATTTTCCAGCAGCTGATAAGCCAGTGAAGCTGCTTTTTCATTATTGCCAGTTTCAAAATAAAGACCCACCAGGTTAGATAGCACATTGCTGTAATCTTCGCTGTTTTGCAGGCCCAGATTTTCCCTTACGGCTTTTTCTTTTTCAAAAAGTGAAATCGCTTTTTCATTTTTACCCAGCAGGTTATTGGCTAATGCCACATAGTAATAAGCATTGGCAACCAGTGTATCGTTGCGCTGTAAGGCAAAATCTGCAAGCGCCTTTTCCATTTTAACACAGGCTTCATAGTTTTCACTATTAAAATTATTTTCTATGTCGAGATAGAATTTTGGGATTTCCTGACTGTAAGCAGTAATCCCGATAAGCAGTAGCACTAAAAAGGTAGGCAGGCATTTCATGTTGTTACATTTTATAGCTTATAAAAATACAAATGGAAAATGCTACATCCCCGACTTGTGTACACCAGGTATGCAGCATGAAATATTAAATTAATGTTGAACAGCAATACGCAATACCTTTACTGTATTGCCTTTATCCTTAATCTTTAGCAGGTAAATGCCCGTTGGCAAAGTTCTTACATCCAGCTGTGCTTCCTGTGCATGCGCAGCTTGTTTGTTGATGAGTGCGCCATTCGCATCTGACAATTCAATTTTTCTGTTTGTTGATGTATTATCAAAATGAATATTCACCATGGTGTGTGCCGGATTAGGATATACATCTGCTTTGTAGTCAGCGCCTTCCAGTCCGGTGATAATCAATTGTCGTACGGTAATTCTTCCTTCTGCTACTGTTGCCTCTACTTCTACAACTTCATCCAATGGACTGGTTCCAATCGGAATATCTACAAAGGATGTTTCATCCATGGGGAAACCTGGGTATTGAATGTTAATCCTGTAGACACCTGGTGGTAATCCGGAGATATCAAATTCTCCGTCATCGTTGGTAAATACGTAGGCTACGAGTATAAAAACGTCTTTACCTCTTCCAGTTCCCTGCGATCTTCGCGCAGTAACCCCTGCACCTTTAATCCTGGAAGTCTTCTCAGTTCGTTCACCAGTACCGTCATCTTCCTGGACAATACCCTTGATAACACCATCTTCCACCAGTGGTTCAGTAGGCTTCAGTTGTGAAAGTATGTCGAGGTCTGTTATTGAGTTTTCCACAAACAAGGTGTCAGCTTCTTCCCAGAAAATAGTACTGCTATAATAGGTGGGCAAGGCACGTTCCTGCCCTGTTACCAAAGTGTCTGCAAAACCTACAATCTGATAATCGTCAAGTACGATATTGTCAAAAAGATAAGTGCCGTCAGTATTGACATCAATATTCCTGAGGGTATCATAACCATTGCTGGAAGTGATTCTGAAGAGGAGCAACTTACCGGCAGTAGCGGGTACGTTGCTTGCCATCAGCAAGCGCCCCGACAAATCAGCTGTGGCCAAAACATTTACAGGAACTGTTTTTAGTGTAAGGCCTGTTACAATGCTGTTGGTTAACTCTACTGAATACGCACCCATGTTATTTCTGCCGATGTTCTCGATGAAGAGCGTATCACGTGTAGCGTCTACAATATTTTCCGCGTTACGTTTCCACTGATAGCTATTGGCAGTGCCACCTATGGTTGTTTCTAAAATGTAGTCATCACCTGATGCCACGAGTATTGAATCTGGAAATGCCACGATGTCTTTTTGATCTGCATAAGTAATTCCAGGCACATCTACATTGTATTCAAGCGAACCAAAATCCAGGTTGTTGCGTGAAACATCGACCGCAGTAATATCTGTAAGTATACTAAGGTCTGGTATGGCTTGCAGGTTATTGCCGGCCAGGTTAATGCTAAGCAGGTCGTCTAGTATTAAGGCCTCTGATGGAATAGATCCTGTCAAATTATTATCTGGCAGGTTGATGCCTGTAATTTTATCATTGGTTACTGTTACGCCAAACCATGTGCTGACATTACCACTCAGCCAGTTGGTGCGGTTAATCCAGTTAGGTCCGTCTGTAGCCAGATAAAAATCGCGGAGGGCTAATGAATCAGCTGACAAAACACCACCTTGAATATCGTAGGTAAGGAAAGCAAAATCTTCCTCATTGCTGGTCGGGGAAAGCGTAAACACTCCGGGGCCTGGTTCAATATCAACGGCCTTATTGTCTTCTCCATAAAAGATTACACTGGCTAATTCATTCTGACTGTTTAATTGTGAAATCAAGCCAGCAGAGTTAGGAATGGTTGCGCCCCAGATAAATCCGCCAGTCGAAGATAGTTTCGTAATGAAAGAAGAGGTCTTACTATAAAATTCATACTTAGCTGTTGAAGGATCCAGATCAAGTGTTCCTTCGAAACCACCTGTGATCAGTAAATTGCCGTCTTCCAGCACACTTAACGATACGGGATAAGCTTCATTAGAAGACTCAAAAGCAAAAGCATTAATGAATGCGCCATCTAAATTATAAACGGCTACATAACCGTTGTCAACATTGTTGGCTGTTGGTAAAGTGCCACTGCCCGATGTTCCGGTAAAACCAGGTGTGCCTTCATAGCTTCCAGGTATGTACAGCCTGTTGTTGGTTTCATCAATGGTAATATTTCTGAAGTCAGATCCATACAGATTGGTATTAAGCACTGTCCATACGGACGTTCCGTCTGGTGCATATTTACTAATGGCCATTTGTGACGAACCACCTGAGCTACTGATTTCGTAAGTGAGATAAATATGATTAGACTCATCGATGGCGAGTGACATCGGGTACTGATAAAGATTCGGATCACCGATTGACACCGACCATATATAATCTCCGTTGTTATTGTATTTAGCCAGGTAGGTAATTACACCAGCACCGCCATTGGTGATGAATGCAGTGCCCGCACCCGGATCAACATCAACATCTCCATTGCCTATGCTTCCGCTGATGATGATATTTCCAGCTTGATCAACGTCTACTGCTTCTATTTCAGGATAATCGCTCGTGTTGCTGATTAATTGTTTTGCCCAAAGGAAATTTCCAGCCGGACTGTATTTGGCAAAATAGGGATCGCCATTCAAGCTATTGCTTGTGAGTGAGCTTACGCCAGCAGTCGGGTCTACATCATATGTACCAGTAACAAGACCACCAATGATTATATTGTTAGTACCATCGGCTGCCATAGATTCATGGTTAACCCTGTTCCCATTGTCATTGGCAAATGGATACACCCATACCAATGCACCTGTTGCCGAGTATTTGGCAATAAACTGATCATCATTGGCGGCAGAAACAGAATTTAAAACTTGAACTCCTGCTCCCGGATCGAAATCAACGCTACCAAGGAAGAAACCAGATACCAGCATGTTATCTGCGTTATCAAGATTATAATCTTCCAATGAAGCAAAGCTTGCTGCATTTTGTGTTGCCACTTTGTATGCCGCGATCAACTCCATGTCAGTATCACTGTTCGGATTTGGCGGTTCGGTAATAACCAATAATTGGTCGGCAGTCTGGTTAAGTAACAGCTGACGATAACCACTTGGCCACTCCACCGTAATGCTATCGACAGCAGTAGCACTACCCGTACCAAAGTGTGCGAGCAAACTATTTTGATTGGCAAAACCATTGGAGGTGATCACCTGCTGATGTCTCCAAAATCCATCGGCTTTAACAGCGATGCGTGCACCAATAGCCGTACGGTTAGTTGTTGATCCGACAAGTTTGATTTTTAACCAGTGATTAGCGTTACCCGTATTACGGTAAAGACCATTGGTGGAGCCAGGATTAAAAGTAGCGGAGACGGCATCAAGAAAACCATCGTTATTATAATCACCTAAAGCAATACCTGCAAAAGTGTTGCTGTTTTTAAAAGTCTGATTGGTTTCGCGGGTAAAGGTTCCGTCACCATTATTCATAAATACGGCCCATCCGTTAGGTGCTAAGGTATTTTGATCTGTAATAAGATCGACATACCCATCATTGTTTAAATCACCAAAGGCTGAACCTCTTCCGCCTCTTACTAATTCACTAAATCGATTCGAAGCTGGTTCTTCAGTGAAGTATCCATTGCCATCATTAATAAAGAAAGCATTTTCTCCAGCGCCACCTGTCAGCACAACATAGATATCGTAGTCGCCATCGTTGTCGATGTCGGCTACTGAAGCACCTCGGGCAGCACCTGTAAATACTGGAAAGGTAAAGCCTTCGTAAAATTCATTGCCATTACTCGCATTAAATAAACGCAATGTATTGGCATTAGAATTGGGAGAAGGGATCAGATAATCAAGTTGCATATCGTTGTCAGCGTGGAAGGTGATATTATTCCACTGACCATTGTCATTTATATTATTCTCAACACGCGTAAATACATCATTACCATCGTTTCTGAAAAACACTTCATTAAACTGGGTATTTGAAATACTGATGTCAAGATCCCCATCAAGATCAAAATCGATCCATGTACCTGCCACACCATCGGTGGGTAAATTTATTTTGGTGAAAGTGCTGTTGCCGTTGTTTTTGTAAATCTGTACCTGGTTATCAGTTAATGCTGCTGCAAAACCAAAATCGGGTACAAATAAATCAAGGTTGCCATCGTTGTTATAATCACCCCAGGTTCCACTTCTGCCATCGGCAAAACCAATAGCGTTGGTTCTTGTAAAAGTTCCATTCCCGTTATTGCGATACAGGGCGCCTGATAATGAATCGCTGATACCTAAAGTATACACATCCTCAAAGCCATCATTATCGAAATCTCCCCATACACCCCCATACATGCTGGCATTGTTTCCATCTGCGGTAAGGTTGCCAGCATTTTGCCAGGTGAAAATACTTTCTGCTACTACTGTTACCTGTGCGGGACTTGTTGCCAGGGTTAGGGAAGGAACCAGACTGTTTGTAATGGTCAGTGTCCATGTTCCGGCATTCGCTGCCTGCACGGAAGGAATCAATACCGTATTTGTAATCTCAGCAGGTTGGATTACATTGTTTAATCTCCATGTGTATGTATTGGCACTTCCCCCAACAGTGTAAGTAAGGTTGAGTACATTGCCGGGAACCAATGAGATGTTTTGCGGCAGACCAATCGGATTTTGTGGTGTATAGTTAGAAGAAATACCAAGCTTTAATAAGTTAGGTTCAATCGCATCAAATTGTAAATTGTTATTCCTGACTTGAAAAGTACTGAGTGATGTAGTGCCTGAGAAATCTGGTAATGTACTTAACCTGTTATTGCTCAACACAAGAAAATTCAGATTTGCTTTAGCTGTTAATGATGCCGGTATGGATTCTATGTCGTTAAAGTCTAATGCGATATTAGTAAGTAAGGGGATGTCACTGATCTGTGATGGAATATTGCCTGTGATACCACAATAAGACAAATAGAGTGCTGTAAGATTTGGAAGACTTAATAGTTCTGTGGGGAAAGCACCCAATGTAAGGTTGCTGCCACTGAGCCACAGTGTGCCAAGATTTGTTAAAGTCGATATACCGGCAGGGAGTGTGCCTGTGAGATCATTCTGGCTTAGGTTTAAAAAGTTTAAATTGCTTAAGTTGATCAATGATGCTGGAATACTGCCGCTTAGTTTATTACGACTGATGGTAGTTTGACGACCTGTAAGAAGATTGCCGCCTAAATCCAATCTTGTTAAAAGTGAAAGACTACCCAACTCAGTGGGGATGCTTCCGGTTAACTGACAGTTTTGTAATTCGAGTACAGTCAGGCTTGCCATATTTCCAAGCTGTGGTGGAATGTTAGTAACCAAGGGATTGTTATTCAGAATTAAAACCGATAGACTAGGTAATGTTGTAAGCGCGATTGGAATTGCTCCTGACAGTTGGTTGTTTAATAATCTTAATTCCAGCAATGTTGAAATATTACCAAGTGTTGCTGGAATATTGCCCGTCAGTTGATTGGTGCCAAGATTTAATGATTTTAAATTCGGTAAGGCCCCCAGCTCTTGAGGAATGGATCCACTGAAACTGTTATTGGCCAGGTTAATCATTTGTAAGCTCGTCAATCTGCTGATGTCAGGCGCTATTAGTCCTGTCAATTGGTTGTTGTTAAGTATGAGTGTGTCAAGTGCTGAAAGATTGCTGAAGGAAAGTGGTAATGCACCCTGCATTAAATTATTGGGTAGCGAAATATTAGTCACTCTATTGCCGCTAAGCTTAACACCATACCAGGTATCTAAATTTCCACTGAGCCAGTTGGTTCTATTTGTCCATCCGCTTCCATTAGTCGCATTATATAAGGCCACTAAACTTAATGAATCAGTCAATCTGGACTCTACAATATCTGCTGTGGCACTATTACCAACCAATGGATTTGTTGTGAGGTAATTGATGCCACCGGTATTTTGTGTGTAGCTAAAAACACTATAGTGATAGTTAACATCTGCAGCAAGGTTGTTATCTGTAAAAGAGGTAACAGCACCTGCTGAAACTACAAAACCATCGCCAATGAAAGCGCCAACATTGTAAGTGAATCCATCTTTCGGAACTGCAGTGCTTGCGGCATTAGCTCTTCTCAACACAAGGTAACCGTCTGCCCCGGCTGCAGGTGTAAAAGAAACATCCAGGCTTGAAGTAGTTTGCCCAGGAAAATTTAGTGCAGTGGCTTGCGCACCAGGCAATGTGGAGAGCAGGGTGTAGCTGGCCAGATAAGCATTCTGTTGCCCGCTGTTGTTTACTAAAATACTGGCATCACTTGTTGGATCAAAGTCAGTGTTTTGAATAAAATTACCAACGATAGAAAACCGTGCGCCCTGCCCATTAACAAGTCCTGCAGTTTCAGCAGCGGCCGTTACACCATAATTAAATCCCTCTAACAGATTGCCATTGTCATTCAGTAATACTAGGTAAGCATCGCTGGCATTGTCAGGCCCCGCATTGGTAAGCAGTTTTGTACCAGCCCCCGGATCAACATCCATCGATAAACTACTAAAGGTACCGCAGACAGCGAGCGTATTATTTTGAAGCGCGATAATTGATGAAGCCTGATCTGCCCTGTTACCACCCCAGCTTCTTGCCCATTCTAAACCACCGCCACTATTGTATTTGGCAACAAAGGCATCGTTCATGCCATTGCTCACCATGTTTTGAACGCCAGCACCTGCATCAAAGTCGGCTGTTTGATTGAAGTTACCTGTGATATAAATATTAGAGCCGGCATCAAGTGTTACATCAACTGCATTGTCAAAGTCGATACCACCCATGGTAATATTCCAGACTAAATTTCCATTCAAATCAAACTTGCTCAACCAGATGTCACTCGATCCGACAGGGCTTTTTGAAAGCGTATTAGTACCTGGATCCATGTCTGCTGTAGTTTGGAAACTTCCGGTGGCTACAAAACCTCCGGCATCTAACGCAATGCTGGTAACAAAAATATTGGGTAATGCATAAGCCCATTGTAATGTTGACAAGTCGTCATATTTAGCAATGAAACGATCCTGCGCACTGCTGACAGCACTGAGGTAAAATTCTCCTGCACCAAAATCGAAATCCATGGTTTGTGCAAAGTAGCCGTACATATAAGCATCGTTGTTACTGGCTACTGCAATTTTCATAATGCCGTCATTACCCGCACCACCTGCGCTGGAAGCAGATTCGAAAGCACCGGTAGTAGCATCGAACTTTGCGTAAAAAGCATCAGAGCCACCGGCTGACCCCAATGAAAAATCGGAAACTCCAGGATCAAAATTAACGCTATTGAAAAAATATCCGCCTACAAGTATTTTGCCACTGGGTGTAAGCGCCAGGGCATTGGCCGTTTTATCACCGGGCCCTGTGATGGCCTTTACATACACCAATGCGCCAGAAGCATCGTATTTTGCAAAAAATACATCGGCAATACTAGGAGATTGACTGACCAATTGTACAGTGGCAGCACCCGGATCAAAATCGGAAGTGCCACGAAAGAAACCTGCGATGTATGTATTGCCGTTGGCATCAACCAGCGACTCCTGAATTTGATAAGCAGGGAAAGTCCCCACAATAACACGAACAGGTTGCTGTACACGTTGCAAGGCATAAGGTAATTCTTGTGCTTGCAAGGTGAACGCAAACAAAGTCAATGCAATAAAAGGTAATCCATATTTAAACATAGTAGGCAGGATTAAGTGAATTTTCCAGAATAGAAAGGAACGTACAAATCGCTTTGGCGATTCAACAGGTTTATAAAGATGAGCAGTCGCTACAGCGACCTGCTCCACACAGGTCATTATTTATTGAATGTGAAAGTATGCAAGCCTGCCAGAGATTTGTCTCTTCCATCCTCATAAGTAGTCTCATCCCACTGCAGAGTAAACTTTACAGAATTGGCGGAGATGGCGATGATGTTTACTTCCAGGTTATCGTTTCTTCTGAATTTTGTACCGCTATCATCTACAAAAGCCCAGGTGCCGGCTCTTTCCCATACGGGTGTAGTGCCGGTAGTTGTATAGCCTGTACTTGTAAAAGTTATACTAAAGTTTTGAAACAACTCACTAATGTCGATCGTACTTACTCCTTCGCCCAATATTACTCCGCCAGTGGCCGGTAAATTCCAGGTTCCGTTTCCTGCAGTTAGTATTTCTGTTCTTAATTCTGCTTCTGTCGGTTTAGGCCCTGGATCATCTTTACAGCCAAGGGTAAAAAGAAGTAATAGTGTGAAAAGCGAGAGGTATTTTAATGATGTTTTCATAAAGCCAATATTTCAATCTAAAATACTGCAAAATGGGGCACTGAACAATACCCGTTTTCTTGTATTATTATTGATTAACTGAAATTGTAGTGTCGTAAAATAGAAATCCCGCAGATTACATTGATCTACGGGATTTTATTTGTCAGTTACTGTATAACTACCCTGACTATTTTTTTAAGTGCTAGGCCTTCCTTAATCTGAAGCAGGTAAGTACCACTGGGCAAATCGCTTACATTGAGTTCATTTTGCTTTTCCGGTGCCGCTTGTTGTTTAAGTCTGCTGCCGTTTAAATCAATTAAAATCATTTCTCTATTCGGTAAAGCATTCTCAAATGCTATTTGCAGCGTTTCAACGGCTGGATTAGGGAAAATGCTTGCTTTAAATTCATCGGCTTCAAATATGCCAGTTACAATGCGTTCGCGTACGGTGATCTTACCATCAAAAACAGTGGCTGAAACTTGCACTTCAGCGTTGAGTCCGGAGCCGATTGTAAAATCAATAAAAGAAGTTGAATCCATTGGATTTCCAGGATACTGAATGTTAAGACGATAGTTGCCTTGCGGTAAATTGGAGAAACTAAAAAGTCCATCGTCATCTGTGCTTGTATAACCCACTAAAATATAGATTACATCTTTACCACGACCCGTGCCTTGCGACCTGCGTGCCGTGACACCAGCACCTTTTATCCTGCTTGTTTTTTCGGTACGTGTGCCTGTTCCATCATCTTCCTCCAGAAAACCACCAAGTAAACCATCACCTACTGAAGTGCCAGGTTTAGCACTGGCAATAATATCCAAGCCACCAATACTGTTGTTTAACACCACAGCATCGGCTTCTTCCCAAAAAATGGTATTGCCATTGTAAGTAGGAATAGATTGTGTGTGTATCTGCTCATTGGGTTTAGCCAATAAAATGTAATCAGCCAAAATCACATTATTGAAAACATAATTGCCATTGGTATTGATGGCATTAACCTGAGTAGTATCATACGCCCCACTTTCCGTAATGCGGAATAATTCAACTACACCGCTACTGGCAGCTTCATTGGCATTGACGAGCATCCTTCCGTTGATGGAAGCAACAGCAAGGATGTCAACCGGAATGGTTTTTAAAGTGAGATTGGGTACGAGCGCATTGGTGATGTCTGCTTCATAACGCCCCATGTTAGTTCTGTTGATGGCACTTAAAGGCAAATTACCATTAAGACTTTCATCAACCAGGTTATTGTTACGTTTAAAAGAATAGTTATTCTGAGTACCACCAACCGTAGCTGCTAAAACATAATCCTCACCAACGTTGACTAAAACCGTATCGCCCAAGTTAAGGTTAATTGGTTTTTGATTGGCGTAATTGATAATGGCACCGAGACCAACGTTAGGTTCAAGTGATGCAAAATCAAGATTGTTATTAGAAACATTTAAACTGCTTAGGGCAGTAAGTGCAGAGAAATCTGGAATAGCGTTAATGTTATTGTCTGCCACATTTACATTGGTTAAACTAAGTATGTCTGCGATTTCTGCAGGCATACTTCCTGTAATGTTAGCAGCATTCAGGTTAATAGCGGTGATAGAATTTCCTGTTTGTGTTACACCCTGCCAGGTATTGACATTACCACTTAGCCAGTTTGTATCTTTTGTCCATGCGGTTGCACCTGTATTGTTGTAGAAGCTTACAAGGGCCAGGGAGTCTGTTTCAAAATTACCACCAAAGCCGGCTGCAATGGTAAACAATCCTCTTAAGCCTTTTGAGTAACTGGTAAGTGTACTGTTACCACTGTTACTACTCAGGCTGCGTTTGCCCATGCCTTCAAAGCGATTGCCTGAAACAGCGCGTGCAGCTACAGCAACAGCAGGAGAAGCAAGCACATTATCCGGAAACTGAAATTGAATGTAAGAAGCCGTGTCTGTTTGAGTGGAGGCATTGATGCGCCAGGCCACAGGAAAATTATTCAGCAATGAATCCACACCAGCACCGGCAGTGTAACCAGCCGGAAATGTTTCCACAGCGGCTGTAACTTTAGGCTCAGCGCCACTAACTTGTGTAAGTGTTACCGGAAATGCATTAATGCCATTGCCGACCGGAAAATATTTATTGCCATTACCTAAATGTGTAAGGTAACCTGAAACATAACTTGTATTACTGGCATTAACCAAAGCTCCGTTGTCAACAAGTAAGGTGTCTGCATTGGTAAGGATGATACCATTTTCTAACAGCAATGAATCGGTTACCAGTACATTGCTGATTAAAGCTGCACTGCCAATGCCACGCTTGGCTAAGCTTGTTACTGCCTGATTGTTATGATTAAAACTATGGTTGACGTCATAATCGAGTATTACTTTTCCACTTCCGGCCTGATAAGTGCCCTGGTTTATCCAATTATCTTTTAAAATTAAAATGCCGTTGTTGGTAAATACACCGGTATTTACCCAATCGCCATTGGTTGAAATTGTTGTGTTGCTGACAAGGTCAATGCCATTATTGTTAACAATGAATTGTGCTTTGAGTGAAAATGTTGTAACCAGTACAATAATGACTAATGAAATTCTTTTCATAATAAAGTCAGATATAATGGATTGAGTTCTTTTTTTAACTGTAAACAATCAATACCTATTTACATATTTAATTCAACCGGGAGTACCAAAAGTATAAACCATAGAAGCTACAATCAATTTTATGTTCTTTCCAGCGAAATGGTTTTAAGTAATGATTAAAACCATTTTGAGCTAAGAAGAATACACAAAAATTAAGGAGCCACATATGCAAAGAACCGTAAGGCCCCAGCCATGTAGATGCCAACAATACCTTGATTGGACGGTATAGTAAGTGAATCTATAGTTGCATTATTTGTTCCATCACCATTATAAAGATATATCACGTCACCCTCTGCAAAAGCAACACCGCCACTAAAAGTAAATACAGCTGATGCATCTTCAATAAAATAAGCGATTGCTCTCGAGGTTATTAATGTATTTGTACTAGCATTTAAGGTTGCAGTTGAAACTTTCATTCCTCCCTGGAAAATCGCAAAAGCATTTCCATTAGCAGAATTTATTGCTCCTAAAGCAGATCCTCCTGATGCATTAGTAAGTGCAAAGAGAGTTGAGGCATTATTTAAAGGTTCTTGATTCTGGAAATTACCCGCACTCCCTGTACCGTCACCACCTAATTTCTGAGCATAAATGGCATCGGTTGTTCCAATAGCTCGAGCATATAAAGCGAAACCTGTTCCATTATTTAATGCACTTATAGTGTTACCGGTGCCATTTGTTTCTGCCAGAATTGCTGGAGAGCTATTTAGGGGATTATTAACAGTAAGAAAAGCTGCATTACCAAGACCGCTTGTAAAACCACGCAAAGCGGCATTTGGATTACTGGCATTGCCAATCTGAAATTGGCCAGCACGCCCAACCGGACCTAAATTATTACCAAAAATAGCGGGACCATTTCCATTAGTCTCACCATATAATGCAGAATAATTATTAGCAGAATTATTAATCCTAAATGCACCAGCTGCATCACCGGTACCTACATGCTCTCCATAAACAGCAGCAGAAGCAAATTTAGATCCGGCCGATCGGCCAAATACACCAAAACCATTGCCTACATTATTGCCATGTACAGCAGATCCAGTAGAGTCTCCGTTGCTTTGTGCATACAAGGCGTGATTACGATTACCGGGATTGTTAAGTGAAAAGGCACCCGCACGACCATTGAGGGCATTAGTTGTTACCCCCACAGCATCGTTATTGTTGGCAGGATTGCTTACTACGAAATCTGCGGCACCGTTGGTGGCCGAGTTAGTACGGGCAAACAATGCGCTAAAGCCTGAGTTAGGATTAATATTTTCAAAGTGTGCAACGCCAAAATTGCCGGCATCTGTACTGTTATAAACAATGCGTAAAGCATTGCCATTAGGAGGTAAGGTGCTCAAGGTATCGACTAAGGGGAATTGTAATTTGGCAGAACTCTGCCAGGCTGCCCCATCCCAGATGAACAGTCCTTTCAAATCATTATCATACAGTAGAAGACCTGCATCTGCAGCATTCAGGATACTACCCATAGCCAACCGTTGTGCTGTGCTTAGTCTGGGCATAATGGCACCCTGGTTGCCCGTTGGCGATTCTACATGAAGCGCTGCATTCGGATTGGGTGTGCTGGTGCCCACGCCAAGCGATTTATTTTGCGCGTAAGCTAAACTTGAGATGGTTAGTAGCAGGGCAGAGAGAATAACTCTGTTCATAGATTTGTATGTTAGGTAAGATTAAAGCCTCAAGGCCACAATATATTGAACCGTAGCAGATAGCACAAGTTAAGTTTAACGCTTAAAAGCAAAATACCATAATCATGGTATTTGCAGTAATGCGCTAGTACGACTGCTCATTATTAAAATAAAGTGGCACATTTAGTTTGTTTGCCGGAATTAGACCAACCGTAGTGGCCACAGTTACAGCACGAATGGTACTGTTTTCATTGAGTTTGCGCAAAATATTTTTACGGTGCGTTTGTATGGTGTGAAAGCTCACCCCTAATTCGTTTGCAATACTTTTGGAGCTCATGCCCTGAGCCATTAATCGTAGAATTTCCTGTTCGCGGTGTGTTATAAGCGTCTTCATAAAGATTAGGGTTTGTTTCCTTTTTATGAAGCTTTTTCAAAAAGGTACCCTTTTGTGGGTAGAATAATTTTATTTTCATATTATTGAAGTATAAGGGTTACTTACGCCACATTACGACATCAATTTTTGAGCCCACAGTTTTCAGATATAGTTGACCAAATTAAAAAAGAAGGTAACCGCGCGTTAACTGACCTTTACGTGCATTACAGAACGGAGTTTATTCAATGGCTTTGCGGAAGAATGGGGTGCGACAATGAACTGGCGAAAGATATCTACCAGCAAACTATTTTGATTTTTTACGAAAATATTCAAAACGGAAAATTAACGATCCTTACAAGTCAGGTGAAAACGTACTTGTTCAGTATCGGCAGAAATAAATATTATGAGACGGTGCGGGAGCGAAGAAAAAGCGATGACTTTAAGCCGGAGGACATTGATGACGAGAGCCTGCCAGAAGAACTGCTTCAAAAAGTAGAAGCCAGTCTTGAACAACTGGGCGAACCTTGTCGTAGTCTTTTAATAGAATATTATTACCATAAAAGAAGCATGGAGCAATTAGTGGTCATGTTTGATTATAAAAATGCGGATTCGGCAAAGAACCAGAAATATAAATGCCTGGAACGTTTGCGGAAGCTGATGAAAGAAAGCCAATAATGGAGTGTTTAGTATGCAAGAGAATTTAGACATAGTAGATCGTTACCTGGAGGGAAATCTCTCTGAGCAGGAACGCACTGCTTTTGAAGAAAGGCTCCTGCATGATGATTCACTTCGGCAGCAAGTGGCTGATATGAAGTTGCTGCGCGCGGGCATTATTCAAGCATCACGTAAACTTGCATTGAAAGATTTAAAGAACCTGGAAAGTACTTTGCCTCCAGTTAGTAAAAATGGTCTTAGCCTTTGGTACAATACCTGGTTACAGGCGGCAGCTGTGCTTTTGATCGGACTTGTCACTTACGCCTTATGGCCAAGTGCTGTCAGTGAACAGGAACTTTTTGCTAGCCATTTCGAGGTGTATCCGAACATCATTATGCCAACCGTTCGGGGTGAAATGCCCAACGACAGTACGCTCAAAGCACTTGCTTTCAGGGCTTACGATCAAAAACAATATGAGGAGGCTGCTTTATTGTTTAATCGTATAGATCACAAGGATGTAGATATCTCATTTTATCTCGGCAATTGTTACCTGGCCATTAACCAGGCAGAAAAGGCTTTACCACTTTTCGAAAAAGTACTAAATGAATACGAAGTATTTGATGAACAGGCAGAGTGGTACATAGCCGTGAGTTATTTGAAGTTGGAAAATAGAGAGAAGGCAAGTGAGGCTTTGAAGAAGGTAGTGTTGCGAGGGAGTTCGTATAAATCAAAAGCTCAACTGATTTTGGAGAAACTTAATTAAACCCTATACCATGAAAACAAACTTATTACCAAAACTAATGCTGATAGCAATGCTGTTGGTTGTTGCGTGCTCACAGAAGAAAGATGACGTTCAGGAAAAAGATTTTGTAAATCATATTGCAGGTCATATCATAGATCCGCCTGGGAAAAATAATATGCATGGCCACCAAAAAATGGCATTGATTGAAATTGATGAAGTTGATGGTACTGGTGGACCCAGCGTAGGTTCAAAAATCAGAGGTATCAATTCACGACATATTAAACTCGACCCAGGACAAAAGGTTTATTTTTTATTAGCCTTTAATCCGGACGAATCCGATAGTAGTGCTGTTAAGTATTTTGCTTATGATATTTGCACAGATCCCGGAAGAAAATGTCATTAATTAATCTTTTCTTTTAGAAGATTAATTCTTCACTTGCGTTGATTGAATATTAAAAAAATCAATGTTAAAAAAACCAATGATGCGCAGATAATCCAAACATACATACGATTATCTTTCTCTAAAACGACAGTACCATCATTTCCGATAAATACCAAGCCAGCCCAGTAAGCTGGGTGGCTTGTGTAATTATCCGAAGATTGTAAATATTGTTGTTTGGCTAATCTCAGTCCCTCGTTTAAGGTTTTTCCTTCATTCAGGTTTTGATAGAAACCCTCAAAAACTTTCAGTGAAGCCTGATCATTGAGTTTCCACAAACTTTGCATAACAGCTTGTGTACCTGAAGAAAGGAAGCCACGTGCAATACTAAATACGCCTTCACTCACTTCATACATTCCGACTCCACTTTCACAGGTACTGAGTACAACTAATGAAGCAGGTATATGATAACGATAAAGCTCATAGGTGTATAATTTCTTGCTTTCTGTATTACTATATGGAAATTGTAAATATGAGGTATAGCGATTAGTCGTATCAGCCATACCGTGAACTGCTAAATGAATAATAGATGCCTGCTTGGCATGTTCAAGGAAGTTTTCTTTAGTACAGGACTGCTGACTAAAAAATTCACCACCTGAAAAATTAGCAAGTAACTCAATTTCAGATTCAGAATTACTTAACGATAAGAGATCATTAGCATGCACACCATAAGCCATGGCAAGTGCTTCACCAGTCTGTGGCATAGGTTTATGAGTTTTTATTAATGATGCCAATGACAAAGCATACGATATTTTACAGGAATGAAGCAGATAATCGAGCTCTTTGTAACCTTTCTCCCTGCCAGTATACGTTTTCAATAAGGCATCGAAAGGTACCTTGAGCAAAACGTTGTCTGCAACAACAATGACGTCTTCAGCAAGGCCTGTTCTTAATACAGGTTCAAGTAATGTAGTAAACAATTTATGACTTAACAGAGCGTAGTCCTTATGCTGAAGTGATGGATTTTCCAATTGAAACATTAGGGAATCAATATCTGATTTGATTGCATGACTTTTAGCAAGATTGAAAAATTCACTACCTGCACTATCTATTCTAAGTGCATATACAGCCTCATCACTCCAGGTATAATCTATAATCGTTTTGTTGTTTTCCGCGCAATAGACTTTCATATCTTTAAGTGTGGGAATAGAATCAATTTTAGCATTGGCGTAAGCCGGAAATTCAAAATTCAACTGTTTGTAGTAGTCAGCGCGCACGCGGTCAAGACTATCAATCTTTTTTGTCAGGCTTTCCTTTTCGTTTGTTGTCAGATTTAACGCAACCTGCCAGTAAGCTGACTCCTGTTTTAAGTGTCTTAGTTTTGCTACAGCCTCTTCAGGAAGATAAACTTCCTCTACACTTTGCTTATTCAAGCGGCTCAGCATTAATTGAGATTTTGTCCCCACTATGTAGTCGTACACAACTTCAACATGTGCTGCTGGATTTTGTGTATAATATTGATACAGCACGTCAATACCAGATACCAGATTTGGCCACATGTGACTAATATTAATTAGCTGTGAGTTTTCATGTGCAAATTGCGCTGCGTTTAATTTAAGCACATGGTTAGCCAGTTTATAGCATGTAACGCTTAAATGGAGGTAGTTATAATCTGGATCTGATTCGAATTTTTCTTTTAATAAAGCCCCCTTCAGACAAAGCATTTCGACAGAATTGGTACGGTCAATAAAATCCTGCAAACCGGGATTAATAGTGTAGGATTGATCAAATTCAGGTCTTGAAATTTCAGCAAGGGCTTTTTGAATATAAAAAAGACTGCTATCGGTTTTCTTTATTTCTTTTAACAGGGAAGCGTAGCGATAATAGGCATACCCTTTATCAGCTGAGGGTGACAAATAATACTGATCACGATAACATTTAACTTTTCTATAGTAGTATAAGGACGAGTCATAATGACCTGTAATCCGATGAAGATGGGCAAGGTTCATATGTACATCAGAATAGTTTTCAATTCCATCGGCAGCGAGCACCTTGAGGGCAGTATTGTAAGTGTTCAGTGCGTTTGAATATTGTTTAGTTTGCTGTTGTGCAAAAGCTTTATTACTTAAAATGGTAGCCAATGTCTTACTTGTTGAGCCAGTACTTTCAAAAAGAATAGAAGAATCATAGTATGTAATAGCCATTTGATATTTCTCTAAGGAAGAATAGGTATTTGCCAGAACACTATAGGCTAAACGGCTTAGCGATGAATCCGACTCAGGTAAAGCATGAATCGCAGATAGCATTAAATGTGCATAATTAATGCTCATATCAAAATCTGATTTTAACCGTGCAGTAGCTGCAAGCCTGTAAAAAAGTATTGGGTGATAGACAGACTTTTGATAAAGTGATTCAAGAAGTATCCGCGCCTGAAGTAAATACTTTTCTGCATTGTTGTAGTCATTTCGTCCAAACCTGTACAATGAACCCAGTATTAGGTAATAACGCATTTTAATTGACTGATCACCACTCCTGATCAGGTACTTACTACTCTCAAGCTTAGAAATACCTTCTTCATACGCCTGAGTATTGTAGGCGTATTCAGCCTTCAAAACAGTAAGCGTTAATTGGTGTGACGAATCATTTATATTTAATTGTTCTGCTAAAAGCCGTGCACGGTCAATAAATTCCTTAGCAGTTAGATTTTCCTTTAATAATAAGTTAACCTCTGCCAATGCAAAAACAGAAGACAGCAATGCCATAGAATCTTTCTCTTGAGAAAGTGCTGCTAAATAAGCTAACTCAGCTTCTTTAAAAAGCCCTGAAACTTTCAACGAATCTGCAGCCGACAAAAATACCGATTGCAGTGATTGAATGTCCTGCTTATTGGTGCATGACAGCAGGCCCGCTGATATAAAGAGACAAAAACAAAATGCGCTCAACATTGAGTTTGCTCCTTTACATGTTATCATGAGTCTACACCATGTGTATTTCATCTGCTAATGAATCTTGTTTTTTAAAAATAAATGATTTATGTGTGATGACTACTATTATTAAACTCAGTCTGTTTTTATGCTCTTCATTTAACAGATCATACCTCTCTGAACAGATGATTTCTAACCTGTTCTTTCAGGCTGCTATCTGCCGCCAGCGCTATATGGTTAAGTCTCCAGGGCAGCATCTGCAGAATGATAATGGTCCTTCAAAACGTAGAAACCGATATACAGAATGACACAAATATGTTAAACTTTAATTTAAATAAGCCAAAATGACATTATTTATACCCCTCTATTCCATATAATAAGCCAAAATGTCCTAAAAATCACCCCGGCACAAATTTTCCTGATAAGCTTTCCAAAAGGATTTTAAAACTTAAACAATAAAAATTATGAGCCTTATCAAGTATAACTCCGTGGTAAACGATTTTGTACCAACCTCATTTGGTCATGTAATCGATCGTTTCTTTAATGAATCTGTTGCACGCACTGGCGGTTCTACTGCTTACTCCTTTGTGCCTAAGGTAGATGTATTCGAAGATGAAAAAGCTTTTGAAGTACAGGTTGCCGTACCTGGCATGAACAAGGAAGACTTCAAGATCGATATCAACGAAGACCGCCTGACCATTAGTGGTGAGCGTAAATACAGCAAGGAGAAAAAGGAAAATAACTTCCGTTCCATCGAAACAAGCTACGGCTCGTTTAGCAGAACATTTACCTTGCCCGATAACATCGATGTAAACAAAATCGAAGCGGCATACACCAATGGTATTTTGGAATTAACATTGCCAAAAGACGAAAAGAAAATACTGAAGACAAGTATTCGTGTAAAGTAAGAACGCACAAAGAGCACTCCAGTGCTTTACTTCCGTCAAACGAGTGTTGACACAATAGTAGACGGCAAGATTTAGGGTGTATCGGCACAAAGCCGATACGGGTTGAGGAGCGATCCTGGTGGTGCGGGATCAGAGAAGGCATTCGAAAGAATGCCTTTCTTTTTTTAACTAACCTTCATTTAGAACGTTATATCAAAATAAGGTTAGCTAATTAGTCTTACCTTTCTAGTATAAACGAATAAGTATGAAACGGTATCTGTTTGTGGCTGTAATATTGGTGGCGGCATGTGTGGGTGGAATTGTGGGCTCCATTTATACCGCGCGTTTCATTGACACTTCTGTCAGTACTTATAATTCCATCGAAGAAAGACAAAACAGCATACTCACCAACTACAAAACAGACACCAGCTATCAGGTGCCTCCCGGTTTAGATTTTCTGGCCACAGCCAAAAGCATAACACCGGGCGTTGTGCATATCAGAACTTCTTATGGCCCTGGCGATTTTAGTTTTAATCCTCTGGCCTTTCGCCAGGATTGGTCAGCACGCTCTTCCGGTTCCGGTGTTATTGTTTCCGATGATGGTTATGTTGTAACCAATTATCATGTAATTGAAGATGCCACCAACATTGAAGTGGTAATGAACAACAACCAACGCTTTTATGCTAAGTTAATGGGCGTGGACCCCAGCACCGATTTAGCCTTGCTTAAAATCAAAGGCAGACAACTTCCCTTTGTTAAATATGGTAACTCAGATAATGTGCAACTCGGTGAGTGGGTGCTGGCCATTGGCAATCCATTCGATCTCAACTCAACAGTTACTGCTGGTATCATCAGTGCAAAGGCACGCAACATTGGCATCTTGCGCGATCGCAACAACTTACAGGTGGAGGCATTTTTACAAACCGATGCTGCTGTAAATCCCGGCAACAGTGGAGGCGCCTTGGTAAATTTAAAGGGAGAATTGATCGGTATTAATTCAGCCATCGCCACCTCTAACGGAGGCTATCAGGGTTATTCATTTGCTATACCTGTAAGTCTTGTAAAAAAAGTAATGGACGACCTGCTGGAGTTTGGTCAGGTACAGCGCGGCTTGTTAGGCGTTCAGATTACCGATGTAAATGCGGAGCTGGCAGAAGATCTTCAGTTGTCGATTAATCAGGGTGTATTGGTAAGCAGGGTAAATGAAAACAGTGCAGCGCAGGCAGCGGGCATACAACAAGGAGATGTGATTGTTTCAATTGACAGGCATACGGTAAATACAGTTTCAGAATTACAGGAGTGGGTAGCCAGAAACAGGCCCGGAAAAGAATTAACTGTAACCTATGTAAGAGCCGGTAACACCCAAGATGTAAAAGTGCGTTTGCGCAACAGCGAAGGCCTGGAAAATATTGCTGTAAAAGAAGTAAAGTATGAAATGGATGGGGCTACACTTGAAGATATTAACTACAAAGAACTGGCAGCCCTTCAGTTAGAGGGCGGTGTACGCATTGCATCACTCAAAGAAGGCAAATGGAAGAAAAGCGGAGTAAAAGAGGGCTTTATCATTGCTTTCGTTGACAAACTACCTGTTAATAATGTTGAAGATTTTAACCGTATTCTCGATTTTAAGAAGGGCGGCATACTCATAGAGGGCTATTATGCTGATGGAGAAAAAGGTACCTACGGAATTGACTGGTAGCTTCTGAAATTCCTGTTAGTTTTGCATGGTAAATACTGATAACCATGAATAATTTTGGCATGCAAGAAGCACTCAAAACATTGGGTGTAAACAGATCTAATCAAGGTACATCTACAGGTTCTACATGGTACAAAACCAAAGGTGCCAAACTTGAATCTTACTCGCCTGCCGATGGTAAATTAATTGGTACAGTACAGGCTACTGATGAGAAAGCCTATCATGCCGTAATTCAACAAGCGGCAAGTGCTTTTGAAGCATGGCGTTTATGGCCAGCACCCAAGCGCGGAGAAGTAGTGCGCCAGATTGGTGTTGCGCTTAGAAAATACAAAGAACCCCTTGGGAAACTTGTTTCTTACGAAATGGGTAAATCCTATCAGGAAGGATTGGGCGAAGTGCAGGAGATGATAGACATCTGCGATTTTGCTGTTGGCCTTTCGCGTCAGTTGAATGGACTTACCATGCACTCTGAACGCCCTAATCACCGCATGTATGAGCAATACCATCCTTTGGGTATTGTCGGTATTATTTCTGCTTTTAATTTTCCTGTAGCGGTGTGGTCGTGGAATACCATGCTGGCCTGGGTTTGTGGTGATGTATGTGTTTGGAAACCCTCAGAGAAAACGCCTTTGTGCAGCATAGCCTGCCAGAATATTATCAATAAAGTTTTTGAAAAAAATGATGTGCCTGAAGGTGTATCCTGTATCATCAACGGGGATGCAGTTATTGGTCAGCTCATGGCTGCCGATGAGCGTGTACCCTTAGTTTCAGCGACTGGTTCAGTGCGTATGGGAAAAGCCGTGGGCAGAACGGTAGGTGAGCGTTTGGGACGTGCCTTGCTTGAGTTGGGTGGCAACAATGCCATCATTATTTCTGAACATGCAAATTTAGATATTGCCATTCGCGGTGCATTGTTTGGTGCTGTGGGTACAGCGGGTCAACGTTGCACCACTACACGCAGATTGATCATTCACGAAAGTGTGTATGAAGAAGTAAAAGAAAGATTGAAGAAAGCCTATTCGCAATTGAGCATAGGTAATCCGTTGGATGCCAACAACCATGTGGGGCCCCTGATTGATCAGTTGGCTGTAAAAGCGTATAGTGCTGCGTTACGTAAAGTAAAAGAAGAAGGAGGTGAGATTTTGGTGAGGGGTGGTGTACTTAGCGGAAAAGGATATGAGTCTGGATGTTATGTAAAACCTGCCATTGCGGAAGTCAAGAACGAATACGCGATTGTGCAACACGAAACCTTTGCACCTATTTTATACATTATGCCTTATAGCACCATTGAGGAGGCCATAGCACTTCAAAATGGCGTGAAGCAAGGATTGTCCTCAGCGATTATGACAAACCACATGCAAGAGATGGAGAAATTCCTGTCTCATGCAGGTTCTGATTGTGGCATTGCCAACGTTAATATTGGTACCTCTGGTGCAGAAATTGGCGGAGCTTTTGGTGGCGAAAAAGAAACAGGCGGTGGACGCGAATCGGGTTCTGATGCCTGGAAGGTATATATGCGAAGACAAACGAACACCATTAACTATGGTAGCACTTTGCCATTGGCGCAGGGGATCAAGTTCGATATATAACGGACTCTATATCCGCTTATCACTTCTAGGCACTTTATAGCCTTTTAATTTGTAACTATATTTGTTATATAGCCCTATTTGTATATTTTTAGTAAATAATATACCAGTTTTCCATGGCAAAGAAGTACAAGACCGTAATGTTGATTGACGATAATGAGATAGACAACCTCATCAATCAGAAAATGATAGAGGCAGCTTCCATTGCAGAAAATATCTACACACACACGGGTGCAAAAAGCGCCATTGAGTTTTTGAAGAATATGGAAAAAACGGGCGTGGCAGATCAGGTATTGCCAGACGTAATTTTCCTGGATATCGATATGCCCCTGATGGATGGTTTTCAATTCCTGGATGAGTTCGAAAAACTTTCAGCCGTGGCCAAGAAAAAGTGCCGCATTGTTATGCTCACCTCTTCCATCAACCCGCAAGACTTTAATCGTTCAAAGAAATACGAAAACGTAAAGCTTTATCTCAACAAGCCACTCTCACACGAAAGCATCATTAAACTGGAGGTGTAGTGCTCTCCTAAACCCAGTTAGTATCTGCTCACGATTTGAAAAGAGAAAACACCGAATTGTTTTTTAAACAGACCATAGTCTAATTTGTATACTCAGCTTCTTAACGGCTGAGAAAATAAGATAAGAAAAGAACCATTGTTTCGGTTTTACCGAATAACGTCTGTTTTCCAAATCATTATTCAGGCATGTTTTTTCAGATGTCTAGTAGCTCGCAGCTGACAGCTAGTAACTATTAGTTGTTCACCGGCTCTATATCTGTAAGCTGCTTCACAAATTTGTCATCAAAGCGGATCAGCAACGTAGGAGCAAAATATTTCACTTCCAGAGTTTTTAACCGCGGCAGCAAAGCGCTGATTTTCTTAGCCTTTTCTTTTTTGGCTTCGCTGGTTGTAATCTTAAGTACCTTCAGGAATAACAAAATATTCTCACAACTGTCTTTACCGAGTAAGCGGATCTGGCGTTGTATGCTATTGCTGATCTGATTGAACAATTCATAATCCTGCATCATTACATATTGCAACGACAGCAAGGCCTTTACCTCCATAAAAGTAATGGCGTATTTCTTGAGACTGACTTCATTTAAAAGGTTGTTCAGGATCTTGGCAGCCTCATCATACTTGCCGGCATAATAACAAGCCATGGCCCGGTAGGTAGTGTAGATGGTATGCTTGGGTACATCCATCGGGTCTACCTCAAAATCCAGAAACAAGTTTTCATTTTCCTGATAAAGGTCACCCTCATTGCCCAGGCGTAAATGTCTTTGAATTTTAGTAATTAAAAACTGGGCTGGGAAAGTGTAGGTAGGATAATTAACCAACAAGTTTGTTGCGGCATCATTTACTTCCTCAAAGTACTTTTCAGACTCGCGATAAACTTTGTAATGGGTATAATATTCTAATCGTAAAAACTCAAACACCAGATTCAAATGATAGTAGATTGAATCAAGGTTATAGGTTTCAAAGATTTTTTGAACTTTAGCAAAAACATCTTCTATTGACTCCAGGTCCGGACGGTAGGTATCATCGGGTTCCACAAAAAGCCGGTGAAAAATAGACATGCAGCTGTGGTAAACGAACAGACGATGCGACTCGTAAAGTTTAGAGACGTTATCCATCTCCTTCAACAGTAAACCCAGGCTTAGTTTTTCTACTTCTCCACCCGTAAACAGATAGTCTCCGTATTTCTTGAAATAATCAGCCAGCAAATCCTCAGCCTTGTCCAGGGCCAGCATGTAGGCCACATGGCGGTTGTATAGCTGAGAGTACTGAAAGTAATCCGGTGAATTAATATTAAGTTTTTTGAGCGATTTATAGATGGTAGTCAACTCGTTAGCCAAATCATAATCGAGCAACTCTTTTTCCAGCTTCTTAAGCGTGGCTACTGAAATGGCTTTTTTCTTGGTAAAGAGCACTTCATTGATGTTCGCCAGCTTTTTGAGCACATCTGTGCGCGGACTTTCCAGCTGTGCCATCAAATACTCCTCAATTTTCAGGTTGAGTCTGGAACGCAGGGTGTAGTAAGCGTTGGCATTCACCTCCAACTCGGCCATAATTTTGTTGTCAGACAGCTGGCGCTCACGCAGTGATTTTAGCAGATAAGCAGATTTGTCCGCATTACTTTCTACCAAACTGTCGTGGATAGCCTGAAAATCTTTTTCGGAAAGCTGTTTAACAATATTTTTGAGCTTGGCCATCAGATCGGTTTATTTCAATGTTCAAGATAAAAAATATTTCTGTGCTCACAATATTCGGTGAAAGCTGTTTTACAGAAGGTAAAGAACTCCTCGCTTTCCTTACCTTCACGTTTTAGATCAGGTATGAGAAAACGCCTCCCATTTTTTGCCTGCGTCCTCTTTTTACTGCTGTCGCTGAAAAGCTACAGTCAGCTGGCACCTGAGCGCCTTGCCTGGAATAACCTGGGCAAAGAAAACTGGAATAAGGTGGAGATGCAGGTAAAGAAGGCCCTTCGCAAGGATAGTTTGAACCTGGGCGCTATTTACACCTATGCCTGGTTTTATTTTACTCCGGCAAATCCCAAATTCAACATCGATTCTGCGTCCTTGCTCACACGCAGTGCTCAAAATTACTTCAACAGGCTTACAAAAAAAGATAAGGAAAAAAATCTACGTTTTCCATTTGATAGTCTGGGCTTGTTAAAGCTGAGGACCTACATCGACAGTAGTGCTTTCAGTAGGGCTAAAAAATTAAATAATGTAGAAGCCTATTCTTTTTTCATCAACAACTATGCTGGCTCCAGCCAACTGGCCAGGGCCATTGAATTGCAGGAGGAGGTTGCTTTTCTGGATGCCCTGAAAGAAAATACTTACCAAAGCTTCGAGGCATATGTAAAAGCTTATCCACGGGCGAGCAGGGCTGAAGAAGCAAACAAACGCTATGAAAAATTACTTTTTGAAAGTAAAACCAAGGACCAGAAGTTAAACAGCTATATACGGTTTCTTGAAGAATACCCCCAAACTCCGTACCGGCAACAGGCAGAGCTTCAGGTATTTCAATTGAGCACAGCTTCAGGTGAGGTAAAAGCCTTTCAACATTTTTTGAAGATACATCCTACTAATACCTATGCGAAACAAGCCAGGAACTTTCTTTATTATTTTTTGAGAGAGCAGCCAGCGCAATTGCAACACATATTAACAGACTCCCTCAGCAAAGCACTATCGCTGGAAGGGCATACGTGGATACCCGTTTGGAAAAACGGTGCCTATAGTTTTTTGGATATAAAAGGCGAGGAGCATTTAAGTAATATGACTGACACACTCAATGCTGATATTGTTTGTGATGGTTTTATGCAAGATGTGTTGTTTACTAAACAGCAATTGGTGTCGAGAGCCGGCCAAGTGTTGGCCACAGAGGTAGTGGATGTGGAGGATATCGGTTTTGGATTTCTGCTGGTTGATTATAAAACAGAAGGCACAAAAGTCATGCACAAATCAGGATTGATTTGCCTGGATCAGCAAGCGAAGTTAGTGGGGCATCATTTTTTATTTTCGAAAAATGAAGGCGGGCATCTCTATACACTCACAGGCAGAAAGTTGCTGTCTGGTAACTGGGATGATGTAATGGCATACGGTGACAACATCATTTTTAAAGAGACACAAGGCTATCGGCTGACTACCGCCAGTAGCCTTGGCCTGCATATTAATGGTCAAGCACTTCAGTTTACAAATTATTTTGATGAAGTGAAAAGCATGGATGAAAACCATCTTTGGGTAAGAAAAGGAAATCAAACAGGTCTGCTTGATGTAAATCTTCAATTTGTGGTAGCACTTGCACCACAGCAAATCGAAAGGATGCAAGATTTGCTGATTGTAAAGCAGGGTAAGCAGCTTAGTATTGTGGTGAATGGCAAACAGGGTGAAGTTTATGATGATTTACAACTGACCGAAAACTGGAAGCTGGGCAAGCGACTGGGGCAATATCACTTAACCAACAGTTTAGATAAAAAGCAAACGGTATTGGATAGTGCATATATACTTTCATTTGCAGCCATAGGGTATCGCAACGATTCAACTTTTGTTTTTGCGGGCAGCACACTTCATCGTTTCTCATCGCAATTAAAAGTTGATCTGCTCACCAATGCGAATGTATCGTATTTAATGATTTCAGAAGGCGACAGAAAAACCATCATCGATAAAGCGGGTAATAAATTATTTACCGTGCAGGCAGACCATGTTGATTGTGTAAGTGCCGATTATTTTACTTATAAAAAAAGAGATAAACGCATACTCATTAATAAAAAGGGTATTGTTTTATCCTTAGCCGACTTTGATGCCTTTGGCAGTGCAACAGCACTGGCGGTGCCGGTACTGTCCAGGAAGAAGTTCGGATTAATTAACCGCGACAATGATAAAATCATTAAACCGTCCTACGATAGAAACCTGATCGCCTACAATGATAAACTGATTGTGTCTTTTAAAAACGGAGCCTATGGTTTTATTGGTTGGGATGATAAACCACTTAGCAAATTTGAATTTGATGAAATACAATACTGGAACGACTCCGTGGCCCTGGTCAAGCATCATTTCTCCTGGCGTTTTCTAGACCTGAGTAGCTTTAATTTTCGACTGGGTAAGATTACTGAATTTGTAGCTTTTAAGAATGCCAGCGAAGAACAAGTATTGATTTATAAACAGGATAATTTCTATGGAGTACTATCTAACAGAAATGGAGTTCTTCTGGAGCCTACCTACACCTCTATTGTAAACCTGGGCAGCAGCGAACAGCCTTTTTATATGACGGACAAGTTTGTAGAGGAGGCAGAGGTGCATATTGTTATCTATTACGACCAAGCGGGAAAGCAAGTAAAGAGACAGATTTATGAGGAGGAGGAGTTCGATCACATCCTTTGTAAATAGACACTTAAATAATTAACAGTCGCTTCATCAACTTTTCTGTATTCTGCAGGTAGTATTTCTTATTATTGTTTTGCATTTCATTTAAAAGCCATGAAAAAAACAGCTTTGTTCCTCACCTTTTCTCTTTTGCTTTTTAGTTGGGTACTTCCTGCTCAGCAGAATACTTCACAAAATGTGCCCAAACGCCCAAAGTTGATGGTGGGAATAATTATTGACCAAATGCGTCAGGAATATTTGTACCGCTATGAAAGTAAGTTTGGTGAAGGAGGATTTAAGCGATTGATGCGGGAGGGCTTCATGATGAAAAATGCACATTACAACTATGCCCCTACAGTAACGGGTCCCGGCCATGCTTCGGTTTACACGGGCACAACACCAGCTATTCATGGTATTATTGGCAATGATTTTTATGATAAGGATTTGAAAAAAATGGTGTATTGTGTAGAGGATCCTACACAACGCATGATTGGCAGCACCATGTCTGGGGGTGTATCTCCCTGGCGCATGTTGTCAACTACAGTAACAGATGAGCTAGAGTTATTTACCAACAAAAAGGCAAAAGTAATCGGGCTCTCTATTAAAGACAGAGGAGCTGTGTTGCCAGCCGGACACATGGCTGACGCAGCGTACTTCCCGGAGGGCAGGGGAGGAAATTTTATTACCAGCTCATTCTACAGAAATGATTTACCGGAATGGGTAACAAAGTTTAATGCAAGAAATCTTCCTGCCACCTACGTTACTAAACCCTGGACACCACTGTTGCCGATTGAACAATACACAGAAAGCGGTGCGGACGACTCTCCTTATGAGCGCAGGATTGGTGGTAAGGAAAAAATGACTTTCCCCTATAACTTTGCAGAAATGATTACGAAAAGTGGTGGTGAGCTTTTTGCTTACTCACCGTATGCGAATGATTATATAACAGAATTTGCAAAGTCGGCTATAACAGGTGAGCAAATGGGAAAAGACGATGTCTCGGATTTTCTGGCAATATCCTACTCAACGCCTGATATATTCGGTCATGCAGTCGGGCCGCGCTCTGTTGAATTGCAGGATATGTACATGCGCCTGGATCGTAACCTGGAAGATTTATTAAAAACACTTGATAAGGAAGTAGGTGCTGGCAATTACACAGTTTTTCTTTCTGCTGATCATGCTGTGGCTGATGTACCTCAATTTATGAAAGACAATAAAGTTCCTGCGGGTTATTTTAATGATGAGTATGCATTAGCCAAGCTTAATGAATACCTCGCCACATTTTATCCGGGTAAAAAACTGATTGAAAAAATCAGTAATGAACAGGTGTTTCTCAACCACAATGCCTTTGATGGTGATGCCCGTACTTCAGGCCTGGATATGTTTGTGGTAGCAGAGCTGGCAGGTAAATTTTTAATGACCATGGAGGGTGTGGCCAACTATTACACGGAAGCGGTTATCAAACAAAGTGATTTTGATGAAGGTGGTATAAAGGGAAAAATTATTCGCGGACACCATGCAAAGCGCTCTGGGGATATTGCCTTTGTGTTAGAACCCGGTTGGTTTGAAGGCAACAGTGTGCAGGGCACAACCCATGGTTCACCCTATGCTTACGACACGCATATTCCCATGCTGTTTTTTGGTCATGGTGTAAAGCAAGGTTCTTCTTCCGTGTATCATCCGATTACAGATATTGCACCAACAGTTTCAGTGCTGTTGAAGATTATGTTCCCAAATGGATGCACAGGTCAGCCGATTACGGAGCTGTTAAAAGATTGATGTGCGGATTAGAGTTGATGTGCTGATTCGTTGATTCGTTGATGTGCTGATTCGATGATTTACCACTGCTGTTCGACATGCTAGCGAAGCGCATGTCGAACTATTTATAATGCCGGATTTAAATCCGGTACATCACAAGTTCAAGATGCCCTGCAGAAACACCTGAAACAGCTGGGGGTCACACGTTCACCTTATATTATTGATCAATGCTTAAAGGCAAGGCCTACGCGCGTAACTTTTGCCATTATTCCTATAAAAGCGTTGAGCGCCTTCCATCAATAAAATTATTGCAGATCAGGTAAATTGTTAAATTGCTGAGATTATTCTGAAATATTATGAGCGAAAAAAGCTTTAAACCTGTATTGGGTCTTTGGGACGCCACCATGATTGTGGCAGGTTCTATGATTGGTTCAGGGATTTTTATTGTCAGCGCTAACATTACAACAAATGTTGGTAGCGCAGGTTGGTTAGTCGCTGTTTGGGTTATAACAGGTTTCATGACCATAACTGCAGCAGTTAGCTATGGTGAACTAAGTGGCATGTTTCCTAAAGCAGGCGGCCAATATCAATATTTAAAAGAAGCGTACAATCCACTGATTGCTTTTCTCTATGGCTGGAGTTTCTTTGCTGTTATACAAACAGGTACCATTGCCGCAGTAGGCGTGGCTTTCTCCAAATTCACAGCTTACTTGATACCGGCAGTAAGTGAAGATCTGGTCTGGCTCGATCTTGGTTTTGTTACCATCTCTCCTGCGCAGGTGCTCGCCATTTTTACCATTATTCTGCTAACCTATATTAATACACGCGGTGTTAAGAGCGGAAAAATTATTCAGTCAACCTTAACCACAGTAAAGCTGGTAAGCTTGTTTGGTTTGATCGTGGCGGGATTTTTTATGTTGAAACCCGAAATATGGCAAGCCAACTGGAGCAATGCCTGGGACATGAAAAAATTGTTACCTGATGGCAACATTGAAACGTATATTACCATTGGCGCATTTGGTGCTATCGCCTCTGCGATGGTTGGTTCTATTTTCAGCAGCGATGCCTGGAACAACGTTACGTTTATTGCCGGTGAAATAAAAAATCCACAGCGAAATATAGGCCTTAGCCTTTTTCTGGGTACGTTGATTGTGACTGTTATTTATGTTTCGGCCAACGTAATGTATACGGGTATTTTGCCGCTCAATGAAATTGCTTTTGCAGAGAACGACAGGGTAGGTGTTGCAGCATCGATCGCCATATTCGGAGCTGCGGGTACCATCGTGATTGCGTTGATGATTATGGTGTCAACCTTTGGTTGTAACAATGGCTTGATTCTTTCCGGAGCGCGAGTTTATTATACCATGGCCAAGGATGGTTTGTTCTTTAAACAGGTGGGTGAATTGAATAATGCATCGGTGCCTCAAAAGGCTTTGTGGATTCAATGTATACTGGCGAGTATCTGGTGCCTGAGCGGTAAGTATGGCGATTTACTGGATATGATTTCTTTTGTGGTGGTGCTCTTCTACATGCTTACCATCATCGGTATTTTTATACTCCGCAAAAAGAGACCTGATGCACCACGCCCATACAAAGCTTTTGGTTATCCTGTGCTACCCCTTATTTATATTTTGATGGGTATCACTTTTTGTTCACTACTGATTATTTACAAGCCAGAGTATACCTGGCCAGGATTTATCATCACACTGATTGGTATACCGCTCTATTATATAGCCTTGCGGAATAAATCAGATAAAGCCTAACGATCAGATTAGAAATTAAAAAACCCGCATAGTATGGCGGGTTTTTTAATGCTGATGCTGAAAAGGGAAGGCGCTTTGAAACCGATTTACTAAAATCAGATTTGTTCGCTGAGCAATTTTAAACCTTCATCAAATGAACGCGGCTCGTAACCAAGTTCTTTTCTGGCTTTGTCTATAATAAAGCCTGTGGTTAAGGGCCTCCGTGCAGTTTGTTTAAAAGCATTTGAGTCTGTTGCGGTTATTAATGACTTATCCAGTTTGAAGTAGTCTGCTGTTTTAATAGCGATGTCATAAGGACTCATAAAATCTTTACCAGATATATTAAAAATACCTTTTGCACTTTTCTTGGCAGCCAGGTAACAACCCATGGCTAAGTCTTCGGCCAAGGTAGGTGTACGCCATTGGTCGTTCACTACTTTTATCGCTTTACCTTGTTCAAGACTATTCTTAACCCACAACACAATGTTAGAGCGACTCATGTCTGGTGTAACACCATACACTAGTACTGTTCTTATAATACTCCAGGGGATAGCCGATGCCTGCACAATCTTCTCTGCAGCCATTTTACTTTCTCCATAATAGTTAACCGGAGCAGGTTTTTCATTTTCATCTAAAGGGCCATGACTGCCATCGAAAATGAAATCGGTAGAAACATAGATAAGGTGTGTATTGTACCATTGGCAGGCTTCCGTCAGCAATTCTACAGCAGTTACATTGGCGGCCCAGCATTTTTCACGCTGCACTTCACAGTCATCCACCTGGGTCATGGCTGCCGTATGAATGATCACTTCTGGCTTATGTTCAAAAAAAACAGCAACGATATCCTCCTTATTTTCAATATCCATTTTGGCATAGATGCCATTTTGCAACGCGTAGCCTAGGGGTTTACGTGCAGTCGCCACAAGCTCAATGTCGGGGTCTTCATCCAGGAGTCGGGCCAGTTTTTGGCCTAATAATCCATTCGCTCCGGTAATTAGAATTTTCATCGTAAAGCCACAGGGTTAGTAAAGATGCTTAATTTGCAGCCTTAAAAGTATCAATTCGTTTAATTGAAATGGTTAAAGGCACATGAAAATTTCCGCGAAGGCCGTCTATAAACTCACTTTACTTTGGGCTTTTGCTGAAAGCGGCCTGGGTGGTTTATTACACGGCTTGCACATTCCTGTAACTGGCTTTGTCTTAGGTGCTTTTTCTGTAGTTATTATTTCGCTAATGGCCCACTACTCGGCAAATCCTTCACGCGATATACTTACCTCAACACTTCTGGTAATGGCGGTAAAGTTTAGTGTAAGTCCACACAGCCCCGTGGCAGCATATGTTGCCTTACTTTTTCAGGGTTGTGCCGGTGCGCTGTTGTTTAGGTTGTTCAGCTATAATGCCATTACCCTAACAGTTTTTTCGATACTGGCCATGGTAGAATCGGCCATTCAAAAACCGCTGCTGGCTACTGTAATTTTTGGTAAAGAGCTTTGGTTGGCCATCGATGAATATGTGAATAAACTAATGGGTGTATTCACAGATTCTACTTTGGAAAGTTTCTCCATTTACTTTTTAGTGATATATATAATTTTGTATGCTTTCTGGGGATTAGTCGTGGGTGTATGGACATACAAACTTCCGGCTAAACTCGCAGCCTTTTCTATGGCTACAGAAAGCATGGAAAGCGAGACGACTTTACCAGTAATTGAAAGAAGAAAGCGCTGGTTTTTTGTTATGATCTTGCTGATCATTTTATTTTTATTGGCACTTTATGTTGTTGAATTACCGTCACCTCTACTATACATCATCAGAACTTTGCTTATTATCTTTTTCATGTACGCGGTCATTGCACCTTTGCTAAAATATTTCTTAAGGCGATTCACACAGCAGCATAATTCTTTTGTAAATGAATTTTATGAAGCACTTCCTGCAATAAAAAATACAGTTCAACAAGCAAATCGTGAAGCTTCTGTTAATAAGGGATTATATAAACGATGGAGTGTTTTTTTGTTGTGCTTACTTTACCTGAACCTGCATGATGAAGCCCGCTAAAATAGTAATACTGACAGGTGAGGTACAAAGTGGCAAAAGTACAGCCCTGCTGCAGTGGATTGAGCATAAAAATGTTGGAGGGTTTTTAGCACAGATTGTTGCAGGCAAACGTATGCTATTCTCTTTGCCGGAAAAAGTATATACTCCTTTCGAATCAGCCCAAGCCAATGAGCATACGTTGTCTGCAGGACGTTATCATTTACTGAAAAGTGCATTTGATCAAATGAATCATCAACTCATAAGTCAATCAGGCAGCTTGTTTGAGTGGTTGATTATTGATGAGGTAGGGCCATTGGAATTGAGAGGTGGAGGCATTTATCCCGGACTGATGTATGTACTCCACCACAGTGATACACCCTTACTGGTGGTGGTGAGGGTAGGTTTGGTACAACAGGTAATTGATAAATTTAAACTGAAGGACGTAGAAATTATTTCAAAGGAGCATATTGTTTAAATGCAGGTGTCAGGTTGTTGCAGACTCTATAACCGGAAAAGAAATCTGTACAATAGTTCCCTCATTGATTTTTGAACTGATGCGTAATTCACCTTTATGGAGACGTACAATATTTCTTGTCAAGGGCAGCCCAATACCATAACCCTCGTACTCGCGTGCATTCGATGCTCTGAAGAAAGGATCGTAAATATATTTGAGATCATCTGCTGGAATACCAATGCCCACATCTTTAATGATAATAAGTACTTTATTATCAACTATACTAATTGATACTGTAACAACCTGGTTGTTTGAATATTTACAGGCATTGTTGATTAGATTACTAATCGCCAGGTGAAGTAGCTGTTGATTACATCTAATCCGGAGCTGCTCTGGATTCTCCGGCATGGAACTTAAGTTTAGCTGAACCTTGTTTTTAGGATTGATTTTATCGATGGTACTTTTTACATCCCATAATAATTGATCAACCCTGGTTATTTCGATTTTTTGAACTTTACCTGTTAAGCCCGTTTGTGCGAGGAATAATAGCGATTTGGTTATTTTCTCCAGCCGTTCAGCTTCTTTTTGAATAATGGTTAAGGAATCTATGTATTCTTGTGTTGTCCTTTCCTTCGCCAGGGTTACATCGGCTTCTCCAATAATGGTGGTCAGGGGTGTACTGAGCTCGTGTGAGGCATTGCTGATAAAATTGTTCTGCGTCTCGAATGAAGTTTCGAGGCGATCGAGCATGTTATTAAAGGTTTTTTCAAGCTCACTTATTTCATCGTTTCCTTTCACGGATTCCAGCCGCAAATGCAAACTCTGTGAGCTGATCTCTTTTACCCTGTCAGTGATTTGTTTTACCGGATTAAAAATCTGTTTAGAAAAAATAAGCGCTATAAACAGGGCAAAGAGCGAGACAATAAAAATGCTGATGGTAAAGATATTTCTCAGGTAGCTGAGTAATTGGATGTTGTAATAATTGTCAGCTGAAACAATGACAATGTACTTGCCTGTTTTACCCTGGTATTGAATGCCGGCATAAAAAGTATTGTCCTTCCGATAATTTGCTTTTCCATCTTTCAACACTTTATCAAAAAATTCGATGGGTATAAACAATTCCGCAGCCTCCTGCTCAAAGCCCTTGCCTTCCTCCATTTTAAGAAAGTACTCACGTTCTTCCGGAAGTTTTTCTAAATGCATCTTGCGTACTTCTTCTAAAACAGCCTGACTGGCTTCCTCCTGATCCAAATAGGATTTGGCAGTTACAAAACCACGAATCTCGAGGCGCTTGTAAAAATCAGCAGCAGCGTATTGTATTACAAAATAATAAACACTGGCACTGAGAATAAGGATAGTGGTGAGTGAAATAAGAAAGAAAATGACCGCTATCTTAGTTTGTGTCTTCATCAGCTTCTTTTAAAACATATCCCATACCAATTACAGTGCGTATCAATTTTGTCTTTTGATCTTTGTCAATCTTCTTTCGTAGGTAGTTTACATAAACATCTACCACATTTGTACCCAGATCAAAGTCTACCCCCCAAACCTTTTCAAGTATATCCATTCTGGAAAATACTTTTCTTGGGTTTTTCAGAAAAAGCAGAAGCAAGCGGTATTCTGTTGATGTTAACGAGATAAGCTTATCACCGCGCTTCACCACTTTTGTGTATTCATTTAGGGTGAGATCATCAAACTGATAAATTTCTTCTGTATTCGCGGCAGGGTTTGTTAATGATGAACGATTGTCTGTTCTGCGCAGCAAGGACTTAATCCTGGCAAGTAATTCAACAAACTTAAAGGGCTTTACTAGGTAATCGTCTGCTTCGCTATTAAAGCCCGTTACAATATTTTCAGATGTACCTAAGGCCGTTAAAAACAGTATGGCTACTTGTTTATTATGCTTTCGGATGCTGCGACACACCTCTACGCCATTCATACCGGGCAGCATAATGTCCAAAATGATCAGATCAAAATGATGTGATAAAGCCATACTCAAGCCTGTATTTCCGTCCATGGCTACACTTACATGAAAACCCTCTTCGCTTAATCCTTTTTTAATAAAGGAGGCTACACCGGTCTCATCTTCTACTAATAAAATTTTCTTTGTTTCCGCCAGCATGCTTGGTCACATATAAGGTGTAAAATAGTAAAAGTATTCGAGAGATAATCGTGCCAAGCATGAGCAGTAGGCAAGGGTTGTATTGCCAGCGCAACCTGGGGTCTATTTGTTTTTTAGAATTATCAACGATGGCTTTGTTGCCTGACTTGTCTTCAAAGGGTACGGTCTCGGCTTGAAAATATCAGTTCGCACTGCTAGGATAAATATGGGTTTGGGAAACCATCATCCTGCACTGATTTTTCAGCTTCATAAAGCCAATGACTACACAGATCAACTGATAGTGCGTATTGTGTTAATTGCAGTTAATTGCACTATTCAGGTATTGTTTCTACGCTAAATTTTTTACTTGGACGTTGCGCAACTATAAAAGAGCTTTAAAAAACAAAGATTAATAAAATAAGCAGGCTTATTTGTGTTACAGATAAGTTATTTCCCCCTGGCTTGCTAGTAAAAGAAGGATTTACTAATTCCATTAGAAAATGAGATTTTTTATTTTTTCTATTTGGGTGCTTTCATATGGTTTACCCATACTTCCTGCCGGTATCCTGTTTACCAGAAAATTCCCTTTTAGCGATTTACCTGATGAGGCGCTCATCTTGATAATTTTTCCGGTTTCCCTTTATATCGTATTGCACTCCATCCAAAACCGTCAAAGGTATAATTTCATTACCGCCAATCTTTTTATTTCATTCCCTGCAACCATTGCCCTGATCCTGATCAGTATTCAGCAAGACCTGATCAAATACGCATACGTATTTACCTTGCTAAGTTGCCTGCTGGTACTGGTGGTCTGGTGGAAATATCCAACAAGGCAGCATAGATTTTTTTAAAAATCCTTACCTTAGTTTAATTAATTAACCGCACAATGCCCTCCAGATTATTATTACTGCTCTTATTGATCAGCCAGTTATGTTTTGCTCAACTTGAAACTCCTGTATTACCCAGTGGGCATTACGTGATCATTGGGGCTTTTGCAATACAGCAAAACGCCATCGCTTATCAGGAGCTTATACAGCGCAGTGGTTTAGCAGTAAAATACGGTTATGTACCATCCCGCAATCTCTATTATGTATGCCTGGATATGCGCCTGAACATTGAGGCTTGCCTGGAACAGGTGAAAGTAACCAGACAAGATCCTCGTTTTCCGGATGCCTGGGTGCGTTGGGTAGGTGATGAAAGTACTGTGAAAACTGAGCCGATCGTAGAAGTGAAGACTGAAACTGAAAGCATCCCTGTTGCCGAAGAGGAAATAAGCGAAGAAAAGGAAGAAGCGCCCATTCAATTTTTATCCAATCCTTCACTGGATAAAACGGAAGTATTTTTGAGTCTGTATAATGAATCTAACGATAGGGTAGTAGAAGGAAAAGTGCGCGTCATCGACAGTGAGCGGGCGCGACTGCTCACAGAAGTAGATGGTAATAGCTACCTGATGCTGCCTGACCCCAAAAGTAAATCGGGAAAGCTTGTTCTGCTGTGCGAAGCCTTTGGTTATAGAAAAGTGCAGCATGAAATTGACTTCAATAAACCCTATAACGATTCTACAGCCACCTTTATGGATGACATGGGCACCTCACTTATTGTTAAGTTTCCCCTGGTAAGGTATGTGAAGGGGGACATCCAAACTTTGTATAACGTATACTTTTATAATGATGCTGCGGTATTCTTACCAGAATCGAAATTTGAGTTGAACGAATTACTGGTGATGATGAAAGAGAATGCTGCAGTAAGAATACGATTGCACGGCCACACCAATGGTAGCTACCACGGTAAAATAATCAGAGTGGGGCCTAGTCAAAACTTTTTCTCCATCACACAAGATGTTAGCACTTCAAAAGGTTCTTCTAAAGAATTGTCAGCGAGCAGGGCAGAGGTTATACGCGACTACCTTATTGCCAATGGTGTGGATGGCTCCAGGGTAGAGATTAAAGCCTGGGGTGGTAAAAAACCCTTGTTCGATAAGCATAATGCCAACGCGCGAAAAAACATTCGCGTAGAAGTTGAGGTGCTGTAGATGTGATGCTGGCATTTCCAATTTGTTTTAGAATCATTCGATAGATTATTTGCAGGTTGGCAACTTGGCTATATGCCGCAGCATCCTGGAACTAATAAAATTTTAGCGAGGAGGCTTGGTGTTGTTTTGTAGAAAACAAGAGAATTCTTTTTGGATTTGGCGCATTGTACAAAACCTTCCGATATTAGAGGCTATATACAACAGCCGGGCTCCAGATAATGTAAATATATACAACAGTTGAATATACTTGACCGTTGCTTGCAATGTCTCTAACCCGACAATTTAGACAATGATGAACAATAGATTTATTAAAACACTAATTATTGTAAATGGACTTATCATTCCAATCTTTATATGCTTCTTTATTTATAAGTATCTATCTGACTATGCATCGGGAGTAGATTATGAAGCTGAAAGTATAATAGTTGGAGAAGAACTTGAAATGGCAAAAGCTGACAGTTTAGCACTGCAAGGAATTAGTTATGAAACACCGCAGCAGATTTATAACTCAACAAATTTGTATCTACCAATTTCAGTAATGACTTATGAAGAGGCTAAGGAACTAAAAAAAATGGCTTCTAGTGCTGGTGACATTAGCTTATCTTATTTCAATTATTTTAATGTAATATTCCTTGATAAGGACTACAAAGTAGTTGGCCAACTTCTTGACAAGAAAGCCTCAATAACAGAGATTTTCATTAACCGTGGGCAGTATGGATATAGATATGATTATCCAGAGAAAGAAGTCGATAAGACAGTCAAGAATATTGCTTATAGTATCGGATTTGAAGATTCTAACAATGACGGGAAACTAAACTCATTGGACAATCACGATTTATATATTTCAGATTTGGAAGGTAAGAACCTAAAACAAGTGACAAAGGAAATTGACATTCAGGACTTCCAATTTGTTAATTCAAATACTGAGATGTTTATAAGGTTTAAAGACAGGAGTAACGTCAGAGATGAATACAAATATGTAAAATTCGGGCTCTATAATATTGAATCGGGGATATTTATTGAGTTGAAAGAAATTGAAAACACATTACTTGATATCGAAAAAAAACTGGTGAGATAAGGCACGGCACACAGCACCGTGCGGGGTTTGGTGTTGGCTAATCAAATTCGTTTCTTAATTTAGTGCATAACGGTGGAGAGTTTCGGAGTGGTTGGGTTTGACATTCAGTTGCGTTCCATTTTTAAGCCCTCCTATACCCAGCACCGCATAAACACAAACGATGGTAGCAACGCATTTAAAAAAATGAGGACACTTATACTAATTGGACTTCTTATCATCACGTTTGACAATTATTCATGTTCATGTAGACGAGTTGGGATTATAAAAAATCAAAAGAAATCTGATTTTGTTTTCAAAGGACGAGTGACGGAAATAAATGAATTAGAGACACAAGAGACAATAACAGGAACCGACCGGACTGTAAAATACAGACGGATTGAGTTCACTTTTGAGGTATCTAAAATTTATAAAGGAAAGAAGCTAAAAGATTTTAAAAATAGAATTACAATAGTAACGACAGGAGGCGAAGCGGACTGCGGAAACAACTTTGATAAAGACAAAAAATATATTGTTTATGCATACAAGGCAGACAGTAAATTAGACATGGGACTTTACGACCAAAAGGTAGAGCCATTTATGACTACAAATCTTTGTACACGGACAAAAAAGACTAAACCACTGACAATTTTTGAGAGATTAATACTTAGTGTGACGTAATGCACTGCAGAAACACAAACGTTGGCAACAATTTCTATGAGACGACTCAGAACTATTATCATACTGACGATAACTTTACTAACAAGTGAGATAACTTTTGGGCAAGTCCTAACCGACAAGTTTAATGGACAATGGGTTAACACCTCATTATTTGACTCCACTAAAATAAAAAGGGAACTATCACCATGGATTAATGAATTTTATGGGACGGCTGTATTAGAAATATCACGTGACACATTAGTCCTTTTCGGCTGTATGGGCGGAGGATCTATCGAAAAGATTTTGATAACTGATGAAACGCATTTTACAATATCGGAGATTAGCTTCGAGCCAAAGTTTGAGTACATTAAGAATTCAGACTTAATCAAAATGACAACAAAAGAGAACTTTTTAACAGTCATTTTCAGAAGAGTGAATTCTTCAGACAGGCTTGACATTGTGACCGATGAAAAGAAATTTGAGAGCTATTTTAAATCACTCTTCTTTGAAAGTTACCTCAAGGCTGATAAAACCTTGAAAATTGACAAATTATGGGTTGGCTTTGAGACACACGCGCCTTTTGAGTTTGACGCATTTGGTGTACGGACACAAAACGGTGACATTCAATACTTCGGCTGGGAGACGAAAGACAAAACCCTTCGTATTTACGAGACAGTTAAATACACAGACCCCGACTCAGGTTTTTACCATTGGACAAAAGGAAAATTGAACAGAGAGGTAAAGTTAAAATAGAAGTTGTTGCCCAACCAAGAATTTCGCTTTTGTTTAAATTAAGCTGTGAATTTTATAAAAATTATAAGCGTTGAGATGTAGTTAATTCGGTTAATTGTAGTTGTGGTACTGGCGGTGGACTACTACTTATTCAATACATTTGCCTAATCACGCGGATACTGGCGACTTCGAAATCACACGAGCGCCACAAACACAAATCGTTGGTAGCAATTGCATAAAGAGAATATGAATTACAATATAAAATGGCTGACAGATAAATTTGACAACGGAGACGTAATCAAATATATTTTCTTTTGGGGGCACACTAACAAGCATAATGAAGATATTGGAAAATTTGTGTTCAGCCAATGGTATTACTCACCATTTACCGTTGATAACATTGAGTACAAAACAACTGAACATTGGATGATGGCTCAAAAGGCTAAGCTATTTAATGACCACGAGGCCTTTGAAAAGATAATTAGAGTTAATAAGCCTGGAGAAGTGAAGGAGATTGGAAGACAAATAAAGGGATTTGATGACATCAAATGGGAAGAAAGAAAATTTGATATCGTGAAAACTGGCAATATTTATAAATTTGAACAAAGCAAAAAATTAAAGGACTACTTAATCAGTACTGGTGACAGAGTTATTGTAGAAGCAAGTCCGACAGATACAATTTGGGGAATCGGTTTAACACAGGACTCAAAAATGGTTGATAATCCTCACACATGGAGAGGACTAAACCTATTAGGTTTTGCACTAATGGAAACAAGAGATTGCTTTAAACAATTGACCTGACATAATACAGAAACAGCTGGTAAAATAGAAATTAGTGAGGGGTAGCAGCAATCAACAATAGCTACATGACATGCTGGGTACTTTGCCAATTAATCTCAAACTATTAACTTCGCTTCGTAACGTTGTAAATAAACGTGCTTCGCTAAACTGATTTTGGATTGAGCCCAGCTTTGCAAGCAATTGGGCTGCTTAGTGAACGGAGACGCCTCAGTAATTGAGAGAGTTAATAACATCCCCATCGATTGCCTGTAAAAAAATAATCAGTTGAGAAGTTAAATCAATTGATGTAAATTGAAGGAACAGATTGCGAACCTATGGAGGCAGGAAAATATAGTGTTTTTGACAATTTGATTGAGGGGGTTCAAATCATAGACTTTGATTTTCGTTATATCTACGTCAATGAAAGTGTTGCTAACCAGGCTAAAAGCCCGAAAGAAGCACTATTAGGGTACACCATGGTGGAAAAGTATCCTGGCATTGAAAATACCGAAGTATATAAATCTATTCAAGAATGCATGATAAACCGCAATTACTTGAATATGATTAATGAATTCACTTTTCCAGACGGTTCAATAGGCTATTTTGAACTTAGAATTCAAGCAATTGAAGAGGGCATTCTAATATTGTCATTCGACATTACAGAACAGAGAAGAGCTGAAAAGATAATACGTGAAATCAACGCACAACTAGAGAGGCAGGTAAGTAACCGAACGATCGAATTGATTGAACAAAAAGCACTCATTGAAAATCAAATGTATTACCTTGAAGAACTAAATACGACCAAAGACAAATTCTTTAGTATTGTAGCTCACGACTTAAAAGCACCACTAAACTCTTTAAAATCATTTTCAAGTCTTTTAATCGACAATGTTGATAAAATGACAAAAGATGAAATAATTGAAATCAGTCAAAACTTACATTACTCAGTAGACAATGTATCAAAGATGGCTGACAATTTATTGACCTGGGCAAGAATTCAAATGAATGACTTTGAAACTCAATTTGATAAGGTATCGGTCAAAGATATAATTAGCGATTTATATGAGGTCTATAAGGATGTGGCAATTAATAAGCATATTAATTTAATCTACTCTGCAGAAGAAAATTTGTTTGTTCAGGCTGACAGAGACCAGTTAACTTTTATTGTAAGAAACCTTGTTAACAACGCAATTAAATACACTCAGAAAGGAGGCTCGGTAAAAATCAAGGCACACTCCAATGTCAATGAAGTATTAATTTCAGTATCTGACAATGGAGTCGGGATTTCAGATACTGTAAAAAGTGCTTTACTTTCAATTAATAAAGGACATAGTATGAATGGGACAGAAGGTGAAAAGGGAACAGGCCTTGGACTGATGTTGTGTAATGAGTTCATAAAACTAAATGGTGGGACTATTGAGATTGAAAGTGAAGTCGCAAAAGGGACAACATTTACTGTAAAACTTAAAAATTGGACTGATAAGAAATGAGTAATGAAAAGAGCCCAACTGCTTGCAACAAAATGCTTATGCAATGACGGGTTTTGACATAAATTTGTAGCTTTAGTTTAAACAACGTTTTATCACGGTTAACAGTGACGTGTAGGTTAAGCTAAACATTCCGTTGCGCTCCATTTCAAGCCATCCTCCTATGCCCCCAACAGCAAATAGCCAAACGTTGTTAACCATATTTTAATGAGACTCATTTTCCTACAAATATTTCTACTGACCATTGGGACAGCGTACTCTCAAACCGACTGTGATAAGTATCTGGAAAATTATATACCAAAGGACTTAAATGACGCTCTGAATTATTTAGATTGTGCTTGGCCAGACAAAGATAAAGGAGAATTTAAAACAAAAGACGAGAGAGATGCAGTTGGAGAATTGCACATGGGGACAGGACAGGGAATTAGAAATGGATGGGAGCTTTGGAAAGGAAAAAACTCACTGTACAAGTTCTTTAAATCAAAGGGCATCTCACATCCTGACGACATCTCGTCAATAATATTAACTTCATTCCATAGACAACTAAACAATAAGGACATCGACCTTGATGACCAAATCAAATATTACAAGGACTATTGGAAGCAGGCAGGACAGGAAAGCAAAAAAGCAGCGGCCGAACAAAAGCTTATTGATCAAAAAGAATTTGATAAGTACAAAATTGGAGACACAGTTAAAATGAGATTCTCACATGGTAACTGTGAGAAATGTCTACTTCTATACAAAATTCAAAATGAAGTTTCACCTTGGGAGGAAAATGAAAAATCTTGTATTGTTGTTGGTGTCGTTAAGAAAAAAAGAATCGAGAAGAAATATAACTTCATTTTGCTGATTGAGCCGACAAATATATGCGGAGAAAAAATGGCTTACCATGGAGATGGTGAAAAGGACAACTTGGTTGTGGGTAAAATATTCAGGTATAATGTCAGGTTTTATAACATAGCACGGGACTAAATTATGACTGCCAACAATAGTTACTGTCGCACAACCACATTGAAAAAGGAAATTGAAAAAATATCACCAAAATCAAACTTTTCGTTAAAATCGATGGATAACTCAGCTTGCATTTCGATTTTTCATTTTTTAGATAAGGCTTAAAAATCAATCTGTAGTCAATCTTTGACAACCAGTGCTAGAACAAATGGAATCAGCAATAATCGGTAGACCTTATGCTTTACTTTTCATCATCGGAATTCTTGGACTCTTATTTGGTCTGATATTTCTATCGATAATCGTATATAAGATGAAGGCTAAGAAGCTGGGCGTAAAAATAACCTGGGGACAGGTTATTGGGCAGCGAATCAGGACAACATTGACTTACGATATACTTGAAGCTGCGGCACTTGCGAACGAGCAAAATATCTCAGTGAACATCAAGGATCTGGAAACGCATAAATTAGCTGGTGGAAATCCTTACAAGGTCATTGCTGGATTAATCGACAATAAAGAATATGGACTGACACTCAATGAGGCGCTCGCATTAGACCTGGCAGGACTTGAAATCACAAAAGAAGAGATTACCAGACTTTTTAGAAAATGAACAATGAACCTGCTACCAATGTAGAGCAGTACAAGGGCTACCTTACCAGCTAGGTAATTTGCCAAGTCCTCACAAACTGCTAACTTCGTTTTGTAACGTTGGAACAAACTTGCTTCGATAAGCGGCTCGTCATGTAGCCCAGTGTTGGTAGCCATAATTTTGGATAACAGGATATGAAAAAATTATTTACGGAAAAACAAATAGGTATTTCAGCAATCATTGGTGGACCAATTCCACCAGGAATTCTATTCTATTTGAATTACATAAGAATTAATAAAGAGAAAGAAGCTTACATATCATTAGCTGCGACCTTCATTTTCACAATCGGACTATTTTATACGCTCATAAAACTGCCTGATGAAGTAATCGAGAAATTACCAAATTCAGTCGTGACAGGTTTTTATGGAATTTTAGTTTACATTCTCTACAATAGACTTTTGGCAAGAGAAATTAACCAGCTGCTTACAGAAGGAAACACTAAAGCAAGTAATTGGGCAGTAGCGGGTATGACAGTTTTAGGACTCGGGCTTAATCTTCTAATTATTTATGCAATTGCAATTAATGAGCCAGCTTTTGCAGGAGACAAAGTAAACTATGGTACAATTGGACACGAGATATATTACGATAAAAGTAAGACTACAATAGAAGACGCAAATAAACTAGGATTAGTGCTTACCAAGGCTGAATATTTTACAGAGGAATTTCCAGTCGCGGTGCATCTTGACAAATGGCAAAATAGCTATGTAGTTACTTTACAAATTGACAATGAACATTGGGACAACCCTGAATTGATTCAATACTTAGACGCTATAAAAAATGAATTAGAAATAGTATTTGGTAAGGACGTTACAATAGTATTAGAACATTATAATCTATCTGGAAAAAAATTTGAGAAGAGAATATAATCAGATATAACTTGATATTGGATTACAGCTACCAGCAGTATGTTTGCGCAATCGTGGCGGGATATTAAGATATTTAGTTGCATTTATTTTATAAAGTCTGTGCGCAGAGACGGGACGTGACTTTAGAAAGACAGCAATTCAGAAACACAGGCTGGCACAAACGATGGTTAAAATTTATCTATTTTTATTACTTACAATTTCACAACTAGATCTACTAGGGCAAGTGAGTCTTTGCAAAGCAGACTCAACAAAAGCTGGAATTCTTATTGACAAGTTGATCAATGAGTCGATAACAGGTGTATCTATGAGAAAGAGAAATGACAGTATTATTTTAAAAGCAACCCGGCTTTGTGAACATCATTTTCTATTATTAGAATTATTGGATAAAGAGTTGAAAGATAACCATGTGGAAACACTAACGACTTGTGACAACGGTACATTAACAGCTGTGGGATTTATTTTGACTACTAATCGCACCAGGGATAAGCAATCAATTATTAAGAAATTGAAAGAAATAATTGATAGCCGATACCGTATTATAACAAATGGATGTTCGGACGCGATTCAGACACTGTCTCTTGGTCAGTATTGCTACAATTTACTGACTCTAGAAAATAGCTTTATGGCTAACCAGGTCACGTTGTCAAGAAAGGAAAAAAGAGAAATCGAAGACAGGATAATCAAGGCTGAAAAGAACTTCTTTAGCATTAAATAGTGATAGCGAGCTCACAACAAAAGCTTCTATGATCACCTCCTACAACTACTTCCTTACGAATTTAACTGTTTCTACTCCTGCTGGAGTAAGCTCTTATACACTGTAGATACATTAATCTTAATTTTTCACTTTTATGCACCTCAATACAAATAGTTAAAATCCTTGATCTAAGACTACTTCGATTTAAAGAAATCAGCGATGTCTACTTCCAGTATCAGGGCTATTTTATAATTGTGTAGCGTATTGGAATCTTTTAGCCATTTTTAAAAAATATATCGTTGTACACATGTACAACGCATTCAATACAACTTTTTACGAAATTTACTTATTCGATAAAAAGTAAAGTTATGGCATTGGATAGCAAACAAAATCCCCTAACAAACCTATCGGTTGAAGAAATTGTTTTAATGCTCATCGCTGAGGAGCTCAAAAGTCGTAAATTCTTCAACACCTTACAGCACCTTGGCTTGGATGATTCGTGGTGTCAGCCCCACTTAGATGAACCCATCCTGATTTGCCTGGGGCTGAATGATCATACTAATGAAACTTTTGATTTTTATTATGCTGTGATGAATGAACATGCCGATAAAATAGATCAGTCAGCACCATCAGTACTGGAGCAGGCAAAAGAAGTTTATGAGAAGCTTTCGGTGAGGTAACCTGTTCTGTTAAGGCTTCCTTTATTGCGCACACAGCAAAAAAACAGCTTCGATACGTATGGAGTACGTATAAAGTCATATCTTCGTTTTTACTGAGCCCCGGTGATAGTATTTGTCAAAGGCCATCGTGGAAAGAACATCATTAAACTAAAAACAAGGATTAACAGCACTTTATGAGAAAAATAATTTCGTTTATGCACATATCACTGGATGGTTTCGTAGCAGGCCCCCAGGGTGAAATGGACTGGATTAAAGTGAATGAAGAAATTTTTGAACATGTTGGTAAGCGGATAAGCGAGGGCGACACTGCATTATATGGGCGCATAACCTACCAGATGATGGAGAGTTATTGGCCTACGGCAGCGGACAAGCCCAATGCAACGCAGCACGACATTAGGCATGCCAAGTGGTATAGCAAGGTGCACAAGGTTGTTCTGTCAAAATCAATGAAAGATGCACGCGTAACGAATACAACAATTATTAGCGATAGGCTTTCGGATAACATACATCAAATAAAACAAGAGGCAGGTAATGACATCTTGCTTTTTGGCAGCCCGAGTGCCACACATGCGCTGATCCAGCAAGACCTCATTGACGGATATTGGCTTTTTGTCAATCCAGTTATTCTAGGTCGAGGCATTCCCTTGTTTACAAACATCAAAGACAAAACAAAATTGAAATTACTAACCACCAAACAATTTGCCTGCGGAGTAATTGAACTGAATTACATATTGGACAGACAATAGAAATGAAGTGCAAACTGCACCGTAGCTGATTCATGGAGGAGTTTAAATTTATGTATTATTTTAGAAAAACCTTTTGTGAACAATGACGGAGCTTGAAAAGTATATCCAAACCTATTTTGGTGTAAGCAATCATGATTTGTCTGCCATTAGCGCCTATTTCAAGCAAAAAAAACTGAGTAAAGGTGATTTTTTTCTGAAAGCCGGTCAGTATGCCGATAAATTGGGTTTTGTTCAATCTGGCATAATAAGAGAATATGTGCTTGTCAATGATAAAGAAATAACAAAATGGATTTCGACCAAAGGCTACTTCGTGGTGGATCTGGCAAGCTTTGTTTTTGCTCAACCCGCTAGGTGGAACATTCAAGCACTGACAGATTGTGAACTCTATGTAATCGATAATGCTGACTATAGAAAAATCGGACAAGCAGTGCCGGGATGGGCAACTTTGGAAAAACTTTTTATTGCCAAATGCTTCACAGTATTGGAGGATAGAATTGTACAACACCTATCGCGATCTGCCGAAGAGCGATACGAGCAACTTTTTAATTTTAATAAAGAACTTTTTAATCTGGTGCCCCTTCAATACCTGGCATCTATGCTGGGAATGACCCCTGAAACTTTTAGCAGGATAAGAAGAAAGGCGACTGAAAAATCTTCTTGATTTTTGTCAAGAGCAAGCGCTGATTTCATGCGCAATTTTGTATTGTTCAATCTAACAACAATATAAATGAAAGCTATTAACGAAAACGCTCCGGTAAAGTGCAGTAAGCAAATTACCATAAACACCACCGGTAAAAATGTATGGTCAGTATTGACAGGTATTAATAACTGGGCAAATTGGCAAACCGATATTAGTAAACCGAGCCTGAACGGTGAATTAAAACCGGAAACTACATTTGATTGGAAAACAGGTGGCGTAAACATTCGATCTACACTACACACGGTCAATCCTTACAAAAATTTTGGCTGGACCGGCAAAACTTTTGGCATGTATGCAATTCATAATTGGACTCTAACCGAAAAGGATGGAATAACCATAGTTGAAGTAAACGAAAGTATGGAAGGATTTCTGGCCTCCCTCTTTAAAAAATCTTTCAATGCTAGCCTGGAAAAGGGAATGCAAAAGTGGTTGGATTTGCTGAAGGCTGAATGTGAAAAGTAGCTTAGATTCATTGGACAATGTGGAAAATACAAACTACTCGTAGTGAGGCGCAATTAGGGTTTGCAAGGGCTTTTCTCTTGTTATGTAGTAAATACCATGATCATGTGTATCAGTTGTGATTACTTTTCTAAGCTCATCGTTTTCGTAATCCTGATGATACTGTTTTTGAAGTAGAATAGTAAGGCCATTTCCAGTCTCATCATTTCTTGCCTCACGAATTTTATTACCGGCAACTAATTCGGATACCAGTATTGTTTCGAGGGATGGAACCAGCTTCCTTAATAGTTTCATGTATTCAATTTTTGAAGACATGGTGTGGCTTGATATAAAATGGTTATGCTCCAGATTCATAACAGACTATCTTTTCTTAGATAGAGAATTAATGCGAATATACAAAAACCGGTAAGGAGGCCGGAGAAAAATAACCTTGATACCAGTTTAGGATCGCCTTTTAAAAGATTGCACCACTTTAGAGGATCTCCGCCAAAAAGTGGGAATGTGTAGCATGGAGTAACTATAAACAGAAGAGAAAAACTCAAGGGTAGCAGTATAAGTAAGAGAAGCAGCAAAATGATGTTTTTGATTTTTCTTTTTTTAGTCAGTGTAGGCATTGAAAATGAAAGATGTTAGAACAGAAGATAATGACAGTATCAACTTCCTGTTGATTTACCTGAGCTGTGGTGAATCGACTTTCGGTTTTTTGCCCTACTTATCAATTTATATAGACCAAGACCTACCGCAAGGTATATTAGCCCTTTTTCATCAATCGGTACACCCTGATTTGGTCCGCCACAGGGTGGGTTAGTGCATGGCCTGTTTCCATTTCCATTCCCATTTCCATTTCCATTCCCATTGCCGGGTTGGCCAGACACAGTAGTTACTGCAATAATGATTATTGTGAATGCAAAGACCAACTTTTTGACGGACAGTTTAAACATAGCCGACCCTGAAGAGACAGAGAAAGCTATTCTTATTTTAAAACTATCTTGATTCTATAAAGTCCATTCTTAATCAATTCTAGCCACGAGGGCGCAAACGCTTTTGCAGGCTTTTAATCATTTGCAGTAGCTAGTTCAATGGAAGTCAGGCTTTGTATTTTTTCTTGTAGAATTGAAATTTGATAGTTTTTATTCTGCAGTTCAATTCTTAATTCTTCTGCGCTTCGCATTAATGTCTGTTGCAGATGGGTGCTTTCTTCTATGCTTTTTCGCATTTCTTCTTCTTGCTGTTTCATTTGTTCTGCCATAGCCTGCGTTTCATACAGCAGTGTTTGGGTATGTTCGTTAATTTTAATTGACCGTACAGTCATTGCTATGTTTTCACCGACCTCTAACAAAAAATTTATCTGATAGTCTTGAAATTCTTTGAAGGAAGCAAGCTCCATAACGCCATATACAGTATCATTCGTAATCAGCGGTACCAGTAGAATGCTTCTAGGTTTACTATCTCCAAGCCCACTACCGATAATAATATATTCTTCTGGCACATCCAGCAGGTATATATATTCTTTTTCCAGGTAGCATTGTCCTACCAAACCCTCCCCAATGGCTATTTGCTTTTTGATGTATTTTTTTCGTTGATAGGCATAGCATGCTTTCATATCCAGAAACTGGTTAGGCATTTCGCCTTCTGTTAGGAATAAACCACCCTGATTTGCATTTAATGCTTTTATTAAATATACCAGCGTTTTATCAGCTATTGTAACAAGCTCATCGTCTTCTCTCATTATTTTTACTACTTCAGCAACGCCTTTAGCGGCCCAGATCCTCTTTTCTTCCTCAGCTTTAGATTTGTTAAGTTCTTCAAGTGTTTTGCTTAGTTTTTCCTGAGCAACTCTTTGTTCTTCTCTTTCCAGTGCTACTCGTTTGATTAAGTCAGTGTTCTCTTTATTCGTTTTTACAAAAATGTTGTCCATGGCACTTAATAATCCAATAACGAGTATCAGTCCGATCGCGATGGTAATAAATACCTGGATAGGCGGTGTAAATGGGATTTGAGAGAGTTCAATCCACCGATTGAATTGTTCATAACAGCATGCTATGATTATGTTGATAGTGGTGGTGACTAAACGAAATTTCTTTTCTGATGGATCGAATAGTAAGAAGGGTAAAATCTGAAATCCCACTATAAACACCCAGGCCGAGGCATTGGGTAGCTGATTATTCATTTGGTAGGCACCTTGAATGCAACTGGCAACAACAACAGGAAGTATAGAAACTAAAACACGAGTAAGGTAGTGAAAGCCAAGACTGTGCATCCAGATGGTAATGGCTACTATTACTAACGATGTACTTATAGCAATCGTCATTATTTGCGTAGCAAAAAGTAAAGAACTGAGGAGCAGTAATAAAAGTATTGAGGCGAGTATGCTAAACACTACATTGGTGGTCTTGATGCGTTGTTTTAACCACTGAGGATGCGAGTCCTTTATGCCAATGTTCAGAATGTTCATAATCGTATTTTTTTCAATGCGGCCACATAACTTGTTCTTGATGTTTAATCTATCAAGGTCAGGTGGTAAAAAAACCTGGCTATTAAACTATAGAAATTATTTTCGGGATTAGAAAATTGAACTTTTAACAATGAAGATTGATGACAAATGAATATTTACTGGCTGAGAAAGTTGCGTAAAAAAGGAATTCAGTTTTAAAGCTGGAGGCAGTGATTTTTTTGGCTTGAGTAACCAAGGCTGTTCGGGTAAGCCTTCTTGTTGACTTTTGCAAAAAAACTGTGTGCAAACGCACCTCTCGTCCGTCTTCAGGGGGAGGGTGACTATTGAGCTAACCGGACTTATAATTGAAAAAGGTCTTTGCACTGATGGATATCAGCATAAAGACCTTTCCGTAAAAGGATGTTAATGATTTTAAGAAAGTTTCGGTACCGTACCTTATATTTCTTCGGCTTTAAATCCTGCCTTCTCTACTGCTGCTCTTACGGTTGTGGCAGCACTTTCAGTCAGAATACTCAGAATCTTGGCAGGATTATTCAAGTCGACACGCCAGTTACCTTCTCCCACACTTTCATTTAAGTGTGGTGTAACTTTGGCTAGACATCCTTCGCATTTTATGTTTGTTTTAAAAGTTTTATTTTCCATGTGTTCTGTTGTTTGAATTTCTGCTACCTGATAGCCAGCCCTTTTAATCGCCTCCAGTACAGAAGCCTGATTGTTGTCTAAAAGTTCAATTTCTGCCTGGCCGGGACTTATATTTTTTAAAGTCGCGTCTTTCAATTCTTGCAAAGCTTTAGTTACCGTCATCATGCAGTGTTCACTTTTCATGTTCGGTATTTTTACAGTAATGGTTTTCATAATGATTATTTCTATAATGTCATTAACGCAGTTTTTGGGTTTTCTGGTTTACAGGATTTTATGTATGCTTTATAAGATTCCATTATTAGAAATATCAGGTGTGCTGTTAAAACATGGATTACCCTGGGCTTGCAAAGCACGTAGGCTGAATTAAAGTAGCTGGCGTTTGAGATATTCAATATTATAAAAATATATGAATACAGAAAGCTGCTACTACAATGCCCAGCACAAGTATGAGTATTCTGGATGTTTTTAACATGATGCCTTTTGATGGTTCAAAAATACAGCTGCTTTTAACCTTTTTGTTATAAGATTGCATGATTGCTTTATAGCTTTTATTTAACTATGGGTTTTTGCTAAAATCATGGCGAAAGAATACTCCCCAGTTGCATTGTTGCTGTCTCTCGGCACCTCGTTCATCCACATTAAGCGCTAAACCGAAAGCACTGTGCTTGCGCTTCAAACCTATACGCACGTTTTGGTAACTTCTATTGTGAATGCTCTGTGTGTAATTACCCATCACCTGTGTTCGTATGTGCAGGAGGAGTTTTTCTGTTATCGGTACATCATAATCGAGTAAGGCCATTAGCTCGTAAGACCCGCCATGCTTGAGGTCTATGCGAGGTACAATAAGCGCTCGCAAGTATTGAACCTGAAAACTGCTTTGTAACGCCAGGGATGCAGAGATCCCCGGCTTTGATGCATAAAAGGTACCAGCAGCTAACCTGAAATGTTTAGTAAGTCCGTAGCTCAGGTATGTTTGACTCATCAGTTCGTTCTTTTGTTTTTCCACATAGAGAGAATGCAGTGATGAAGCATGAGAGAAACTGAAACGTTTATTACCTTCAAATGACTGATTAAGACTGTGTGCATAATAGTAATTCCGATCACCAGCCATTACCTCTGCGGTAAAATGTTGCGCCTGAGCACAATTGCATATGAAGATGATCGTCAACAGAACGATAATGTGTTTCATAATGCTTTTGCTTTAAAAAGCTTTTGATCAAGAGACATAGAACCACCGCCATAAATAAGCAATGTCAGACACATGGAGAGCACAAGTACATGGTATTCAAATCCCTCACCCGATTTAGTGCCCAACCAGTTCATGTGAAAGCCATAATCGAAATGGTAAGTGGCCATACCGATAAATATTCCGAAAATTCCCAAGGCAGCGATGCGGGTACCTACACCAAGCATCAGCATAATGGAACCAAAAAATTGTATGCAAATAACACTGAGGGCAACAAGCCATGGCAAATTCATCATCACAGTTAATGCTTTTAACGTGGTGGCAAGACCGTATCCACCAAACCAACCCAGCATGTTTTGGGCACCATGCGAAAATATAACAATGCCTAAAACGATGCGTAGGATCGTTGCGCCCCAGTTTTCTTTTGTGTTAAATACTATTTTTTTCATGTTGTTTAAATTTTTATTCGTTATTCTATTTTCCTTCAATGATAATTCCGTTAGAGACGGAGAATGAAAAGCGCAATGCTTTAAGAGCTGAATAGGCTGGCGAGTTATACCAGGCAATTGCTTTTTCATAGCTTGGAAATTCTATCATCACCAGAAAGCTGGGTCTCCACGTACCTTCAACAGTGATTATCTTTCCTCGATTAATGATATACTGACCTTCGTACTTTTCTACCAGCGGTACAACTTCTTTTCTATATGCTTCAAAATCTTCCCCATCGGAAATCTGTAAGCAGTCGAATAAACAGTAACCTTTCATACTTTAGTTTTTTATGAGTTGATGTTGTTGGCGTAACCTGCCGGTAGCCATGGCGATTTGTTGTCCGAACAGCTCGGCTGTCATCAGGTCGGCAGGTTCAGTAAATGTTTGGTGTGCATTATCGGAGAGCGTCATTAAACCTAAGTAGCTAGCCATGCCGTTGTGCTCGGACAGTTGTTTGCCCTGTTCGTCATACTTTGGCAACAAGCCGAGGGGTATCCAGAGCATGCTGTGTTGTGCAGCAAAAAGCGAAAGGCTGATAAGGGTATTTAGTTTATCGCCATTGGTACTGGATGAGTTTGTAAATCCTGCAGCCAGTTTGTTCTTCCATAATTGCTTTGCCCACAAGCCACCGGTAGACTCCATAAAGAGCTTGAATTCGGATGAGACATTACCAAAATAGGTAGGGCTACCAAAAACAAGGGTATCGGCCTCGTCCAGTAACAGTGGATTGGCCATGGCCTCATGTGTAGTGAGTAAATGAACCGCAGGAAGAATTGTTTTTGCACCTTGTGCAATGCGTTCGGCCACAACTTTTGTGTGGCCGTAACCACTGTGATAGATTATTGCTATTTTCATATTGAGTTTGTCTTTTGTTTGACGATTCAAAGGTGAGCCTAAGCAATAGCCTTAAAAATGAACTGAATTATTAATTTGACTTGAACTGGTTCAAGATGAAGAGCAAACTGTTATTAGAAAGTCTGGAGAAACACATTGCATTGTCGGAGGCTGACAAAAAGCTGATTACTTCCTGCTTGCGCGAGCGGAAAGTAAAAAAAGGACAATTTTTAGTGCATGATGGAGCAGTAAGCCGCTGTACGAATTTTGTAACGGAAGGCAGCATACGTACTTATTTTATTGATTTAAATGGGCAGGAGCATACTGTGCAATTCGCCATTGAGGGCTGGTGGATCAGTGACTTGAATAGTTTTATTATGCAGGTACCGGCAACCTTTAATGTTCAGGCCATTGAAGACAGTACTGTGTTGGAGATGTCTTTTGAAAGTTTGGAAATGCTTTATGAAAAAATTCCATTAATGGAGCGTTACTTTCGTATAATAACGCAAAGGGCTTTTGTGGCTTTTCAACAAAGGGTTGTGCAGAATATTAGCATGACTGCTGAAGACCGCTACCTGGCATTTCAGGAAAAGTATCCAAAAATTGAAATAAGAATTCCACAACGACTGGTTGCCTCTTACCTGGGAATATCAGCAGAGTTTTTGAGTAAGATCAAAAAGCGATTGAAAGAAGAAAAGGGGAAGAGTAGAAAGAATTGAGAACATCAGTTTTGTTATCAGTTACAAGACTGATAGTTATACTAAAAATCCCCACATACTCCCATAGCTTTAAAATTGAAGATGTTAGATAAAGAGATAATCCGTCTGACCGCTGAATTCGTATGTTAACAGCGGTTAGACGGATTTTGAGTAAAAAAGAGTATGAGTAATTTATTTATATTTTATACTGTAGTATCCAGGCTTTGGCTTTATCAGGATCGGTCATGAAATGTTCATTGTCACGACCGAATTTTTCCTCGTACTTACTGATCTTCGTTTCATCCTGATGAACATGCACTGCCGCCACACACTGAATATTTCTATTCTTTGAAAGTGTTAACTGATTGGCTTCTTCAAACAAATCTACATAGCCCACTTTCCAATAATACTTTGCCAGCGTAAGCGGAATAATAGTACGATATCGCTTATGTGCATGAATGTTGACAGCCGTAAAACCATGAAGGTTTACCAGGCATTTAAAAGTGGAGCCTGCAGGGATTTCACTCAGTGCTTTTTCTAAAGAATTTTCCCATTGAATGATATCCTCTTCATCTACATCTCCACTGAGGATGGTTTCCAGCAGCTTTTCTTCAGCATGCCATTGGCTTGTTGCTATTTTTTCAAGTGTATCCATTTATATATTCGCAAATTTTAATCTTAAACTATTACTCACCACACTTACAGAACTGAGTGCCATGGCGGCACCAGCAATCATCGGATCCAAAAGAAAGCCATTAAAAGGATATAACAATCCCGCAGCTAGCGGTATTCCGATAATATTGTAAATAAATGCCCAAAATAAATTTTGACGAATTGCCTTTACGGTTTGAGTAGAAAGATTCAGGGCTTTGGGTATTATGTTTAAGTCAGAAGTGATTAAAGTCATTTTAGCAACATCCATGGCAATGTCCGATCCTTTACCCATGGCGATACTCACATCGGCTTGCGCCAAAGCCTGCGAATCATTAATACCATCTCCCACCATGGCTACAACTTTTCCTTGCGCTTGTAATTGTTTTACAAATTCGGCTTTTTCACCAGGCAGCACTTCGGCTTTAAAATGTTTTAAGCCTACCTGCTGCGCAACGGCTTTTGCTGTTTGCTGATTATCTCCAGTAAGCATGTATACTTCAATGCCTTTGTTCTGTAAGGTAGCAATGGCTGCTTTTGAACTTTCTTTAATTTTATCAGCGATTGCGATGATTGATAATACTTGTTGCTGATCAGTAAAGTAGACTACAGTTTTAGCGGCTGCCTGCCATTCAATTACTTGTTTTTGAAGGGAGCTGGTAATACTTACTTTTTTATCTATTAACAATTTTTCATTGCCTAAATAATAGCGGTTCCCCTTGTTTTGTGCTTCAACACCTTTTCCGGTAATGCTTTCAAAGGTATCAAGTGTAATGGACTGTGCTTTATTTTCTTTCAGTCGATCGACAATGGCTTGCGCCAGGGGGTGTTCTGATTGCACCTCAATACTATATAACAAATCCTTGTATTGATTAAAGGCCTTATCCCCATCAATCCAGAACATATCCGTTACTACAGGTTTACCTTCCGTAATGGTTCCGGTTTTATCTAGGATGATGGCATTAACGGTATGTGCCAGCTCCAGACTTTCGGCATCTTTGATGAGTATATTATTTTCAGCACCCTTACCAACACCCACCATAATGGCAGTAGGAGTTGCTAAACCAAGTGCACAAGGACAAGCAATCACCAACACGGTAATAGAAGTTAACAAGGCATGCGTAAAGGCATTATCTCCGCCCAACATCATCCAGGTAATAAAAGTTACGATGGAGATACCAATAACAATAGGCACAAAAATACCGGCAATTTTATCCACCAGCTTTTGTACAGGCGCTTTACTACCCTGTGCTTCCTGTACCATTTTTATGATTTGAGAAAGGATAGTATCAGCACCAACTTTTTGTGCTTCAAATTGAAAACTTCCTTTTTGATTGATCGTGCCAGCAAATACCTGATCACCTTTTTTCTTTTCTACCGCAATTGGTTCGCCTGAAATCATGCTTTCATCGACAAAAGATATTCCATTGACTACCTGACCATCAACCGGTATTTTTTCACCAGGTCTTACAATAATGATGTTACCTGCTTTAACAGTGGCAATGGGCCATTCAAGTTCCTGGCCATCTACGAGTACACGCACTGTTTTGGGTTGCAAACCCATTAACTTTTTAATGGCTGATGAAGTATTCGATTTAGCTTTTTCTTCTAACAACTTACCTAAGGAAATGAAGGCGATAACTACTGCTGCTGCTTCATAGTACACATGGGCATGTAGGGCTCTGTTGTGCCAAAACTCAGGAAAGAAAGTATTGAAAACGCTAAAGACAAAGGCAATACCCGTAGAAAGTGCTACCAACGTATCCATATTGGCTTTTCCATGACGTGCTTGTTTCCAGGCATGTATAAAAAAGTTACGCCCGAAATAAAAAACAACAGGTGCAGTTAAAACCATGGAAATATAATTTCCATAGGGCATGTCCATAAAGAACATACCAATAATCACCACAGGCAAAGCTAAAATGGACGACCAAATGGTTCTGCTTTTTACAGCTTCGTATTGCTTACGTTGTGCTTCTTCTTTTATCGCTTGCGGATCTTCTGTATCAATAACCAGGTCATATCCGATTGATCTTACGGCTTGCTGTAAATCATTTACAGTTGCGGTACTGTTATCATATTCAACAAAGGCACTTTGATTGGCATAATTGACACTTGCCTCTGCTACACCCGGTGTATTTTTCAGCATTGACTCAACACTTACTGCACAGGCAGCACAAGTCATTTCCAGCACAGGAAAGCTTTGCTTGACCAACTTGTCTTTATTTATTTTAGGTGCTAAAGTAGTATTTGACATATCTCTTAAATTATGTGTAAGTATACTCTGCTTACAGCCCTATTGTTTTATATAATTTATGCAATTGTTTACAAAATAGTGGACTAGTAGCTTATGCGAACACCACCCCCCAGTTTCATATCGCTGTCGTAGTGTGTTGAAAGTGATACATACTTACTGAGAATATACCGCGCGCCTACACTGTATTCTAAATCACTATTTACATTTGCCCATAGCCTTATCCGTTGGGTCAGCGGAATATCATCACGACTTATTTGTAAGCGCACTATGCCTGTATGATCTACGCGCCAATCAGCCACAATAAACCAGGGCATGGTATATTGAAAACCAAAACAGGCAACGCCACGCTTGTTGCTAGTATTTGTCTGGCCAAAAATTGTTTCTTCTACTTCTGGCTCTGATCTGTAACGCTGATCCCAGCCAGTATATAAAAATAGAAATTGATTACGTCCGATAAATCTTCCTGCATGCAGCTCAGCTTCATAACCACTTTTTGAATTTAAACCAAGTCTCCACTCGCTTTGCAGCATCCAACGAGTATTGGAGAGCATTAGCTCACCATCACTACCGTTACTCTCCAGCCCAAGGGTAGCGCCCAGGTAAAAACGTCTGTCGTCCTGGTATACTTTACGTAAGGCTTTCTTTGGATTAGGAAGCTGTGGATTCGGTGGTGAATTTTCATAGCTAAAAATTTTACCCATCCCACTCATCATGTGGTAAAGAATATGACAATGAAAATACCAGTCCCCATATTCCTCTGAGGCATGAAACTCGATGGTGTCGGTTTCCATGGGCATAATATCAAGCACATTTTTTAGTGGTGCATAGTCACCTTGTCCGTTAACAATGCGAAAAAAGTGCCCGTGCAGGTGCATGGGGTGACGCATCATCGAATTATTGGTAAGGACGATCCGAATGTTTTCTCCTTTTTTAATCAGTATTTTATCACTCTCTGAAATGGTGCGATTATCCATGGTCCAGATGTAGCGATTCATATTGCCGGTAAGTGTAAAATTTAAGGTGCGTGTAAGTGCTTTTGGTAATGTAGTAGCAATGGGTGATTTGAGCATGGCATAGTTTAGCGTTACCGGACTTTGTTCTTGTTCGGTTAGTTCCCGATACATCACGGCATTCATATCCATTTGCTGCAGACTCATGTCCATGCCCATATCGTTCATTTGTGCGCCTACCGTCATCATGTCGTTCATCATGCTCATGCCTTCAAAATAGTTGAGGCGTGGCATGGGTGTGCTTGCTTGTTTCTTGCCTTCGCCTAACCAAAGGGAAGTATAGTTGGTTCTGTCTTCTGAGGTGGCACGTAATTCATAACTTCCTGCATCAGGTATTTTAATTATTACATCATAACTTTCTGATACGCCTACAATGAGGCGATCAACTTCCACGGGTACAACATCCATTCCATCGCTGGCTACAACGCTGATTTTCCCGCCTGCATAATTTAACCAGAAGTAGGTTGAGGCACTGCCATTAATAATCCTTACCCGAATGCTATCGCCTAGTTGTAAGGTTTTGTATGCTTGTTCAGGTTTGCCGTTCGTGAATACTTTGTCATAATACACATCGCTTACATCCATAGCAGCCATCCGTTTAAATTCATTTTCGAATTTTGTGCCCAGCTGTTTGGCTTTGATGGCTTCGCCATAACTTTGTGCAGCTCCTTTTTTAATGGCGTACCAATCGGTAGCATAATGCAAAGAGCGTTCAATCTGGTGTGGGTTTTCATCACTCCAGTCACTTAACAACATGGTATATTCCGGTATTTTACTTTCTTCTCTTTTATGAATGATGAAAGCGCCATACATACCAATTTGCTCTTGTAACATAGTATGCGAGTGATACCAGTATGTTCCATTTTGCACAATCGGAAAACGAAAAACATGATGTCCGTGCGGTAAAATCGGAGCAGTAGTTAAATAAGGCACGCCATCATACTCGTTGGGTAAAATTAATCCGTGCCAGTGGATGGAGGTTTCATGATGCAGTTTGTTGAAAACATGTATTTCAGCGGTATCGCCTTCGGTAAAGTAAAGCGTGGGGGCAGGTAATTGGCCATTAATGGCAATCGCTTTTTTTTCTTTCCCTGTATAATTAACAATTGTGTCGCTGATGACTAAATCATAACGCACAAGCTTTTGTGCTTGTGAAATTAAAGGGCAAAGCAATATTAGTATACTGCTGATAAGCGTACGCATAATTGAAGTATGTAAAATAAAACTAGTTAATTTTTTCAGCTACTTTTCCGCAGCTTAACATTTTAGCACCGTAGTATGGATTCTTAATGCTTTCCTCAGCACTGATCCAATGGCTTTTTTTCATGGGGCAATAATCGTAATACAGGGTTTCACCTGTAGTCGTCAGCTTTACAACGGACCAGTAGGCAACAGACAATTCAGCAAATGCAGCACGTTGTTTTTCAATATCCTTCGCTTTTGAGATAATATCAGCTTGCTTTAACAAATTATCTTTATGTTGTTTCCAGGCTGCTGCAACGGCATCATTGTCATCCGTTGTTTTAATTTTCGATATGGCCGTGGTTAACGCGATGGCAGCTTCACTGGCCTCAGCCGCTTTATTGGATATAAGTGCATCCTTTATGTCCAGGTAAGCGGTTAATAAGGATAGATCGTTGTTTTGCGCTTGTAGCTGATAAGAAAATAAAAGCGTTAGAATGATGATACGCATTTTCATAGTAAAATGATTAAGTGAACGTATGGTATTCAACGCCTGGAGGCTAACAGCGTTTTTTATAATTAAGGATAAAAGTTACACAATTTCTCTATTAAGCTCAATCAACCATCTTTATAAATCGTCAAGTGGTTTCCTGACATCTTTAGATTGCCTGTTTTTCTTTAATGCCGAGGGAGTCATGCCGGTAACCTTTTTAAATTGTGCGGATAAATGGGCCACACTACTATAACCGAGCTGACTGGCAATTTCACTCAGGTTAAGTTCATCATAGAAAAGAAGTTCTTTGGCCTTTTCAATTTTTTGCCGGATGATATATTGCTCAAGCGTGAGGCCCTCTACCGAAGAGAAAAGATTGCTTAGGTAATTGTATTCGTAATGTGCATGCTCGGCAAGGATAGTGGACCAATTGTGTTTTCGGTCAATTTCTTTGCTATGGTGAATAAGCTGAATGATTTTATTTTTCACAGCTTCAATAATGCGCGCTTTCCTGTCGTCTATTCTTTCAAAGCCTAAGTCCTGTAATCCCGCATCTAATTGATGCAGTTGCTCATCTGATGGGGGCTCAGTTAAATCAACTTCGCCTAGTGTAAGACTCGCTGGTTCCAAACCTACCTTATTGAACTCCTGCTTCACAGCAGCGATACAACGCTGGCAAACCATATTCTTAATAAAAAGACGATTCATAGAAAGATACTAGTATTCAGATAACCAAGACAAATCAAAGATAGTTTCTAGACTGACTTAAACTTTACATTGTTTACAGATAAATTTAGAGTATTTATTGTTTTGCGGTATCCCGTTGAGCAAGTTTGGTTGCAATAACGCTGATGATTAGAATTTGCAGCGCATGAAAGAGCATTAAGGGCAACAGCATGATACCTGCAGAGGCTGACTTGGCAAATAGTATTTTTGAAAAGACTGTTCCATGGACCAAGGATTTTTTGGTGCCACAAAACTGTGTGGTAATGCGATCGGCTCTGTTAAATTTCAGGTAGGTAGCCAGGTAGCCAGTAAAGTAATAAACTACAAAAAACAGAACTAACACAATCGGAAATAGTGTTAGCAACATCTTAAGACTTAACACATCGAATAAATTATTTACAAAGGATTCAGCAAAACTCTTGTAAATGATCAGGAGGATAATGACTCTATCAAAAAAAGAAAGTTGATGGCTGTATTTTAAAATATATTTTCCAAAGAATGGTTGTAACAAAATTCCCAGTACTACAGGCGCAATAATTTCCAGCAATAGTTTAAGATAGATGGTGCTGAAATTAAAGGCAGTTCCGGTGCTTTGTAAAAACAAACCCATCCATACAGGTGTTAAGCCTATTCCTATAATTCCTGACAGACTTGCATTAAAAATTGCAGCGGGTATGTTGCCCTTGGCAATAGACACCATCACTACAGAAGAAGAAACAGTAGAGGGTAAGGAAGCCAGAAAAAAGATAGCAAGCCACAGGGTTTTCTGATCATCGGTATTGGCTAAGGGATAAAATGCCAAAACAATAAGTGGGAAAATCAGGAAGGTGGTGGATTGAACCAGTAAATGAAGTCGCCAATTTTTTAACCCTTATTTTAGCTTTTCAAAACTGAGCTTTAGACCGTAGAAAAAGAAAATAAGTGAAACTCCGATACTGCTGATAAGCTCAAGGGATGAACCACCCGCTTGTACTGCCCACGTTGGAAAAAAGTAAGCAATAACTATTGTGAGTATGATGAACAGTACAAAGCGATCGATTTTCATTGAAGCAAATGATTTCAAAGGCAAGATATACCAGAATTAGTACAGATGGTAGTGAAGCTGTTAAAATCAAATTTGTATGATATAGCAATCATTTAACAATTTCAGGAAATAGAGCAAATGGAATGTCATCTATCAATTTGCATCGTCCCCTGAAGCGGGAGACGATGCGTGACATAATGCAACTTTTAAATCAATTAGTATTGGTTAACTTCTGTATGTTAGTCTGTGAGGACGTGGACTGAGGCGAAACATTTAGACCAAATAAGAATCTTAATACTTTTATTCTTCGTATAATTTCGTAGGTGATGTAGCAACCAGCAAAAGAAAAAATAAGTGTAAGTAAGAATTGAAGCGGTGCCACAATGTCAAGTGGAAAAATGATAGCAGAACCTACATATAGAAAAATCATGTGAAGTACATAGATCGGATAAGCAGCCTGACTTAAATATTGCAGGGTTTTACTATTATGGTTTAAATAGCTGTTGCCAAATGCTAATACAGTCAGTATCCAACAAATAGTCTCTGCAGGAAGCAGGTAAAAAGACAGTGACTTATTTATCTGAAATTCGGCAATGCGCAATACAAAGAGTGTAGTGCCGCCAAGGAAAAAAGGCCACCGCCAGCGTGCAATCATTTTCCAAAATTGTTCGCCACTAAAAACAAAAGTGAACCCAAAGAAGAATGAAAGTAAGCCAAGAAAAAATCCATGTAGATTCATGACATAGAACTCATAGGGCTGAGGCTTGATAACCAAAACTTCTATGATAAAGGCAACAACGACAATGAGTAAGCCCACAGGATGACGCATTACTTTCTTTATACTCAATGCTAACTTTCCATTTTCATTTTTCAGCAGGTAATAGAACAATGGTATGAAGAGTAGGATATAAACAAAGATGTTTCCTAAGAACCAAAGATGGCCTGAATAAGGAAAGTAAGTATACTCCAGACCATAATAACTACTCATAATATAAATGTGAATAGGCACGATGCAAAAGCTGCCAAACGCAAGAGGCACAAGTATGCGGTAAGCACGCTCTTGAAGTAATGCTATCCAGTTTCTGTTTTGAATAGCGAAGTACACACCCATGCCAGACACAAAGAAAAGCAAAGGTATTCGCCACACATTCAGCATGGCCATGGGCGTCCATAAGGCCGTCCATGGTTTAGCGTTTGTAATAAATCCAATCATCATACCCCAGGGCTGAAACCCAATAGATGAATGATAGATGAGGAGTAACCAGATAGCAATTACCCTTATCCAGTCAATATCATATCGTCTGTCGACAGTTAACATAGTTCTTAATTTTGATATAAATATTGCCGACTAAAACTGGTTATAAACCATTTTGTTTTTTAGTCAGATAATACTGATTTTGAGGTCAACTATTTTAACATAGCAGCAATTTCCGGACGGGTCTTTTCCAGGTATGCATAGTCTAGTTTTAAACCCATGGGGCCGAGCGCACTGACCATCATATCATATACAGGTTTTACGTCACTGAATGAACCGGCTACATTCTCGTAGGCAGTTGAATTGTATTTATTCTTGAGCGTTCTGTTGGCGTTTTTGGCAATGAGCATTTTTACAATCTCTGGTCGGCAAAAGAAGGCAGCGGTATGTAAAGCAGTAGACCCTTCGTTGTTTTGAAAATTGATGTCAGCACCGGCATCAATGAGTACTTTGGCAATTTCAGACTTTCCAAAAACGGCCGCACTGATGAGTGGACTTGATCCGCCAAATGGATCTTTTGTGTTAATGTCGGTACCCGCGGCTATGTGCATTTGTACAGCCTCAAGATTGCCGGTAACTACAGCCGTGTGGATATCCATTTGAGGTGCCGGGGCATTGCTTTTGCTTTGTTTACTTTCCGCTGCACCTTTTTTGTCCTGGCAAGCGCCCGAGGTTAACAACATGGCGAATAATGCGATTACAAAACTTGTTTTTAATGGATTGATCATACTGGTTTTCATAAGTGAATGAATTTTATTTTGTAGTGCAAAGAACTGGTTGAAGGTGTCTGGTGACTAAATATCCATGCGGCTAAAAGCATCAAAGTTGCAGCAAAGCATATAAATTTTGATGCAGAAGTATAAATTATCGCGCAAACCCTCGGTTTCTGACGATTTTTGATTGTTCAGAACCATCTCACCAAAGGTGCTCAGTCCATTTTTTTACTGCATATTGTAACAGTATTTTGTTGAAATTTTATCAAAGCACTGTCCTATGTCTGCCAACTCAACACCTTCAAATGAATTTTTGAGTCAGGTAACTGCCCTTATTGAAAAAAATATGGCTAACGAGCAATTTGGTGTTTCCGAATTGGCCGATGCCATGAACATGAGCAGGTCTAACCTGCTGAGAAAGGTAAAAAAGGAAAGTAAGCTTTCAGTAAGTCAGTTGATTAATCAGGTGCGTCTACACCGCGCCATGGAGATGTTGCGCCCCGGATCTTTAAATGTCTCTGAGGTATCGCACCAGGTGGGTTTCAACAGCACGTCATATTTTATTAAATGCTTTCGCGAGTATTATGGATATCCCCCCGGTGAGGTTGGCAAGCACCCCGAAGTAACTTCAACCCCCATGGCTATTGGTAATAAGCCTAAAAAGTTATGGATAGCGGTTTCAGCCGGAACTGCGCTTGTGGTATTGGTTTTACTCTTTATATACAGCAGAAGTACAATCACAAAGAATGAAGGAGAACTTGAAAAGTCGATTGCCATCTTACCTTTTAAGAACGAAAGCAATGACTCCACCAATGTTTACCTGATTAATGGACTGATGGAATCTACTTTACTGAATTTACAAAAAATTCAAGACTTGCGTGTGATCAGTCGAACCTCTTCAGAAAAGTATAGAAACAGTAACAAGTCAATTCCTGAGATGGCAAAGGAGTTGAACGTGCGTTATTTCGTTGAAGGAAGCGGACAAAAAATCGGAGATCAGATTTTGCTTAACATACAGTTGATTGAGGCATCTACTGATCGGCACTTATGGTCTAACCAATACAAAAGAGAAGTTAAAGATATTTTTCAGCTGCAGCAGGAGATAGCCCGCAGTATTGCCAATGAAATTCAGGCTGTGATTACACCTGATGAAAAACAGAGAATTGAGAAAAAACCAACAGAGAATCTGGCCGCGTATGATTTGTATTTAAAAGGGAAAAACCTGCAAATAGTAGGTGGGGAAGAAAACGAATTGAAGGCCATTGATTTTTTTAAGCAAGCGATTGAACAAGATTCTGAGTTTGCAGTGGCCTATGCAGAGACGGCAATAGCCTATTACTATCTGGATGTATTTAAGGCAGAGAAAAGATATTCCGAAGAAATCAGTCAATATGCAGACAAAGCATTTTTATATGATTCAAAACTAGGCGGAAGTCTGGTGGCGAAAGCCTTAGCCTACATGACCAGAAAGGAATATGAAGCAGCCGTGCCTTATTTAGAAAAAGCCCTTGAGTACAACCCAAATTCTGCTGAGGTCATTGGTTTCCTGTCAGACTTCTACTCGATTTATAATCCCAACACCGAAAAGTATTTGGCCTATGCTTTGAAAGGTATTCAGCTAGATATTGCTTCCCTTGATTCAACAACGGCAAGCTATACTTATTTACGTTTAGGAAATGCTTTAATTCAAAATGGCTTTGTAGAAGAGTCGTTATTATACATAGATAGAGCCTTAGCGTATAATCCGGCTAATCCCTATGCAAAATATGTGCGTGCCTTTATTCTTTTTGCGAGAGATAAGGATGCGAAGCAAACAAGGGATTTATTACTTGTTGAATTTAATAAAGACACTACGCGTTTTGATATCCTGCAGGATATCGGTAAAGTGAGCTATTACATGCATGATTATAAAGGTGCGTATCAGTATTATAAACGATTTTTAGAGATTCGTGAGTCGCAGCAAATGGATATTTACCATCACGAAGACTTAACCATAGCCTATGTGCTTGCACAGCAAGGATTAAAAGCAAAGTCTGATGAGTTAGTAAAAAATTATAAAGCATTTTTTGATCAGGATAAATCGATGTATAAGAACCTGGGGCTTGCGGCTTACTATGCTTATGTAGGTCAGCAAAAGGAAGCAATAGAGCACATGAAGCTATTTTCAAAAGAAGATAATGTGCAATACTGGATTATATTGTTTATGGAAGATGATCCGGTTATGATTTCCATTATAAATAATCCTGAATTCAGAAAGTATTTTGAGATTACAAAATCAAAATTCTGGGAATCGCATGAATTACTGAAAGAAGCTTTGGATGAAGAAGGATTGCTGGTGAAGCGGTAAGGGATTGGTTGATTTGAAAATTTGATGATTTGAAAATTCTAAATTCTAAATTCTAAATTCTTTATAACAAGTACTTTAAATTTCTAAATAACCCTGCACACTACTTACTAAATCTTAAAATGATACCCAATACTTATCAGCACAGGCGAGGGGTCATTGATCTCAATACCTGAAGTGTTTTGCAATGTTTTGATATCATTCTCAAAGGCAGAAGATCTAAATGGAATAACCAATTCCAAATGGATGTAGTTGTCATCACTGTTTCTTGTCTTATTCTCAAAACCGATTGCAAGCGAAGGCCCATAATACGTTTTGTCATATTGAGGTGCCCCTACTACTTTTATCACACCATTATAACCATACATGGCAGATATAGTGGGGACCATTTTTTGGTCACCAATCCGTAAAGCCAAACCAGCGTTAAAGCCAAGTCCGTTTAACGCAAAACCAGTAGCCACAAAAACACCTACCGAAGTCTTATCAGCATCACCCGGAATAAAAGTTAAACGCCCCCCAACACCACCATAATCAAGACCGATTCCGATGCCCAGGTATAAGTTAGTATTGCTAACTTCATCATCCTCTTCAGGTGCTGGACTGTTTTCTTGCGCTGGCATATCTTCTTGTTGCTTTTCTTCAGTAGGCTTACCTACAACAGCAGGACTGGCAATGGTGGTAATGCTCTGCCGAATGGTGTCGCTTGCTGGAGCCACTTCTTTTTCTTTAATAACCTTTACTTGTCCGATATAAACAACTATGTTTTCTTTCAGTAAATTTTCAATTAAAGCAGGATTTACGGTCTGCTGATCTTCCGTTTGAAATTGGATGATGGCAATAAGATTCAGTGAGAGTGCACCTTCTTTTACAATAAGTAAATTATCCTGAATCGTTTTTATTTCTGTAGAGACTCGTGCACTGTCCTTCATGGTAATGAGGGCTTGCTGTGCTTGTGCAGCTACACCGCATCCTAAAGAGAAAGTCAGAACAATAATCTTGATAAGGTTACGCATAATTAAACGTGATCGGGATATTGAGCTTTACTACTTATTTCTTTTTTTGCTCTTCAGGATATTTGTGGCCATAAAGCTTGGTGATTTTCTTCTTTGGCATCTCTTCAACTGTAACAAACATGCGTACATCTTCAGTCGGTCTGTCAGCACGATTGCGCTCCAATGCTGCTATTTTATCAATCACCTCTAATCCTTTAATTACTTTTCCAAATACGGTATATTGATCATCAAGGTGAGGCGCTCCGCCTGTAGTTGTATAGGCTTTCAATCGCTCAGGAGCCATTGACTTATTCACTTTAATACCTGTTTCTCTTTCAATTCGCGGTACCAGCGAATTTATACATGCCTGATACGCAGTTTGATCTGTCTGGTATAATTGAACTAAAGAATCATACAAAGGCTTGTTCTCAGGTTTTGAAATTAACTGCTGCATGCCCATGCCTAATTTATTTTGATCGATCAGCAAGTCGCTCTCTTTCCAAACCTGACCATGCACAATATAAAACTGAGAACCACTAGAGGCACGTTGTGGATTTTGTTTATCGCCTAATCGTGCTGCCGACAAGGCACCTTTTTCATGAAACAGTGAAGGCACAAATTCTGCGGGTACTGTATAACCAGGTCCACCGGTACCTACAGGCTGCCCTGCCATTGCTTTTTTCGAATCGGGGTCACCACCCTGAATCATGAAATTGGGGATAACACGGTGAAATAATAAACTATCAAAATATTTTCTCTTCGCAAGAGCGATAAAATTCTCTTTATGCTTCGGTGTTTCATCATAAAGAATGGCAACCATATCACCATAGCTGGTTTTAATGGTGACTACATAATCTGTCTTTTTAGATTGAGCACATCCTAATAAAAAGGTGAAGGATAAGAACAGGGAGAAAAAGCTGACACGATTCATATAATTCAGATACCAATATTTTTTAATGTTCCTTAACTAAGCTTGCAGGAGTCTGATTTTGTTGAGAATTTCCTGTCCGCCTTCCGCTAACACTTCTAATGCCACACGTTTGCCAAGCTCTTTAGCATCAATAGCAGGCGCTGCGTCTTTTATCTTCACCACACGCTTACCATCCAACGAAATAATACCAGCTTTTAGTGTAATCAAATTGCCTTCGTAGTGTGCATAACCGAACGAAGGTATGCTGCAACCGCCTTGCAAAGTTTTTAAGAAAGAACGCTCTGCGCGTAAACAATCTTCTGTATCAGGGTGATTGATATAACGCTGCACGGCATCTTTCTTTTTGAAATCAAGTTTTTTATGACACTCCACAGCAATAGTGCCCTGACCCACAGCCGGAACAAAATAGCTGGTTTCAATTTTATCCGCAATCAGATTATCGTAACCAAGTCGATGAACACCTGCGTAAGCGAGCATAAGGGCATCACATTCACCAGCTTTCATTTTTTCAATGCGTGTCTGTAAGTTGCCGCGTACGGTCACAGATTCGATGTTAGGATAGTAGTGTTTTAAAAAAGCAACCCTGCGGGTGGAGGCAGTACCAATGCGCAGGCCTACTTTGAATAAATCCAGGTGTTTATTCGTACTTACCAATACGTCATTAACTTGCTCTCTTTCAGTGAAGGCAATCAATTCCAGTTCTTCCGGTAGCTCACTCGACAAATCCTTGGCGCTGTGAACGGCAATGTCAATACTGCCATCCAATAGCTTGGCTTCAATTTCTTCTGTGAACACACCTTTGCTGCCAATTTTGCCAATGGTCACATCCAGAATTTTATCTCCTTTGGTGTCAATGGCAACAATCTCAGTTTTCATGCCGGATGGGCGGAGTAACTGTGCAATGTGTTCTGCCTGCCAAAGAGCCAACTTACTACCACGGGTACCTATGCGTATTGTCATACTATATGGTTTGAAAATGAACTGATGTGCTGATATGTTGATTTGCTCATGTGCTATTGGAAATTATATTGAATCAACACATCAGCACATCAACGAATCATCTAATTATTAGTTAGTGTTTTAGACAAGTTAACAGAAAGATCCAGAAATATCATTTTGGCGCTGCCATTTCTTTCCAGGTGATAGGTGGCATCGCTCATGAGCTGTACCGATTTTTCTATTTTTTGCCAGTTGAGCACTTTTCCGAAGTTTTGCACAAATTGTAATTCTTCACCCCGGGTTCGGTTAATGCCACTGGCTCCGGAGATGTGAAGCAGTGTTTCTCTCAGCATATTCATGCTATACGAAAGCATGCTGCGCTGACTTAGTTTATCCAGGTTGTGGTATTCATCAGCCATGCCAACCAGACCGATATAATCTTTTTTAAAGCAAGTGCGCATCCATTCAATAAAGCGCTGCGTGTTATTGTCCTCTTCTTTCGATAAAATTTTAAAAGAAAGATTCAAGTTGCCATCAGCCAGTTGTGCTGCCTTGGCTGCCCGCTTCTCATCTACTTCCATATGTTCCATCAAATACTGCTCTAACTCAGTATCGCTGAGCAGGGGCACGGTAATAAGTTGTGTACGTGATAAGATGGTGGGCAACAAACGATCCGCTGCGTTGGTAATCAGGATGAAGTAAGTATTGGGTGTCGGTTCTTCTAATATTTTAAGAATGCCATTAGCTGCCGAAGGATGCATGTATTCCGGCTGCCAGATGATCATCACTTTATTTTTACTCTCGAAAGGTTTTAACGAAAGTGCTTTAACAATCTCCCGGCTTTCTTCTTTCGAGATGTTAGCCTGCTTGTCTTCGCCACCATAAAAATTAGCCCAGTCTTCAATGTTGCCAAAAGGTTGTTGCAGCAAAAAACTTCTCCAGGTTTTTAGCTTTTCAATTTTAAAAGTTTCCTCGTCTTTGCTACCCTTAATATTCCCAATAGGAAAAACAAAGTGTGTATCCGGATGAATAAATTTCAGGTTTTTGCTACAAGCAGCACAAACACCACAAGCATCTTCTTCACCAGGATTCTGGCAATGCAGATAAGTAATGTAAGCCAATGCCAATGGTAAATTCAAGGCACCTTCGGCACCCAAAAAAAGTTGCGCGTGCGCCACATGATTGTTTTGTACTGCTTGCAGCAAAACTTTTTTTACTTCTGTTAGTCCGGGTATTTGAGAGAAGAGCATAACGTCAGGCTTTCTTTAATTCTTCGGTTGAATCAAAGATATGTTTCAATATGTCTTTGTCAAGTTGAGTAAGTGCTATATGTCTGCGACTCATCACGCGTTCGGCAGTTTCAAAGGCTTTATTGAGTTGATAAGGAATAAAACCCGAAGCGCCTCCCCATGAAAATGAAGGGACGAAATTACGCGGGTAGCCATCGCCAAAAATATTAGCTGAGACACCTACCACGGTACCCGTATTAAACATGGTGTTAATACCGCACTTACTGTGGTCGCCCATCATTAAGCCACAAAACTGCTGGCTGGTATTAACAAAACCACGTTTGGCATAACTCCATAACTTCACCTGATCGTAATTATTTTTTAAGTTAGAGGTGTTGGTATCTGCACCCAAGTTACACCACTCACCTAATACGGAGTTACCAAGAAAGCCATCGTGTCCCTTGTTGCTAAAACCAAACAACACACTGTTGCTGATTTCACCGCCAACTTTGCAATGTGGACCAATAGTTGAATCGCCTCTCATTTTTGCACCCATGTTTACAGTAGAGCCTTCGCACAAAGCAAAAGATCCCTTGATGAGTGAGCCTTCCTGCACTACAGCATTTTTGCCAATGTAGATCGGTCCACTTTCCGCGTTGAGTACAGCAGCTTTAATATCAGCACCTTCTTCTACAAAAATATTTTCTGCGCCATATACAATGGTATGTTTGTCTTGTATGCCAAATGATTTTCTTCCCTTGGTAATCAATGCAAAATCCTTTTTCAGTTCAGCTGCATTGTGTTCAAAAATTTTCCAGGGCTGATCAATCAGTGTATAGTTGCCAGCGTAGGTAATACGTTCTTTTGCTAAAGATAAATCAAGTGTATTGCAGCGCGCAGCCAATACCACATTTTCGCTAACAAGACTTTGGCCGATTGTTAGTTGTTTAATAGCACTTACTATATTTTCATCAGGACACAACGCTCCGTTAATCATCAGGTTGTCGGCTGTGGCCAGCGCAGGATATTTTGCCTGAAGGTAAGTTTCAGTAAGGCTTGAGCTCTTGTCACCAAAATAGTGCTCCCACTTTTCGCGAATGGTTATAATGCCGATGCGTATGTCAGCAACAGGACGCGTAAAGGTGAAAGGCAACAGGTTGATGCGAAAGTTGGGATCGTCAAACAGTACAAGATTCATGGAGTAAAAATAAGGGCTTATTGGTAATTTCAGCGCGATTGGGAAAGTTGATTGCCAAATAAGTGAAAAGCTTTTTCGCTAACCTTTCTTCGTGTTTTGAATCCGTCTGACCGCTGTTTACTTCAGCGTTCAGTGGTCTGACGGATTGTCATTCTTTGACAATAACTTCAGATTGATAGCTAGATAGTAGTGATACACGTGAATTAGATGATTTATTTGGGCCAGTTATAAAAGAAAAAATCCTTCCCCAGTGACAAGGAAGGATTTCTAGCAAAATAATTAGAAGAAGTAATTATGCTTTTTTGTATTTGTTCTTGAATTTTTCAACGCGACCAGCGGTATCCACAAACAATTTCTTACCAGTGTAAAAAGGATGTGAAGCAGAGCTCACTTCGACCTTAATTACAGGGTATTCTTTGCCATCTTCCCACTTTACAGTTTCCTTAGACTTAAGGGTAGAGCGAGTTAAAAATTTAAAATCGCTTGCCATGTCGTGGAAAACAACTTCGTTATATTCCGGATGAATGTCGTTTCTCATATCAAAATTGATGTTTTTCTCAAAAGGGACTGCAAAGATAGGAGTCAGGCAGCAAAATACAAGCACCCCTTTTTAATAAATCCTGAAAAACAGCAAAAAGAGCATCGAAAGCCTTAATTTTATGTTTTTATGAGAAGAAAATCAGCGTTTTTATGGCTTTTCCTCCATTTTTCAGGTTTGGCACTTGCTCAAAGTAGCTACATACCCCTGAATGAAGACTATTACCAGCGTATTGACCGCTACGAAATAAAGGCGGGGAAAATCTATCCTCAAATATTTACAGGTGTAAAACAGTACAAACGCTCGGATGTAGTGGCTTTTATAGACTCTGTTGATGCAGATGGCAAGCTGACCTCGAAAAGCGATCAATTTAATGCAGCCTATATCCGAAATGATAGCTGGGAGTGGAGCCAGGCTGAGGATGCCGATAGCAAAAAACCAGTTTTAAAGCACTTTTATAAAAAGAAGGCCGATTTCTATAGCTATCATAGTGAAGATTTTGATGTTCATATAAACCCTATTTTATACACAGGGGTAGGAACTGATACTCGTTTAAGCGATGATCAGCTCTTTATTAATACAAGAGGAGCAGAGGTGAGAGGTATGGTAGATGGTAAAGTGGGTTTCTATACCTACCTGACCGAAAATCAGATGATCATGCCTGAATATGTGAACGAAGAGAGAAGGCGGATAGGTGCGGTGCCACACGAAGGTTTCTGGAAGGGGTATAAAGGAGGGCCGGGTGTAGACTTTTTGCAAGCCAGAGGCTACATCACTTTCGAAGCAACCAAACACATCAACCTGCAGTTCGGACACGATCGTTTTTTCATAGGCAATGGCCATCGATCAATGATTTTGTCTGATTATTCGCCACCAGGACTTTTCTTAAAAGGAAATGTGAAAGTCTGGAAACTCAATTATTTATTTCTTATCAACCGCTATACTGCTGAGCCACGTGGCAACGCGGGCGGTTCTTTTGGTGATTCAGGTTATCCGGAAAAGTTTGTGGCCTTGCATCATTTCAGCATTAACGTAGGTAAGAAATTAAACATTGGTGTTTTTGAATCGGTGGTGTTTGGCGCTGACTCGTTGAATCAGGGTAAGTTTGATTTTGCCTATGCGAACCCAATTATTTTTTACAGGGCCATTGAACATCAAACCGGCAGTCGCGATAATGTATTGTTGGGTTCCGATTTTAAATGGAATGTTATTAAAAAAGTACAGCTCTATGGTCAGCTCACACTGGACGAGTTTTTACTCGACAATATTCGGGCAGGTAATGGTTGGTGGGCTAATAAATTCGCAGCACAAGCAGGCTTAAAATATATCGATGCTTTTGGCGTCTCTAATCTTGATATTCAAGGTGAATTGAATGTAGTGAGACCATTTACTTTCTCTCACTATACCCAGTATGGAAGTTACTCTAATTTTAATCAGTCGCTTACGCATCCTTTAGGTTCTAATTTTCAGGAGCTATTAGGCATCATTCGTTATCAGCCTGTGTCAAAATTAACACTTACTGCAAAAGTAATCATGATTAAGACCGGTCGCGATGGTGTAAATGAAAACTGGGGTGGTAACATTTTGAAGAATTATACAACCCGGCAGCAGGACTTTAACAATACTATTGGCCAGGGCATACAACAAGATATTATGTACGGAAGCTTTACAGGAAGCTGGATGTTGAAACATAATCTCTTTATCGATGCAGTGTTAATCACACGGGATAGTAAAAGCCCCGATCCGCTTTATCAGAATAATAGTACAATTGCTAGTTTAAGTCTGCGTTGGAACATCGCACAGCGTCATTACGAATTTTAAAAGATGAAGGTTTATTTCAGAATATTAAGTTACGCCCCACAGCTTGGTTTAAGACTTTTTCAATTTTTCTTATTTTCAGTATTAGGTGTTGTTTTTCAAGCTACCTATCTAGGTCTTACACAACCTATGTTGGATGTACTCTTCAACCAAAACGGAGAAGTTGCCATCGTGCCAATGCCTGAGTTCTCATTAACAATCGATTATTTTAAAGGCTTGTTCCGCCACTACATGACAAGTAGCGTAGTCAATAATGGGCCTTTGGATGCATTGTTATTTGTTTGTATATCGATTGTATTCTTTGTATTCCTCTCTAACCTCTTCCGCTACCTTGAGCGCATGACAGCCTCCTTGTTAAAAGCTGATGTAGTTAAGAACATGAGGGTAAATATTTTCTCGAATATCACTAAACTGCACATCGGCTTCTTTAACGATCAAAGAAAGGGAGATTTGATTTCAAGATTTACAAACGATGTGTCTGAAGTAGAAGGTGCTGTGGTTAATAGCTTGAAGTCGGTTTTTAAAGAACCCATTACACTGGTGGTTTTTATCATCATGCTGTTTTCCATTTCGGTTAAGCTGGCGTTGGTGACTTTAATCATCTTGCCAATAACCGGGGGACTAATTGCTGAAATTATTAAGCGGTTGAAGAAAAGAGCACAACAGAGTCAGGAGACGATGGGCAGAATTGTCAATATTCTGGATGAAGCTTTTGGCGGTATGCGGGTTATCTATGCCTTTAATGCAAGAAATTTTCTATTAAAAAAGATTGAAACAGAAACAGCTTTTCACAAAAAAGTGAACATGTCCTTATCGCGAAAAAATGAATTAGCTTCACCCCTTTCGGAGTTACTGGGTGTATTCATTGTGGCTATTATTCTGTACTACGGTGGTAAATCAGTTTTAGCAGGCGATGAGGAATTGAAAGCATCATCCTTCATTTTATTCCTCACCATTTATGCTTCAATGATACAGCCAGCAAAGAATTTTTCTAATGGCATTACCTCATTGCAAAAAGGTATTATCTCGGCAAGGCGCATTTTCGAAATCATCGATACCGAGTCTGCTATTCAGAGCAAACCAAATGCAGTTGTGCTCAAATCATTTGAGGATAAAATTGAGTTTAATAATGTAAGCTTCGCTTATAATGATAACACGGTGCTTAAAAATATTAACCTGTCGGTTAAAAAAGGGAAGACTCTCGCCCTGGTAGGGCCATCGGGTGGTGGTAAATCTACTCTGGCCGATTTAGTGCCTCGCTTTTACGATCCCCTTAAAGGTGAAGTATTGCTAGATGGGCTTTCATTGAAGGATTATGAGTTGGAATCACTCCGCAGTGTTATGGGTGTGGTTACGCAAGAGTCTATTCTTTTTAACGATACCATTTTTAATAACATCGCCTTTGGTATGGAAAACGTGCGGGAAGAAGATGTGATGCGTGCAGCTAAGGTGGCCAATGCACATGACTTCATTGTGCAAACTGAACAGGGATATCAAACTACCATTGGTGAACGCGGTAGTAAATTATCAGGCGGGCAGCGTCAGCGCTTAAGCATTGCGCGTGCTGTGCTCAAAAATCCCCCAATTTTAATCTTAGATGAAGCTACTTCAGCCTTGGATTCGGAATCCGAGCGTCTTGTGCAGGATGCCCTGACCAAATTGATGGAGAATAGGACTTCTATTGTGATTGCCCATCGCTTGAGCACTATACAACATGCCGATGAAATTGTAGTGGTACAAAACGGAGAAATCGTAGAAAGGGGTAGGCATGAGGAGCTGATTGCGAATAGCGGTTTGTATCGTAAACTCACAGAAATTCAGAAAGTCTGACATTTTTATTTAACTTTCCAGTGTCCTTATAACCGAAAACGAAGATCATGAATCGCAATCGCCTTATTTTTTACATAGCTTTTGGTGCTTTTCACTTAGGCGCCTTCATTTTTACAGTCATGTTAAACAATGACACTGGCTTGTTATTTAAGATGGTAGGCTATGTACCCATGTTTAAATGGGTAACATTTGCAGGCTTACTTATGTTGCTGATTGATGCTGGTTGGTACTTTATTACGAACAGAAATACATTGAAAGAAAAAGCGGCTCTCACCCAAGAGCTGAATATGCTGAAAGCAAAACTTTTCGATTTGCAGGAAGCAGCAAAAAAGCAGGCAGCGGCAGCTGCTCAGAAAGAAGGGAAATAATACTTTTTAGCCATGTTGGCGAAAACATTCGGAAGTGCAGTACAAGGAGTGGATGCCCGTACCATTACCGTAGAAGTAAACGTAGGTCAAGGCGCCAAATTTTGGATGAGTGGCCTGCCTGATGGTGCCGTTAAAGAAAGTGAGCACCGTGTTGAATCTTCTCTAAAAACTTTTGGCTATTACATGCCACGACAAAAAACTGTCGTAAACTTAGCCCCTGCAGATTTAAGAAAGGAAGGATCAGCATACGATTTGCCCATTGCTTTATGTGTGTTAAAAGCATCCGGACAAATTGTTACCGAGAAGCTCGAGCAATACATGGTGATGGGTGAGTTGGCATTAGATGGTACCCTTCGTCCGATCAAAGGTGTTTTACCCATTGCCATACAAGCCAGAAAAGAAGGCTTTAAAGGCATTATGCTGCCCAAAGACAATGCACGTGAAGCGGCCATTGTGAATAGTATTGACGTTATACCCGTCTCAACATTAGCAGAAGCCGTTGATTTTTTTGAAGATCGCCTACAGATTACACCCCTTGTTGTTGATACACGCGAAATATTTAATGCGGAGCTCAACAACTACAATGCTGACTTCAAAGATGTGCAAGGTCAGGAAAATATAAAGCGTGCGATGGAGATTGCCGCAGCCGGAGGACATAATGTGATTATGATCGGTCCACCTGGTGCCGGTAAAACCATGTTGGCAAAACGCATCGCCAGTATATTGCCACCACTCTCTTTACACGAAGCACTCGAGACTACCAAGATACATTCTGTTGCAGGTCGTCTCGGTCGTGATGCATCTCTCATGACGACTCGCCCCTTCCGCAGCCCGCATCACACTATTTCGGATGTAGCGCTTGTTGGAGGAGGAGGTAATCCACAACCCGGAGAAATTTCATTAGCACACAATGGCGTTTTGTTTTTAGATGAATTGCCTGAGTTTAAGCGAACCGTGTTAGAAGTAATGCGTCAACCGATGGAGGAGAGACGTGTTACTATTTCGCGCGCGAAAATATCGCTTGATTATCCCGCTAACTTCATGTTAGTCGCCAGCATGAATCCCTGTCCGTGTGGTTATTATAATCATCCTGAAAAAGAATGTGTGTGTGGGCCGGGTATTGTGCAACGCTACTTAAGTAAAATCAGCGGGCCTTTGCTAGACCGTATCGACTTGCATGTGGAGGTAGTGCCAGTTGGTTTTGATGAGATGACCGCACGCAGAAAAGCAGAGAGCAGCAGCGAAATTCGAGAACGCGTGGTGAAGGCACGTGAAATACAGAGCAAACGTTTTGAAAAACATACTGACGTATACTCTAATGCCATGATGCCTTCCAACATGGTAAAAGAAGTGTGTGAGATCAATGAAGCAGGACGTGCTTTGTTGAAAACGGCTATGGAGCGTTTAGGATTAAGTGCACGTGCTTACGATCGTATTTTAAAAGTATCGCGCACCATTGCCGATCTGGCGGGTGCTGAAAATATTAAGACAGAACATTTGGCGGAAGCCATTCAATACAGAAGTTTAGATAGAGAGGGTTGGGCAGGATAAGTTCAGTTAACAATGATGAAATTGACAATTGACAATGT
>NZ_JBMRCF010000022.1:0-125802 GCF_057350905.1 Chryseotalea sp. | reverse complement strand
TTTGAGCATGCTGGTGAGTAAAGCCCATCTGATCAGCAAATCAAACAAAATGGGCATTAAAAAATATGAGCATCCCCTACGATTGGGGTTACTGATTTAGCTTTCCTTAACCTGACGGCTATGGTTGCAAACGAGGACGAGAAGAGGAGGACAAGTGATAAGCTTAATATTTATTGAGTATAAAAAATATAATCTTGTTAATCCTCAAATCCTGACCATCCTGATACAGACAATTTGCTTTTTGCAAGCTGACATTCGAAAATCTAAAGCTTCATCAACTCCTTCGCACTGTCCAGTGCAGTTTTAGAAGGCTTGGCACCACCAATCATTTCAGCAATTTTTTCGATGCGTTCTTTTTCATCGAGTTCTTTAATGATGCTGATGGTTTTTGAAGAAGAGTTATCCTTGTACACATAAAAATGTGCATCGCCTTTCGCTGCAATTTGTGGCAAGTGACTGATGGTAATGAGTTGATGTTTTTTAGCCATCTTCTTCATCATGTCGCCCAGCTTTAAGGCAATCTCACCGGAAACGCCTGTGTCAATTTCGTCAAGCACTAAAGTAGGCATGGCTTGTTTCTCCGCCATTACTTGTTTAATGCAAAACATGAGGCGGGCAAATTCACCACCGGAGGCAACCTGCGCCAAGGGTCTAGGACTAATGCCTTTATTGGCACTGAATAAAATATCGATTTTGTCAGCACCAGTTGAACTGGGCTCTGTGCTATTACTTTCAAATTCAATTACCGCAGTCGGTATGCCCAGCTCTTTTAGGGGGCTTGTAATTTCTTTAGCGAGCGGTGCAAAAACTTTATGTCTTGACTCACTTAGTTTTTTGGCAAGGGCTTTTAATTCTTTCTCTGCCTGCTCATAAGCTTTTTTCCGTGTGGCGAGTGCTTCATCCACATTGTCGGTGATGTTGGCTTTTTCCTGCAATTCTTCCTGCAGGGCAATTAAGGCCTCAACATCATTTAACCTGTGCTTTTTAAGCAGCCGATATAAAACGCTGATACGTTCCTTTACGAATTCTGCTCGCTCAGCATCAAAATCAATGGAGGATTCCTCACGCTCCAGTTCATCGATGATATCATCTAATTCAATTAAGAGACTATCTACACGACTAAAAAGTGTGTTGTACTTTTCAGCGTAAGCATTTACTTGTTGTATAAGGCTGCGTGCCTCGCTAATGGAATTACGGGAAGCATATTCACCATCCTGTAAAATGGCAAGTGATGCACGGAAGCGTTGTTTGATCTCTTCTGCATGCTCCATTATTTTTGCCTCCGATTCCAGCTTGGCCTGGTCCAGATCATGCAAATCAGCTTTCACCAATTCATCTAACTGAAAACGGATATAGTCTGATTCAGCCTTCAGTGTTTCAGCTTCTGCTTTTAAAGTTTCGTAATCTTTTTTAGTAGTCAGGTAAGTCTTCCAGGCAAGGGCATAGTCATTGCGTAAATTTTCATTTTCAGCAAAGGCATCCACCAAAGCCAACTGAAAAGATTGTTGTCCCAACAACAGCGTTTCATGCTGGGAGTGAACATCCAATAATAAACTGCTGATTTTCTTCATCACCTCCAGGGTAACCGGAGTGTCGTTGATGAAGGCTCTCGACTTGCCACCGGGGCTGATCTCCCGCCTGATAACTGTGGTAGTATCGTAATCAAGATCTTCAGCCTTGAATACATCTTTTAGCTTATAACCCTTAATATCGAAAACACCTTCGGTAACACATTTTTCATCTGCATTCCATAATACCTTGGTGTCGGCACGATTGCCCATGAGTAAACCCAAGGCACCCAGCATAATAGATTTACCGGCACCGGTTTCACCGGTAACAACCGATAAGGAATCGGAGGGTTTCATCTCCAGTTCTTTAATCAGGGCGTAATTCTTTATGGTAAGATGCTTGAGCATCGCAGTGGTTTATCGAACAGTAAAAAAACAATAATTATAGTGAAGATGCTTGTGCTGGATAGAAAAATTTTGACAATGAATGACAAAACCTAGTCCGCGTTGGGTATTTGCAAGAGCTCGATGGTTTTAAAGGCTGCGTCTTGTTCGGCTTTCTTTTTATTGTTGCCATAGCCGGTTCCTTTTGCTTCGTTATCAATCATTACCTGGGCGGTAAACTCTTTGCGGTTTTTAGATTTCTTCACCTCAACAATCTCGAAGCGGATGATTTTACCTTCCCGCTGCGACCATTCGATGAGCTTGCTCTTGTGGTTTGAGTTAGAGTTGACGATCTCATCTAAATCGTAATTGGGGGCGATCAACTTATCGATCACAAATTTTTTACAACGTAAATAACCCTTATCCAGGTAAACAGCTCCGACAATGGCTTCAAGGGTATTGCCCAAAATCACTTGTTGCAGGTGCAGGTTTTTATTATCGAATTGTACAATGTTACCAATGCCAATTTTGCGTGCCAGTAGGTTAAGTGCTTCTCTGTTTACAATGCGCGATCGTATCTCTGTTAAGAAACCTTCGTCCTTGTAAGGGAATTTTTTGAAGAGGTAGTCAGCTACGGCAGCACCTAAAATAGCATCACCGAGATATTCTAAACGTTCGTTAGAATCTTTTAGGCCTTTGCTATTGGGTTTGGCAATAGAACTATGCAAAGTCGCCAGCCGATATAGCTCTAAATTAGAAGGCGTAAAGCCTGCAATATTTCGGATAGCAGCTATCAGCCTTGTATCGGACTCCGATTTACTTCTAAGGATTTTCCAGACCAAGCACTAGTGCATTAGGTAAAACATCTTTTGCCAAGACATAAACTTACACAAAGGATTTGAACGGTAAAAATGTGAATGAGGGACTGTTTAACCTTTGTACTTCTTCAGGATGATAGAGAAGTTGTGGCCACCGAAACCGAAAGTATTGCTTAAAGCAACATTTACTTCGCGTTTTTGGGCAATGTTAAAGGTTAAATTCAGATTTGGATCAAGCCCGTCATCATCGGTAAAGTGATTGATGGTAGGGGGGATCACGGAATCATTAATAGCCATGATACAAGCGAGGGCTTCAATGGCTCCTGCTGCACCCAGTAAGTGTCCGGTCATGGATTTGGTAGAACTGATGTTCACCTTATACGCATGCTCTCCGAAAACACGTTGAATGGCTTTAATCTCTCCAATATCACCCAGTGGTGTGGAGGTTCCGTGTGTGTTTATGTAATCGACATCAGCAACGGTCAGCCCTGCTTCTTCCAAAGCAATTTGCATAACACGTGTAATGCCTAAACCTTCGGGGTGAGGTGCAGTAATGTGGTAAGCATCGGCAGTCATGCCACCACCTACAACTTCTGCATAAATTTTAGCACCGCGCTTTTTTGCGTGCTCGTACTCTTCTAAAATGAGCGCCCCGGCACCTTCACCCAATACGAAACCATCACGGTCTTTATCGTAAGGGCGGGAGGCTGTTTCCGGAGAATCATTTCTTTCAGATAGCGCTTTCATGGCATTGAAACCACCTACACCTGCTTCTGCAACCGCTGCTTCAGAACCACCCGTTACCATAACATCGGCCTTACCCAAACGAATGTAAGTGAAGGCATCATAAATGGCATTGGTAGAGGAAGCGCATGCAGAAACCGTGGAGAAGTTAGGGCCACGGAAGCCATACTTGATAGAAATGTGGCCGGCACTTAAGTCGGCAATCATTTTAGGAATGAAGAAAGGGTTAAAACGGGGTGTCCCGTCTCCCTTGGCAAAAGATTTTACTTCTTCAGAGAAAGTAATCAACCCTCCGATGCCAGAGCCCCAGATAACCCCAACACGGTCGGGGTTGAGTTCTTGCAGCGGAAGGTTTGAGTCTTTAACGGCCTCATCGGCAGAAACCATTGCATACTGCGCAAAAAGGTCGAGTTTACGCGCCTCTTTACGGTCCATGAAATTACCTATTTCGAAGTTTTTAACCTCGCAGGCAAATTTTGTCTTAAACAGTGTTGTATCAAATTTAGTAATGGGCGCAGCGCCACTCTTACCTTCCTTCAAGCCTTTCCAGTACTCCTGGTAAGTATTGCCGATTGGGGTGAGCGCACCTAGTCCTGTAACTACAACTCGTTTAAATGTCATGGTTTGCGGGATGTAATGGTCAAGCCTGGGCTTGAAAAATTATTTCTTTGCGTTTTGCTCTAGGTAAGAGATAGCCTGACCTACGGTAGCGATGTTTTCTGCTTGATCATCTGGGATAGAAATATTGAATTCCTTCTCAAATTCCATGATCAATTCAACAGTGTCAAGAGAGTCAGCGCCAAGATCGTTAGTGAAGCTAGCCTCAGGAGTAACTTCAGATTCTTCTACGCCAAGCTTCTCGATAATGATCTGCTTTACTTTTTGTGCAATTTCAGACATGTTTGTAAGGTTTTGGATTTTAAAATCTGTGCAAAGAAAGAGATTTACCTCATAATTGTCAAATCTGAATAATTTAACTGTAAAATTGTTGCTGAGCCCCTTTTTATGAAATATCCATGCACTGCATGCACCCCAAAGACGTTAATTTCATGGATATTCCATGTGTGTAAACAAAAAAGTAAAAATTAACACATGAAAAAAACTAAGCTGGTTGTTGATTATGATTTTGATTTTGTGCTGTTGGGCCTGGCCAGTAGTTTTAAAGGATATAAGCTTGCCTGGGAGCTTAATAAGAGTCTGGGGCTGCACCTTGTAAAAAAGGAAGATATCTTAATGGGTTTTAAAGGAAATATAGAGCGTAGTTTTTCCTGCCATGTACATCAAACGAATACGCGTTTTATTCGCCTCATACGCAACAAACCCCAGGAAACAGATGGGGGAAAATACTTTTTAGCCCCAGAATATCCTCATTTTGATTATTTGCTGGTGGTACAGGCTGGCGAACAATCGTTTGCAGAAAATTTATTAGATGCCGTTCGTCAAATTCCTTCGGTAGAACTGGCTGCTTTTATACCTTTGGATACTCTTAAATCAAAAGAGAATTTTATTTTCTAAATTTTATGTTCGAGAAAGTTTCGTACAACAAGACCAAGATAGTCGCTACGGTCGGCCCCGCTTCTAATAACAAAGACATGCTCAGAGCCCTTGTGAAAGAGGGTGTTGATGTATTTCGCCTTAATTTTTCTCATGGTGCACATGAGGATCATTTGAAGGTTATAAAAGCTGTACGCGAGTTAAACGAAGAGATGGGCACACACGTGTGCCTGCTGCAAGACTTGCAAGGCCCTAAAATCAGGGTGCAGGATATGCAACCAGATATTATACTGGAACGCGGTCAGGAATTTATCATCACCACCCGCGAATTAGTTGGTAATCGTGAGATGGCCAGCACTTCTTATAAAGCATTACCGAATGATGTGAAGCATGGTGATTCCATTTTGATTGACGATGGTAAAATAGAGCTTAAGGTAAAAGAGGTAAGAGACATTGATGTAGTGACGGAGGTTATTTATGGCGGTCCTCTAAAATCGAAGAAGGGTATTAACCTGCCAAATACCAAAGTATCTGCACCGTCCTTAACTGATAAAGATTTAAAAGACCTTGAATTTGGACTGAAGCATAATGTTGAGTGGATAGCCTTGTCTTTTGTTCGTAAGGCGCACGATATTACTGTATTGCGCAATATTATCGATCAGAATAAATCGAATGCTAAAATCATAGCCAAGATTGAAAAGCCTGAAGCGTTGAGCAATATTGATGAAATCATTGAGCTAACTGATGCTGTGATGGTAGCCCGTGGTGATTTGGGTGTAGAGATCTGGATGGAGGAAGTACCCATGGTGCAAAAAATGCTGGTTGAAAAATGTAATAAAGCCAGCAAGCCTGTGATTGTGGCTACCCAAATGATGGAAAGCATGATTGAAAACCCACGGCCTACACGCGCAGAAACCAATGACGTGGCCAATGCCGTGATGGATGGTGCTGATGCCTTGATGCTTTCTGCTGAAACTGCAGCTGGTAAATACCCGATTGAAGTAATCCGTAGTATGGTGCGCACGATTGCTTCGGTAGAAAAAAATCAGAAGATCTATTATCGCTATCGCGAGTTAGATGCGGCCACTGAATCATATATGAATGACAGTTTGGTACTATCGGCTTGTAAACTGGCTAAAGATATTGGCGCCAAGGCCATTGTGGGTATGACCTATTCAGGTTACACAGCTTTCCGCGCTTCTTCACACAGACCAAATACCAATATTTTTGTATTTACAGCGAATACAACCATCCTAAACACCATGAGTCTTGTTTGGGGTGCTCGCACTTACTTCTATGACAAAATGTTTTCTACCGATCAGACGATGGATGATGTAGAAAATGTATTGAAACGTGACGGACATGTAAAAACTGGAGATACTTTTATTGTGCTGGCCAGTATGCCAATCCATGAGCGCAATAGAACTAATACCATTAAGGTGAACGTAGTCAAGTAAGATTAATTGACAGTTGACAATGGTCAATTGACAATAAAAAGTACTTCACGGATCAAGCGGAGCCCTTATCGAAAGGTTTTGTAATAAAGAGTTAACGTAAAGCTGACAATGAACAACTATAAATTAAAACAGTTTGTTGTCAGCTTTATTCTTATTCTGGTGTTTGGGCTAGTTGTTAACCTGTTATTTCACAATTGGATTCTCATTAAAACAGGCGCATCCTTCTACGAATACACCATTCCAACAAACAGGATCATTACCTGGTTTGCCTTTAGCATAATCATTGCTTTTATTAGAACAAGAAGGGCAGATAAATAAATCGACATGCACACTCATCATTGACAATTGACCATTGTCAATTGTCAATTAACCTGGGTTCTACCAAAATAACGTCTTCGCGCTCAACAACCACCATGCCAGCAGGGTCGCCTTTTCTTTTTCTGACGAATTTTTTTGGTGTATAAGCCACTGGTACTAAACCTTCCGATTTTCTTTTTGAATTATAAGCAGCCAGTTGTGCGGCACGCTCGATAACATCTTTGGGGAAAGGTTTACCGGACTTCTGTTTGATGACTACATGAGAACCTGCTACATCTTTTGCGTGTAACCAAAGGTCTTCTTTACGGCTGTGTTTGAGGGTAAGTAAGTCGTTGGCTTGTGCATTTTTGCCAACCCAGATTGTATAGTCTTTGTATACAAACTCATGAAAGGGGAGTATAACTACTTTTTCTTTTTTTGCAGTGGATGGTTGCGTTGTTTGCAGTAAGGCCCTGAGTTCTTTGAGTGAGGTAATGTTGTTCAGTTGTGTCTGCAAAGCTTCAGTTTTCTGCTTCTCAGCCTCTTTCTCATCAATCGCTTTTTGCAAACGGTCAATTTCCTGTTGCTGATTTTTTGATTTTCTGTAAAAGACTTCAGCATTTTTTTGTGGACTTAATTCTTGCTTGAGTTTGATCTCAATCAGTTGATTGTTGTTATAAAAATCGGGCAGACTTACATGAGTAGCGCCAGGTTTTATGGCATGCATATTGGCCATTAGCACATCAGCCCAGATTTTGTAATGCTGATCGTGTGTAACCTCGTTAAGCTTGGCCATAGTCTTGCTGAGATAGGCATTTGTGCTCTTGAGTGTAGTGGCAATGGCTTGGAGGGCCTTTGCTTTTTCCTGCTCAAAAGCATTAGACTGCTGGTAGTGATTATGAAATTGTGTTAACGCAACTGCGGCTTTATCCTCCTGAAGAATTACATTACCTGTAGGGAATAATGATAATAAGATACTGCCTTCATTTTCTGTTATGTAAAATGATGGTGATTCAAGCTGGGACTTTATTTCCTGTAATCTTTTCCATTGTGCTTCCCGGGCTTGGATAAAAAATGATTCTTTTTCCAATAGCTGCCAAACCAATTTACCCAATGTGAAAAAATGTTTGCGGATTCCTTCAGCTGTATCCGGCATGGCTTCTGCACGCCAGTCTATGTTTTTATCCAGATCAGCCAATGCAATATTTTCATCAACTTCAAGATTGTTGCGGAATATAGCATGTACCTGCTTGCCTTCGAATAAAATTATGTTTGATCTGTTGCCATGCATTTTAAAAAGAAGAGAAAAGTTTTGACTGAGCAAAATGGCAAAGCTTCTTTCGTTATTGAATTGACGGATACTTTCAACAGTTAATCCGATACAATCAGGAAAAAGATCTATAGAATTTTTTCTGGCCCGGTGAAAAACATCCGGAAAAGACAAACAGGAAAAGCTGGGCTGAAGGTTTGCTTTGATGTAAAAAGACTGGTCTTTAATTTCAAAGCGAATGATTAATTCCTCTTTGTTCTGACTATAACATTCGGAAACAACACTCTTGCTAAGTAAAGGCTCGAGTTCTCGCGTAAGTTGCCGGAATGTGTAATAGTTGTTGTGCACGAGATGGTTGTTGGTTGTGGGTTGTTCGTTGTTCGGTAGTTTACTGGATACTGAATTGTATCCATTTTTTAATATCCTCAAAGGTCAGCTCTCCCTTTGCTGCGCTGATAACAAAATCGTACTTGGCATCTTCGCTTACTCTTAGGTCAAATCCGCTCTCTCTTAATAACAACCTCATGAGCACATAGGCTGTCCTTTTGTTACCATCAATGAATGGATGATTGGAGATTATACTTTCAAAAAGGGCAGCGGCTTTTTCTATTGGGTTGGCATAAAGATCAACACCACTAAAGGTTTGATAGGGTCGATGAATAGCTGACTCGAGGCTGGCTTTATCTCGAATTCCTTTTGCTCCGCCAAAATGTTCGATCAGTATTTCATGAATCTTCTCAACCTCTTCAATTTTAATCATTTGGCGAGGCGTTGTAACAACTGCTTATCTTCCTCTAGTATGGTTCTTAAATTACTGGCGAGGTTAATTTTTTCTAATGGGTGCCCTTCAACATGACGCAAAAAAGCCAGTACATCCTGTAAGACAGTTTCAGGCATACGATCCAGTGATTTTTGAATCTCTGATTTGATTTCTTGCTTAGTCATTTCAATTGTAAACTTTACAAAGTTACTAAAATCCTGTAATTTTTTGCCTTTAGTAATTATTCATTAAGTCGAAGGGTTTCCTGCGATCACTAAAAAAGTAATCTGATAATTAGTTGTTGTTTGATCGTTGTTGGTTATTCGTTGCTGGTTGTTAGTACGGATAGGTCTTACGACCAACCAACAACGACCAACGATCAACCTTTAACTAAATATTTATCTGCAAACCATCATAGGCAAGCGATATGTTATAGGGTAATTTTCTTTCAATCACACTGTGGAGGTCAAGCTTGTGACTGATGTGCGTAAAATATGTCTTTGCTGGTTTTATCTTCTCGACAATGGCAATAGCCTGCTCGAGATTGAAATGTGAAATGTGTGGCTCTACCTGTAAAGCATTTAATACCAATACTTGTGTGCCTTTTAATAATTCAAAAGTAGTATCAGGAATAAAGTTGGCATCGGTGATGTAGCTGAAATTGTTTATCCTGAATCCAAGCACAGGCAACTTCATGTGCATAACAGGTAAGGGTGTAATATTTACCTGGTTTATCATAAAGGGCTTGTTATTGATTTCATTCAATAATAACCTTGGAATACCCGGATATTTTATATCAGCGAAGGCATAAGCGTATTCAATCTTCAATTGGGCCAACACTTCTTCCGTACCGTAAACTGGCATATCCATGGCCTGCATGAAGTTGTAGGCTCTTACATCATCTAAACCAGCCGTGTGATCACGATGCGCATGGGTAAAAATCACAGCATCTAATCGCTTGATTTTTTCGCGTAACATTTGCTGTCGGAAATCAGGGCCAGTATCAATAACAAAACTCTGATCGTCAACATCCACATGAATGGAGGTTCTGAGCCTTTTATCGCGGTAATCTAATGAAGTACAAATATGACAAGTACACCCGATAACAGGTACACCCTGAGAAGTGCCGGTTCCTAAAAAAGTAACAATCAATTGCTGACAGGCGTTTGCATCAATTCTTCAAAAAGCTTTTGGCTTTTTTCGCTGAATTTCGAAGTGTCTAACTCTGTGCCTTTAAGAATATCCAACAGGGCATTAATCTTACCTTCTGTGGTGTAGAATTTATTCACGATCATTATTTTTTGATCTTTGAGCACGCAATACCCTGACTTAAAGTTGCCTTTTTCATAGCGCAACATGTAGTCAGATTCACCGATCATTTCCTCAATCTTTAACAGGAATTGTGTTGTGTACTTAATCATCGTTTCTCTACTTTTCTGCGCCTGCAAGATAGGCAAATAGCTTTAAAGTAGGTAAGGTTGATTAAGCACTTCTGCGCTTGCTTTGTGGTAAATAGGGTGGGCTTTGTACCTTTGTTTGTGTTAATTCCTCAAAAAAAGCTATTTGTGATTGTCGGGCCTACTGCCGTAGGCAAAACAGCCCTATCGGTTGCCCTCGCAAAGCACTTGGGCACCGAAATCGTTTCGGCAGACTCCCGGCAAGTGTTTAAGGAAATGGAATTAGGCACGGCTAAACCCAGCGTTGAAGAGTTAAGGGAAGTCAGGCACCATTTTATCAATTCTCATAGCATTCACCAGGATTTTAATGCCGGACAGTACGAAAGGGAGGCCTATCCGCTTTTACAATCGCTTTTTGAAAAGTATGAGCATGTTGTGATGGTTGGCGGAAGTGGTTTGTATATAAAGGCTGTAATTGATGGCTTTGATGAAATACCGGAAGTGCCTGATGCAGTGAGGAAGTCCATTGAAAAGCAGTATGCTGAAAATGGAGTTTCCTGGTTGCAGAATGAATTGGCAAGGCAGGATCCTGCGTTATATAAAACAATTGATCAGCAGAATCCACATCGATTAATACGGGCATTGGAGGTGATCACGTTTACAGGTCAATCCATTGAGCATTTCAGGGGGAAGGTGAAAAGAGAACACGCTTTTGAGGTTATAAAAATAGGCCTGGAACTGGAACGCGAACCATTATACGATCGCATTAACAGGCGCATGGATATCATGATTGAACAAGGTCTCTTTGAAGAAGCAGAACGCTTATTTCCACTTAGGCATTTAAATGCCCTGCAAACAGTGGGTTACCAGGAAATTTTTGATTTTTTAGAGGGGAAATATGAAAAGCATGAAGCAGTGCGTTTACTTAAACAACACTCCAGGCATTATGCGAAAAGGCAACTAACCTGGTTTAAACGCGATCAGACAGTACGTTGGCTTGCGGCCGACAAGTCTAAGGAAATGCTCATGCAAGCGATTGGTGTACAATAAAAAAAGCGTCAGGGGGACGCTTTTTCTAAAACTAAATCAACGCTATTAATTATCTGTATTTCAATTTACTTCTGTCTTTTACAACGAAGTTAGTTGTGTTGCTGCGTTTATTACTTAAAAGCTGACAAGCATTTGCCATCAGGTTTGCCTGCTTTCTGTAGCTGGCTTTATTTTTTCTTTGCGCCTCACGCTGGTAGTCTTTAGCATCTGCGGTGGTAGCAGAAATAATCATCCCGATCAGGATGGCGAGTATCAAAACAAAGATCTGCTTTAAGCGGCCTGAAACGTTTACGTTCCCTACGTCCTTCGAATTACTTTTCATGCTGGATGAGATCATGGTGGTTGGGTTTTGTTAAGACAAATGTCGCTTGCCAGCCCCGTTATCTTATGTAAAATAACTCTTGCACCCTACATCAGTAGCTTTACCATTAGCGAACGAATCAATTGCATATACCATGCAAAATCTGATTATAAAGGCCATTTTTAGTCTAAAAACAGAGTTTTCACTTTATCAGGGACTCCATGACTTGCTGGTTACATCATTTTTAAGGTGCTAAAAAGTGGAGGTATTCCCTCGTTTCAATGAAAAACTTGCATGACTCTGCATGATGAGCCAGCGAATCACAGTATCAGGATAGGGATCAGAAAGCCTTGAAATCGACCCTTCTGTTTTGTTGTTTACCGTCTTCGGATTTATCGCTATGGTCAGTAACTTCTTCGCCATAGCCAACCACTGAGATTTGGTCGTCATGTACACCCATATCCAACATGAGTTGTCGGATTTTTTGAACACGTTTTATGGATAATTGAACATTATAATCGTCATTGCCCTGGTGGTCAGTATGGCCTTCAATCAATATATGTTTCCCCTGCAGCGCAAATTCAACGGCAATCAGGAAAGGATCCATGTCAACAACAGAAAACTCATCCTGATCGAAAGTAAAGAAAAGTGGCTCCAATTCGATGGGTTCATTATCTGTTTTCTTACTAATTGTGTTGGCCACCAGCCTTCTGATTTCTTCGTGTTTTTCTGATGTGGGTTTGGGTAAATGATTCAACTCCAACACCTTGTCTTCTTTATTATGAAGCTCATCCAGCAGCGTTTTTGGAACTGTAGGCGTTGGTGAGAAAGTTGGTTTAACGGTAGTAATTTTAGGTATAGGCTTGGGAGTAACAACGGGGCTACTCTTTGAAGAGGCAGATGCGACAGGTGGTCCTACCTCGGCCATGGGCTTAGGTTTATTGTTTTTTCGGGCTGCCAAAGATGGCACGTGCCTGTTTTTGCCTGATTTTTTATTTCTTTTAACGATATCGCAAGCGCGCGCAACAGAAGAGTTTCCCTTCTTGTAAACACTTTTGTAGTATTTATGCTTGTCTTTATGAAAGCTTTGGGCTGACAGACCTAAGGAAAAGCAGAGCCCTGCAATAAGCAACACAGCAAAGCGCTTTTGCAAGCCTGTAAAGCCTGATGACCGATATAGAATGAGAGGGGGCATGAAAAATCATTACAAAGTAAGCCATTTTTTCTGTAAAGTGCTATAAAACAGCAGTTTTGGCTTTTTTATACCTGCTTAGGCTTCGTAAACTTTCAGGAAATCCAATACCTCCTGGCGAACATCCCGCTTCACATTGTCGTCATAAACAGCAGTGGCAATTGATTTAAATAATTCACTCACCAGGTTGTCCTTAAAGCCAAGTTTGACAGCATAAAGGGAGGCAACCTCAAGTTCCATATCTTCCACCACCTGATCCAGATAGATCATATAGACAAGGTGATAAATGGATTCAAGCTTTTCCACCTTGCTAGCCGGATCTTTATAGGCCAGCTCAGATACATCTACATTGATGTGATAGAGATCTGCAGGGCTGAGATGCAACTGAAAACCCCATTTTAGTAAACAGCGCAAATAGGCACTTCTTACTTGTTCTTTCTCAAGAAAAAGCGCTAGCATGTTTAGGTAGCTTTTTTTGATACTGATGAGTTGTTCGTGACTAAGTTCGGTATTCATGGGCTAAGGTCTTATGTCGCTGAGGCGACTCTAAATGTCAAATCAGTTGTTCAATTTCGTAAAAAAAATCGGGTATGAGGCGACCATTTGTTATAATTTTTCTTTTACTCAATTTTTCATGTGTCGGTGTTGATGTTCTGGATGATCCTATAGATCTGGTAAAAGGTAATTCTATTGCCTTCCTGAACACTGAAGGCAATATATTGGCATTGCGCACAGGTGAAGTCTTTGACGTTGAAGCGGTTTATTTCGATCAATATGGTATACTAAGAGACTACACACTTTCCTGGCAAAGTGAAAATGAAAATATTGCCAGTGTTCAGGATGGCAAGGTAGAAGGAAAAGCCGCAGGCACAACAAACATTGTTGTCACCTATTTGGATGCTTCAAAAGCACTTCAAATTACGGTAGTCAATGATGCTTCAGCCGTTGCTTCAGTTACCATTGAAACACCCTCCAATACATCTTTAAGTTTATCGGAGGAGGTTCAGTTAACAGCAATGGCTCGTAATATTGATGGTGAAGTATTGGCAGATAGAGAAATAGAATGGTTTACAGAGAATGAAACATTGGCCAGCGTTTCTTCAACTGGTCTGGTTAAGGCACTTGCGAATGGTGTAGTAGAAATCCATGCAAAAGCTGAAGGTGTAAAAAGCAATAGTATCATTTTCACTATAGGCAGTTCAAACATGCGTCAGGGCAGCTTTGTGCCAGCCGGAGGTTATCAGGCACGTGGCACTGCTACGCTAAGCATGGTAGATGGTCAGCTGGTATTAAAGTTGAGTGATGATTTCCAAACTAGTTTTGCATTAGGTACCTATATCTATTTAGCCAACACAACTGCTGGTTCGCAGGTAAAAGCAGGCGGTTTTGAAGTAGCACAGATTACGACCAATGGTGCAAAGACTTTTAACATATCTAACCTGAATGCGTCAATAACAATTGATCAGTATAAGTATGTGATTATACTATGTAAGCCAGCATCGGTCACGTTTGGTTACGCTGAAATGAATTAAAAATGAAAAGTTTATTACTATTAATCCTTCTCTCTGTTAGTGTTGAATCATTAGCGGGTGGCGGCTGGCCTGTTGGTAAGCGCAAGACTTACGTTAAGTTGGGTCAAAACGCCATTGTTTCTCCTTTTTATTATTCGCCCAGCGGTGAGATTGTTGATATACGCACCACAAGTTTATATACCACCTCTTTGTATGCAGAGTATGGTCTTAGCAACCGACTGACTGCTGTTTTGTATCTGCCTTTTTTTGTTCGTGCTACCCTTAATGAGGTGCAGTACAGACAAAGCGGACGCGTTGATGAAGGAGAGGAGCTGAATGCCGTTGGTGATACTGATATTAGTTTTAAGTATAGTTTGATTAAAGACAAACCCATTGTGGTGAGCGCTACTGTTTTACTAGGGTTGCCCCTTGGTGAAACACGTGGGGGTGCAAGCGGCATTTTACAATCCGGAGATGGTGAGTTTAATCAGCTGCTGCGTATTGATGCGAGTCACTCTTTTTATCCCAAACCAGTGTATGCCTCGGCTTACGTTGGTTTTAATAATCGTACAAAGGACTTTTCAGATGATTTTAGAGCAGGTGCAGAAGTTGGTTACACTTTTAAAAGTAAACTGGTAGCGATACTTAAGTTTGATCTTGTGCAATCGTTTTTTAATGGAAGTACTTTGGTGGCGGATAACGGAATCTTCTCCAACAACACCGAGTATGTTTCGCCATCTGTTGAGTTTGCCTACGTTGTCAATAAAAATTGGGGACTTAGTGCATCAGCTGGTTTTGCTTTAGCAGGAAGAAATATTTTAGCAGCACCTAATGTAGGAGTTGGGATTTTTATAAAGAGATAATATTCAGTTGAGTCAGAATTGTCAATTGTCAATGAACAATTGACAAGACAGCAAGCAGTGACAGAGATTGCAGGTTGATTATCCAGCGCAATTTCTTTTTCTCTCTACGTGTGCTTTTTCATGACCAAGACTTTCGGCTTTACTTAAATCATCGCAGGCACGATTGTATTTATACAGCCTTCGCGCGATGAGTGCTCGGTCGTAATAGGCATCGGGCAAATGCGGACGAAGCACAATTGCCCAACTGCAATCCTTCTCTGCATCTTCAAATTTTTGCAAGGCAATATTAACAGCAGCCCTGCGCCTGAAAATATCGAAATAAATATCGTGTACATAAGCAGGATTCATCATCAATTCAAAGGCTTCCCCATACAGACTGGTCATGTAGGTTTTGAAATTTTTACGTCCCATGCTCAAATAGATAAGCGCTTGTGGCAGGTCTTGTACATCATCCTGATAAATGAGCGCGATGCGATGAATCAGTTCAATATTGCCAGGTTGTTTTTCGAGTAGCATTTTTAGAATAGTAAGGGATTCTTCATACTGCCCAGTGTAATATTCGCATTCCGCTATTCGCTGATATGTTTGTGCACGAACTGGTTTTTCATATTGTTCCAGTAATTTAAATTGTCGTTTGGCATCCTCAAATTTGGCCTCACCAAATTCAACTTCTGCCTGCTTTCTTAATGAAATAATCAGACTGTCTTCAGCAAAAGAAAATAGATATTCCAGTGGCTCCTCTCTTTGCAGTTGTCGTATTTTAGTAAATGCTTCTTCTTGTTTACCACTAAAGAAGAGCACATTTACCTGTTGGATCAAGGCAAGATTTTGTTGATATGTTTCTGTTAGTTTTTTGTTATGAACATATTCAATGATATTAATCGCGCCAAAACAAAAACCTGCTATCAATAAAAATACACCAATCGCAAGTCCCTGTATCTTAAAATAACGTTTATCGAATTTATAAGTGCTCTGTTGTGTTTGTCTCCATTGCTCATAACGCTGCCTATGGTATTGTCGCCAGTAAGCAGAAGTGTCGTGCGCAGAACTATGGTAAGTGTGTTGAGGATAAGATATACCTAGATCATAGATCTGCCTTTTTTGTGGGTCAGCCAGCACGTGGTAAGCTTCATTGATAAGCTTGAATAACTCTTCCGCTTCTTTATTGCCGGGGTTCCGATCAGGGTGATAGAGCATGGCCAGCTTTTTATAAGCCGTTCGGATCTCTGTTGAGGAGGCATTTTGTTTAATGCCCAGAAGCTGGTAGTAATCTGCCATGTCCAACCTATTAACGTCTAAGATAGCTGAATCGTTTATACGATGCATAATCTTTTTGTAAGCAGGTAATGGCGAAACCGATTAGCCATTCCGTTAGGCTTTAATCAAGCCAGGTCTTAAAAACAAGAAAGCCCCTTTTAAGGGGCTTTCTGATTATCAAAATATGCTCAGAACTTATTTCTTGGCCAATTCCTGAACCAGGTCAATCAATTTATTTGAATAACCCCACTCGTTATCGTACCAGGCTACTACCTTCACAAACTTATCATTCAAAGCGATACCTGCTTTTGCATCGAAGATAGAAGTGCGTGCATCGCCCAGGAAATCCTGTGATACAACTTCGTCTTCAGTATAACCCAGAATGCCTTTCAACTCGCCTTCAGAAGCATCCTTCATGGCCTTCTTAATATCTTCGTAAGAAGCAGGTTTGTCAAGCTTTACTGTTAAGTCTACTACAGAAACATCGGCTACAGGCACACGGAATGACATACCTGTTAACTTACCTTTCAACTCAGGCAATACCAGGCCTACTGCTTTAGCCGCACCTGTTGATGAAGGGATAATGTTAGAGAAACCACCACGGCCACCTCTCCAGTCTTTTGCTGAAGGACCGTCTACTGTTTTTTGTGTTGCTGTTACTGCGTGTACTGTGCTCATCAAACCTTCTACAATACCAAACTTGTCGTTTAATACTTTAGCCAGTGGCGCCAGACAGTTAGTAGTACAAGATGCGTTAGAAACAATTGTGTGTTGTGCAGTAAGGTTTTTGTGGTTAACACCCATTACAAAGGTAGGGGTGTCATCTTTTGCAGGAGCAGACATCACCACTTTTTTAGCACCAGCCGTAATATGCTTTTGTGCATCCGCTTGTGTTAAGAACAAACCTGTTGATTCGATTATAATTTCTGCACCTACTTCATTCCACTTAAGGTTAGCAGGATCTTTCTCAGCGGTTACACGAATTTTCTTTCCGTTAACAATCAATGCACCATCTTTGGCTTCAACTGTGCCATCAAATCGTCCATGTGTTGAATCATATTTAAGCATGTAAGCCATGTACTCAGGATCAACCAGGTCATTAATACCTACAATTTCAATATCCTTGCGGTTAACTGCGGCTCTGAAAGCCAGGCGGCCGATACGACCAAAACCATTAATACCAATTTTTGTCATTTATATACGGGATTATATTCCTTTAAAAGCAGGCCAAAATTAAGACTACTGCTAATAAAACCAATACACAGCTTAATTAATTCCTTTATTGTTTGTAAAAATATACCGAATGGTATATTTTTGTGCGGATGTCAAAAGCAACACAAACACGTAAGTATATTATTGAGCGAACAGCACCGATTTTTAATACAAAAGGATACGAAGGCACTTCACTTGCAGACTTAACAGCCTCTACAGGCCTTACAAAAGGTTCTCTATACGGCAATTTTACCGATAAAGAAGACATAGCCCGTGAAGCATTCCGCTTTACGATCGAAAGGATCAGGGAGGTAGCGAAAACGTTTGTGGGAAATGGCGGGTCACCACGTCAGCGATTGTTGAAGCTCCTTGATTTTTATGAAAGTGTTTATTCAAATCCACCTGTGCAGGGGGGATGTCCCTTGCTGAACACAGCGATTGAAGCTGATGATTATCGGATATCAATGAAGAAAGTGGTCGCTTCGGAGATCAATAAGTCTATCGAGCATATGAATGTTTTGTTGAAACAAGGTGTTGAAGAACAGGAATTTCATGCAGACATAAACACACGCGAACTGGCCACTGTTTTTTTTGCGGCCATTGAAGGCGGTCTGATGATTTCGAAAGTATCTTCTTCATCGCTTGCATTGAGTGCAGCCATTAGTCATTGTAAAAACGTTATTAAGAGTATAACCATTAAATAAATCTGATGAAACAAAGAAGAGTGGTAGTAACAGGTATGGGGGCTTTAACACCCCTTGGTAATACAGTAAATGATTTTTGGAAAAACCTGATTGCCGGTAAAAGCGGAGCAGCAACCATTACCCATTTTGATACAACCAAGTTTAAGACAAAGTTTGCCTGCGAACTAAAAGGCTTTGATCCATTAAATTATTTCGAAAAATCGGAGATAAAAAAAATGGATCCATTTTCACACTATGCTTTAGCAGCTACGGCCGAAGCAATACAGGATTCAGCGTTAAACCTGGACACGATAGATAAAACCAGAGTAGGTGTAATCTGGGGTTCGGGTAATGGTGGTTTTCAAACTTTTCAAAACGAGATCATTGATTTTGCCAAAGGCGATGGAACACCCCGTATTAATCCTTATTTCATTCCGAAAGTTATCGTTGATATTGCTTCGGGCTGGATTAGCATAAAGTATGGTTTTATGGGACCAAACTTTACAACGGTTTCGGCATGCGCAACATCAACTACTTCTATTATTGAAGCGATGAATTATGTGCGGTGGAATAAAGCCGACATCATGATTACCGGAGGTTCGGAAGCCGCGATTAATGAGGCAGGTGTTGGTGGCTTCAACGCATTAAAAGCTTTATCAACGCGCAATGATGATCCTGGTCGTGCTTCCCGACCTTTTGATGTGGACCGCGATGGTTTTGTGATGGGTGAAGGTGCGGGTACTTTGGTGTTAGAGGAATATGAGCACGCTGTAAAACGCGGTGCTAAAATTTATGCAGAAGTTGCTGGTGGTGGCATGTCTGCCGATGCTTATCATTTGACTGCCACGCATCCGGAGGGTAAGGGTGCGCTCTTGGGTATGCAGTGGGCCTTGGATGATGCAGGCTTACAAGCGAATGATGTTGACTATTTAAACCCGCATGCTACTTCAACACCGGTTGGTGATTTAAGTGAGATGAAAGCAACGAAGCAATTGTTTGCTGATAATCATAAATTACACATCAGTGCCACCAAATCAGCCATTGGGCATTTGTTGGGTGGTGCGGGTGCGGTTGAAGCCATTATTTGTATTAAGGCTATAGAAGAAGGAATTATTCCGGCAACCATCAATACACAAAATATTGATCCGGCTTTACCGCAAGGTTTAAATATTCTTATTGGTAATGCGCTTAAGAAAGAAGTGAATGTGGCCATGAGTAATACCTTTGGTTTTGGCGGGCATAATGCTACGGCAGTGTTCAAAAAAGTTTAACTGTAAATAAGTTTTAAATGAATACGCAGGAACATCAGATAATTCTAAAACATGTTGTTACCAAAGGTGGCACAGGCAATGTGATGGAAGCCCTGCAATGGGATGTAAATCGTTTCGATGAAGGTTTTGCTATTGCCCTGGATATACAAAACCTTGATTACGTAAAACTCTTGTATTCCAATTTCAACAAAAATCTGATTGTAGTCGAACTTACCTTGGTTGGATTGGCAAAGGGGAGGGAGTAGGGTAAGACTTTTGGAGATTAGGTATTAACTTATCTTCCATAATCTTATCAAAGATTAATGGAATGTAGTAATAAAAGCTTAAATTGAAATAATGAAGACCATCACCATAAATATACCGGATACTGTTCAAATTGATGATAAAGAGGCCCTTATGGCAATAGCATCAAGGTTGTATGAAACAGGTAAGCTTTCATTAGGGCAAGCGGCAGAGTTAGTGGGACTTTCTAAAGCAACTTTTATGGAAATGCTGAACGCCTATGGCGTTTCTGTTTTTAATTATCCATCAACAGAACTCGACAGCGATTTAGCGAATGCAAAAAATTATAATCTCTGATACCAGTTGCTTGATTCTTCTTGATAAAATTGGAGAATTGAATCTGTTAAATAAACTTTTTGGAGAGATTATAATAACACAGGAGATAGCAGATGAGTTTAAAAAAGAACTGCCAAGTTGGTTTAAAGTCAAAGCAGCCACAAACAAAGTATATCAAAAAATACTAGAAGCATCATTGGATAGAGGGGAAGCAAGTGCAATAGCTTTTGCAATTGAACAAAGTGATTGTTTACTGATAATAGACGATTTGAAGGGAAGAAGGTACGCTCAACAACTTGGGATTAGAATAACAGGGTGTCTTGGTGTAATCATTGATGCAAAGTTGTCTGGGTATATACCATCTATTAAATCTATTTTAGATAAAATTAAAAAGACAGATTTTAGATTGACTGAAGAGCTTGAAAGAAGGATGCTGGAAAAAGGAGATGAACTCTGAAAAGTCAAATCTTGATCTGCGCTCTGGGATGGTATTTTTTGACTCAGGAACAGGCAAACGATGAAGCGGACAAATGGTTAAAGAATAATCATATCTTTTAATAACTATCTTAGATACTTCAATATGAGAAAAAGCAACTTATTCATTTTGGCTGCTTTGCTAACTCTAGCCTGTGCAGCACCTACAGAAAAAGAAGCAGTACCCATTGAAGCATTGTTAATTGAAGAAAAACCTGCTGAAAATAAAAAGCGTGTTTATGCAGACAGCTTGCTTCAACTCAACACCAGTGCAGTTGAGAAGACCTTTCAACTTGAAAGTCATCACTTCGGAGATTTCTTTTGCGACAGGGCTTCCTTTTATGTTATCCATGAACCTGCCAACACATTTTACTCAATAGAAGCAGCCTCTATTACCCTTTTCTATATAGATGGTGCCTTGCGACAAACAAAGTATTTATTGAAAGATGATATCAGTGCTGATCTTGTTCGCTCTTACGGTACTTTTAAAATTGCAGGCTTTGATGAAAAGAACAGGCAATTGATTAAGGCCAGGTCTATATTAAAAGATTCAGCACAAGGGATGATGGTAAACCCCACCTTAGATAACTATGAGTTGCGTTGGGTATTTAATGACAGAGAGATTAAGTACAGAGTAAAACGAGTGGGTAAGGAGACTGAATTTAAGTTTATAGAGCGTGTAAAGAATTTCGAGAAAGAATTTTCGGCTATAGAAAAAATGTGCAGCTAACTCAAAAAAGCTAACTGCACTTTATTACTTTAACACTTTAGTACTTCAACATTTTTATCAATTCACTTTTATCAATTCCACTTCAAAAAGCAGCGTTGAGTAAGGAGGGATCTGTGCACCACTGCCACGCTCCCCATAGGCAAGGTCGTAAGGAATATACAACATCCACTTATCACCTTCCTTCATTAATTGTAAAGCCTCAGTCCAACCGCGGATAACACCACTTACGCCAAAGGTAGCCGGCTGACCACGTTTTATTGAACTATCAAATGGAGTTCCGTCTATTAAGGTGCCTGCATAATGAACGGTCACGCGGTCTTGCGCAGTGGGTTGTTTACCATTGCCTTGTTGCAGCACCTTGTATTGTAAGCCGCTGGCGGTTGTGATTACACCTTCTTTCGTTTTATTGTTGGCTAAAAATTGCTGACCTGCCTCTTTTGCTTTCTCAGCCTTTCTCATCATGGCTTGCTGCATATAATTTTGCACGAGTCCCATGGCTTCATTTTGATCAACTAAGAGTGTTTTACCTTCCAGTACATCTTTTAAACCTGCTGATAGTGCTTCGAGGTCAAGCGAATCTGCTCCTTGTGCTTTTACATTAGAGGCCATCAGGGTGCCTAATGAATAGCTGATTTTAACCATGGGGTCTTCCATGTTCAAGGTTTTAGGTTTCTTGAGTTCAACTATTTCTGATTTTAATTTTTCGATCTCGGTTTGCATTTCTTTTTTTGATTGTGCCACTATGCTGGTGCTAATAGTGAGGGTTAGAATGAAGATTAACGTTCTCATGTTTTGGTTATTAAGACTACAAATAAAGTTAAAAAGAAAGTCAAGGCATAGCTTTGCCCGGCAGAAATGGGGTGCCTGAGTACTAATTGGCTCTACCTGGATTATGGAAACGAATTATTTTGCCCGATTGGTTTACATTAATCTTTTAACAATAATTATCTTGAGCCACAATTTGCCCCAGTTTTTTATGGATAGTTATGGAAATTTGTTCAACCGTATTAGTTATCTTCAATATCCCTTGATGCTGCTCGGACTGTTTTATTGCTATCGTCCTCTTTTCACCGATTTATCAACCTTGTTTGTAGAGATGAACAAGGCTCTTGTGTTTTTGGGTTTAGGTATTAGCTTTTCGGCACTTCAGGACACAAAAAAGGTTCAGAATAATTTTTCAAAACGTATTTACCAGAATCCTCGATCTACAAAAATCTTTATCAGGATTATGATGGGAATGGTGCTCTTTTTTTGTTTGACAGGTCTGGCGGCATTTTTCACAGTAGAAAAGAATGCCTTCAGCGAGCTTGCATTCGGATTGATTTCTGTTGGAATCGGTATGATAGGTATGTTGAAAGCCGCAGTTGAAATGGCGGAGTATCAGCAGAGTTTGAATAAGATTTAAGATTTAAGATTTAAGATCTAAGATTCCTAACAAAGGATATTTCGTTTTTAGATATTTAAATTTGGCAAAAAACTTCAAACCTTCAGCATCAAGCCTAGAACTTCGAGCCTCGAGCCTCCAACTTCTAACCTCGATTTAAAATTTTAGTGTAAACACCGTTTTTACATCCGGTTCTGAAACTACTGTTATCGATCCATTGTGTAGTTGCATAATCTGTCTGGACAAGCTTAAGCCAATACCTGACCCACTGCGTTTGGTTGTATAAAAGGGCACAAAGATATTCTCAATAGCCTCTTTAATGATACCTGGCCCATTATCGATGATGTCAATTTTTATGGCGTTATCCTGAAGATAAGCTTTCAGTGATAAACTGGCATCCTTTGTTTCGGCTAATGCTTCTTTAGCATTTTTAAGTAAGTTAATGAGTACTTGCTCAATCATTTCCTCATCTGCCTGTATGGTAATGTACTCTGAGGCACAGCTTACTTCAAATTTTATGTTGGTGCGTTTCAGCTCTTCTTTCATTAAAGTTGAAACTTTATCCACTAAATCTTTTAGCCTCACACTTTTGAAAACCGGTTTCGGTAAAGAGGTATATTCTCTGTAAGCATCGATAAACTTAATAAGTCCTTTGCTTCTGTTTTCAATGGTGAAAAGCCCGTCTTTTAAGTCAGTGGCAGTTTCGTCATTGATTTCAAAATGATCTCCCTGCTTTTTTATATCGTGTTCTAATATTTCACGCAGGGTGGAGGTTAAAGAAGAAATGGGTGTGATCGAGTTCATGATCTCATGTCTTAACACCCTGGTCAGGTTCTGCCAGGCTTCGGCTTCCTGCTTCTGTAATTCTCCTTGAATGTTTTGTAGTGTTATCAGCTTAACATCAACACCGCGTATGCGCAGCTCAGTACATTGTATAGTAAGTTGTAAATCGTTACTGGCCTTATACAATTCGCTTTTACCGGCCTCAACCGAATTGATGTTGTGATACAGTTTTGGATTTAAGTCAATCAACTCCCGGATGTTTTTAATAGTGTTGGTGCCGATGTAACGTTTTGCATTGTTGTTAATCAGCTGAATGTTGCCATCACTATCAAAAGAAATGATACCCGTACGCACCTGCTGAACGACTGTGTTCAAATACTGCCAGCTTTCTTCCTTTTCACTTCTGGCTTTTCTGAAGGCCTCCATTACTTCATTGAAAGCAATATTCAAATCTTTAAAACTATTGCCTAGTTTATGATCAGCTGCAAAGCCTGAAATAAAGTCAGAGTACTTAATTGATTCGAGAAAGCGAGTCAGTTTGCGGTTGGTCTGGCTCACGAACCTGAAGATTTCTGCCAATTGCCCGATAATAACAAAGCCTACCAGCACAGAGGCAAAAAGCATATTGGGTTTACTCACCATAAACATGAGTAAAGCCATGCTTGTACCCAGCAGGAGGGTTCTTAATAAAGCACGGGAACGGAAGTCTTTTAACATGTAATTTGAAAATTTGATGATTTGATCATTTGAAGATTAATTAACTTGATGACATTTAATGAACGACAAGTAAAGCAATTGGAAGTTGCTTCTGCGAAGTCAATCATTTTCAAATCTTCAAATTTGCACATTTTCAAATTGGTTATAATCCATGCTTTTCCAATCGCCTGTATAACGATGATCGGGTGAGGCCTAATTCACTGGCCGCCTGGGTTATGTTGCCATTATATTTTTTCAATACTTTCCTGATTAATAGTTTTTCCACTTCATCGAGGTTGTACTGATCTAAGCTTAACTGTTGGTTCTCTTCTTTTGGGGCTGTTGCGTTAAAATTAAAATCTTCGGGCTGCAATACACTGGCATTACTGAGAATAACAGCGCGCTCTACCGCATGTTGAAGCTCACGAATATTACCTGGCCAGGTATGTTTGTGCATGCGGGTTAAGGCGGCATCGCTGATCTTACTGATATTCTTACTGTACTTTTCAGCGTATTGCTTTAGAAAAAAATTGGCCAGTAAAGGAATGTCTTCAAAGCGCTCTCGCAACGAGGGGAGTTGTATTTCGATGGTGTTAATTCTATACACTAAATCTTGCCTGAAACGGTTCTCCTTTACCATATCGTACAAAGGCATATTGGTAGCACAGATTAAACGGATGTCGATATTGGTTTCTTTGTTGGCACCAACCCTGCTTACGCGTCTGTTTTGTATAACGGTAAGTAATTTTGCTTGCAGGGGCATGGATAGATTGCCGATTTCATCCAGAAATAAGGTGCCGCCATTTGCCAGTTCAAAGCGACCGGCACGGTCTTCTTTGGCATCAGTAAAAGATCCTTTTTTATGACCGAAGAGTTCGCTTTCAAAAAGTGTTTCTGTAATCGATCCTAAATCCACACTAACAAAGTTCTGATTTTGTCGCACAGAGTTTTTGTGAATAGCTCTTGCAATCAATTCTTTGCCGGTACCATTTTCGCCAAGAATTAAAACATTGGCGTCCGTCTTTGCCACACGATCGATGGTGGCAAATATTTTTTGCATGATGCTGCTTTGCCCGATGATTTCGCTGTAGCGGTGATTGATCTCGCGGTTGATCTCCTGATTTTTTACTTTTAAAGTCTCTACCTCATCACGTGTTTCACGTAAGCGCATAGCCGCATAGAGCGTTGCCAGCAACTTCTCGTTCTCCCAGGGTTTCAACACAAAGTCAGTAGCACCGGCTTTAATGGCTTTTACAGCCATTTGTACATCGCCATAAGCTGTAATGAGCACCACAACAGCAGAAGGATCAATTTTTAGAATTCTCTCCAGCCACATATAGCCTTCATGCCCGCTCACAACATCTTTAGTGAAGTTCATGTCAAGTAGAATCACATCATAGTCTTCCTGATTGAGTAGGCCTGGTATTGCTTCAGGATTCTTTTCTATGTCTACTTGCGAAAAATGTCTTTTCAAAAACATTTTTGCTGCTTTCAACAAGTCTTCATTATCATCAATAATTAAAATCTTTCCGTGTTTAGCTTCAGTCATAAAAACAGTCTTTTCTAGTGTTACAGTGCTCTCATGTACTCCTGTTTGGTTGTACAGGCAAGCAACATGTTCACTATGCTCATGGCTTTGTCACAAAGGGCATACCGAAGCATACAAGCCTTTAATGCCGCTCAAAAATGCATTTTTAAAAGAAATTATTCATAAAAATTTGTTCGCAATCGGACAGGTACGTCCAGTTGTGAACTTGGGAACGAACACATTTCCATGTTTTTGATGCTTTTTTCGCAGATTCCTGCTTGGCACATTTGTTGGCAATAGAGGGATAGTTGATTTTGCGAATGGAGGGCTTTATGACCTGGTGCCATAAGTATCTACAAGCAAAGACTAACCACCAACCATCAACAACTTTATAATGGATAAGCAGATTAAAAAGAAGACCTGGACACTTAAGCGTATTGCTACTTTTGGCGGTGGCGGATTATTAGTCATTTTCATAGCCTATCAGTTGGTTTTTGCTGACAGACGTTCTAAACTAAAAATTGAAAAAGATAAGATCACCATTGCTACAGTAAAGCGTGGTGTGTTTCAGGAGTTTATTCCACAAACCGGAACAGTCGAACCAAGTCGCACGGTGTTTCTGGATGCCATTGAAGGTGGTAACATTAAGCGTGTTGTAGCTGAGAGTGGTGCTATGCTAAAGAAAGGTGATGTGATTATGGAGCTTAGCAACCTGAATCGTGAGTTGACTGTATTGCAACAGGAAGCGCAATTGAATGAAAGCATTACGCGTCAGCGCGACACACGTCTGGCGATTACAAGAAATGATTTGGAGCAACGCCAGACATTAGCCTTGATTGACAACCAGTTAGCAATTCTGGGGCCTCAATATCACAGACAGAAGCAACTATTTGAGAAAAAACTCATCTCTAAACAAGATTTCGAGAGAACTGAAGCTGATTATAAGTACAACGTGGAAAGAAGACGCATCACGTATGAGGTGTACAAGAATGATTCATTGGATCGAATCCGTCAATTACGCGAACTTTCTTTCCGTGAATCTAAAATGACTGAAAGCCTTGTAGGCGTAGGAAGGATTCTTGATAATCTGGTGATACGTGCTCCCATAGACGGGCAGTTATCGCGACCACAGTTGGAGGTGGGGCAAGCAGTCAATCAAGGCCAACGCATCGGGCAGATTGATGTGGTGGGTAGTTATAAAGTAAGTGTACAAATTGATGAATTGTATTTACCACGCATTTCTCAGGGATTGCATGCCACAACCAGTTTTAACAACAGGGATTATGAACTTCAGATCACCTACATCTATCCAACAATTGCAGGCGGTCGTTTTCAGGTGGATATGAATTTTGTTGGCGAAACACCTGATGGTATCCGGAGAGGCCAATCATTACGCTTGCGTATAGAGTTAGGCCAATCTTCAGAAGAATTACTCTTGCCAGTTGGCGGATTTTATAAGGATACCGGTGGAAACTGGGTATATGTGCTGGACGGAGAAAACAAAGCAGTGAAACGAAATATACGACTTGGCCGTAAAAACACCGAGAACTTCGAAGTATTGGAAGGATTGCAGCCTGGCGATAAAGTGATTACCTCTTCGTACGAGAATTTTGGTAACAACGAGGTTTTGATCTTAAATTGATAGAAATAGAGACGCAAGCTAAATTGGATTCTAAAAAATAATTGTAAATTAAAGTGTAACCATTAAGATAAAGCTGAGTCATATAGAGAAGTAAAACTTTTAATGAATCAGCATCATCCTACTGAATATATTAAACCAGAACTTAAAAATTTGAATTAAAGCCATGATAAAACTTAAAAATCTTGAGAAGGTCTATCAGACTGAAGAAGTAGAAACAACAGCATTGAACAACATCAACCTTGAAATAAAGGATGGTGAGTTTGTTGCCATAATGGGTCCTTCAGGTTGCGGTAAATCAACCTTATTGAACATTTTAGGATTGTTAGACAATCCTTCAAATGGAGAATACCATTTTGGTGAACATGAAGTTGCCAAATATTCAGAACGCCAGCGTGCACAATTGCGCAAAGGCTCAATCGGTTTCGTATTTCAGAGCTTTAATTTGATTGACGAATTAACGGTTTACGAAAACGTAGAACTTCCTTTATTGTACATGAAAGTACCTGCGGACGAGCGTAAAAAGCGTGTGGAAGAAGTTTTGGAGCGCATGAATATCATGCACAGAAGAAACCACTTCCCTCAGCAGCTATCCGGTGGTCAGCAGCAGCGTGTGGCTATCAGCCGTGCCATTGTAGCAAAACCTAAAGTGATATTAGCCGATGAACCTACTGGTAACCTGGATTCAACCAATGGTGAAGAAGTAATGAAATTGCTTTCTCAGTTGAATGAAGAAGGAACAACCATCATCATGGTTACTCACTCTCCTTATGATGCTAACTATGCTCACCGCGTTATCAACTTATTTGACGGTAAGGTGATCACAGAAAATGTGAAAGAACAGTTTCATATTTAATAGATACGTAACAAATCTTTTAAAAGCCACCCGATTACTTCGGGTGGCTTTTTTGTTTTTTGGTGGATAATATCCGTACACAGTACTGTTCGTATCTGAACATCGCCCGAACAGTGTTCTGCGCATTCAGCGTTAAAAGAAGCATTATGATATTGGCATATAAATGGATTCCTCTGTAACACTATGCAACTTCCTTCGTCTTATACCTGTCTTTAGCTGTAACCAAAAAACTCAGCCATGATCAAAAACTACCTCCTCATCACGCTTAGAAATTTATTAAAGAACAAGCTCTTCATCTTTATCAATGTATTTGGTATGGGTGTGGCCATTGCATGTTGTATCGTAGCCTACCTCAATTGGGAATACTCTGATAAATGGGATGCCAGTTTTTCGAATACAGAAAATATCTACAGAGTTCAGTTTTGGCGTGAGTTTCAGGGTAAGCAAGAGCGCTACGGTATTATACCTATGCCGGTAGCAGGTTATGTGAAGCAAAATATTAAAGATGTAGCGGCAGTTACGCGCTTTCATACCACTTACAGCGACATGCGTATCGGGGATGAAATATTTGGTACGCAGATGGCCTTTGCCGATTCTTCTTTCTTCTCTTTTTTCGATTATAAGCTTAAGTACGGAACACTTGAAAATTTCTATGACAAAAGCCAAATTTTTATCAGTGACGAAACAGCCAGAAAATACTTCAATAAAGAAGATGTGGTTGGCGAAATGCTAACCCAAATTATTTTGAATAAAGATGGGGTAAGAAACCCTAAAGAATTTATCATCGGTGGTGTATTTGAAAAGAAGCCTACTAACATAAGCTTTGGCTTTGAAGTAATTACCTTATTCGATAATTTCTGGGAGGTGAACCGCGATCCGGAAATGAGTGAAACAAGCTGGAAGCGCTGGACGGGTGCTTTGTTTTTAAAGATCAACGATCCATCGCTGGTGAAGAGTGTTACTGCTCAACTTCAAAATTATGTGGAGCCCCAGAATAAGGCACGGGAAGATTTTAAGATTACTTCTTATTACTTACAACCCTTTGTAGGGATGATGTCTGCTAATCGCGCCAATCCAAGGTTGAATAGCGATTGGATGCGGGGTGGTATTCCGAGCGAAGCGGTAGTGGTGCCCGCCATCATGTCTGTTATGCTTTTGCTATTGGCCTGTTTTAATTTTACCAATACTTCTATTGCTATATCGAGCAGGCGCTTAAAGGAAATTGGTATCAGAAAAGTAATGGGTGGTTTGCGTTTTCAATTAGTCGCACAATTTTTAGGTGAAAACCTGATCCTGTGTTTTTTAGGATTGATTGCAGGTTTACTTTTGGCGGAGTGGTTAGTGCCAGCCTATGATTCATTATGGCCTTGGTTGGATTTAAACCTGAGTTATACGGAGAACATTGGCTTCTTATTATTCCTTGTCTTGCTGTTGATTATTACCGCGCTGATTGCCGGCAGTTATCCTGCTTTTTACATTACGGCATTTGAGCCGGTAAGCATTTTAAAAGGTAAAGCAAAGTTTGGTGGTACTAACTGGTTTACGCGCATTTTACTGGGCGGACAATTTGTGATATCACTGCTTTCTATCATCATGGGGGTAGCCTTTTATAACAATGGGGTGTATCAAAAAAATTATGACCTGGGTTTTGCTACCTCAGGCGTTATTTCTGCATGGGTAGGCAATGAAGCGGGCTTTAACACCTACAGAGACGCACTTGCATCAAATCCTGATATTATCACCATTGCCGGCACAAACAACCATGTGGCTACTGGATTTTATAACGATCCTGTTAAGTATGAATCTTTAGAACGCGAAGTAGACATCATGGATGTAGGCGATGAATATTTTGAGGCGATGGACATGACCTTAGTGGCGGGAAGAAAGTTTATCAAAGATTCTGAAACAGATATAAAGGAGTCGGTAATTGTTACTGAAGAATTTATTAAAACCTTCGACTGGAAAGATGATGTGATTGGAAAAAGATTAGTGTGGATGGATACCGTTCAGTTATATGTAGTAGGTGTAGTAAAAAATATTTACAGCCGTGCCTTGTGGGAACCTATTGAACCCATGATGATTCGCTACGCCCCCCCGGCTAAGTTTCAGCAGCTGGTGGTTAAAACAGCGCCTGGAAAAACGGCTGCAGTTCATGAATACATGGAACAAAAATGGAAAGAGGTTTTCCCTAACTCACTGTATACTGGTCAGATGATCGATCAGGAATTGCAGGAAACAAACGAGATCAATGCTAATGTTACCACCATGTTTGGCTTCCTCGGTTTCTTTGCAGCACTTATGACCGGCATCGGCCTGTACACCCTCGTGTCGCTCAACATCGTGAAGCGTATGAAAGAGATTGGTGTGCGTAAAGTACTGGGTGCTTCAATCAGCAATATTGCAGGTGTTATCAATTTCGAATTTATCATTAACCTGGGTATTGCCACCTTGTTGGGTGGTGCCTTAGGCTTCTTTGCCGCGAATGCCTTGATGGATTCTATCTGGGAATATTATTTACAACTGAATTATGTTTCACTGATTGTATCGGTAAGTGTAATGGTGGTGGTGGCTCTATTGGCTGTTGGATATAAAACGATCTCCACCGCGATGTTAAATCCGACTAAAACTTTACGTGATGAGTAATCTTGTTAAGAGCTTAGGAGTGATAAATGAAAGGTAATAATAGTTGTCCATGGTCAATTGTCCTTAGACTATTAACCATGGACAATAAACTGATGCAGATGAAATTGATTTTTGTTTACTGACACTGTAACATGAATAGAAACCGAAGCGTCCAAGGCATGTAAAAGACTCCTAACCGCACTGCATATGTTAAAGAACTACATCCTGATCGCCTTACGAACAATTCGTAAACACCGCACCTTTTCATTTATCAATATTTTTGGCTTGGCTGTGGCCATGTCCATTTGTATGGGCATAATTATGTTGGTGGCCGACCAAATGATGGTCGACAGGCATAATCCGCTGGCAGAAAGAATTTACAGAATCAATTCTATTCCCTATTACAGAGAAGAGGGTAATTTGCCTGGTAACGAAGCCGCAACGACAACGTTGCCCCTAAAGGAAGAATTGCTCACCAAATATACAGGGGTGGAAAAGGCTGTGCGACTGATGCGCGGTTTTGGCAATAGCTGGATGGAGCTGGAACCTGGTCATGATATTAATGTGCCTGTGAGTGGATTTTTTGCAGACCCTGAAGTGCTGGAGGTTTTTAACCATGAACTCTTATATGGAAATCCTGCAACTGCTTTGATCGAACCATACTCCGTGGTGTTGACCAAAGAAGCTGCTGAAAAATTATTTAAAGTTGAAAATCCCGTAGGTGAATCGTTAAAAGTTGGTGAGCTGGGTACCTATAAAGTGACAGGTGTTATCAAAAAGACAGAAAACAGATCGCACATTGTTGCTGAGGCTTTTGCCAGTATGGCTACCGTTAAAAGCTTGCAGGCGGCTGAAGTATTGGGTGGCGATCTGGACAGCTGGAATAACTACACCATGGGTTGGGTGTATGTGGTATTGGAGGAAGGAAAAAGTATTGAAGCCATTGCGCCTCATTTGACTAAAATCAATCAGGATCATTACGGAGATCTTCCACCTGATACTGGTGTGGAGATAAAATATGTACCACAGAATTTACTTGATATACTTCCGGGTAGAATGATTAATAACCCCATTGGTCCTTTTATGCCCTGGTTCCTGATTTATTTCCTGTCTGGTATTGCAGGCATTGTATTGATTACTTCGTGTTTTAATTTCACCAATTTGTCTATTGCCCGTTCATTAACGCGTGCCAGAGAGATTGGTGTTAGAAAAGTAACAGGTGCTATGCGTTGGCAATTATTTACACAGTTTATCAGTGAGTCGGTTGTGATTGCTTTGTTTGCCTTAGTCTTTGCAATCGTCTTTATCTATGCTTTACGTCCTTTTATTGAAGACCTCGCTTTTGCAAGATTCCTGAAATGGAATCTATCTGCAAATTATATCGTGTATGGAATTTTTCTGGTGCTGGCTGTTGTAGTGGGTATTGTAGCAGGTTTGTTCCCCGCTGTAGTCTTGTCTGGTTTCCAACCTATTAAAGTGTTAAAGAACCTGAATAACACCAAACTGATGTCGAAAGTAGGACTGAGAAAAGCCTTATTGGTTGTTCAGTTTTCACTTTCCATGATTTTTATACTGACAGTAATTGTACTCTATAATCAGCTGAATTTATTCCTGCATAATGACAATGGTTTTACTACAGCTAATAAACTAATTGTTCCGGCCAACAGCACATCCTTAACTACCTTAAAGACAGCACTGGAAAAAGAAAGTAATATTAGAAGTGTGTCTGCGGTTTCCCATGTACCCCTTACTGGTATTGGCTATGGAGAAGACGTGAAGCTTTCAATGGAAGAAGAAGAGTGGCGCAATATTAATTATTATGCAGTGGATGAAGATTACCTGAAGAACATGGAACTCGACTTAGTGGCTGGAAAATTTTATTCCAGTGAACTGAACAAATCCAATGCTAATTTTATTGTATTAAATGAAGAGGCTGTCAAGGCGTATCAGTTAGGCACACCCCTGGAAGCTATTGGTAAAACAATTATCTTCAGAAGAGATTCTACAGAGAAACAGGTTATAGGTGTTGTAAAGGATTATTTCTACGAATTTTTCGGTGAGCGTATCATGCCAATGGCCTTGCTTTACAGTCCGGAAGAATTTAAGCAATTGCAGGTTGTATACACGGGTGATTATAAACAGGCTGCTGCCACGGTTGAAAAAGTATGGGCAGGGATTAATCCTGGAATAAAAGCTGATGTAAGAGATTTCGAAGCTGAGTTAGGTGAACTTTTTCAAATCATCTTCGGCACCTTGCTGCGTGTACTAAGTTTCATTGCCTTCCTGGCCATTGTCATATCCTGTCTCGGTTTATTGGGCATGGCTACCTACACCATAGAAACGAAGAAAAAAGAAATTGCTATTAGAAAAATATTAGGCACCAGCGACAAGTCACTTGTCTTTAACCTTTCTAAAGGCTATTTAATTATCTTGTTGCTGGCTATACTTATCTCAGTACCTGCAGCATACTTTATCAACAATTTCTGGTTGCAGAACCTGGCCTATCATGTTAATGTCGATTTCTTAACGATTTCCATTGGGATATTAGTCTTAATTTTCTTTGGCTTGTTTACTGTTGGTTCACAAACAATACAGGCCATCAGAATTAACCCGGTAGATAATTTGAAAAATGATTAATAAATAAAGCAACCCTATGTATCATTTTGACGTCTGCATATAATCAACTCTTACTGTTATGTTAAAAAATTACTTCAAAATAGCTATTCGTAATATAAAGAAGCACAAGTTTTACTCAGCCATTAACATTTCCGGGCTTGTTATCGGTATTGCCTGCTGCTTGCTGATTTTTGTCTATGTTAAAGACGAGCTTAGCTACGATCGTTTTCACCGCAATGTTGAGAACATGTACCGTATTGGTTTGCATGGTAAAATAGCGGGACAAGAAATTTATACCACTAACTCATGCTTACCATTGGGACCCACCATGCAGGATGAAATCCCTGGTGTTGAATCGATGACGCGCTTAAACCCCTTTGGCAGAAACAGAGGTGTGGTATTCAAATATGAGGAGAAAATTTTCTCGGAGTTTAATATACATTATGCCGATTCTAATTTCTTTGAATTCTTCAGTTTTGAATTGTTAGCTGGTGATAGAGCAACGGCATTAAAAGAACCAAATTCCGTGGTCATTACTGAGGCGCTTGCGAAAAAATATTTTGAAAGTGAGGCCTTGGGTAAAATGCTTGTAATCGGAAATGGTAACGAGACCTTCAAGGTAACAGGCATTGTAAAAGAAGCACCAGGTAACTCGCATCTTAAATTTTCAGCCTTACTTTCTTTTTCTACTATTCTTGATGATCCCAATGAAATTTATGCAGGCTGGACAGGTAATTCACTCCAAACCTATGTAACACTGAACGACCAGACAAAACTGGAAGACGTTAATGCCAAACTTGAAGATATAGTGGCGAAGTATGTGGGTGTGGAATTGGAGCAAGGTCTAGGTATTAATTTCGATGAATTCAAAAAACAAGGAGGTATTTACAGTTATGTAGCCTATCCTATCGTTGATTCACACTTGCGCAATAAATTTCCTGACGATCTGGAACCGACAAGCGATATCCGTTATGTATATATATTTTCCGGTATAGGTATTTTCATTTTGCTACTGGCTTGTATCAATTTCATGAATCTTTCTACAGCACAATCTGCAGGGCGTGCTAAAGAAGTGGGCTTACGCAAAACCCTGGGCTCGCAACGCGGGCAAATGATGTGGCAATTCTTGTCTGAGTCATTGGTGTATAGTTTAATAGCTGTCATCATTTCAGTGTTGGTTTGTTATGCAGCACTACCTTACTTTAATTTGCTTTCAGGCAAGCAGCTCAGTATTGAAGCCCTGAGGGATCCTATGTTTTTTGTTTCCGCCACAGCGCTTGTATTGCTCGTAGGTTTCTTAGCAGGCAGTTATCCTGCCATTTACCTTACCTCCTTTAATGTAGTGGAGGTTTTAAAAGGTAAGGCGCGCGGAGGTATGAAAACCAAAGGCGTTCGCAGTTCCCTGGTTGTGTTTCAATTTGCAGTGTCTATCTTTTTAATTATTGCCACCATGGTTGTGTATTTGCAGATCGACCATATGCAAAATAAAAATATGGGTCTTGATCAACGCAATGTGTTTGTTTTGAAAAATGTAAATCGCTTGAACACACAAAGAATTGCGTTTAAGAATTCAATCCTTGAGCAAAGTGGTGTAGTGGGCGCCTCTTATGCCAATAATACATTTCCAGGAGCTAATAATATCAATGTGTTTCGCGCCAAAGGTGTTGAGGTTGATCATCTCTTAATGAAATACTATGCCGACTGGGATCAGGCGGAGGTTTTAAAGTTTAAAATGAAAGAAGGCAGGTTTTTATCAAAAGATTTTGCTTCCGATTCAATGGCCTGCGTTATCAACGAATCGGCTATGCGCGAATTTGGCTGGACAGAAAGTGAAGGCAAAGAAATTATTGACTTTAATTTTGAGACACCCCAAACCATCAAAGTAGTAGGAGTAGTAGAAGACTTTAATTTTGAATCGCTTAAAAAACAAGTGATGCCGGTATTGATAAGGCTTACAGATCAATCTTCTAATCTCTACATCCGCTACAGTGGCTCACCGAAAGATATTGTGGCTTCTGTAGAATCGATCTGGAAACAATATGCTCCTGGGGATCCATTTGAATATGTGTTTCTCGATGAAAATTTTGATACCCTATTCAGAGAAGAGCAGCGCTTGCGCGATATCTTTACAGTGTTCTCTTCACTCGCTATTGCTATTGCCTGTTTAGGTTTATTTGCACTGGCAGCTTTTACTACGGAGCAGCGTACTAAAGAAATTGGCATCAGAAAGGCCCTGGGTGCCTCTGTTACAAACCTGTCCTTACTATTATCCAAAGAATTTGTAATTCTCGTACTCATCGCCCTGATTCCGGCCATAGGCCTGGGTTGGTATTTGGCCAATTGGTGGTTAGCTGATTTCCCATATAGAATTGAACTGAGTCCTTTCATTTTTATAGGAAGTGCCCTTGTCTCTATTCTAATTGCATGGCTTACTGTGAGTTACCAATCCATTAAGGCAGCGTCAGCAAAACCGGTTGATTCATTGCGTTATGAATAACGCTTTTCAATGTTAAGTTTATGTTACCACACTGACTATTTACATAACATTGCATACATTGAGAATTCATTTGCCACTTGTTATGGAGAAAAATAAAGTAAACAAAAAGAAAATTGCCTCAGACTTGTCAACAGCTTTTAGTACAGCGGTAGCTTCAGTAGAAGGTGCACGTGCCGGAAGAAAGTTGAAGAAACTAGTTGCTAAAAGTGCCAAGAAGATTGCGGGAAGAATAATTGAACAAATTAAGCGCGATTTAAAAAAAGCCGAAGCGGCCTCAAAGTCCATTAATAAACTTGAAGGTGCTTTGAAGGGCGAGAAAAAGAAAAAGAAAGTGAAAACTGAAAAGGCTCCTAAATAGGAGCCTTTTTATTTGTGATCTCAATTCATTCCTTTTAACACTTTGTTATTATACCTGCTGATAAGGTTTGTTTTTACCTTAAATCCGTCTGACCGCTTCTTACTTCTGCATTCAGCGGTCTGACGGATTGTCTAGGTTGTCTAATTAAACGAAATTGATTTTTAAATTAGGAGTATCCCAAAAGATTGACAGAGTCTATTTTGTCCCGAATCTCTTTTTGAAAGCTTCGTAAATGGTAGTTACCATTAACAACATCAGCATGTTGTAAAACAAATCATCAAAAGGAATGGTGCCCATGCGGATGTTCAGGTTCTCTGCATTATTATACCAAACCACTTCTTCCTCAATAAAGGATCCGGTCAATATGCCATTCACTAAGAAGAAAGGTATTTGAACGAAAATATAAGCGAAATAAAACTTTCCTAAGTATTCACTTTTCCACCAATATAAATGCATCAGCAGAAAAATGGCAAGGCTTATAAAAGTAACTGATGTATACCAGCGATGTGTATTCAGTAAACCTGCTATTAATAAGAAGCTGATCAATACCGCGGTAATGAGCCTGCTATAAGGTTTTAAATAATCCTTCTTCGAAAGGTGCTGAGAAGAGAAGTAGATAAAAATGCAGGCATAAGGAATGAAAATAAAAAATAAAACTTCTTCCAAAGGAAGACTGCCGAGGTAAATGCCAGTGAGGTAGCGACTGTTAAAGCCCCAGATACCCATTTGAGTAAACACCTCGTCCCACACAATAAATACAATTGCTGTTATGAGTAAAGCGGGAAATAGAAATTTCCATTCCTTCGAAAAATTAGCTTTAGGGTAAAAGCTAAACAGAAAAGGAAATGAAATAGACCCTATGTCCAGTGCAAGGTATAAATAACGTTCGTTTAACACTGTTGGATCTATTGAGTTGCCTGACGATCTTTTTTTAATTCAAGGTGATTGACATCATACTTCTTTGGCGCAATTAAAAAACCAAATGCCTCACAGTCTTCTTTAGTGTGCTTAGCATGGTGTATGTAATGCGCGTGAATCATTCGATTTAAATAACTGCTTCGTTTTTTTGGTCTCCACTTTACACGCTGATGTACAATCACATCATGAAAAATTAAATAAAAAAGCCCGTAGCAAAGTATACCCACCGCTACTGAGAAAAGGTAAGGACTCTTATAAACTGTAGTTGAAATAATAAACAGAGCGATAGAAGGAATACTGAAGACAACAGCGAACCAGTCATTTTTTTCGAGTGAATGATCATGCACAGTATGATGCGATTTATGCCAGGTCCATAAAAAACCGTGCATGACATACTTGTGTGTAAACCAGGCTACGAATTCCCAAAACAGAAAAGTACCAACTGCAATGATGACACAAAGACTAATCGTAATCCAATCCATGTTATTTACTATTTACTTTCTCTGAAAAATATTTCTCCAGCACTTCATAGCGATGATCAAAAATAGCATTTACCGTACGGCCTACAAAGAGGAGATTCGCTAAACGCCCCAATGGCCCCAAAGGAATGCCGTAATTAACCTCATCTACCATTTCCACACCTCCGGGCACAGCCTTGAAATGGTGCTGGTGGTGCCATAAAGCATAGGGTCCAAAACGTTGTTCGTCCACAAAGTAATTGGGCTCTTGCACATGACTAATTTCAGTTACCCAATGCATGGGTACAAAAGGCAGACCATATACCTTATAACGAATTAACTGTCCGGGATACATTTTAGTGCCTCCGGATTTGTATAAAATATTGAAGCCCATGTGTTTGGGCGTAATTTTTTCCAAGTTGTTGGGTGTAGAAAAAAAATCCCAGGCTTCCTGAAGACTAATGGGCAAAAATTGCGTGCGCTTGAGGTTGTAAATTTTCATCGCACGTATAACAGTAAAAACAGCTAATTGTTCACGTTTTTGGCTATCTTCTTCTTTTTGGTCGGGCTTTACCCTGGCCACCGCTGCTCATAAATACACCCACCGAAAATTCTAATCCGGTTAGGTCCATCTTGGCATCTTCATAATTGAAATCCTTTGTTTCAAGCGTACCATTTCCACCAGTATACGTACCCTGCATAGCAAAACCGGCTGCTCCGGCCAGGTAGTTAGTCTCCAACGATACGCCTATCTGTTTTGTAATGTTGATTGTTAATTCAGCGCCTGCCATCCAGCCATAGCCTGGCTGACTTTTAAAGCTTGCATCGGCATTGGCCACCTGCCAGTTTTCAGCGGTGCGAATAGCCCTGTCTAAATGACCGTGGTTAAGTTTATTGGCAAAGGGTACAAAGCCAAAGCCACCGCCCTTTAGTTCGAATGATGCACCATTGCCTCTAAGCGCAAAAACAAGTTGCACGGGTACAAACAGTGTAAAGTTAGGACCTACAATAGGCTCTTTCGTAGTAAGGGGTATGTCTTTTACCATCAGGCCAGACATGCGGTAGAGGGAAGCGCCTGTTTCCAATGAAACATAGTTGTTAAAATTAACACCTACACCTCTGAGTGAAAAGGGGCTAATGGGCGTGGAGAAATAACCATTCTTTGGAATAAAGTACGAGAACGAAAGACCAAAGTCTTGTGCCTGCGCGTATGTGCACAAGAACAATAGAGTGCATAGTAAATAAATTTTCTTCATCTTATTGTGATGCGAATCGCCTAACGTTTATTAAAATCTGAATACAATTTCTGCTGATAGGCTTTTCCTAATTCCATTTCAGCTTCACTTACATTTTCAGTCTTCACAAAAATTTTAGCGGTATTGTCGTAAACCATCAGTTTATTTTCAGGTAACACAAAACCAAAGCCGTTGTTGAAAAAGAACGCAGCATGTGGATTTAATGTATACGCAAAAAGATTTTTACTAAAAATAAATTCGGGTGAAGCTGCCTTTAGCTGTGCCAGTAGGGTATTGGCTATGTCCGTCTGGCTGCCGACTGTATGAATTACTGAATCAGTTTTAACAGCACCACCTAAAAATAATAAGGGTATCCGAAATCTTCTGGAAGATTGTATATCCTGATTATCAGGTAAGCGATGCCCGTGATCTGCCGTAAGAATTACCAGCGTATTAGCCCAGTCATCTCTTGTTTTGAGTTTATCAATGAAAGCACCGATACAACTATCAGTATAGTGGCAGGAGTTAAAGAAGCGATGCTCAAGACTGTTATCTGTAAACTTAGGCTTAGCCGGAACATCAAAAGGTTCATGACTACTTTGTGTTAACCAAACTTTAAAGTATGGAGCTTGTGCGGTATCGAGTTCTTCAAGAGCACGCAGACCAACAAAGCCATCATGCACGCCCCATTTTGAATCGTTTAAGTCGTCATCAAAATCTTCATCTTCCGTGAGTGCATCAAAACCGGATGCTGTGATGTAAGACCTGAAGTTGGCAAAATCCGCATCACCACCATAAATGAAAGAAGTTCTATAACCGAGTGCTTCCATTTTTTTATTTAACGAAGGCAACTTTTGCGTTTTACCAGGAAACTTAATAATGGATGAGTTAGGTTGTGCAGGATAAGCGCTTAACACACTGCTTAATCCTTTATCGGTACGATCACCGCTCGCATAAAAATTATCAAAGAGAATGCCTTCTTTACTCAATGCGTTAATGCGTGGCGTAACACCAGGCACACCGCCCAGCGCTTCGATTACCGAAGCTGTGTAGCTTTCTATGATAATCAGTACAACGTTCGGCTTTGGTGTATTTAAAATGCTGAACGTTGAATCGCTCTCTGGATAAAGATTCTTAAAATGATTTTCTGTGAGTTGCTGATCAAAAAAAGTTTCAGGGTAAACAACGCGTGAACTGCTGCTCAGACTTCTGAAGAAATTCCACACAACATTAATGGCTGCATGGTTGGCATACATTTTTGTGGTATGAAAATAGACAAAGCCGGTGTTCATTGTAGCCACTGTAAAACTTCCCCGGATGCAGATGACCATGGCAGCGCTTACCAGCAGGAGTACGAGTGCTGATTTTTTACTTGCAGCTGTCAGCTTCCAGAGGGCAGGCGCAATCCACCTCAAATAGAGCCAGACAAAAACCAAAGCCAGTGCAGCACCGATGAGCAACACTTTAATGGCAACCCACAGGTCAATGCTACCTGCGGCACCAGACCCCATGTAAAACAAGGGAGTGTTGTTCATTCGAAAACCCCAATGTCTGTAAAGTTCAAGGTCGACAATAACGATGATGATTTGTAAAAACAAGGCCAGCATGGTGAGGCCAAAGATTGCGTAGTAAATCCAACGACCTTTGATCAGTGTTGATGCTGTTAAAAAAAGACCTGATAAAAGCATAACGTAGCCAGTCATGCTCAAATCCATGGGTGTGCCGTAGAGGAGAGACAACAGCATCTCAGCGAAGGTAAGTTGACTGCTAAAATCATAGTTATAGGCAAGGAAACTGATGCGGATTACGGACATGAAGAGCATCCAGTAGAGCATGAGTTTAGCGAAAATCCAGAGACGTGCGCGCATAGCTTGGTTAAAGCGCAAAGATACGTTTTTAAGGTTCGTTTAGGATAGTGGGGTCAGGTATTTGTAGATCACTTATTTCTAGTATCGCCTCCCGCCAGGGCATGACACGATATGTAGTAACCTTATGAATATCAACTCATCACCGAATTAATCCATCACCAAATCAGCACACCATCACATCAGCACATCAACGAATCAGCATATCACCGAATCAAAATCCCTACCGAACAAATCATCCTGGGGTCTGTTAAAGAATCCACAGATAATTTTCTGAAAAATATCCTTAACATTACAGTCTAAGCTTAAAACCCTATGCAAAAGTACATTCACATGTTCATACTGGCGATGCTTTCATTCGCTTGTTCTCAACAGGAAACGGCAGATTTAGTCGTTAAAGGCGGTACTATTTACACCGCAGATGCTAATAACAATACCGTTGAGGCGGTAGCAGTAAAAGGCAACAAGATAATCGCAGTAGGATCAACCACAGATATCGAAAAATACATTGGCGAAAAGACTGAGGTAATCAACCTCGAAGGCAAGATCATGACGCCCGGTTTTATTGAAGGGCATGGCCATATTATGGGCGTGGGTTACAACGAACTCAACCTCGATTTAATGAATGTAAAAAGCTACGAGGAAATGGTAGCCCAGGTGAAGGAGGCTGTTGCCAAGGCACAACCCGGTCAGTGGATTTTAGGCAGGGGCTGGCACCAGGATAAGTGGGATGTGAAACCTGAGAAAATGGTGAAGGGTTTTCAAACACACCAGCTGCTGAGTGAAGTATCTCCGAACAACCCTGTGTTTTTACGCCATGCCAGTGGGCACGCAGCGATAGCCAACGCCAAGGCGATGGAATTAGCAGGGGTTAATCAATTATCCAAAGAAGCTTTGAGCCAGACCTCAGAAGATGGTGGTGAAATTATCAAAGATGAATTAGGTAATCCTACCGGTATTTTCAATGAGCGCGCCATGACGCTTATTGCCTCTCAGATTCCAGAGAATACAGCGGAAACCGATAGACAGGCCTTGGAACTGGCCATTAAAGCTTGTTGGCGCAATGGTATCACCAGCTTTCATGATGCAGGCGCCAGTCGCGAAAACATTGCTTTGTTTCAAAGCTTTCAGCGAGAAGGAAAATTGGGTGTACGCTTATACCCCATGTTAACCGGATGGGATCTTGATTATGTATACGAGCTTTTTGAAAAGGGCCCGATTGTAGACAGCACTTATTTTTTAAATGTGCGTTCTGTTAAATTGAATTGCGATGGTGCTTTAGGCTCACGCGGTGCCTGGTTATTAGAACCCTACACCGATCGCCCTGACTTCTCTGGCATGGCTACTTACTCTATGGACACTGTACTAAAAGTTTCGCGCAAAGCATTGGCTTCTGGCTTTCAGGTGTGTGCACATGCCATTGGCGACAGGGCCAATCAGGAAATACTCAATCGCTATGAGCAGGCCTTTACTGAAAATCCGGAGAAGGCCACCAACCACCGTTTTAGAATTGAGCATGCACAGCATTTACATCCCACCGATATTGGGCGCTTTGCGAAGTTAGGTGTAATACCGGCCATGCAAGCCATACACATGAGCAGCGACAGACCTTGGGCCATTGACAGGCTGGGGGAGAAGCGCATTAAAGAAGGTGCTTATATGTGGCAAACATTATTGAAGTCGGGTGCGGTGATTGTTAACGGAACCGATGCACCAGTAGAACCCTTAACACCGATTCCTTCATTCTATGCATCAGTAAGTCGCATGACGCTGAAAGGTGAGCCTGCAGGTGGTTATGAGCCTGAAGAAAAAATGACGAGAGATCAGGCCCTGCGTTCGTATACTGTAGATGCGGCCTTTGGTGAGTTTGCAGAAAAAGTAAAAGGTTCTATTGAAGTAGGTAAGCTGGCCGACTTCACTGTTTTCACCAAAGACATTATGAAGGTGAGTGAAAAAGAAATTCTGGAAGCGGAAGTAGCCATGACGGTGGTTGATGGGAAGGTGGTTTATAGGAAAGAATGATTTAGACTTTAGACGTAAGACTTAAGACTTAAGACTTAAGACGTAAGACGTAAGATGTAAGATTTTAGATTTACGAATTTAGATTTACGAATTTTGAATTTTGAATTTTGAATTATATCGTCAATCACTAGAAACTCGCAGCTCAAGGCTAGCAGCCAGCAGCTATGATTTCGGTACATACTGATTGGCTTTCTCGTTTTTGGCTGCGAGCCTTACGGTTTCTTCTATTCGCTTGGCGCGCGTCTCCGGTCTTTTGGCGTTATAAATCCAATCTAAAATACCACGTCTGGAAGAGGGTGAGAATTTTTGCCAATGGGCATAAGCCTTAGGTTTTTTATCGAACAGCACTTGAAGGTCATCGGGAATGATTAGCTGATCTACCTTATCGAGTGCTTCCCAGGAGCCATTTTGTTTGGCAATGGCGATGGCTGCATAACCGGCCTCCGTCATTAAGTCCTGAGCTATCAACTTTTCTACCTTGAGTTTATTAACCTTACTCCAATTGCTTTTCGGATTTCGCTTTGCGAAGAATTGATAAAAACTTTCCTCGTCTCTTTTATTGGGCTTGCTGTCAATCCAGCCAAAGCAGAGTGCCTCATCTACCGCTTCCGGATAGTAGACACTTTTTGTACTGCTGCTTTTTTTATAGATGATGAGCCAGACTGCTTTTTTACTGACATGATTTTTCTTTAACCAATCACGCCACGCCTTTTGATTCTTGGCATAAAAGGCAGGAATGCCGTTGTTGTATTCCACGACCTTCTGTTTGTGTGTATAGGTGATTCGATTTTAAAGTGCCTCGAATTTCTTTTTTAAGGAAGGGGAGAGGTCTTCAAAGTTTTTAAAAGTGATAATCACTACACCATGATTGTTATCGTTGTAAGCAGCAGCAGCCTCACCTTTTAGTACTTGTATTTCCTGTATGGTATTAGGATCGATGGTATTGAAATCTACGGTTTTATTTTGTTGTGCATTGTAGACAAGTGTTTTGTCATCTACTTTTAAAACGTAGGTGGGTTGTTGTGCGCTTTTGTTATAAATTTTTACGCGATCAAAAATTTTATCCGTTTCATCTTGTGCGAAACTCACTACGGGACTTAGCAAAAGCAATAGTGCCAATAAGTTTAAGGTCTTTTTCATAATATCAAATTTATCAGTAGAGGAGTAAGAGACTTTTCAGTGAACTAATGTAGCATAAAATTCCGGTATGGTAAACACAGGGCTTATGTTTTTGCTGGAAAACAGCAGAAATTCTGGTGAGATTAAGATTTCTTAAGTTGAGTTAAGGGAAGAGGTGACGTGTAGCTATTATTGCGGCCAGTTGTTTAATCACAGTAAATAGCTAATCTTATTTGCCTGTATTCATTTTGGTCTCGGCCGAACATAAATAAATAGGCATTTACTTTTCCAGTCCATTTAATTCCATCTCTAAATGTTTTGTAATTGAATTCCTTTTGATTGATTTCAATTTCTGTTGGTTCTCCTAGTTTAGTTGTCAGATACTTTCTCAGCTTATTAAATTGTTTTTGAAATTCCGCTTTTTGGTCACTGGTTCTAGCTTTGTCCCATTGATACAAAATCACTCTCACTATACTGTCAGGAGCTGAATAATAGTAGTCAGTACTGATGCGAAATGAGTTTGTTTTCTTTTCAAAAGTCCGGGGTTTTGCTAAGTTAAAATTTTTGGAATTCGGATAAATATCTTCTCCGATTAAGATTAAATGGTTCGGGGAGATGTCTTTGTGTTTCTGACTTAAGTTCCATCTTGTCGCTCTGTCGACTGTTAATTGACTTATGTTTTGAAATCGTTCAGCGGTAAAAATTTCCTTGTTAGCAGAACATGAACCAAAAATCAATATTGTAAATGGTAATAGTAATCTAAATGTCATAATACTTTATTGAGCGTTCGCACAACATTCACAAACATCACTCTGTTCATATGTCAAATGGCAAAGAAGAGACAGGGTCACAACTAAAAATGATTTATACGTCATCATAGGGATCTTTCCAATTTTGTCTTGCAGCTAATGTTGATGTGTGCACAATTTAAATTTACCTTTAAAATGATTAACCAATTTTAAATCGGGCGTACACATTGTTACCAGCTGGGTCATTTTCAGCTTCACTTTAATCTTACAAAGTATATCTTCTCTGGCCACAAGTACTCTTGCGTCCCATAACCACCAGTAAATGGGTGTGACGAGTAAAGTGTAAGTGTTTTGTTAGGCTCAATGTCAAGCACTATTCCACAATGTCCATAAGCTCTACCTCCGAATACTTTCCAAAATTGCACGAAGTCACCTGGTAATACTTCACTGCTCTCCCTTATCTCTATTCCTTTGTTACTTCTTAAAAGTGCCGTCTGTACTCCCTTAATTATCGGAGCATCAGCTTCAATTAAACTGTCCAACTCAGAATCGGTGATTATTCTTATGTCGTTCTTTTCTGTCTTTGTCAGCGGTCTTACTTTGTCAATTACCTTAATCACAAATTCGGTGCAGACTGCACTTTCGTATGTTGGGGCTAAGTCTTCTCCCATAGCTTGTGTAAATTCCACAACTTCTCTGTTGGTCACAGGTAGGCCAACTAATTTATCTGCCTCAATTTTTCTGTCAACTGGCCACACAGGTTGTGTATTGTACCAAATTGTTCCGAGCAAAGCAACTAGTCCTACGATAACAAACAAGCTAATGGTTAGTAATCTCTTCATTAAAATTTCATTGCCGGTAACGCTTGGTTAAATATGTTACTTTTATTCGTTAAAAAAATTGTTAATCAAAAGTAAGGCTTTTGTCATCTTTCGTATGGCTATTTTTGTCAGAATATCCCTCTTGCTTTAAGAACTCCTTCTTTCTTGACAGTAAACAGGTCTTCGATATAAGTTCCCATAAAAGGATAAGCTTTGTTTTTAACGATTTTAAAATATTTTGATGGGAAGAACTCTTCAATCCTGTCTTTGTCGTAGTGTTTAAGGTCGTAGAAAACTTGCTCCTTAAATTTTATTCTTTGAGGTTTCAAGTCTTTTCTATGGTGGTCGTCAAATTTGTAAGGATCACCAGGACTTGCCCATTTATTTTCCTTGGTTTGATAAACATCAAAATATTGATATCTCTCATGATATAGTGTGCTATTATAGTTTGATAAGAATAATAAAACCGTTTTATAGTTAGAAAAACCAGGTTTTCCATAATGATCGTAGGCAATGAATTGAATAGTATCCCCTTTGTAAGTTCCGTGTACTAATTGCAAAACCTTATATTTTGCAACATACCTGCTGTCCATACTTATAGTAACCGTTTTGACAACAGTTTTTTTGCCATTTCTAATAATTGTATCCGGTGGTGATTCTTTTTTTTCCTCAGGGGAGTATTTGACCTCTATGATTTCTCCTACAAAAACAATCAAACTGTCTTTGCGACTTTGTCCAAGTGTATAGTCAGTTACAAAAGAGAGTATTAGAAATATCAGCACTCTAGTCTTCATAAAAGTATAGCGTTAAAGCTTGTTTACGAGGCGTTACTTTTATCTTAAAAAAAATAATTAATTAGAAGTAATGCTTTACAGTTTTTGGTGTAGAACATTTTCATTATCGAATCTTAATTACCGATCTTATATACTCAACACCATGTTCAAATGCCTAGCACTGGATTTTTTCATTAGTAGCAAAGAACAACGCCTTTATAATTGTGATTACTCAGCTTGTTAGTGATCCTCTGCTAATGCCATCGCACAACACCAACAAATTCAAATTTTATTTATACTGATTAATGTCAAAGTCAACAGAGTATATATTCTCAATAAACCGATCGCCTTGTTTTTTCTGCCTGGTGAAGTAAAGCCTTTTTTCTTTCTCATGCACGAAAGGACAAAACTCAGCAATACTCGAGTTGATAGGACTTCCCAGGTTGATGGGCCTTGTCCATGTACCTTCTTTCCTGAAAGAAATATATAAGTCCACTTCTCCCAACCCATTTTTATCTGAGGAGAAATAGATAAGATAGTTCTCCTCTGGTGAAATATATGGATTTGATTCTCTTTCATTCGTATTGATGGGCAGGCCGACATTTTGAGGCGTTTGATATTTTCCATATTTTAAAACTGAGTAATAGATATCGGATTGCCCTACTTGATTATCATTCTCTTTCATAAAATAGATGGTACCATCTTTCGTGATGGATGCATAAGACTCGGAAGCATCTGAATTAATAGCACCCTCAAGCGGATATGGCTTTGACCAACCTGTATCTGTTAATTCCACCGCCCAGATATCAAAATCTTTCCTCTCAGACGGTCTATGGGTGTTTCTATTTGATTGAAAAAGAACGGTTTTACCATCTGGTGAAAAAATGGGGTCAATGTCTTTCCATGCTCCCGTTGATGAAGAAAAGGAAGCAACATAAGGTTTCGACCATTTTCCATCCTTTTTTCTAGCCTCCATTATGGTTAGTGTGTCGCGCTTCCCATGAGAAGAAACCCACAGCGCAATTTGCGAGTCTGGCGAAATAGTTAAACCAAAAACGCCACCGTTTGATATAGTATTGGGTTCAAAAAGTACAGGATTTTTTTGGGCACTTATGTAATGTGTTATAGAGATGAGTACCAATGAGAAAATGAATTTCATACCTTATTTCTATTTGTTTGATGTTTGTTACATTCTTTAAAATTGTCATTGTTTGGTTATAGGCTATGGCGATTTTTTAAACTGCCATTGTTAACCTTGACCGAACCTGGCTACCAGTAGGAAGACATTGTAGCGAAGATAAAAATTTAAACTTGCACTTCAGTCGATATTGGTTAAGCTTTTATTTGCTGGCCGTTTTAACCCACCGTAATCTCTGTTTGAAGTTTTTTAAGTCTGTCAACCATTAACTTTCCACCAACGATAATATTGTCATGATGGTTAATACATAAAATCCAATTATATTTTTTATCAATGATAATTACTTCGTCTATACCAACTGTTTCTTCGATTAATTTTTGAATGGGTTCTATCGTCCCTTTATAAATCCAAAATTTGTCTCTCTCATTAACAGACTCATTTAAGAAAAGGAATAATTCAGTATTTGTATCAATAAGTCGTTTTAGAAATTGATAGGGTTGTCCGTCAGTTGCAATGCCAAAATTCTCGACTTTTAGCCTCTCCCAAATCCATTTTGGTCGAGATCTGCGTGAAGTTATGGTGACGAAGTTGTCGTAAAGTTTATCTTCAATATCTGTCCACTCATTCAGTCCAACGGATTTTAAATGATTCTGCAGGTGAAACGCAGTCCGTATCTTTTCTATTTCTTGTCGAAGGGTCGTCCACATATTAATAAAAATGACTGGCAGCACCGGGCTTCATGGTGTGCCGCTTAACGAAGCACGTTCGATGCCAACGTTACAAAACGAAGTTAGTAGTTTGTGCATAATTGACAAAATACGCGGCATGTAATGAGCTATTGTGGGCTTTAGGTGGGTTAAGATTTATTTACCCTGCAAATTCTCTTGCGAAAGTTTTTTACTCCCGACTCGGTTATCTATGATACTATATAGCACTGCGTTGAATAATAAGAATGCCATGACATACCAAAATCCGTATTGCTTATATAACCATGTGGATGCACCATAGCTATGGGCCAATAGGCAAAACAATAAGAATATTTACTGATCTTTTGGGGTAGATGATATCCTAGCAGTGCTATGAGGATAAGCCAACAAGCCGAAACAATAAAGATTCCGGCAACATGGTTTTCCATAAACAGCGCTCCGATGGGATTTCCTTCGTTCTTTTTAGTCAAGTCACCCTCCCAGTATTCTTTTGGTTGATGGAGTATGGTTATTGTAATATCGAATAGACTTGCCCAGCCTGCTGGAACTAAAAGAAGTAATCGGTCTTTTTTTATCATTGTTGTGTTTATAGTAAAGGTCGTAGCGAGACGCTACGACCAGGGTGGGGGGTGCTTAAAAAATGAAAAAATTGAAATCTAAGCTGAGTTATTCACTGATTTTTTACACAAAGCAAATCAAGTGAATATTTTTTATCATTTAAGGTACTTGTGTAACAATCACCACTGTTGTGGTCTGCGAACGACTAATGAAATATTTCTTTCTCTTCAATCGTCTATTCCCGTCTTGTCATATTGTTGAATTTCAATCTTGTTATCTCTAGTTCCTTCTTATCACAAACCATTTGATGCCACATTTAAATTGGGATTGATTGATGATCTCAAGTGTCTTGGCATTTCGATTTACGGATTCATTGTTACCTGTCGTGGATGCAATAAATTCCCATTGGGTATCTTTCAGGTAGATATGCCTTTCTTTAAGATTAGGAGTTTGTCCGACAATTGGATCGATTTGTGCAAATACAACGCTGTCACTCATGATGGTAATAAATTTGGCATTAGCAAAATGCTCTATTTTACCACGAATAGAGTCGCCTAGTGTCCAACTAATTCTTACATCATGGCCTTCCCTAATTGAAGCTATTAGCTTTTTAATATTACCGAATACAATTTTTCCATTTTCATCATTTTGGTACATCAATTGGAGATCAACTTTTTGAGCAGTTGAAAAATTTACTACAGCAAGTAATGTTACGGTCAAGAGGACTTTTGTCTTTTTAGAGAGCATTTTTTCCTATTTAATTTATAATATAATTGGTTCCTGTTATATCACGAAAAGTCACTGTCCCAAGGTCTTGAGTAACATGAAATATTAACATCGTCTTTAATCTCATTTTCGATCCGTGGCTCACAACGCTGGACTACATGACGTGCCGCTTATCGATGTCAGTATAATTCAAACTTTAAGTAATAAAGTTAGTAGTTTGTGCGTAATTGACAAAATACGCGGCATGGAATGAGCTATTGTTGGCATTAGGTGGGTTAAGATTTATTTACCATACAAATTCTCTTGCGAGAGTTTTTTACTCCCGACTCGGTTATCTATGATGCTATATAGCACTGCGTTGAATAATAAGAATGCCATGACATACCAAAACCCATATTGATTATATAACCATGTAGATGCACCATAGCTATGGGCCAATAGGCAAAACAGTAAGAATATTTTACTGATCTTTCGGGGTAGATAATATCCTAGCAGTGCTATGAGGATAAGCCAACAAGCCGAAATAATAAAGATTCCGGCAACATGGTTTTCCATGAACAATGCTCCGATGGGATTCCCTTCGTTCTTTTTTGTCAAGTCACCGCTCCAGTATTCTTTTGGTTGATGGAGTATGGTTATTGTAATATCGAATAGACTTGCCCAGCCTGCTGGAACTAAAAGAAGCAATCGGTCTTTTTTTGTCATTGTTGTATTTATAGTAAGGGTCGTAGCGAGACGCTACGACCAGGGTGGTATGCACTGTGCCTTTTGATACATCAATGCCACATTCCCTCATAAACAGGAAAATTATCTTGTATTTTTTCAAGATGGATTTTACCAGAAGCAGGGTCGAGGACACGCGTTGCTGATAGCCATTTTTTGTCATGGTAAATCAGTCTTAGCATCTGAGTTAGATGTCCATTTCTTGCTGAGAAAAATATATTGAAGCTTGCCTTTTTTGTCCCCATAAGAAAAGCTGTTTTACCACCAATTTGAACAGATTTTGGTGGTATTTCACCAACATTAAAAGAGTTCTCAGATAGTAGATTTCCGTTGTCGTCAACTTCTACAAATCGAACTTGTACATTTGACAGTGGATATTCACCATCATTATGTAGGACAATTAAACCATTTGTATTGTCACTAAAGCTAATGCTGGCATAGCAGAAATTGTCTCCACCTGTTATATTGGAATTAATCAGCTCACTTAGTTTAACAGTTTGATTTCCTAACTCAAGATTTTTGGAACTTAATTCAAGATTTTTTTCAATTAGACTTTGATTCTGAATGCTTAGTTTCTCATTGGTTTCAGCAAGTGATTTGTTTTCTTTTGAAAGCTTATTAGTGTCTTCAATTTTGTCTTCAATATTTTTGTCATATTCTGCACTTCTTATATATGATAGTAAACCACCTAAGAACGTAAGTATCACTCCAAGGCCAATTAGAATCTGAGGTAGGTACATTCTAAACATTTCATTTCAAGTTTATGATAAAAGTGATCTAATTGAAATTGTCTCAAAGCATCACGCACAACGTTTGTGCATAAGCAGTGGCGGGAATTCGTAGCGCGTCACTGTCCCACGAAACTAAACGTAATTTAAAAAACTAAACTACAAATTTACACTGAACCCCGCCATTGATTATACATTTTGTTAGCGGCTGGCACTTCTCATGTCGTCACGTTATCCTTTCATTCTTTTTAGTCTCTCGTTAACAGCCAATTCAAACATAGCGATGTCAACAATACGATTGGGATTTTGTATTTCCACAATATAAAGTTCATTTAAGTCCGAAATGCATTTTGCATAACATTCGTCAATGTTGAGCATTGTTATTACAACATATCTAAAACCATCCCAAGAGTAAGAATGTCTAGAGTCACGGTAGCAGGCTATGTCCATGAATTTGGTATTCATTTCCTCAAAAAATTGAACCTTATTAGCAAAAAACTTGTCAAAAAAGTCCTTGGTTTCTTGTTGATTGGTCAACTTATATTTTTTGTCAAAAAGATAATCATGTATTAGCAGTAGTTGTTTACTGATTTCTTTGCACATGTAGGGATCGGTAATTTTAGTCTCTGTCAAAAACTCCTTAACAGTCTGAATCCAAATAGTTCTATTTCCTGCTTTGTATGCCGTCAAATTTGCGTCAGTCATTATACCAAGTCTTTCAATTGCAAGGTATGATGCGATTACAATGAATGTCGCAGCGAACAGTATCGAGTAAGGAACAAACAGAATCAAATAGTTCTGAAATCCTTTTGATGAAAAATTGAATTGCATACTAAATCCCTCAATGGATGCTAGCCCAAATGCTATTAAAGAAAATATGATAAGTATCCATTGTAGATAGAATATCGGTTGTTTCAAATGTCTCATATTATTGTCAACTAGTCTCGTGCTTGCCGCTAACGTCCGGCTATATTCAGTCATTCCATCAATCACTGCACATAGCCGCCCGGTAAAGTAAATATATACAATTGTTATTATTTTTTTGAGCTCCATCTAATCACTTTTGGACCTACGCCAACCTTCCCTGCTTTTTCAGAGGCACTTGTGAACTGAAAAAAACGTATATTTGCCATGCGAACTTCATTAAATTCTATGGTGTTATTATCACAAGTCCGGTTTAAACAACGATCTTGGAGGGGCATACGGGTGCAAGTCCCGAGACCAGTCAAAGCACGCTTTGATGAAGTTCGCAGTGACCTCTCCTCTTTTGTTAACCTTAACCCATTTCAACATGCGAACTTCAAATGGTCCAGGTGCGGAACTGAATAATTATTCAGTGCGCCCAACAAATGAGGTGCGAAAAGCACCCAAAAAAGTCAAGGTGTTGTTAACACCGTCTCAGGCAGAGTTTATTGATTTTGTGCTCTTTCATGGTGTCAATGATTTATCAAAATCGCTGAAGCTCATCCATGATTTAGCCCTTTATCATTCCGATGTTGCGGTGGATGAAGACGAAAAAATGGCGCTGTTTGATGTAAAGCTGCTGTGGGAGAGCTTTGAGCGAATAGGGGAGGAATGTTAAATTTATTAGTGGACTGTCGTTTACGCGGCAGTCCTTTTTTATTGGCTTTACCATACTAATTGACCGAGCATGTTTACTTTCAATGCTAAGTAACTACATTAGTAGTTTTGTTTGATTGCTAAATCACTTGGCTAGCTATTGTTGTGAGTACTACCTTGATTACACCTCTTTCAATTTTAATTTCGTTGATAGGAAATCTTTTAACTCTGTATATTTAGTAATTGTCAATTCATCTTCTCCTAAAACGTATGAAAAATCAAAGGAATGATTCTGATTTATAAGTAAATCTTTATTCAATACTGTGTAGCTGTCAAATATATCCCAGTTCAGTTTTATATCTCTTTGACTGTCAATATATCGGATAAATGAATCTGTGAATTCGTATTCCGAGAAATGGTTCTTGCTTTTGAGTGTATTTGCCATGTCAACCAATTGCTTTTTATATTTTCTTTTTCCGTTTAGTAAGTATATCAGTACCCCTAATGCATAAGTAAGAATAATCATACCAATTATTGTATAACCATTTACATATTGCTCTTTTTCAATTCCAACAAGTATCCCAATAGCGAAAATTAAACCCCATCCAATCAATATTGATCTAACATTTTTAAAATTTTTCTTATTCGACAGCGCCCACCTAACCATACATTGTCTTATGTATATATTCTCATCAAAGGGAATTTCTAGTTTTAAGTACATCTATTTTTTAGAAAAAATTATTTATCGCGATACCAGTCTATGCTCACTTATTACCGCTATATCTTCATATAAAGACTGTTACGGTAAATATATACAATTGTTAGTATTCTTTTCATGTAAAGCTGTTTTGAAGGCTTTGAGCGAATAGGGAAGGAGTGTTAAATTTATTGGAGGACTGTCGTTTGTGCGGCAGTCCTTTTTTTTCGAAAAAGAGTTTTTCAAGTAGCATAATCCAATGGCTAATCTTCAAAGTTATGCAAGTTAATGAGCAGACATTAGAGAGCGCTAATGGGTAGTATACAGGGGCATAATGAGAAGTGCCACTTTATGCAATGCAAACATCTTACTATGGCCAACTACGCCAGTTTTAACTCCAATAAAGCAAGTGCAAGTTTTCTGTGTTGGGAAGGTAAGGCTGCACTATCAGGCGTTGTATAGTTTTCAATAAAAGTAAAACCAAAACTTTTATAATAGTCGATAATAGTAGGGTTGTCGGCCCAGGTATCCATGCGAACATAAGTAAGTCGTTTTCTTTTTGTATGTTCTATAGCCCAGGTCAGTATCTGACTGAAAAGTTTTTGTCCTTTGAATGATGGGTTCACGGCTATTCTATGCAAGTAGATGGCATTGCCTTGGTCCATATGACGCCAGATGAATTTGTCTGAATAACAGACACTGAAAACGATGGCAATCTGAGAGTCGATTAAAATCTTATATTGATTTCCAGCGTCAATATCGTTTTTGAAAGTATTCTTGTCGTACCCTCTCCAGACAGGATAACCTTTTTTCTTTTGATAGTCAATGGCACTATCAAAAAGGCTGTAAATGAATTCCAGGTCTGATGTGTTAGTATTTTCAATTGTTGTCATTTTCCCGATTAATTATCCGCAGATGAACTACAAGCCCTGACGATAGTTAAGCATTCCGATGTGATACAGTAAAGATAAATAATTGTTGCTAAATCTAATTTGCTTTAATGCAATCTTAAGCGCCAATATTAAATGGATCGTACTTTTTAGCTTATCCTGTATTTCAATTTTTTTAACGTTTTAAACGCTATTGCAGAACTAACCTTACTACTTACTTTCCCTCCCGATTCCCCTTTACTTTAAAAGAAAATTCTTCATCGGAGAAAACGCATTGGCCGGTAAGGCAAATCACATAATTAACAGCACCCCTAACAACAAAGTCTTCTTTGCTCAGTATTTTTATTTTTTGTTTGAATGTAGCTTCGTTTTCAAAATACTGAACTTCCATGCCTAAATTGGGATCATACTTTTTGCTGGGCTTACCTTCTTCAGTAGCTCCCACTAGGGCATAGTTAAGCAGACTATCATAAGTAAATTCCGTTTGTGGACCCTTATTGGCAATGTGTTGAGAATACAAATACCATCCCGAGTCAATGTTGGCTATGCTTATCAGTGTTGCTTCATCAGCCGAGTTTTGCTCAAGTTGAAAAGTCCATTCGCATGGACGTAATATCTGACTGCTATCTTTAGGTATAGTGCTGGCAAAAGGATTTGGTGCTACATTGTTTGTCTCGGATTTATTTTTGCAAGCAGAGAATGTTAGACAACACAAAAGTAACAAGGCCGATAGCACCTGCTTTTCAGAATTAATATAAGTGGTAGGTATAAATTTATTTTTCATTCGCTAAGAATTAATGCTTGTGGTTATACTGATTCATTTTTATTGCGTATCTGTATACTAAAATTAATGCCTATGCTTTAAATTTCTCAATTTCGGATAGGTATTATTTTGTTGACATTTAAATTATAATCAATACTTCTTGCTTTCCTCTTGGTTGTTATCAATTTTATGGCTGATGTATAAGGCTGGACTAGCAGCTGCGTAACTTCCCGTTATTACTAAAATTAAGCTGTTTTTATAGTCGATCATATAGTACATAATGAGTGCAAAAAGAAAGGGGAAACTCCCAAATGAAATGATGTCTCTTATGAAATCTGTTTTTTTATCAGTTTTATTTTCTTTCCAGAGAATGCAATATACGATAAACATTATACCGTTGAACCCGGCTAACCCCCAGGTCATGTTGGGGTCGTAGTTTCTTTTGCTATTAATTTTCAGTATTTCATATTCACTTAAATCTCTAACAGATTCGTATTCCAACCAATCAAATGTATAGTTTGAAATACAAATCAGCGTATATGCGATAGCAATAATTAGCTGGAATAGACCGGCAAAAACTATGTATTGCTTATTTGTTATTTTCATTGCTGAAAAGCCTAGTTTGTTGACTCAGTCATATTCATTTTAGTAGCGGCAGTTCCAGCGAAAGTTAAAACTTAAATGAGAAATTGAAATCATTGTTTTAGATTACTAATCCTTATTATTTCTAATGTGATTTTTTTCACACTAATTCTTCGCAGGTGTGGTTATGAATAGTTAATAAATCTTTTATTAGTAGACCTATATTTTCTTCACCGTCAATGCGCAAAATTTTATCGCAATCTTCCAGGTCAAAGTTCCATTTTTCGTTAGGCACTATTCTGTCAATATGCGGTTTAAGTTTCTTTACCTGCATTTTAGTTTTAACCGATGTCTTGAAAACCAGGATCATTTTTGTGCAAACGTTGCTAAGAAATTTTCCAGATTGCGCATGGACATCTTAAATCCTTCTGTGAAGCCCATTTCAATCATTTTCTCCATGCGTTCAAGGGATTCATTATAAATAATGATGCTTACTTTTGTCTTTCCATTTTCTTCGCTAAAAGTATAATCCCATTCAGAACCTGGCAGCTCGGGGTTTTCGTCTTTGTCTGCAAAAGTGTTGAACATTTTGAAGTTGGTTTTTGGACTAATGGAAGTGTAGCGCTGAATAGCCCAACGCTCTATGCCTTCCGGGCTTACCATGGCGTAAAATCTGCGCCCACCCACTTTGAAATCCATGAACTTTGTTCTGGATGTCCAGGGCTTCGGTGCCACCCATTGGTCGAGCATTTCGGCTGTGGTAAATGCATCCCATACCATGGATAGGTCCGCATCAAATTCTCTTGTGATGAATACCTTTTTCGCTGTTTTGTCAACGGTAAAATCAAAGAGTAAATCGCTTTTACTCATTGCTTCATTATTTGCTTGTTGGTGTTCCTTATTTTTTGCTTTCATTTTTTCTGCTTTTTAATAGTTGAAAATATATTGTCAAGCTGGTTAAACTGCGTTTCCCAATTTTTCCTGAATTGATCTAGCCAATGGTCAAACTCCTGCATTTTTTTCGGATTAAAATGATAGTATATTTCTCTCCCGGATTGCTCTGGTTTAATCAATTGGCACGCTTGCAATACTTTGATGTGTTTTGATACGGCCTGTCGGCTCATATCAAATTTTTCGGCCATGGCATTTGGCGTTAAGGCTTGCATGGCAATTAAAGTAAGGATAGCCCTGCGGGTCGGATCAGCGATGGCCTGGAACAAATCCTGTTTCACTTTTTTCATATCAATTGCGCAACTTTCTGGTTGCAAATATATGCGCAACTTTTGGGTTGCGCAAATTTGTAAGTGATTATTTTTTAATGGTGTAAATGCCTTGAATGTTGACGCTGACAGCACTGATGCGCCTTTTTTTGATTTTGGCAGCGGATTGCCGCCTATTTTTTACAGAATGCTTCTTTCGAGGATACAGGTGATGTGAAAAACACAGTGCTAGGTTGTAAGCTCCTCGTCCTTTGGGAGACAAGGAGCGAACAAGGGTTTACAAGCTGAACATAAGGACCATGGCAATATGCGCGTGCCTATTTTCCTGACCATTGGGAACTTGCGGCAACAATGATATCGCCCATAGTAACTAATTCCAGCACTGGTAATTTAGTGGGAAGTCCTTTGTTTGAAAGTACCCAACCCTGCGTATCCGTTTTTAGATACACGCCATCCCATTGGCCTGCCAACACTGTATGATCTTTTTCAATTACCTGAAAAGTATACATGCCATCGGGCATACCTTTTTGGTCGCTACGCCAGGTAGCACCCTTGTCTGCAGAAACAAACAATTCGCTATAGGTTAATGCGAAAATATTTTTACCATCATTGCCGATATTGTGTAATGAACGCTGTGCCATAATTTGTGTCCATTGATTATTTTTCAATCTGTAGGCGCCTTCATTCGTACCTATATAAATTTCATTATTTAACTCCGTTATTCCATTTACTTGTAAGGAAGCATGTCCGTATACAAATTGCCACTTTTTATTAAGCTCATCGTATGCATACAGCCCGCCATTGGTACCCGCATATAGTTTGTTTCCAATAACGCTTAGTTTCCTGATGGTCATATTTTTTAAATCTTCATTAAAATCCATCCAGTTATCTCCTTTATTGGATGACATAAAAACTCCACTATTCCTGGTTCCGACAAACAACTTGTTTTGGTGGAAGCATAAGGCGTTGATCTCATCGGTTTCAATGGGAGTTGATTTCATCTGCTTCCATTGATTTGTGGAAAAGTCAAAAGTGAATATACCGTGTTGCTTTGTTGTTAAGCCTAAAAAATTATTGGCTACCGTTAAGTCCGATAAAAAGATATGGTCAGGTAAACCCTGGCTTTTATTTTCCCAGGTCTTTCCCTTGTCAAAAGAAAAGTAGACGATGCCTTTCTCTGCATTTTGAGGAACGAGGCTAATGAAGTTCAGGATAATGGTTAGAAGGAGCGGTTTTATCATTTAAGTAGATATATTTTTTTGACAATAGGGTCTTTATGACTTTTGACTATTTGTAGTGACTGACTTTTTAAAACGTAACTGTTGATTTTGATAGTAGTCAAGGTAAAACTGTAGTATTAAAATGTTTCATTGAACGGGTTATTGGAATTAGATACATCGCACAACCACTTACTGTAAATATATAGAAAAGACATTGCCTGATTTTTATATTACGTTTCATAAAGAGTTTTTTGTAATGTTTCAAGGCAGCTTTTGACGGCAATGGTTAGTAATTATGCATAGTTGATTTAAATTACCGTGAAAGTACGTTGTCTATTGTTGCGAAGTACCTAAAAGGCAGTAACTTCAACTGAAAATCCACTTGGTTTATGAAACACCTTTTTTTGTTTTTGTCGCTGTGCCTCAGTGCTCCAGCGCATTGTCAAACCTTTCGCGAAGAAGAAGTGTCTTTCAACAATGGCGATATTACGCTAGCGGGTACTTTATCATTTCCAGCGCAAGAAAATAAACAATACAAAGCAGTTGTTTTAGTTTCAGGTAGCGGACCACAAAATCGCGACAGCGAATTACTCGGCTTTAAGCCCTTTAAATTACTGGCCGATTTTTTTAATAGTAATGGTTATGCCGTACTTCGCTATGACGACAGGGGCGTGGCTAAATCAAAAGGAAAATCGGTTAATGAGTCAACAAGTGCTGATCTGGCAGAAGATGCACGACAAGCTTTTTTATTCCTTAAATCGCGTAAGGATATAGATGCAAAGGAAATTGGTATGCTGGGGCACAGTGAAGGTGGCATTGTGGTGCCCATGGTGGCAGTACAGGAAAAATTATCCTTTATCATACTCATGGCCGGCTATGGTGTAAAGGGCGTGGAAATTACGAACGCACAGCAAGAAGCCATTTTAAGATCCAGTGGTATGAGCGATGATTTCGTTAAAGCATCGGGTGCGATGAATAGAGAACTGATGCGCATGATCGCAGATGATACCATTACCGATGATGACATTACTGTGTTTACAAAAGCAGAGACCTTAAAACTCTTGCCCTTATTACCTGAGAGCATCCAGGCGCAGATTGTAGATAAGGAGATGTATGCGAGTATGACAGCACAACAAGTGATTGCACAAAGAAAAAATGTTTGGGTGCGTTATTTTATGAACTACGATCCCTTGCCAACGTTAAAAAAAGTTACGTGCCCTGTTCTATTACTTTTTGGTGAATTAGATAAGCAGATCTTGGCTTCACAAAATAGTGATGTCATGAATAATGCTTTAATGCAAGCAGGTAATGAGCAAGTAGAAGCAATTACCATTTCAAAGGCCAATCATCTTTTTCAGGAGGCTATCACGGGTAGTCCAATGGAATATGCTACTTTGAAGAAGGAGTTTGCGCCTGGATTTTTGGAGGCTATTAAAGTATGGTTGGAGAAATAAGACGGCCTGGTATTTTAAGGCAAGCCTACAAGCTGGTTGTTACGAAAGCACTTTAGCCTCTCCATCTGTATAGTCAAGTACTTTGATATTGAGGCTTTTCGAAACAGGGAGGATTTTTTTAACAAGAGCATCCCTACTGGAGGCCGTCATGACATGTAATTTTTCCTCTTCAGAAAATTTGAGATAAGCATCACATACTTCTTTAACTACGGTAGTGTTCGCTGCCTTTAATCCCATGGTTTGACTTACCTTATTATTCTTAATAAAAAAGTATTCAAGCTTGTCAAAATTATATGCTTTACCATCTTTTAATCCCAGAATCCAGAGGTAATCGCGGTACTCTTTTTTATCGAGATCAATTCGCAGGCGATAGTGTGTTGTAAAAATGATGCTGCAGAGCAAGAGAATAGCCAAGCCACCCAATATGCTCTCTTCTAAAACAGCTAATGAAACAAAGACCAGACAAATGGCTGCCGCATGTACATGCCAGGAAAAATAGTTTGATGTTTTAAAATCTATGGTTTTCATATGGCTGCTTGTCGTAACAGCATTAGAAATGGTGCCAACTGCCGCTACTGAGAAGAAATATACTAAATTTGTTTTAGTTTTTTCTAATTGTGTAAATTTCAAATTGATTTACCCATCTGATGCTTTGTAAACCCTCTCATAATCGTTTCCATAATTTTAACGCGTAAAAACCGAGGAGCTGTTCTTAAAGAAGTCACCAACACCTTACTAAGCAAGCCGGGTAACGCACTGTTGCGTTTACCGAGTGCTTTCAAAACAGACACAGCTACTACTTCTGGCTGCAGCGCAGTACCCATCTGCATATTGGCCCGTTGACCAAATCCACTGGACACCGGTCCGGGAATAGCCGCCAGCACATCTACACCAAGTCCTTTTACTTCTGCTTGTATGCCTTCTGCCAAACTTTGCACATAGGCCTTGGTTGCGGCATAGTGCGCAGCGTAAGGCACACCCTGAAAAGCCACGATGGAACTTAGTAAAATGATTCCACCCTTTTTTCTTTGCACCATGTGTTGCAAAAAATAATGACTCAGGCGCAATACAGCTTCACAATTCAGGCGTAGCATATTTACTTCCTCATGAATGGAACTTTGTAAAAATTTGCCCGAAGTACCAAAGCCTGCCGAGGCAACGAACAAGCTAATGTTAAGGCCTTGCGTTTGTTGAATGAGCCGGTCTATGCTTTCTGCTTCACTTAGGTCAAGGGCAATTACCTTCACAGATATGCCATAATTCTTTTTTAATTGACTGGCTTGTGTATGCAGTTTATCTTCACTTCTGCTGCAAAGGATCACGTTGATCTTGCAGGAAGCAATCAGTTCACTTAAGGCCATGCCGATGCCAGAACTGGCCCCGGTGATCAGCGCCCAATCACCATAGGCCTGCTTTAACCTTTGTTGTTCTTTTTTGCTTAACATCATTTCGATTCGGCTTTAGTATTGTCAATTTGTTCAGCTCTATTCTTGATTTGTAACAACCACACATCGTGAAGCTTGCGAAGCTTGTTGGGTTGAAAAACTTTTTCCATGTTACTTAACCAGCCATGTTGTGATTCTTCAGTAACAAGTATTGTTCCGGTATCAGTGGGTATTAATAACCAGGCATGATACCCTTGTATACTTTTCTTATCCGACTCCCAACTCAACCTTTCATTTGGTTTATATTCACGAACCGTAGAGGTGAAATCTAATCCCATGGTTTTCCAGGTAAAGACAGCGTTAGGCAATAGTTTACCTTTATCGTTATCACTTACTTTTACATGTTCAGCGCCCACATAAAAGCTAGGCCACTGTTCAGCTTCAATCAGGATATTCCAAACGGTAGAGGGTGCAGCCTTGATCTCAATGGCATTGTGGACAAAAAAGTTAGCTTCTTCGGGCTTGTAGGCTGAAGGCCATTCAATAGTATCTACAAAAGGCTGAGCTGACCTGAGTGTTTTTTTTAATGAATAGCAACCACTCAACAAGAGTATAGAGGCAAGAAGTAAAAGATTGTTTCGCATAAAATTTAATTTATATGCGAAGGTGGGTGGTAGACCGTACTTAAAGCGTTAACAAATGTTTAGATTTTTAGTCGTTCTCCTTTTTTAACCTGCTTAAATGGATAGGCGTAATGCCCAGGTAAGAGGCAATCATGTGTTGTGGCACACGATTATGGATGTTGGGAAATACCTGTGTTATAGAATCGTAGCGCTCTTTTGGACTGCGTATATATTGATTATTGATTCTATTGTCCTGATAGATGAAATAAAATTCTGCAATGAGCCTTCCAAGTCTGTCGCCTTGCTTTAACTCGCGATAACCCCATTCAATTGCGGACCGGGGCATAACTACACAAACTACCTCTTCCAGGGCTTGTAGCGTATAGAGGGAGGGTTGTTGTTGAATGAAGCAGGAATAATCAGCAATAAACTGGTTTTCTAAGGCAAAATGAATCGTGTGTTCTTCTCCTTCCGGGTCGTTGACTAACACGCGTATAAGACCCTCGTTGATAAAGAATATTTCGTTGGGTACAATGCCGGGGTGACTCAATATTTCTTTTCGCTTAAATTTTTTAATGAAACAGGAGCTCAGCAGATTTTTCATTTCCTCATCGGAAATGTTAATCATTTGACTGATTACATTTTTAATTTGCTCCATATCCATTAATACTGTTTCTCAAAGAAACATCTCAGCACTATTTACTTTAACTTCATTGTATACGCGTACTCTACGCCAAGGGGACTATCAGTAGAAGACTGAATATTGTGTGTATTAACACTTATTATTTCATATTGTTCATTACCCAATTTTTCCAATGTTTTAGCCAGCTCCAGTTTAGCTGGGTCATGTATCAGATTAAAAGGTACTTTAATTTCTTCTTTAGTACCATTGCCCCGATAAATGTTTACTTCTCTAAATGCAGTATTGTAAATGACAATAACATATTTGGCTTGGTCATCGTTATTGACATTCCTAAAGGAACTGAAAGCAACACCGCAAAGAACAAGAATGCATAGGGTAATGATGGTCAGGTATTTTCTCATAGCTTTATTTTTAATGTTGTACCTGAAACATACGAATTTTTCAATCAATGTTTTTTGAGGATGACCTCATTCACGTTGAACTAAGTATTATTTTAATGTCATTTTAATATCCTGCAAGTGAACCCAACGGTATTAAATCAAAACAGCATCCTATAATCCTGTCCACTATTGAGCGGCTGCAGTTTCCCTTGCTTTTGTAAGCGCAAGTAATCCTAAGAATGGCCCAATCGCTAATAAAGCATATACAAGATGTGGCTCCATGTGTTTGGACATGCTATTGATAAATTCTATGCTGACAATCGTAATAGAAAAACCAATGCAATTCACAATAGTCAGGGCACTGCCTTTATTTTCGTTAGGAGCATGTTTCGCAACAAGGCTTGAAAACAAGGGTGAGTCAGCAATGACAGTGATGCCCCAAATGAATAAAAACAAAAAAAATAAATAAGCAGAATGGCTTTGCAGTAAAAAGGGTGAAAGCAAACAACATAAAAATGACAAGGTCAAGGCTGAGAAAGCGATTTTTTTGGCACTGATTTGTTGCGATAATAAGCCTGCACCAACGCAAGCAGGTGCCCCGACTGCAATTACTGAAAAAGAAAGTAAGGAGGGCGAGAATTCTAATTGCGGATGCTGTTTCAAGTACTGACTGATCATGATGGGAAGAAAAGTCCAGAAGGCATAGAGCTCCCACATATGACCAAAGTAGCCGAAGGCTGCTGCCCTGAAATTGTTGTTCTTAAAACCTTTTGCAAAATCCGTGAAACGTAAGGTGGAACTTTTCTTACGGTAAGGTCCATCCGGCACAAAGAGTAAAACGAGTAATCCACCACAAAGAGATAAAGCTGAGGTAGTGTACACAACATATAACCATGAAACATCAATGAAACTACCTTTTACTAAATGCGGGAAGGCCGTGCCAAGTACCAAGGCGCCAACTAAAAATCCTAATGACTTACCGAGGCCTTCTTTAAAATGATCGGCAGTGATTTTCATGCCAACGGGGTAGATACCGGCCAGACAAAAACCGGTTAAAAAACGGACTATTAAAATTTCCAGGCCTTCCAATCCATCTATACAAAGTGCGAGGTTAAAAAGAGCTGCGAAAAGTGCACAAATAAAAAAAACATAAGAAGGGGAGAAGCGATCGGCCAGGGCCAGTATGGCAAAGACTAATGTGCCACTGATAAAACCTATTTGTACAGCGCTGGTAAGATGCGCCAGCAGACTGGTATTGTCTATTCTTGTGATGGCTAAGTCCGTAATGATCACATTCCCTGCAAACCACACCGAAGTGCAAAAGAATTGTGCAATAACAATGAGGGGAAGAATGCGCTTCATCAGGTGCTTAAGGTTAGGACTTTATCACCTTACATATATAGCATAAAGGATTGATTTTCTGTATATGGTCTAAGTGCTGATTTTTAATTCAATGTTATTTAGTTAAGCATTTTTTTGGCCCCGCCTTGCCGAAGCGGCTTCGTGCAGGCAGACTTACCTTCACTTCCCTCCAAAGGAGAGGATGAATAGGGAAGCTTAACTAAACGCCCTTGTATTTTTAATACCCAGCGCTCAGCCTTCATTATCTGCACTCCTGTATTTTCCATCAACTGCTAACTGAGCCTCCCGTATTTTAACCTAAATATTAAACAGACATGCAAAAAAAGAATATCGCAGTACTTACCGGGATTTTGGCCGGCTACCTGGTGCTCATCATCGTTGGCTTTTTTATGGGATTGGCATCGGAAGAACTAGTGCTTATCCTCGGACTTGGACTTCTATCCACCTTGCCTGTGTTATTGCAAAGCGACAATAAAAAAACAAGCTGTAAACAAATAAAGGTTAAACAAACAAGCTTATGACAAGTTATCAGGAACTGAGTCAACAGAAAAGGAACAAGCTGATAGGCCGTATTGGCTATAGCTTTATGCTTGGAATTAGCTGTTTAGCGGCATTTTATTTAAAGGATTACGGACTCTGCCTCAGCGGACTCGGCTTGGCACTCATCTTTGATCCCTTCGATGCAGAAGTGCCTTTTGTTCAACGCCCGCTTTTTCAAAAGCTTTGGCTGATCGCACACCTGGCAGTCTTGTATATACTACTTATTTATTTGCTGCTTACCTTTAGTTAAGGTATGCCTCAACAATCTGATACACGCAAGGTCTATTGGTTATGCCAACTACTCGGTTGGGGTGGTATGGTGGCTATAGAAGTCACCAATTATACTTTTTTTATTGTAAAGATTTTTGATTGGTCCTTTGTATTGCTTTTTAGTTACGGAGCCTTTGTAGGTATTGCCCTTACGCATTTTTTTAAAATTATTATCAGGCGTACCCCGGTTTTTACCAAGTCCAATACCTACATCTGGTTGGTGGCTCTTTTATCTTCATTCACTATATCTTTCACCTTAAACCTTTTAAATGTTCTTCCTTATTATATTTTTTCCAAAGGCAGCTTGAGCGAAATCTTTGAACCCATTTCTTTTTTTGCCGGGATAATTAACTGGATGCGTTACGTAGGGGTGTGGATAATCATTTACTTTTTATACAAATTATTAGAGCGTAAAAGAGAAATCGAAGAAGGCAAACTGAGAAGCGAGAACCTGGCCCGCACGACAGAACTGGAATTACTGAAAACACAACTGAACCCACACTTTTTATTTAATTCACTCAACAGTATCAAGGCTTTGGTTACGATTGATCCTGAAAAAAGTAAAGATGCCATTGTTAAATTAAGTGAGCTGTTACGCTTTACATTGAATTATAGCATGCAGGAGCTTATTCCTTTTAATGATGAATTACAAGAGGTGAAGAAATACCTGGCCCTTGAAAAAATCCGTTTCGGAGAAAGGTTGTCAATTTCCTATAAAGTAGACGATACCGTATTGAATAGGTTAATACCACCTACTATGCTCTTAAGTATGGCAGAGAATGCCATCAAACATGGTATAGCTAAACAGAGTGGTCTTGGTATTTTAACAATTGAGTCTTCGCTTTTGAATAATAGTCACCTTATAAAGATGACCAATACAGGTGTGCTGGTGAATAATGGCAGTAACGGTATTGGTTTACGAAATATTCGTAAGCGCCTGGAGAGTTTGTATGGGAACAGGGCTGAATTGTCCTTGAGGCAAGAAGCAGATAATGTTGTAGTAACTATAAAAATAGATAAGGATGAAAATTAAAGTAGCCTTACTCGATGATGAAGCCTTGGCCATTGAAGAATTAAAAGCCATGCTGCGTGCTTACGATTTTGTTGAGGTGGTGGCAACGTATACCAATCCGGAGGACGCATTGGATAAGCTAGGCGATATGGATGTAGATCTTGTCTTTTTAGATATACAGATGCCCGGCATGAGTGGCTTTGAATGGTTGGAAAAATTGGATCATGCACCTGAGGTAATTTTTGTTACCGCTTATGATCAGTTTGCCTTGCGGGCTTTTGAAGTGAGTGCGCTCGATTACATTCTTAAACCTGTCAATAAAGAGCGACTTTCAGAGGCGCTTGAGCGTGTAAAGAAACGCCTGCTACCACAATCTACTGAAGAAAATAAGCTGACCATTGAGAAGCGGATTTTTATAAAAGATGGTGAACAATGTTTTTTCGTGCCGCTGGCTGATATTTTTTTATTAGAGAGTGTAGGCAATTATGTAAGGGTATATTATCAGGATAAGAAACCCTTATTACACAAATCACTGAATTATATGGAGGAGAAGTTACCAGCCGAATTTTTCTTTCGAACAAACCGCCAGCACATTATTAATGTAACATTTATCGCCAATATCAGTCCTTACTTTAACAGTACTTTACAGGTGGAATTAAAAAACGGTATGAAGAGTGACATCAGTCAAAGACAAAGTGTAAAGTTTAAGGATAAAATGGGTGTATAATAAAAATTATCGCGGCTATCCGTCAGACCGCTAAAAGCCGAAACGAAAAGCGATCAGAGGGATTTTAAGTAACTGATCCGTAGTTAAAAAATATGAAAAAGACTTTTCTCCTGGTTGCGATCATCTGTAGTATGCCTTTATTAAATGCGTGCATGGTAGGTCGTTTTGTGTGGTATAATTTTTCAGATATCACTGATCATAAGATTTTTCCATCCCGCCCATTACCCAAATCATCTGCACCCTTTCGCTTTACAGATGCCCAAAGAAATGATAGTATAGGAAATGTATCGTTAACTATTTTAGATAGTTTAGTAGAAGCTAACAATTCTGTCGCCTTCCTGATCATCAGAAATGATTCTATTTTATTTGAGAAATATTATCAAGGGTATGAAGAGTCATCGACCGTAGCCAGTTTTTCAGCAGCCAAATCTTATACCTCTGCCTTGGTAGGTGCAGCCCTTGCCGATGGTTTTATTAAGAGCGTAGACGAAAAAATTATTACCTATCTACCGGAATTGAAATCAAAAAAAGATTTCGATAAAATTACTATCAAGCACTTGTTGCAAATGACGAGTGGCATAAAAGCCAATGAAAGCTACTATAACCCCTTCGGTCAGGCTGCACACATTTATTATGGAAGAAATTTGCGTTCTTATATTAAACGACTGAAGGTTGATTATGAACCAGGGACCAAGTTTGCATATAGAAGTATTAACACCCAGTTGCTGGGCTTGATTGTTGAAAGGGCTAGCGGCAAACAGCTGACTACTTATCTCAACGAGAGGCTATGGTCTAAGCTTCAACCAGAGTATGAGGCCAGCTGGAGTATAGACAAGAAAAAAGATGGCTTAGAGAAAGCATTTTGTTGTTTGAATGCAAAAGCAAGGGATTTTGCAAAGTTTGGCAGACTCTATTTAAATAGAGGCAATTGGAATGGAGAACAAGTATTGCCAGCACAATGGATCGAACAATCTACGACACCAGAGAAGTCAGCGGGTGGCGTTTCCTATTATAAATATCAGTGGTGGATGACCAGGCGTGGCTATGAAGCCAATGGTTTGCATGGTCAATATATTTTTGTTTGTCCTGAAAAAAATCTGATTGTGGTAAGGTTAGGTAAACGAGAAGGCGATGTTTCCTGGGAGGCCGTATTCGACCGCCTTGCAGAAAAACTCTAGTTTATTAAATAAGGATCTCTGTTGATTAAGCTATTGCCGCTATGTTTTGTCCAATCAGCGTCTCCGCAGGGACGCTGATTAATACTATTTTTTTTCAATGATAAAGCTTATAGAGAAATCAGTACATTAAGTTTTTTGGCTCCTCGTCCCCTTCGGGAGACGAGGAGCGGGCATGGGTTTTTAAACTGAACCAAGTGGCTTGTGGCTAGCAGCTCGTAGCAAGCAGCTAATGAGTACTTCGCTGCAAGCAGCTAGGTCCAATTTTAAGCATATCGGGTTTACAGCAATCAAATACGCTTTTCCTCGATGGTGTACTTTTAACTAGAAATCCTTAAAAAAGACAGTTTCTTTACTTTATAAATTAAAGTATATGAAAACGGAATCTAGGTTTGTAATACTGCCACTGGCTATGGGTCTTTTTCTTTTACTGGGTTATTTAATGGGGGCATGTTCTTAAGCCACACATAGTAAACCTGTATTTTACACATCATGAATTGGATAAAGGAAGGCGAGCTATATTACCTGCGCACTGAAAACGAGTCTCTGTTAAGTTTGAAGTTTGACTTATTAAAGTCGACCACTTTTAAGATTCGTAATCAGGAATATACTATTCAAAAAAAAGGCTTCTGGCAACCTTATTACCTCGTGTATAAAGGAGAGCAACTTATTGCCAAACTTCTACACGATTTTTGGGGAAGCAAGGGGCGTATTGAATTGGCTAATTTTACTACCTATCAAGTAGAGTACACTTTTAAAAATACCTTAACCTTGAAATTTCTTCATAAAGAGCAAGAAATTCTAAGTTACCATGTTGAAACAACGGGTGCTGTAAGTAAGTCTGTTTTTAAAGTGGGTGTAGTCATTGTGGAAGAAGAGTTGTTATTGGTGTTAGCGGCCTTAGGGATGACAATTTTTTTGGGCATATTTAATGAGTTTGCTTCTGGCGATGGAGATGCCGCTATGCTTACGATGATATCGGCCATTTAAGATTATAAAATAGAATTTTTAGTTTTTAATCCTTAATCATCTCATAAGTTTAACTTTCTTTTCGATCTAATGTTATAACTTCGGTTATTCAAGGGCAGTGTCGTTTAGTTAAGCTTCCTTAATTCATCCTCTCCATTGGAGAGGAATGGAGGTGAGGCCAATAAAAAGGCTTAGCTAAACGACAAGCTTATCCAAAAGTTTATGAAAGAAGTTTTAAAGCAGCACATTATTAAACGCCTGGGAAAAGAACCGGATAACTTAGAAAAAGTACTGGAGCATTTTGAGGTGATTACTGTGAAGCGTGGAGAACATTTATTACATCAGGGGGAGCTATGCAGGTACGTTTATTTTATTGTCGAAGGCTGTATACAGGTGTATGTAGTGGATAAATATGGCAATGAATCTATACGCGACTTTTATCTTGAAGATTATTGGGTAAGCGACATCTTTGCTTTTCAGAATCAAAGCCCAGCTTCCGAGAATATAAAGTGTATTGAGCCTTGTAAATTATTGAGAATTCATTTTGATAATTTTCAACGGTTGGCAGAACAACTACCTCCCTTTGCAGGCATTTATAAACGCTTATTGGAAACTTCTTATAATAACACAGTCTATCGCCTGAATACGTTAAATTCTATGGATGCCCTTGACAGAATCAAGTGGCTCATGGAACACAAGCCGGCATTCATGACAAGAGTTTCGAGTAAGCTGATCGCTTCCTACCTGGGCATTAGTCCCGAAACCATGACCCGACTTAAGGGTAAATTGTAAGTCTTGACATTTATCAAGAGTTCTGGGTTTTTACTTCAGCAGTTTTGTATCAGTTAATCACTAAAACAAAACATGTATGAAAGAGTATCTCTTATTATTCTGGAATGAAACAGGAGAAGGCCAATACCAGCTTGACCCTGAAAAAATGAAAGCGGGTATGATGGCCTGGCAAAAATGGATTGGCAACATTGCTATGCAAGGTCGGCTAATTTCTACCAAACCTATTGAATGGACAGGTACAATTGTTTCGAATAGTGGGGTTGCCAATACACCCGCAATTAAAGAAAAGCAGATGGTTACTGGTTATTTGCTTTGCAAAGCAAATGATATCGAAGAAGTAAAGTCATGGGCCAAGACTTGTCCAATACTTACTAACCCTTCAGGTTTTACTGAAATAAGAGAAGTTTCACCTTTTGAAATATAAGGCTATGGAAAAGATATTGAGTATAGGTCGTTATTTATTTCCGCTCTCATTCTTAATGTACGTGGGCTTACACGCGGGTAAACCAGAAGTGGGTGCTGCTTTTGTTCCGGATTATATTCCATTTCCATTGTTTTGGAATTACTTTACCATGGTGTGTATTTTACTTTTTATTGTAAGCGCACTCATTGGTAAATTCGACAGGCTTGCTTATAGTTTGATGGCCTTATATGTGTTGCTCATGGCTTTATTGGTGCACCTGCCAAGAGCGATGGGTTACGAGTTAGGTACAGAGATGATGGCTGCAGACTTGGCCAGGGAACAAGAATTAGAAATGGTAAACTTCTTTAGAAACATTATGGTCATCGGAGCACTCCTCGGTTTTGCACGCTTTGTAGCGAAAGACAACAGGATGCTGTTTGGAAATAGTCACTGACCGAAAACATAGCGTCTGCTAATTTGTTTAAGCGCTATGCATCCGTTTAAAGCATTTTTGCAGGCTTATGTTCCCCTCACAGAAGAGGATTGGATTGAGATAGAAGACAAAATTACGCGTGAAGTGGTGGATAAAGATGCCCTTATACTGGCTGAAGGCTCAGTGTGCAGGCATCTTTATTTTCTTGAAACAGGTTTACTGCGTTTTTTTAGATTAAAAGACGGTGAAGAGATCACAAAATTTTTTACACTCGAACCATATTTATTCACCTCGCAAAAAAGCTTTAATGATAGAACACCGGCAGCAGAATCGATACAGGCCATTGAGCAAAGCATCATCTGGAAAATAACATATGAAGATGCAAATGCTTTATTAAAGCTTACTTCCTGGAACACATTTGTCCGAAAGATTGTACAAGAGGTACAATATTATACTGAACAGTTGTTGATTGATATGCAAAGCGAAACAGCAGAAGACCGGTATAAAACTATGTTGCAACGATCGCCTCAACTGGTACAACGCATTCCGCTAAAATACCTGGCATCTTATTTAGGTATTGCTCCTCAATCTTTAAGCAGAATCAGAAAAAGTTTAACTCAAGCATAGCGAATTTAACATAGGTGAAGTGTCAAGGCCTGTTGAGCCATGATTTTTGCATGACTAAAAATAATAGCCATGAAAAAACTTATAACACTTTCCGCTTTGTTAATACCCTTTTTAGGTATTGCACAAAAAACACCTCTTCAGTTTAAGCATACGGAGTACACAACAGCAAGTCCCGCAAGCATTTGGAAAATCTGGACGGACGTACCCAACTGGAAACAATGGGACGATGGATTGAAAGATGCAACGCTACGCGGAGCCTTTGCTGTAGGTGCAAAAGGTAAGCTTACACCTGATAAAGGCCCCAAGGCCAAATTCTTTATTGACTCATTAAATGAGGGGAAATCCTATACATTTAAAACCAGAATACCTTTTGGTTTTTTAGTCATTACCAGAACCTTAACTACTGAAAATGAACGCACTGCTTTTACCCATGAGGTAAGCTTCACAGGTTTACTAAAGAAACCGTTTGCCCGAAGCTTAGGTAAAAGATATCAAGGTATGTTGCCGGTGGCTATGCGTAAAATTAAAGCGATAGCAGAACAATGATGTTGCTTCAACTAGTTTATGCTGCCAACGTACTGGTCGCAGGCTGGATTGGTATCTCTTCTCTTTTCTATCCTCAGTATGCACATCGCAGTGTTTTTTCAGGGGCATATTCAGCATCTGAACTTACTCAACTTGTGGGTAGCCTTTGGCTTGGCATAGCAGTGTTATCCTTGGCAGGTCTTTGTTGGCCTGCCAATTTTGTACCTGTCCTGGTTTTACAATTATTTTATAAAAGTTGTTGGTTAGGTTTTGTGGCCTGGCCAGCGCATCAAAAGCAAAAACCGTATCCAAAGGCCATGACTTATTTTTTTATATTGTGGATAATCTACCTGCCTTGTGTTATTCCCTGGAAACAGCTGTTAAGTACTGGATAGCGCGCTGAACATTTTTACCCATGAGTTGTTCTAAAAAAAACAGCTCATGAAAGTTAATGTAATTGATAAGCTGAACAGTGGCGTCCATTATTTTTTGGTTGCCCCCTCGGTAGTTAAAAAATTTACCGGTGTAAAACGTGTGTTGTGTGAAATTAACGGTGAGTCTTTTCATTGTGCGTTAATGCCAAAAAAAGAGGGTGGTCACTATGTAACCATCGGGTTGAAGTTGATGAAAAAGCTAAAGCTTAGTGCCGGTATGGAGCTTAAGCCTAAGTTTAGTGCAGATGATAGTAAGTACCAATTCGAAATGCCGAAAGAATTCTCCAGCCTCCTTCAACAAGACAAAGCCCTGCATAAGGTATTTAAATCATTAACCCCCGGTAATCAGCGAAGTTTACTTTTTCTGATTCAGCAACCTAAGTCTGTGGAGAAGCGGATTGAGCGCAGTCTTTTAATAGGTGAGAGACTGAAGCTCGGTATTTTTAATCCAAAACTTATTTTGAAAAAGTAAGTCTAGCAAATGCGTTTAATGAGATTTAATACCGAAAGCGAAAAAATTTGTAGATCTCAATCCAACAGGTTGAAACAATAGCCACCAGTAGGCAGTAAGCAAGCTCCTTTACATTTAGTGCTTCGATTTCAAAAAGTCTATTGAAGGCAGGCACTTGTAACATCAGGGTGAGCAGTAAAAGCGAGATACCAATGATGATGGGAATAAGTTTATTTTTTCGAAGAATTGTTACAAATAGTGTGCTAGTGAAAGACCGGTTCACAAGGGTTAAACAAATGTTAGACAATATTAAGGTGGTGAAGATGAAGGTTCTTGTTTTAACTTCACCTAAACCTTGTAAGTGTGAATAATATCCTATTACTACACAGCCTAAAGTAATCACTAAACCCTGCACGATAGTAAGCCACAGCTGTGAAGCACTCAGCAGATTTTTGCCAGTACTGGTTGGTTTCATGAGTTCCTTTTTATCACTGGGTTCATTTTCATAAATAACCGAACAAGTAGGACCCATAATCAACTCAAGAAAAATTACATGAATAGGAGAGAAGAGCATGGCTGGTAGAAAAAAGAGGAGAATCGGTAAAAGCACCAGCAGAATAATGGGGATGTGAATAGAAATAATATAGCGAATGGCTTTGCTTAAATTTTCGTTGATGCGTCTGCCTAAAAAAATCGCATCCACCATAGCACCCAGGTTGTCGTTAGCCAACACAAGACCAGCAGCACCTTTAGCTACATCCGTGCCTCGCTTACCCATTGCTATACCAATGTGCGAAGCTTTCAGGGCAGGCGCATCATTTACACCATCGCCTGTCATGGCCACGATCGCGCCACTTTCTTTCAGCGCATTAATAATGTTGAGTTTGCCCTCAGGATTTATGCGCGCAAAGATACTGGTATGACCAACAGTCTTCTTTAATTCTTCCTTAGTCAGTCCGGTGAGTTCGTTACCTGTTATTACATTTTCGGTTTTAATGCCTGTTTGTCTGGCAATGGCGATAGCGGTTTCCTTATAATCACCAGTAATCATTTTTACATCTACACCTGCTTCATAGAATTGCTGAATCACCCCTGCAATTTTTGGATCTGCCGGATCATCAAAAGTAATCAGTCCGAGAAATTCAAAAGGGATGTCCTCTTGTTTATCAGGCAATGTTGTATTACTCCAGTTACCTTTAGCTACACCTAATACGCGCAAGCCACGTTTGGCATAATCACTTCCCTTATCTAAAATACTTTTTCTTTCAGGTTCTTCTATTTTACAAAGATTAAGTACACCCTCTAAGGCACCCTTACACGCTACTATAAAATCTTTCTTTTTATTTTGATACACGTGCGTCATCACAGGTGGCGATCCTGCTAAGGGAAACTCTTTTACCATCTGGTAATCTCCTCTTTCATCGGAAAGTGTTGTACTCGTATAAAAATAGTGAATGGATTTCTCCATTGGATCGAAGGGCTTGATCTCACTGGACCACATGGCATAGTCCAGAATCACATTCGATTTTTTTGCTTGACTAAAATCACTTTCCTCTTGTTTAACAAAATCAAAAGTGTGCGCTACCTGCATCAGATTCTGCGTGAGTGTACCTGTTTTATCTACACAGATTACAGTAGCCGAACCAAGCGTTTCAACTGTTTTAGGACTGCGGGCGATAATACCTTTCTTCAATAAGCGATACGCACCCAAGGCCATAAAGGTAGAGAGGGCTACAGGTATTTCTTCAGGCAGTACCGACATGGCCATGGTTAATCCATGTAACAGTCCATGTATGAAGCTGCCACTTTCCCACCAGTTATAGGCCCAGACAAATACAAAAGCTATGCTGCCGGCAATTACCATTACTTTTACAAAGCTGGCTACCTTTAGTTGTAAAGGTGTTTTTTCTTTTCCTGTGCTGGCCACCAGTGCTCCAATACCAGCTAGCATAGTTTTAGAGCCAACAGCTTTTACCTGCGCATAGCAGTAGCCACGTACTACAACGGTACCCTGTAAGATGGTATCGCCTTCAAACTTTTCAATGGAAACAGATTCACCGGTAAGTATTGCTTCATTAACGGAAAAGTCGTTGGCCGAAATGATGGTTGCATCTGCAGCTATTACAACACCCTCTTCACAAATAATAATATCATGTTGAACAACCTCTTCAATGGGAATCTCCTGGGGCATTGAATCACGTACTACTTTGGTTTTACTGGCCGTGATTTTACTAATGGCTTTAACTGCTCTTTGACTCCTGAAATTTTGCATTACATCAATACCCGCTACAAACAGCAGTGCAATGAGCATGGTAATGGCTTCAGCGTATTGTTTAACAATAAAGTAAACCAGGCAGGCGAACAGCAATAAAATGAACATGGGTTCTGTTGCCGCAGATCGTATGGTGGATAAGAGTGTGTTCTTTTCTTTAATAAGCTGGTTTGAACCGAAGTGTTCACGTTGTGCATCAACCTCAGTTGCACTTAGACCTTTTATATTGGCACTTTCCATACATATTATAGGGAAAGTTCAATATAACGAATCCATTGGGCATGTAATCAGGAAAGTAGCGATAAAAAAAATCCCGAAACGTAATCGTTTCGGGATTCACTATAGATTGAAAAAAGATTAGTTTGAAGCAGGAGGGGTCGCGTTAGACAAATCAATTGCGAAGTGACGTGTCGTTTTATTGTTTTTAGCTAAAATTGCTTTTAAATCTTCAGCTTCTTTTTTCAGACGCTTACCGTCAGCAACATCATAATCATTGGCAATAAGACTTTCAGCTTCCTTAATAGCAGCATCAAGATTTTCAAGCGTTATATAAATCTTGGCTTTGTTGTAGTAACTGCCATAACGCATCTTTTTGTCATTCTTGTCTTCAGAAGGGAACTTAGCCGGGATTTCATCAAAATATTTGATGGCACCATTAAGTGCTTCGACAGATTCTGCAGGCATGTTATCAGCTGAAATAGCTTCTACGGCTTTCTTAATTGCTTCCCAAACATCAAGTTGGTTTTGAGTCTCTGTATGCTTTTTGCTATTAAGCATCCAATACTGATCGTTGTCCTGACGATCAGGGTATCCAAATTCAAAGTTGAGGTCTGAAGCCAGTTGTGCAATAGAAGTACGTACCTCTGATTTTACCAACTGATCTCTGATGGCATACTTATTATTTTCGTAATAATCGTAAGCTTCCTTACGGGTGCTGTACTCACTGCTGGCCCATGATTTTGCAGTGCTTGTAGAGCCAAAACCATAGCTTCCAAGATTTGCTTCTTTGTAGTCTCTTACATTGGCATTACCATCCCATGTATAAGAAGCTACAGCTTTGTAAAAGTATTTTTTACCGGTTTCTTTACCATCCTTGTCTTTAATGGTTTCAATGCGTTCTTCTATTTTAGCACCGGAGATCATTAATTCATTCAAGTTGATTTGAATAATGATGTGGCCTTTAGCACCACTTACTTTCTTCCAGCCTGCTATATTTATTCTATCCTGAATTTCGTTTTCGCCATGGTTATTTCTAACAGTAGATGAGGCAGAAACATTGATAGAGTAGGTTGTGTACTCAGGATTTTGTGGTTTAGTAGGTAAAGCACGATACTTCAGGTTTACAAAGTATCTGTCTAAATCTGCTTTTTGTGCCTTTTGACTAAAAGCAGTAACGGCAAATATAGCCATCAGGGTGGTTAGGAAAACTTTTTTCATAAGGTTAACTTATTGGTTTAGGTAATATTGGTTTTAGGACGCCAATTGTAAAACGTGTAGAGGTATAGTTGCACCACGAGTTTAAACAAAGTGGCTTAAATCGAGGCGCAAGCTAGGGTAAAAAATAATGAAGAAAAAGAGTGGCTATATTAATTTATTGTTGTCGAGTATCTTTTGTTAACCAGAGTAAAGATATTGGATCTGATGCGGATTTCCCTTTTTGAACCCATGGCATCATTATCCTATTCATTATTAGATAATAAGTTCGACTTCAATCAGAAGTTAATGACGATACTAAAAAAGTAAGAAGACAAACCAAAAAAATAACCCAACGCTAGATGTCATTGGGTTATTCATTGTGGAACTGCAGGGAAAACGCAAATACTTATTTTTCAGATTCTTACTCGATTGTGTAAAACATTTCGGTAAACATCTGAGTTTATTTTCGACAAGGGCAAAGCGTGCCCTTGTTATTCTAACGAGGGCAAAAAACTGACAAATTTGCCCTCGTACTCATTTTTTAACTCATCCTTCTCCTTTTCCTTTTATAATTGACAATTAATGTCGGATCTATTCCGATCTGAAACGGTAATAGGCTATTCATCGTTAAAGTCATCATGAAGAATTTCAAAATTGGCGACCAAGTCATGTCCAAAACTAACGGCACTAATAAATCAATTTGTGCACTAGGGGTTTTGACAAGATTAGGGGATTATACCTGTGATGTGGATAATGGAACGGGTAAAGCACAGGTCTATTACCTTGATGAAATTCAGTTTTATTCTAAGAACAAAATTGTTTTAGATATAGTTAATGACCTATGAGTCCGCTTTTTAACCGCCCGTAACTAACTGAAAAGCCCAACTTTATATAAAGTTGGGCTTCGTTCATTTGTGTTAGGAGTGGAGCTGCAGGGAATCGAACCCTGGTCCAGAGAAGGTGAAAATCGAGCCTTCTACATGCTTAGTTAACTTTAATTTTTGTGAACAAGCCGCCAGTTAACAACCAACTTATTCCTTAGTCACTGAATCTTAGCTGTGCTTAGTAACCTCGCACAGAGCAGTTTTGCTGTTCGACACCGCTATACCAGCTCCCGCAAATCAAAGGAACTGAGCGATGATGGCCTCCGGCTTCTTAAGCGGGATAAACTTATCACGCGTTACGCGAGATTAAGCAGCCATGGCGTAAGTTGTTTCGCCACGTAATTGTTGGAACTATCTTTTAAGGCTCTCATCCCATGAGCCTGCATGCTTATACTCGTCTGCACACGGCCTGTCAAAACCGGTCAGCCCCATAACCAAATTGATTATGCTTAGTAAAATACAAATATAGTGTTTAAAAAGTTCCTGCGGGTAATCTGTCAGGTAGCAGATGCATTTACAACTATTGCATCGGCAGAATAATTTCAAAAGTAGTACTCCAACCCGGCATATTCTTTAAGTGGATGTGCCCGCCAATTTTACTAAGTGCCTCTTTAGCGATAAACAAGCCCAGACCGGCCCCCTTACTTTTTTCGCTACCACGGTAAAACATGGTAAAAATGTTTTCACTAATCGCTTCTTCTATACCTCTTCCATTATCTGAAATCTGAATGTGTAAATCGTCTTGCTGGCGATGACACGAGATATTGACTTTCGGTGTGCTGCGGTCGCTGAACAGTATGGCGTTTTCCAATACATTTTGCAAGGCAACCTCTAGCAAATAGGCATCCGTTGCAATATGGCAAGTCTGACCATTGCGCTCGAATTGGGTAACGGCAAAGTCGGGTAGGTTATCGAGTTGCACTAAAGCACGATCAACAAGTTTTTCAAGATCTGTTTTTTCTGGTTGCAGATTCCAGTCTTTAATACGTTGATAAACCAACAGCTTCTGTAAAATTCTATTGGTGGCATTAATTTCTGCCTCCAGTAAGTTGATATACTGGAGGGCTGTCTTATCCTGCACATCCAGTTTAGCTATGTGGCAAAGACCGAGTAATCGCGTAAGAGGACCTTTAATATCGTGCGATGAACGGTAAATAAAAGTATCCAGCTCTTGCTTTATTGCCAGCAGGTTTTTGTATGCATGCTGTAATTCTCCTGTTCTGGATGCTACAATCTTTTCCAGGTTGGCGTTAATGTATTTAAGGTTTTCATTTTGCTGCGCTATTACACGGTTGGCTTCTTCTATCTCTTCTCTACTTGTTTCTATCTCTTCTTTCTGCGCTTCTAATAATTGATTTTTATCTAAAATGTCATGGTGTTGTTTTGTTATTTCGAGTGTTCGTTCTTCAATATTTTTTTCCAAGCGCTGATTGGCCATTCTTAAACTATTGGATCGCCAACGCACAATGGAGATGATAAGAAACGTTGCGCCTATCAAATAAAATACGTAGAGCCATAAGCTTTGGTACCAAGGCACCTGCACAGTAAAAGGCAATACACTTTCTTCACTGATTACATTTTGAAAACTTCTGGCTTTTACCCGAAAAGTGTAATCACCGGCAGGTAAGTTTGTATATTCTTTTTGCGGAAGTATTTCATAGTCCGACCACCTTTTATCGAAGCCTTCCAACTGATAACTATATTCCATTTCACCAGGTGAAGTAAATCCCATACCGGCAAAATGAAATCTCAAACTATTTAAATCTGCAGGAATATTGTCAAGTACTGCCCTGCTCAGCAAAGAATCCTCACGAATAGCAAGCACTGCGCGAATCAGTACAGGAACTTTTTGTGGAGACTGTAACTGTGGATTGTAATGAACAATTCCATCCGAAGTAAGCAAGTAAATATTATTGCGATCGGCAATATGGATATCGTTAATCTTCAGACTATTAATTCTTTTGAAGATGTCATGCCTCACCATGTATCCATCTTTTGAAGGTTGCCCGCTAAATCCTATGGAGTATCTTTTGCCCTTGGCTTGTAAAACATATATTCCCCATAGGTTTCCCTCCAGATCTTCCTTGAGCAACTCAACCCACATTGGTACAGTACCAAAGAGCTGATTGTTTAAAGTTACATGACTTTCGAATTTTTGTGTCTTCTTATTGAAACGGTACAAACCTTTCTCTGTACCAAACACGACTTCATGTTGTAGCGCAAATGGACGGACTCTGTATGCAGATGGCAGCCCATCTTTTTCTGTGAATAAACTCAATGCTGGCTCAGCACTTATATCATTACTAAAATTTAAGCGATAAATGCCACGTGTAGGACTGTTAATCCAAATGTCTCCTTCTTCATCTTCAGCAAAATAATAAATCGACTCAGGGCTATTAACAAGTTTACGATAGACAGTAAATTTGTTTTTAGTTTTTTTCAATAAGACAAGACCTTCAACAGTATTGGCCAGAATGTAATCGGGGAATTTTTTTAAGGGTAATAAATACCAGGCCCGGTTATTAAAACCAATGTTTATCAATTTGTTATTGTCTACACTAAAAATACCGGCATTGGCAGAAACAAGAAGCGTAGTTGAATCGCTGTACAGATGCCAGGCTTGAAAGCCAATTTCGCTGATTGGCTGGAAAGGAATAAAACCATCTGAATGTTGATTTTTTTCTTTTTTAAACAATCCTAACGAACCTGCTGCATAAAGTGATGTTGCATACGAGGTAAGGTAGTAGAATTGCCCGTTTACACCCGATCTTTCCTGAAAAGAAGTAAAAGGTGAGCCAAGTTCCACTAAACTGATTCCATTATTGCAGGCTACCCACAAATTATGAGTAAATCTGTCTTCTTCAATAGACCAGACAGACTCGTCCATCAGCCCTTGCTTTTTTGTAATATGCTGAAGTATGTTTCCGGAAGCGTCAAGAATAAGCAGGCCATTGGTTCGCGTACCAATCGCATAGTTGCCATTACTTAACATCTTGCCGAAGCTGTTTTGTGTAACAATCAAAGCATTGGCAGCGCTGTTTAGCGTAGAAAAACTGTTGCCATCATACAAAACCAAGCCTCTTTTTTCAGAAATGAGCAGTGTTTGATTATTTCCGTAATTAAAGACTGCATTGATAGACTCATTTTTTAAAAGTGCACCACCCGGAACCAGTACAAGGCTGTCTTTTTTTAAGCTGAGTAAGCCAACATCCTCTAACCTTACCCATATTTCGTTATTTACCAAAAACGATCGGTGTCTGGTTGTATGGAATGAAATAGCCTTGATGGATTGCTGTTGTTTGTTATAGAGGTACAATCCTTTAGTAGACCTGAAAACCACCAAATCTGGAGTTGTATGTATAGACCAAACATCATTGAAATTTCTATAGCTACTGTCCAACAGCGTAAGCAGTGATTTATATGTAAGCTCACCATTATCAGCTTTATCTAAATAACCAAAGTCGCCCTGCGCCCCTATATACACAGTGCCATCTTCATCCTGTGCTAGTGCATGCACTTCTGATTTATTGGTTACAGTAATCAGGTTCCAGTCCACCCCATCATAAACCAACAAGCCATTATTATTACCTACATAAATCAAGCCCTCCCTGCTCTGCAACACCGTAAAGTTTTGAGGGCCTTGCCGGTAGGTAGAGGTAGGGAAATTGCTGACAAAAGGCAAGCCACCGCCCGGCTGTGCCAGAGAGCAATGAAAAAATAAGACAGGCAAAAAACGCAAAAGGAACTTCATAGGGGATTTGCTGAAGTGAACAATACGCCAAACTGTTACTACAAGCTACGAAAAGTTTAAGCCCTATCCGCTTATCAATTAATAAATTACGAGACGAGTCAATTTAAAGCTTTCGATTTTTCTTTACTTATTCTATTTTGCAGCCTAATGGAAGGATTTGTTGTATCAGCACGTAAGTATAGACCCTCAGGTTTTGATGAGGTAGTGGGGCAGGAGCATATTACAACTACGCTGAAAAATGCCATTGATAACAACAAACTGGCGCAAGCACTCCTTTTTTGCGGTCCCAGGGGGGTTGGCAAAACAACTTGCGCCCGTATTGTGGCTCGTTTAATTAATGGTTTTGAAGAAAAAGCGGAGCAAAACTCACTCAATATTTTTGAACTGGATGCGGCTTCCAATAACTCCGTTGAAGATATCCGCAATCTGATTGACCAGGTGCGTTATCCCCCTCAATTCGGTAAATTTAAGGTATACATTATTGACGAGGTTCACATGCTGTCCAATGCTGCCTTCAATGCATTTTTGAAGACACTGGAAGAACCGCCTGCTTACGCTATTTTTATTCTGGCCACCACCGAAAAACATAAGGTTATTCCAACTATACTTTCGCGTTGTCAGATTTTTGATTTTAACCGTATTCAGATAAGTGATATTGCCAATCACCTGAAAAAGATTGCCAAGGTTGAAAACATCCCGGCAGAAGATGAAGCGTTGCACCTGATTTCGCAAAAAGCGGATGGCGCCTTGCGCGATGCCTTATCCATTTTTGATTTAATGGTTACTTACGCTGCCGGACAAGGTGTTACATTTAAGAGCGTACTCAACAATCTGCATATCCTCGATTACGATTATTATTTCCAGGTAGTAGATTCATTAATGTCACAGAACCATACGCAACCATTATTGCTTTTTGACGAAGTATTGAAAAAAGGTTTTGATGGCCAGAATTTTATCGTAGGTCTTGCCGAGCATTTCAGAAACTTACTTGTGTCGCAGGATGCACGTACTGTTCAGTTAATGGAAGTACCCGACAGCGTTAAGAAAAGTTATGCAGAGCAGGCAAAAGCCTGTCCGCCACAAATTTTATTAACATGGCTGAACCTGGCCAGCCAGGCTGACATGCAATACAAGGCAAGTAAGAACCAACGCCTTACTGTTGAGCTGGCTTTAATGAAGATGGCGCATGTAACGCATCTCATCAGTGCATCCAGCCTCAACGCATCTGCCGCTGAGGCAAAAAAAAAAGTGATAGCCTAGAGGGCGCTGAGACAGAACAAACACCTGTTGAAACCATTGAGAAAATAGCTGTACCGACAGTTGTTAAAGCAAGCGAGGAAACACCAGTCGCGACTGGTTTTGTAGCACCCAAGCCTGACTTTGCTGAGAAAACCAGGTTTAAATCCGCCCCGAAGAGTATAAACCTAAACAACCTGCTTAAAGTTGAAGAGAAGGTAGAGGAGAATGGCGCACAGGTATCTCAACAAACTGTTAAAGAGGACAAGGCTTTTAGCGATGAAGAGCTGAAAGAGGCCTGGACGATTTTTGCTGAAACACGTAAACAACAGCAAGCGGATTATTTTTTATTAGCTCAACCTTACGAAAGAAACAATACGCGAATAGTGATGCCATTGTCTAATCCGATTCAGGAGACAATGCTCAACGAATTCAGGCTGGAGCTAAATACTTTTTTAAGAGAACGCTTACAAAATTCGAGCATACAGGTAGTGGGTGAGCTACGCGTTGTGGAAGAACGAAAAATGATTTACACGCCTCGCGATAAATTTGAATACCTATCCTCCAAGAATCCGATGTTTAAAGAACTCAGGGATCGTTTGGGTCTGGATCCTGACTTTTAAACAGTGTCTGTTAATGGGTAAGTAATGTAGCAATTAATACGGAAGATCAGTTGCGTTATGTTGAAACCTTAGCCATTGTTGAGACCGAATAATCAGCAGATTAAATTGATTAGTCCAAACTGAGAATAGGATAATCATATAATTCATGCGTCAACTTTAAAATGCTTTGGCATTTCCACATTTGCGTTTGGTTAAATCTTTAGTAAACTTTAGTAATGAAACCAGGCAGACGATAAAATAAAGTGCTTTCTTATTGTATAAGAACCGCAAAAATAGTTGACTTCACACCAAAGATTAGTAAAAGATGAAATTCACCCTACTCTTACTTCTGTTTTGCACCAATATGGTCTTAGGTCAAAAGCCTAAAAATTATTCTGTTGTAACCAATGAACTAACGCAGAAAGTAATCAATACACCAGTGACTAAGTCACCCATGCGTTTGGGTATTGTTCCCTTTACGGCCACGAAGTCGTCTATTCAAAATTCGCCTCAGTTTGGTGAGTATTTAACAGAGACTATTATGGGGCAGGCCGGAAACTATGCTAATCAGGTGAAGCTTTTTGAGCGCACCCGCCTGGATGCTATTTTGAAAGAACAGGAATTAGAGCTCAGCGATCTGATGAAACCAGCCGCAGCCTTAAAGATAGGACAGTTGGCACCCATTGATGTAATCCTGTCAGGTACCTATACAAAACTTAAATCGTATATAGATGTAAGTGCGCGCTTGTTGGATGTTACCACCGGAGAGGTGCTGATGAGTTTTGCAGGCCGCATTAAGGTAGATAAAAATTTAGCCACCTTGTTTCAGCAGTCGGATAGTGAAAAAGAACAAGAGAATGCCTCGCCTGCGCAACCAACAACATCGCCCGCCATTCATGTTACCATCAATAGCAGCAATGGTGTGAGCGACACACCCAAACCATCTGCGGCAGACTTGTGTAAGCTAAAAGTGAAAGAGTTCAGACTTAAGCTCAACGATTTGTCTACCCAACAAAAAATTGATGCTGTAGCCATTGAAGCGATGCAAACTGGTTTTGACAACAGCTGTGGCCTTTTACATTTTGATGTGATGTATACTTTTACACGTTATAAAATTCAGCATGCAAATTATAATCGTTTCCTGATGCAAACGTTAGATACCATTGCCTACCCGACAAAAGATGATCGTGCCATGGAAATTATCAGATTTCTGGTGAGCGATGAACAATTGCAGCGCGAAGAATGGGAGTCGGGTTTCAAAGCCGTTGCCCGTATTGGTAATTACTGGTTGTCGAATTATTTCGATTATCTGTTAGCCAGACCAACTGCTACCAATGAGGAGGTCAGCAAATCACGTATTGATGCTGTATTCCAATTGGTGGCAGATGGAAAGTTTGGCTTGCCCTTACCCATCAGTAAAGAGCTGGCCTATTTTGAAATGATGGAAGGTTTGAAAAAAGCACAATCCTTAAGGCAATATGTATTTGAAAAATATGCAAAAGACCTGGTGCTGGATGAAAAACAAAAAGCAACTTTTTTCTCGGAACTAACTTCCATGTATAAAGAGGAGGTAAGGGCAGAGAGAAAATCGGAGATTATACAATGGATTGCTGCCTTTGTTAACGAACATGATTATGCAAAAGCCAGCGAGCAGTTGTATGATTTTGCATGGCACTTTAAATTGTCGACTTACGAAGAAAGGAATAAAGAAATTAAGCGCGATTATCCGGAAGAAGATTTGAAGAAGCTGGTTAACCTTAGTCGCGAGCGTTTTGCACAATACGCTGTCAGCACACCATATCCCAGTCAGCAGGAAGACCGTTTGAATTTTTGTGTCAAGTATAATATTTCAATACCAGGTGTTATTCCTACACTTGAAGAAGCCGATAAAATATTAAGAGGCACTATGGTGAGTGAGCAACTAAAAGTAATGAAGTTTCTCGTATTGAAAGAAGAAGCGCCAAAGAATCTTGAAAATGCATTGGTTGCCTTTCTTGCTCATAAATCATTAGACGAAAAAAGTGATTTACTGGCTGCACACACTTTAGCAATTCAGGTATTGGGAAATTGTAAGACAAGTAATCGAATAGCCATTGACTTTATGATAGCGGCCTTGCCCAATTATGGCAATGATACAGAAGCAGCCAAAGAGGCCTTGGTTAAAATTGGTAAACCGGCCGTGGCACCCTTACAAGCACGACTTGACAAGACGACCATACATGATGGAGGATTGCAGTTTCAATTGATTACGCTGCTTGGAAAAATCGGTAAAGAGGCCGCTCCAGCTGCTAAGAGTATACAACGCATTTTAGACATTTCTACTAATAAAGATGTGCGGTATGCAGCGGAGGCAGCTTTGCAGGTGATAAAGTGATTTCTTGACATATTACTTACCATTATCCAGCGCTATCTAAATCACCAGAAGATTTCTCTATCCTGTCCGTTCCTTGCCTACCGCAATGTACTAAGAAGCGTCAGCTTTTGATCTGTAATACAGGGTCAGACAGAATAAAACAAAATCTTAAAAATCAACAGCCTTCCTTGAGCTCATGTTGGATAAGTTGCTAACATTTCAGAACTTCAAGCCAATCTGATTTAGTCTACTGAACCATTTTTTTGTATGACCTCCATTTACCTAGTTGAAGACGATCCTCTGACCGCCTCTGTCGTATCTACCATGCTTAGAAACACTTACGAAGCTGAGGTTACTGTTTTTGATGATGGACAAAGTGGGCTGAAAGCCTGTAAAGAAAAATACCCAGACATTTTGATTATTGACTATCAGTTGCCGGGTATGACAGGGATTGAAGTTTATACTGAACTACAACATTATCTGCCGGAGGAAACACTCGTGATCATGGCCAGTGCCATTGATGACGGAACCATGGTACTTAAGTTCATTCAGCAAGGCATCAGAAATTATGTAATCAAAGATGAAAATCTTCATCAATCGATTATCGACATTATTACAGAAGAAGGGCCTAAGTCCATCAGGCGAAGATGATGCTTACTCGACCTGATTAATCTTTTTAAATGCTAACGCTGGCGCTAGCCTTGATAGCCAATAAAGAATTTTAACGCCACCGACCTTGATTTCGGTTTTTCCTTTCTCCAATCCTTCAACCATTTCATGCACAGCCTTCACTGCTGAAATAGCAATTTTGGGTGGTGCACCCTTATGCCAGGGTGTATCTACCGCTGGAAACAAGACTTCAATTACTTGGGTATTTTCGTTTCTTAAATTGTACCGAAGTGTTTGTGTAAAGGAGTGAATAGCTGATTTGGATGAATTGTAAAATGGATAGATGGCCCTGGGTGCATATACCAGGCCTGTAGTTATGTTTATAATGGCTGCATTATCATTATCTCGCATCGTATTGTAAAGTAGTTTAATCAGTCGAATAGGCACCAGCAGATTCGTCTGGTATTCATATTCAGCCAGCATCAACGCATTGTTATCTTTTATAAAATCGATTTTATGCGCAATAGCAGCATTGTTGATGAGTATATTTAAATCTGGGTGATCGTGAATTAGTTGCGCAGCAAGATCATGGCAAGCAGTAGCGTCAGCAAGATCGCACTGGTAAGTAATCAGTTTAGGCTCCAGTGTACGAGCTGTTTGTAGCTTTTCATTCGATTTTCCGCAGATAATTACCTTGTTGCCTTTCTGGATTAATACTTTGCTTAGTTGAAGGCCAATCCCGGAGCTGCCACCCGTTATGAGAATGGTGTTGTTGCTGAGATTCATATTTTGTCTAATCATGCTGCAAGCTTGGTTAATACTGCCTTGCAAGCATTGATCTAGATCAAAAAATGATTTTGTTCCGTATGCGACTCAACGTTTCTGGCTTAATGCCTAAGTAAGAAGCAATTACCCCTTGCTTAATACGCTGATCCAGTCCGGGGAATTCCGTTAAAAAGTTTTTGTACCTTGTCTCTGCATCCAGTAAGAGTAAATCCCGCTCTCTTTTTTCTTTGATGATGTAGCCTTTTTCCAGAAACTTCAGTAGAAACTTAATCCAGAAAGGATCTTTATCCATGAGTTGCGTGAAATCAGCCCATGCTATTTCCATAATGCTGGAATCCTCCAATGCTTCAATAGAAAAGTAGGAGGGTCTGTTTAATACCATAGCAGAATATGAGCTGATAAAACTATTCTCGGTTATAAGCGCTTTTGTAAATTCGTTCCCATTGTCGTGGGTGTAGACATACCGGAAAAGTCCTGCATTGACAAAAGCAATTTTAGCAGGCACATCTCCATTATTGATAAAAAACTGAAATGCTTTAATGGATTTTGCATTTGCAATGGAAAGCAATTCCGGTATTTTATTTTCAGGCAGTATATTTTTCAATTGTTCACTCATTGCAGAAGATAAAACATATAATGGAATTAAACCGATTCAAACGCAATGTAATATTTCGTGGTTCATGGAAGACTTTGTTCACCTGATTTTATCGCTGTAATCGATTGGAATGTCCGTTTTAAGTTAAGGATGAAAATAGTGTTGTTAATCTTTTAGAGAGACCTGTCTATAATTGAAAGTTGCCTGGAATCAGGGAAATAGGAGACTTGTTATAAAAAGCCTTTCAGAGATAGCAAAATGTTGAGGCCATTCGGCAGCTTCTTCGAAATGGGGAGTTCTCCAGCACCATTATCAGCAGAATAGGATATTTGTTTGTTGCTTAATATTGGACGATAACCAATGCCTAATCCGATAAAAGTATTGTTGTTGAGTTTGAGATATGCATTTAATGAAGGTTCAATAGCCAGATAGTTTACTTGTTTGCTTTTAAAATTTTGTTCTTTGGAGTCGTACTTAATAAATCCCCAGCCCATTAAGAGTTGGGTGCTGAAAGCCATTTTATTTTTTTTAAAGAAATAGTATTCCAGTTCAGTAGCCATGCAATTAATAAAGAGTCGGGGTTGCTTTGTAAAGCCTGATAGATTGGCCTCGGCCTTAAAACTAGTGAGATAGAAGGAGTGGTAAATTGAAATGGAGGCGTCAAGCTGATTGTTAATGGAGCGACCCAGTTTTATACCACTCAGCATTGTGTTGCTGTTTTGTAATTGTGTAAAACGCAAGGGTAAAATAATAAACCACTTTTTTGATGCTTGTTCTGTTGTATCGACTGCATCAAGTCCGTAGCACTTACTGATAAGCATCAGGTGAAATAGAAAGCTTAGTACTATAATTGGTTTGGGATATGCTTTCACTTTAAAATTAAATTCATATTAATCTGAGTAAATGAAAAAAGCCAGTTTATAAAAACAACTTTACAATTCTATTGATTTTTAACTTTTTGATGTTGAAGCGGTGATTGATCCTCTTTAGCGGTGCCATTGACAAGAATTTTATCAAAATAGCATTTTATACCCGTGGCTACGTTCATGTCTTCAGTATTTTGAATATGAAAGTGTAAATGGGGCTCCGAAGAATTTCCAGAATTACCACAAAGGCCTAACGGCTGGCCTTGTGTTACTTTTTGCCCTTGCTTTACCACAATAGAATTTTGTTTGAAGTGCCCCAAAAACAAATATTCGTTATTGGCTGTTTTTATAATTACGGTGTTACCGGGTACATACAAGGGATTTAATGTTCCGGGTATATTGTCTTTGATTCCGTCCACAACTAAAACAACAGTACCATCGCAAGGAGCGATTAATTCTTTGTTGAATGCATAATAATCTTCATTAGTCTTTCCATCCGTCTTATAGGAATTTCCTTTTTCATTTTTGATCACCATATCAAAAGCATTTTTCTGAGCTTTGTGTTCAACATGATAGTTCAGCTCTTTGGTGTCGCCACCCCAAACAACATACCATTCATCTTTAAACGGTAAGATTAGCTTGGTTGTATTTCGTACTGGTTGGGGAAGGTTATCTTCTACAAAGGGCTTTATAAAAAGTCCGTTGATGGCGGAAGTATTGTTAACGGAAAGGTTAATGGCATAAAGCGCTCTTTCAAAGTTTGTTTTATACACAGCGTAACTTTGTTCATATCGTACAAACTCACGCTTACTAATCTTTCCGGCCTGCTGTTTTAGACCTGCTAAAAATTCTTTGGTTTTTTCTATAGGCAAGGCCTTTTGCATTTCAGGCGAAAAGCTTGCAAAGATTGCATCAAAGTTATCTGCATTGTAATTGGCCTCAAAGCTGTCGGCTGCTGATTTATGAGCAGGCTTTTCTGATTGTGCATACACAGAATTTGTTAACAGAATCAAGACAGCGATTACTGAAATGATTTTTATGTTCTTCATTTTTTTTTAAATAGTTTACGACTGCTCAAGTCTGACTGATTTCTTAACGGCTACACATCCTCAAGTACAAAGTAAATTTATGGTATTGATTGAATAAGACATTGTATAGGTCACGAAAATATTTTCAGTTAAGGGCAAAAAAAAAGGCTTAAGTCAGGTAGACTTAAGCCTTTAGGTTAAGGTGTGGTTGAATTACTTTTTGATATCGCCCTCGATAATTGTTGTGTTAGTAACAATGGTGGTTGGGATAATCGCATTTAGCAATGCATTGAGCAGGTAGTTACCAAAAGTGACTTTAGTTTCCATTCTCACTGTAGTTAATTGCATCTCTTCGATTATTTTGTCGGTCTTGGAGTTTTTTGATACTGGAACACTACCAAAGAGTGCGTACCAGTTTGTTACTTTATGTTTGATAGGCAGTGGTTCATAGGCACTCGCTAAAGTAACTTCACTATTGGCAGGCGCTACCATTTTTACTGAAAAGCAGCTGCTTAGAAAGACAGAGGCAAGGATACAAAAGGTCAGGGAGTAGAATTGTTTTTTCATAGATTGGTTAAGTTACACATACGAGGATGCACGTAAATATTGCAGACAGAAACGGGATTTCAATTGTTTGTTGTAAAAATATTTCGCCAGGGTTTAGCCTATGTTTCACTAAAAACAACAGGCATTTCAGGCAGGGTGGGGTAACAGGATTTACTTAATGAAAATTGTTCATTTGTTGTGTGAGTTCTTGTTTCACATCGTCACCGTAGTAAAGATGTGAAACAAGAAGGTATTTAGAAAGATTAGAATTCAGCGCTTCCAGGATAGCGTGGGTAAGCAATTACGTCTCGGATGTTAGTCATGCCGGTAACGAATTGGATCAAACGCTCGAAGCCTAAACCAAAACCTGCATGTGGCGCTGTTCCGAATTTACGAAGCTCTAAATACCACCAGATGGTTTCTTCAGAGATGCCTAATTCTTTAACACGCTTCATGAGTCGGTCGTAACGCTCTTCGCGTTGCGAGCCACCAATGATTTCACCAATACCTGGGAAAAGCACATCCATGGCTGCTACTGTTTTACCATCTTCATTCTGACGCATGTAGAAAGATTTGATAGCAGCCGGGTAGTTGTAGAGGATAACAGGTTTCTTAAAATGCTTTTCTACCAGGAAGCGTTCGTGCTCACTTTGTAAATCGGCACCCCATTCGTTAATCAGGTACTGGAATTTCTTTTTCTTGTTGGGTGCAGACTCTCTCAGGATTTCGATAGCCTCTGTGTAGGTAAGGCGTTGGAAATCATTTTCCACCACAAACTTCAGACGGTCTATCAAACCTAATTCGCTACGCTGATCTTGTGGTTTGGCTGCATCTTCTTCTTTAGCACGCTTGTCCAGGAATTCGAGGTCTTCCTGGCAATTGTCTAAGGCATATTTGCACAAGTACTGGATGAAGTCTTGCGCCAGTTGCATGTTGTCGTTAATGTCATAGAAAGCCATTTCAGGTTCGATCATCCAGAATTCGGCCAGGTGGCGAGAGGTGTTAGAATTTTCGGCACGGAAAGTCGGGCCGAAAGTATAGATATCACCCAGCCCCATGGCAAAAGTTTCGCCCTCTAACTGACCGGATACGGTAAGGTTAGCTTCGCGACCAAAGAAGTCTTCTTTATAATTAATTTTTCCCTCATCAGTACGCGGTGGTTTTTCCATGTTGAGTGTAGTTACACGGAACATATCACCAGCGCCTTCAGCATCAGAACCTGTAATGATGGGTGTGTGGATGTAGAAGAAACCACGGTCGTTAAAAAATTTATGCACAGCAAAGGCCATGTTATGTCTTACACGGAATACGGCACTGAAGGTGTTGGTGCGTACACGCAGATGGGCGATCTCGCGAAGAAATTCCAGTGAGTGTTTTTTAGGCTGTAACGGAAATACTTCCGGGTCGCTATCGCCATAAATTTCGATGCTATCAACTTTTACTTCTACCGTTTGACCTTTGGCAGGTGAGGGGATCAGCTCTCCAGTAACAGCCAGACATGCTCCGGTAGTAATGCGCTTGAGCGTGGCTTCGTCAAACTTACCTAACTCAACAACCGCTTGTAAATTATGGATGGTTGACCCATCGTTCAGGGAGATAAATTGGTTGTTGCGAAAAGTTTTTACCCAACCCTGCACGGTAACACGTTGGTTAGTGGGGGTGGTTTTAAGTAAGTCTTTGATTTTAGCTGTTCTCATAATTGTTTTGGCTGGGTGCAGCTACAGATTGTGTAGTGTACACCTTCAATAAAGACCGCAAAAAACGTGAATTGGCGAGACTTGTCAAAATTGGAAATGACGTGTTTTAATCTAACCCCTTGGTTCGTTTCCTCACGAACCAATACTTGAACTCTACTACTCGGTTTATGTCCTCACAGACCGAAATGGATGGTCTGCAAAGACACAGACCATAGGATGATGAATTGCGTAAAGTGTTGAAATGCAGGCTATTTGAACTCATGTTTAGTTTTTTGTTGTAATATTTTTAAGAAAAATACCGGCCAGGGATAGGAGCGGAAATCCCACGCGCTTCGCGTGGATTGCAGCGGATAGCCCGGTTTGAGCACCTGCCTGTGCGGAGTTTTTGCAGCGAGGCAGGCAGGTAGCGAAAAGGCCGCCAAAAGAATTGATACTTGTTGGCATGATTTTTTTTCTGACTTGCCGTGAAATGATAACTTTGTTTAGAATTCGTGTATGCAGAAACTAGGGTTAAATCAATCGCTACAACAAAAGCTGTCTCCGCAGCAGATTCAGTTTATTAAACTGCTACAGGTACCTACTGCAGAGTTGGAAACAAGAATTGAAGAGGAGTTGGAGATCAATCCGGCTTTGGAAGAAGGGGAGACAGAAACACCAGATACTACAGATGACAATACCGCTGAGGCTGAGTCGGAAGAATATGGGGAGACTTCGGGCGGTGATGATGAATTAGATATTAACGATTACCTGCGTGATGATGACTATAGCGGTTATAAGATGCAGGGTGATGGCGATGGTGATGAGGATGACCGGGAAATGCCCATGGCGATGGGTACCAGCTTGCAGGAGTTATTGCTAACACAACTCGGCTACCTTGGGTTGGATGAAAAGCAAAGCAATATTGGTAAACAATTGATTGGCAGTATTGAAAACGATGGCTACATCAGAAGAGAGTTAGATGCTATTGTGAATGACCTTGCTTTCTCGCAGGGCATTGACACTACGGTTGAAGAGGTAGAAAATATTCTAAAGAAAATACAAAGTTTTGATCCGGCTGGTATTGCTGCCAGAAATTTGCAGGAGTGTTTGCTCTTGCAGTTGGAGCGCTTGAAACAGAACATTGAAGAAGACGATTCGGATAAATTTACGAAGTCGTATGTGGTGGAGAAGGCCATGCAGACCGTGCGTGACTGCTACGAGGAGTTTACTAAAAAACATTACGACAAGATTATTAAGAAGCTGGACATAGCCGAAGAAGATGCCGATGATATTAAAGATATTATCGCATTGATTTCGGGTTTGAATCCTAAGCCAGGTGGTGTAAGTGCCACTACAGGGGTTTCTAAGAACCAGGTGATTATTCCGGATTTTATTTTAACCAACAACAACGGTAAGCTGGAGCTGGCGCTGAATTCGCGCAATGCTCCTGAGTTGCGTATTAGTCGCTCGTATACCGACATGTTTAAGGCTTACGACAAAGGTGATAAGAAGGACAAAAAATTAAAGGAGGCGGTAACTTTTGTGAAACAGAAGTTGGATGCTGCGAAGTGGTTTATTGATGCGATCAAGCAGCGACAACAGACTTTGTTGCGTACGATGAAAGCCATTGTTGATTTTCAGTATGAGTACTTTCAGGAAGGGGATGAGACGAAGTTGAAGCCCATGATTTTGAAAGATATTGCTACCATGATTAACATGGATATTTCCACGGTGTCGCGTGTGGCCAGTAGCAAGGCAGTGCAAACTGATTTTGGCATTTTTCCATTAAAATACTTTTTCTCTGAAGGTATTGCCACAGACTCTGGTGAAGAGGTGAGTAGCCGCGAGGTGAAGCAGATTATTAAAGATTTGATTGTGGCTGAACCTAAAGGCAAACCACTTTCGGATGATAAGATTGAAAAGATTTTGAACGAGAAGGGGTATAACATTGCGAGAAGAACGGTGGCGAAGTACCGTGAGCAACTGAATATACCGGTGGCGAGGTTGAGAAAAGAATTGTAGATAATTTGAAATTTAAAATTTCAAATTTAAAATTGATTAAATGAAGTTACTGGCCCAGTTCATTTCGGTTATTACCCATCCCTTACTTTTAGCAACTTATTTATTTTCGCTGTTTGCCTGGTTATATCCACCGGCCATGTTTCCTGTTCCGGACCGCTCATTTCGTGGTGTGTTGATGTTAATTTTTATTTGCACCTTTCTGCTGCCGGTTATTAATGTTTATTTCTTTAAGATATTCGGCACCATCTCCTCTATGAGTATGCCTTTAAGAAGAGAAAGGATAGCACCTTTTCTGATGATTGCCTTATTGTATGGTGTAATTACTTATTTGTTGCATGCAAAATTGGGTTTGGGTTTTCAGGATCCTTTTATGAGGTTCTTGTTGATTATTGATGCATTGGTATTGGCTGCTTTCATCATAACCTTATGGATGAAGGCGAGTATACACAGCCTGGCTACAGGTGGTTTGATGGTGATGATGGCCATGTTGAATTCGATGATAGAGAATGGCGTGCTTTTTTATCCTTTACTGGCTTCTATTTTACTTACAGGCATTGTGATGACTGCCCGCTTATATTTACAGGTACACACGGTTAAAGAAGTGGTGGTTGGATTTGGTATAGGTTGTTTAGTGAGTACTATTGGCATGATTTATTTATTTTAATTAGAAAATATGGCTTATACTTTTTTGAAATATGAAGTAGCAGAAGGCGTTGCTACCATTACACTGAACAGACCTGATGTTTACAATGCACTGAATGATGAGATCACCTATGAACTGCAGGATGCATTGAAGGCTGTAGCCAAAGATGAACAGGTACGTGTGGTGGTGTTGACAGGTGAGGGTAAGGCTTTCTGTTCAGGGCAAGATTTGAAAGCTGCGAGTGGTCAGCAGAAACGTTCGTTCATGGACTCACTGCATAAACGTTACAATCCGATTATCCGTGCTATGCGCAATTTGCCAAAACCTATTGTTTGTCGCATGAATGGAGTGGCCGCAGGTGCGGGTTGTTCCATTGCCCTGGCTTGCGATGTAATTGTTGCCAATGAGGAAGCACAATTGATTGAAATTTTCATCAACATTGGTTTAGTGCCTGATTCAGGTTCATCTTTCTTTTTACCCAGAACCGTAGGCTTTAATAAAGCTTTTGAATTGTGCAGCATGGGCAACAGGCTGAAAGCAAGTGAGGCAGTAAACATTGGCTTAATCAACAAGGCTGTGCCGGCAGGAGACTTAGATGCTGCAGTAAAAGGTTATACCGATTTTTATGCGAAGGCACCAACAAAATCCATTGGCTTGATTAAGAAAATGCTAAACAAAGCTCAGACAGCTTCACTGGATGAGATGCTTGACTATGAAGCATACTGCCAGGAGATAGCGGGTAGCTCGCAAGATTATAAAGAAGGTGTGCAGGCTTTTTTAGAAAAGCGAAAACCGAATTTTTTGGGGAAGTGATGATTTAGAAATCAGGAAGTCGGATAAGAATTTTTGAATAACTTCTGATATGAATTAATAAGTTTATGAGAAATGTTCGCTTAGTACTGGGCAGTGGTGGGGCTCGAGGTATGGCGCACATAGGCGTTATAGAAGAGCTTCAAAAAGCAGGTTTTGTTATTAAAGAAGTAGCAGGCTGCTCTATGGGTGCCATTGTTGGCGGACTCTATTGTGCAGGGCATTTGGATGAATACAAACATTGGCTGATCAGCTTAAGTCGCTTTGATGTTTTCAAGCTGCTGGATTTTACACTTTCTTCTCAAGGCATCGTAAAAGGTGATCGTGTGTTTAAGGCGATTGAACAACTCATTGGCTACCATGAAATTGAGAAGTTTCCGATTCCTTTCACCGCTGTTGCCTGCGATCTGATAGCACGTGAGGAGATCTATTTCAGGTCGGGTAGTTTGTTTAAAGCGCTAAGGGCTTCCGTTGCTATTCCGACCATCTTTACCCCGGTGATCGATGGGCAGCGTCAGCTGGTTGATGGTGGTGTGCTGAATCCGTTACCGATGAATTTGGTAAAGCGAGAGGCAGACGAATGGTTAGTAGCAGTAAACGTAAATGGAAATAAAACGGACTTAAAAAAGGTAACAGCCCCTGTGGCGAACCAAGAGAAGGCTGCTTACCTGCGCATGCTCGATCATTTCAGAACACAGATTTTGCGTTTTGATAGTAAGGCGGAAGAAACAGTAGAGAAACTTGGCTTCTTCGATTTATTGAATAAATCATACGATTTGACTTCGGATAGATTAACTGATCTGATGATTGAAATGCATAAACCAGATTTAGTGATTGAAATTTCGCGCGATGCCTGCGGTGTATTTGAATTTTACAGAGCCAACGAAATAATTGAAGAAGGAAGAGGTGCTTTTAAGAAAGCTTTGGAGGCGAAACTACTTGCTCAATAACCTGTTGTGAATTTGCATTTTGATCTTTGTTTTCCCTTTGTTCCCAGCGTACAACAATAATCAATACTATTGTAAAGAAGGCTGCAATTAAAAAGTAGATAAATACTTTGAACATACGTTTCCACTTCTGGTCACGCTCATGGCGCTGCATAATATCACCGTAATTGCGATGTCTCGCAATATTGCCGGTTGTCATGCGCTGACGTCTTAACCTTATGTCATTTCTTGCCATCGTACTTAATACTCAGGTTAAATTGTTTACGTAAACGGTCAAGTGCTCTGTAGGTTCTCATTTTTGCTCCGCTTTCTGTGATATCGAGAATAAAGGCAATTTCTTTAAAATCTTTATCTTCAAAAAAACGAAGTTCAAGCACCTCCAGCATTTCCGTAGGTAGTTCTTTAAAATAGACCAATAATTGCTTGATCAGGTCTTCATCCCAGCCTTCATTGCCCTGATCCATCAATTCTTTAATTCGAATTTCTTCTAAGCTGAAAACGCGGTCCGTTTTCTTTTTTCTATAATGTTTATTTACCTCATTGGCCGCAATGCGGTAAAACCAGGCAGAAAGTGGTAGCCCTCTGAATTCGAAACGATTTAAATTATTAAGAGCATTTAAAAAAGTCTGTGAGCAGAGGTCGGCCGTTAAATCTTCATCATCGGTCTGACGGTAGATAAAGTTGAAAATTCTGTCGAAGTACTTTTCATACAGAACGCCAAAATGTTTTGAATCACGCTTGGCACGATCTAGTATTTCATACTCCTGCCGTATTTCTGCTTCGGTCATAGCTTGATTTCATTCGTAATTCGCCACAAGCTGAAAAGTCACAAATATTTACAGCAATACGGGTGATAAATAAGTCAGGAAAAGTAGTAAACTTTATCTAAACACTAAAAGCCATGAAATATTTATTTATGATTCTACTCAGTTTGCCTCTTTCAGCTGAAGCACAACAAAACACCCCATGCATGACTATTCCGCAAGCACGTGAATTTGATTTCTGGATAGGTGAGTGGGATGCCTACGTGACCAATAGTGAAAAATTAGCAGGACACTCGAAAATTGAGATGGCTTCAGGAGGTTGCATGATACTGGAGAACTGGACTTCTGTTGGCCAGCCTTTTAGTGGTAAGAGTATGAATTTTGTAGACCCGGCAACGAAGAAATGGAAACAGGTTTGGGTTGGTTCCGGGGGACTGAATGTAACAGAGTTTCTGAATGGTGAATACCGAGACAATGCTATGCGCTTTGAGTATGAAACCCTAACACCGGCAGGGAAGAAACAGTTTGTTAAATTTCATTTTTATAATATCAGTAAAAATGAAGTAAGGCAACTACACCAGACATCGGAAGATGGTAGTGTTTGGGTAACTACGTATGACTTTACTTATAAAAGAAAAGCATAGCTATATTGATGTGCTGATTCGTTGATTGATTTGATAATTTTAAGATTTGAAAATTTGAAGATTAAAAATCGCATCATTGCGATGAACGAGGCGTTGAATGCGGGCTTGGGTTAGGAAGCAATCTGTATTGATGTGCCGATTCGTTGATGAGCTAATTCGTTAATGATTTGATAATTTTAAGATTTGAAAATTTGAAGATTAGAGATTGCGTCATTCGATGAACGAAGCATTGATTGTGTGATGAGATGAGGAAGCAATCTCAAGTATTTTCGACAAGCAATCAGATTGCTTCTTCATACCACCACACATCCTATCCCAATTCCTCGGAATGACGAGCTATTTTATTTAAATGACTTCTGGTTTTAACTTGCTGCTGGCAGTTGTCGGTTATTTCTACAAGTATGTAGTAGCTTGTAAATTGTTTTGCTACTCCTGTTTAAGGGTTTCAGTAGGCTGGGTGCGGGCGGTGTGTATAGTTTGGTACCCTATAGTTACAAAAGCAATTACAACAGCTAAACCACCTGCCAATAAAAATATACCAGCATCAATGCTAGCCCGGTATTCGAAAGAAGCAAGCCATTCCTGCATACTGTAAATGGTAATAGGAATAGATAGCGCAAGGCAAATCAGTATCATAATAGCATATTCTTTGGAAAGCAATACGAGAAGTGACTTTTCACTTGCGCCCAATACTTTACGGATGCCGATTTCTTTTACACGGCTTTGCATAGCCAGCGATGCGAGTCCGTATAACCCAAGGCTGCCGATGATAATAGCCAGCATGGTGGCGATACGCACAATTTTACCCAGATTCTGATCTTCCTTGTACTGTGTCTTCATGGCTTCATCAACGAAATTGAAAGCAAAAGTTTCACCATTGGTCAGTTTTTCCCAGATCCCTTTTATTTGCTCTATACTAACCGCCATGTTTCCTGGACTAAGCCTCACAATTATTTTTGGCATAGGGGAATTGCTGATATTAATATTCTCTACACCGGATTGAATAATGGCTGGGTCCTGGACCATCACGAGTGGTTCAACTTTTGTGTAAAGTGCCGCGTAATTAAAATCTTTAACGACCCCAATGATTTCATGGTCGCCAAAATTTTTACCAGGTATTCTCTTTCCGATGGCATCATCCCATCCATATTCCTTGGCAAATGCTTCGTTAACGATAATCCCTCTTCGTTTATCGGAGGTATTGGCATCTGAAAAATTTCTACCGGCTACTAATTCAATTTTAAGGGTAGGGATGTATTCGTCATCTATTGTATTAAGATTAAAATTATGATAAGCGCCTTTATCGTCTGTAAAACCCACAGCCATCCAGTTGCCATGACCAAAATCCTGAGAAGAAGCGCAAGTACCAATCACATCCGGAAGTTTGGATAGTTCTGTTTTAAATTGTTCCGCGATCTCGAAACCCTTCACTATTCTTTCACCAAGTCTTCCTTGCGGGGGCACAAATAATTGCATGGTGCCCAATTGCTCACGGTTGAATCCCAGGTCTTTATTTTGTAAGTAGTCTAATTGTTTTTGCATCATCAGTGTACTGCTAATCAGGAAAATGCTGAGTAACAACTGAACCCCTACCAGTACTTTACGGATACCCTGCTTACTGCCAGATGCTTGTAATTTACCTTTTAAAATAGCAATGGGCTTAAAACCAGATAAAACAAAGGCCGGGTAACTTCCTGCAACTAATCCGATAATGAAGAGTAAAACTAAAACAGTAGTAACCATGAAGCCATTTATGGGGAATAACAGTTGTCGCCCTGCCAGATCATTAAATACAGGCAGGTTCAACCTGGCGAGTAGTAACCCAATCATCATAGAGATGATTGTTAAGAGTATGGCCTCACCAATAAATTGAAAAATGAGTTGTTGACGCTCTGCACCAACAACTTTTCGGATACCGACTTCTTTGGCACGTTTAACAGACCTGCCAATGGAAAGCGTGATGAAGTTAATGCAGGCAATCAGTAAAATCAGAGAGGAAATGGCGACCAATATATAGCTGTAGCGCGGATTGCTAACCGGGGCAATACCAGCAGGATAGGTATCATCAAGATGTATACTGGTAAGGGCTTGCAAACCGGGGGCATACTTACTTTGCTTGAAATCTTCTTCACCAAGAAGCTTTCTGAATAAATCGGGAAATTTTGAAGTGACACTGGCAACGTTGACACCTTCCTGCAATAAAATATACGTTTCCGGACTAATATTAAACCAGGCTGAAGTCAGCACTCGTTCAGGATAGAGTTTGATTAAATTATGATCAGATACCAGTATATCAAATTGTATGCTGGAGTTGGTAGGCACAGCAGCTACCCCCGAAACAACCAGGCGCTCTGCATTTTCGCCCAAGGTCAATACCAGCGTTTTTTGAATCGGATCTGTTTCACCAAAATATTTTTTAGCGGCCGCTTCACTTAATACAACCTTTCCTGGTTGGTCGAGTGCAGTGTTACGATCTCCTTTCAATAATTCAAAATCAAAAACAGTAAACAGGTTGCGATCCGCAATGGTGAGCGATTCAGGAAATAGTTGATCATCTATTTTTACTTGTGTGCCAGCCTGCACAATGCGCACAAAGGCTTCCACTTCTTCGAGGTTATCTTCTAAGGCAGGCCCAATGGGAAAAGGCGTGGTTGTATTAAAAAACTCCTGATTTTCTCCCCAATTCTCTTTTACATATACCCTGTAAATGCGATCTGCTTTACTATGAAAGCTATCGTAAGTCCACTCTTCGTGAACAAACAATGCAATAAGTAAACAACACATAATTCCTAATGCCAAACCGGCTATAGTGATGAGTGCGTGAACCTTATTGCGCCACAAGGAGCGAAAGGCAATGGTAAGATAATTTCTGATCATGACGTATCGTGTTTAAATGATTGTGCAAGGCAGATATGACAGACGTTAGTACTTGGAGATGAAGTATCTGCTGAAAAAGTTGTATTCTGCTTTTTTAAGGTAAAACCAGCGCTATTTTGCTTCTTGATGTGGCCGTCATGGTCTGGAATACCTCATCTGGAAGTATTTGTGAAAGCCGTCATTCTATGTTATTTTGCTGGTAAACAAGCTTAAAATCCACTTTATTACATCTTTTGGTAATAGATTACCGTATGATGGGTTATATAGACCCCAAAAAATAGCCCTAAATTGGCTGGTATGAATTAATCATGAAAATGCTTTTCACTGAAGGAGCCGACAATGGCCTGGTGGATACATATCAATGCGCTGACATGCAATCAAAACATGAAGGCTTTAAAACAATTTGTAACAGATGAAACAACTCATTGCATGCGTCTTTAGTTTACTGACATACAGTTCAGTACTGGCACAGCAATACTCCCTTAAAAACTATAAAGCCATTGATGGCCTGCCGCAATCGCAGGTCAATATGGTGGTTGAAGATGCGCAAGGCTATTTATGGATTGGAACCCAGGGTGGTGGTTTGGCCCGTTTTGATGGTAGTGAATTTAAAGTGTATACAACCTTGGATGGTCTATCCAGCAATATCATCAGTTTTCTCAAAATTGATTCAAAACAAAATCTGTGGATTGTACACCCCCGTGGCATTACAAAGTTTGATGGCAGAACCTTTAAGGTTTTTGAACAACCAGGAAGAGTTGCCAACACCAAACGCATAAAAAGAATTTTTCAACAAGGTGACTCTCTTTTCTTTCTGTCATCTCCGGGAACGCTCGGAAAAATTTATAAAGACTCTGTCTATTATTGGTCGAAGCATGTTAAAGAAAAAAAGAATATAGCGTATTCACATTTATTGCCATCAAAAGAAACCATGCTTTACCTGAACGACAGTTCGTTTGTGATCCTGGGGAAAACAGGGAAGCGCTCGTTTAACCACAGCCGTGATTTCAACAGACTCTATTCTATGTTTACGATGAACCATGAGACATGGCTTTTCACAGATAGTGGATATTTTACTTTGGATACAGAAGCTTTAACATTTACTAAAAGAGATTTGCATATCAAGAATACTATTCTTTTTTATGACTCAACTAAAAATGTATTCTGGACCAGGTATAAAAACCTTCTATTAAAAGAGGCACTTTCTGAAAACACCCATAAGGTTGATACTGTCATGATTGAGGGAACAATTGTACAGATACTCCCAGATTCAGAAGGCAATACCTGGTTGGCAACCAATGGCAATGGCCTGTATAAATATTTTATTCAGGACTTTAATAAGTGCAACTCCGATAACATGCGAAGCGTTATGGCCATTTTAAAAGAAGATAATGGCACCATTTGGATTGGAACTACCAATCAGGGTTTAATCAGAATGGAGGGTACTAAGGTTAGTTATTTTAGAGATGCGAAAGAGCATTACCGGAATTCAATTACCTGTATAAAGAAATCTCCGAATGGTACAATATGGGTAGGCACACAATATGGTTTAGGGCAATATCAACCCGCGACTAATTCATTTAACTGGTTTACCAGTAATGAGGGCTTAAGTGGCAGCTCTATTACAGGCGTACAGTTTGATGAAAAGGGTAATTTGTGGGTGGGAACTTTTGGGGCAGGATTAAGTTATTTTGACGGACAAAATTTTAAGCACTATAGTATTAAAGACGGACTGAGTAGTAGCAGTGTGCTTTCCTTATACTACAGTATCTATTATAAATCCTTATTTATTGGAGGTGAGTTCGGTATCTCTGATTTAAGAGATGGAGCCATTTATCATCCAATGATTCCTGAAATAGGCAATACAAATATTAACTCTATCAATCCGTTTCGCGATTCACTTTTATTGATCGGCACTGGTGGTTCGGGTGTGGTCTTGTACAATCCAAAGACCATGTACAAGAAACGCATCAGTTCCAAGGAGGGCCTGTCATCTGATTTTATTTATTATGCTGCCGCAGATCCATCTGACGATATCTGGATTGGAACGGAAAAAGGAATTTCCAGAATCAAACTTGATAAAAATCTTCAAATTGAAAGTACACTTCAATATGACCACACCAACGGATTAGAAGGGATTGAGGCAAACCAAAATGCATTTCATTTAGGCAAAGATGAGCGTTACTTTGGTATGATTGATGGACTTTATGAGTTTTATAATATTGACGGCAAACAAGCAAAATCATTCCCGCTCCATCTCACAGAGGTGAGTCTTTCTTATGGTAAACGAGAAATTCAATCCTACTCAAAAGGCGTTAACGGATTTTTTAAAATTCCGGCAGAACTGAGTCTTCCGCCTGATGAAAATAATATCAGTTTCACTTTTAACAGAGTAGATAAGCGCTATCCAAAGTCAGTTAAGTTTAAATATCGCTTAGTTAACCATGATCGAAACTGGTCGCTGCCATCTTCAAATTATGAGGCCAATTATTCCAATCTTTCTCCCGGATCCTATACATTTGAAGTGATCTCTACGAACAACAGAGGCTCGTGGGATTTTACACCACTCCGATATAGTTTCGAGGTAGAAGCTCCCTTTTATCAAACAACTGGTTTTTTATTTACCATGGCTGTGTTGCTGGTGGGCCTTACCTTGCTTTATTTTTACCTGAGGGTACGTCATAAGGTGCAACGGGCTATTGAGTTAGAGCAAATAAGAGCCAGAGAACAAGAAGTGCTTCGAAAGGAAATAGCCAGAGATTTTCATGATGAAATGGGCAATCAGTTGTCACGCATCATTAACTATGTGAGTTTGTTACGCTTGAATGGAAAGAGTGGCATGTCGCAACAGGATTTGTTTACCAAAGTTGAAGGTTCTGCAAAGTATTTGTATACGGGCACCCGGGATTTTATCTGGTCTATCGATCCTGTTAATGATGAACTTTCTAAACTTTTTATACACCTGCGTGATTTTGGGGAGAAGTTATTTGAAGAGAAGTCCATTAACTTCAGAGCCTACAATGAAGTGCGCGAAAAGGTTATGCTACCTTATGGTTTTAGCAGACAGGCCAATCTGATCTTTAAGGAAGCCATGACCAATGCCTTCAAGTACTCTGAAGCACAAAACGTTAAACTGACCCTGCTCAGAAAGAATAATATTTTTGTGATGTCTATTGAAGATGACGGAAAGGGCTTTTCGGTGCCAGATACAAAAAGTAATAATGGCTTGCAAAATATTCGCGACAGGGCTAGTCGCATTAATAGTATTTTACGTATTAGCAGTACCCTGGAGGATTTAAGTCAGGATAAAAAGGGAGTAACAACAATTAGTCTGGAATTCAATAATATTAAATCAATAAAATATGGCATTACCGTTTAAAAAGAGAGTCGTTTTAGTGGAAGACGATCAGGAAATAAGAAACAGCTTTAGTCTGATTGTTAACAGCTCACCGAAATTTATGGTGGTGAATGGTTATGGCACAGGAGAGGAAGCAATAGCAGCGTTACAGAGAGATAAACCTGAAATCGTGCTCATGGATATTGAATTACCAGGTATGAATGGCATTCAGGCTACAAAAACAATTAAGGATAAAATGCCTACTGCCGATATAATCATGGTAACTGTTTATGAAGACAGCGACCTTGTGTTCGAAGCATTAAAGGCAGGTGCATCCGGCTACATAACAAAGAGTGCCAACTATATGGAACTGCTTTCTGCATTAGAAGAAATAATAAAAGGGGGAGCACCCATGAGTAGCAGAATTGCCAGAATGGTGATCGACAATTTCCACGTTAACCCCAACTCGCCCCTTACCAAAAGAGAAACAGAAATTTTACAACTGATCTCTGAGGGTAAGACCTATACCCAGATTTCGGAGGAGTTGTTTATTTCTAAAGAGACTTCTAAAACGCATATTAAGAATATCTATTCAAAACTGCAGGTTACCTGTAAATCTGAGGCCATCGCCAAAGCAAACCTTGAAAAATTGATTTAAGGCAGTAACCTTATTTTAGTGAGTCCTTTTTGTAAAGGGCTGTTTTCTGAGTTGAAACATCAGCTTCTAAATGAAATTGGAAATGATGAACCAGCTTTTTAAACAGCCCTTTTATTATTTGAAAATATTTATGTACAAGATTACAACCCACCCCCTACCGCATTAGAGGTTAGTCTCTCACGCTATTTATACCGTCTCATTAGTCATTTTATTGGCCATTGAATTTTTGACTTTTGGAATAACATACTGCGTGTGCAGTTATGGACAATTAAAAGTTAAAAAATCTAATACCATGAAGAAAATTTTACAAACATGCTTTGTGTTTCTGCTGATGGCAACATCGGTATGGGCACAGGAGCGAACTGTATCAGGAAGGGTTACTTCCAAGGATGATGGTACCTCCTTGCCGGGGGTAAACGTGATAGTAAAGGGTACCTCTACAGGTACTGTTACCGATGCAGATGGAAGATACACACTTAATGTTTCATCCAGTAGCGCAATATTGGTTTTCTCATTTATCGGACTGCAAAGTCAGGAGGTGAGTGTCGGAGAAAGAACAGTAGTTGATATCTCCCTCTCTACTGACATTACACAGCTCTCAGAAATTGTGGTTACTGCTCAGGGTGTTGAGCGTGATGAACGCAGTATCGGATATGCCTTACAAACCATTAAGGGTTCAGAGGTGTCACAGAAATCTGAGGTTAATCTGCTGAACACACTACAAGGTAAATTATCCGGTGTTAATATTACAGGTGCCAGTGGTGCGGCAGGTGCCAGTACTAATATTAACATTCGTGGTGTAACCTCTTTCAGTGGTAACAATCAGCCGCTTATTGTTGTGGATGGTGTAATTTTTGATAACTCAGTAAGCAATTCTGTAAATACACTTTTCGGAACACAACCCTCTAACAGGTTAAATGATATTAGTCCTGAGAACATTGAGTCTCTAAATGTATTGAAAGGACCTGGTGCTGCGGTATTATATGGTTCCCGTGCTTCCAATGGTGTTATTGTTATTACAACTAAAAGAGGTGCAAAGATTTCTGGTAAAACTGAAGTAACGCTTACTTCATCTATAAATTTCCAGAATGCATTCGGTTTGCCAAAATTACAGAATGAATATGGACAGGGTATTAACAATGATTTCAACAATACCTCTACTAATTCATGGGGACCAGCTTTTGGTGGTAGCTTAACTCAAGTTACTACTTTGCAAGGTGATGTAGTTCCGTATAAAGCATTTGAAAATAATGTGCAGGATTTCTTTCAGACTGGAAGAACATTACAAAATGGTGTTAATATAGCTGCTGGGGATCGTGACAAGAATGTGTCTGCTTCAATTTCTTCAACAGATCAGGAGGGTATTATACCCGGAACATTCTTTAAAAGAAACAGTGTGCAATTTGGGGGCAATAGCAAGTTAAACAATGGACTAAAGCTAGGGTCATCAATTACCTATGTACAAACAAAACAGGATGGTATTACACAAGGTAATGGTGGTAGTGCTTTAGGGCAGTTAACACGTATTCCAAGAAGTTATGACTTATTAGGAAGACCTTACAAAACTCCGCTGGGCACAAGTATTTATTATAATCCTGCACAAAACCATCCGCTATGGAGTGTGGACAATGAAAAATTAAGTTCATCTGTTGATAGAGTCTTTGGTTTTGTGTCCGTTGGTTATGACATCAAGCCATGGCTGAACGTTACATACCGTGCTGCCGCAGATGTATTCAGCGATAGACGTAAACTATCAATGGCCATAGGATCAGCACGGGCTACTACTGGTCAGGTTCAAGATGGTTTATTCTATAATTCAGAATTGAATGGTGATTTAATGATCACTGCCTCCAAGGATAATCTTTTCATGGACGGACTAAGTGCCAGTTTGTTATTAGGACAGAATACAAACCAACGTATTTCACAAACCACAGCGGTAGATGCCTTGCAATTGGTGATACCTGGTTTTGAAAACGTAAGCAATGGTAGTGTATTTACGGGCAGTGGTGAGTTAAGTACCTTAAGAAGATTAGTTGGTGTTTATGGTGATTTGAACCTGAGCTATAAAAACTACCTGTTCATGGAATTACAAGGCCGTGTTGATAAGTCTTCTACATTACCTGTAGGAAATAATACTTTCTTCTACCCAGGTGTATCTATGAGTTTTGTGCCAACCGAGGCATTTGGAATTGAATCAAATGTTATTTCTTATGCTAAAGTAAGAGGTAGTATTGGTAAAGTGGGTAGAGATGCCAATCCATATTTGTTGGAGTCTTTCTTAGTAGCAGGAGCTTATGGAAACAACGTGGCATCCGTAACGTTTCCAATGAGTATTGGTGGAGCAAGTGTACCAGGTTTTGCGCCTAGTGCAAGAATTGGTAGCAATAAGTTGACACCTGAATTTACTACTTCCTATGAAGGAGGTGTTAACCTTGGCCTCTTTAAAAATAAGCTTAGTGTTGATGTGGGTTACTTCTATTCTGAAAGTAGCAATCAAATTTTTAACGTTGCTGTATCAAATTCCACTGGTTATGATACCCGAACTACTAACGTGGGGCTTATTACAAACCGTGGTTGGGAAGTTGAACTTTCCGCCAGTCCTGTGAAGGTTGGTGACTTTTCCTGGGATATTTCCTTTAACTGGTCGCGTCTCAGAAACCGCGTAGTACGTATTTCTGAAGGTGTTGAAAGTTCGACAATTACTGGTAATGTGTTCACAGGTATCGCACCATCCATTAGAAGAGGTTCACCTTACGGAGTTATTATCGGTACTGCATATGCCACCAATGCCAATGGTGAGCGTTTGGTAAATCCTCAAACAGGCCAATACATGCCTGGTGTTGCCAACTCTGTAATCGCTGATCCTAATCCTGAATGGACCTCCGGATTAACAAACACATTCACTTTCAAAGGAATATCTTTATCAGCATTGGTAGATGTTAAGTATGGTGGTGATCTTTATTCATTTGGTTGGGTAGATTTAAGAGGAAACGGAAGTCTGGCAATCACAGCGAAAGACAGAGAGCTTCCTAGAATCTTGCCTGGTGTTATTGCCAATGGTGACGGAACCTTTACTGATAACTATATTCAAATCCCAGCTCAAACATATTGGGGTGCATTAGGAGGTTTGGCTTCGCAGTCGGCAGTATTTGATGCCACTACCTACCGTTTGCGTGAATTATCCCTGACATATCAGCTTCCTTCAAGTCTGCTGTCTAAAACACCATTTGGATCAGTTAGCATTGGTGCCAGTGCGCGTAACGTATTCTTTTATGCTCCCAATGCACCTGGTGATCCAGAGTTAAATACACAGGGTGCAGGAAATATCCAGGGACTTGATCTGAATGGAGCGCCCAACACAAGAAACTACGGGTTCAATCTGAAGATTACACTTTAACAGATTAACAATTGCGATATGAAAAATTTAAAAACACTTTATAAAATACTGTTTGTCCTCCCGGCTTTTCTGGTTCTGGGGTGTGATGACTTTCTGGATGTAAATCAAAGTAAAAATAACCCAACATCTGGTCCTCCCTCTGTGTTGTTGCCAACAGGTTTAGTAGGATCGGCATTTGCCAATGCCAATGAACTGAATCGCTTTGCTTCAACTGTAATGGATTATACATATGGTGCTGCTGGTAATCCTGGTGCCTACGATGCTTATAATATTGATGGTGGAAACTTTGGAAATCAGTGGCGCTTTGAAATTTATGCTGGTGCTATTGTAACCTACAATGATGTAATTAAATATGCAACAGCTGTGGGAGCCAACTCATACATTGGTATAGCTAAGATTATGAAGGCATACACTTTCAGTATAGCTACTGATGTGTGGGGAGATGTTCCTTACTCGCAAGCAGCACAGGGAGAAAAATTCCTTCAGCCTCGATTAGATAGTCAGGAAGATATTTACAAAGGCAATGCAAGTCTTGAAATACAAAGCTTGTTTGATCTGATTCGTGAAGGTCTGGCAGACTTAGATAAAGTTTCTACAGCTAATCCAGGTACTGATGATGTTGTATATAATGGTAACCTTGCCAATTGGAGGCGTGCAGGGTACACACTCATGCTGAAGCTAGCTTTGCAAATGAGTGATCGTGAGCCTGCATTAGCTACTTCAATTATTAACGAAGTACTGACTGCAAATAATTACATAACAACAAATGCAGCTAACCTTTCTGTTAGATTCGGTGCTTCAACAGGTAGCCAGAGTCCCATCCATACCTGGACAAGTGTAAGCTCATTTCAAAACGAAATAATGGTGAGTACTGGATTTGTGAATCTTTTGCAGGGATTAAATGATCCACGCCTCGATTTATTTGTAACCAAACCTACGGGCTCTTTTGTAACCTATGAAAATGGTTTTATTGGAACCTTAGCACCCGCTGGTAACAGATCCAGATGGAATAGTGCAGTTACAGGTGCAAATGGTGTCGGTCCTGTTCGTTTGGTTACCAATGCACAGCGCGCATTTATACTTGCTGAAGCTGCACTTCGTCTGCCAGGTGTAAACTTGCCTGCCGGCCAAACACCTCAAACCCTTTTTGCAGAAGGCATCAGGGCTTCCATGGCTGAGGCTGGTATTGCAACAGCAACCATTGATAGCTACTTTACCAATAACCCTACGTTGGTTCTGTTGGCAGGTACTACTGAGCAGCAAATTGAACAAATCATCGTTCAAAAATATATAGCTGGTACCGGTAATGGTCTTGAAGCATGGAATGATTACCGCAGAACAGGTTACCCCAATTTCCCTGAGCATTTGAATGCGGTGGGTATTGATGGCAAAAGACCTAGAAGAGCACAGTATATCAATGAAGAGATTCAGCGTAATCCAAACTTTGCTCCTGTTGTGCTGCCTAATGTGAACGTGTGGTGGGATGTTAATTAATGTGGATTGAATTTATTAAATGATCAGATTATGAAAAATCTATTAAGAATATTTTGTGGCTTACTGTTGATGACGGCCGTTTCATCATGTGAGGATGAGTTTGAAGGAGAGATTGTTCGTGATAATCTTCCTGAAATTCCGGTAACGTTCGAAGGAGCCACCACAGCTGGCTTCAGTCCATATTATGCAGTGTCATTTGCTAATGGTAACTTTAGCATTACCCTGCGTATTCCGGAAAACTCTCCGCTTAGAATAAAGGAAGTAACCCGTGTTGTGGCAGGTGCGACTTCTATTAACGTTGCATCGCTTACAGATCCTGCAAGCATTCAATACTTGAATGCACCGGCTGCAGTAAATGGATATACTTATACCTTAACAAGTTCACTAACAGAATTTAATACAAAGGTTGCGACCGCGGCAAGAGTAACTTCAGCACCAGCGGCTGGTGCTTTTACAGAGCGTGCTTTTATGTTTTTATTAACCATGGAAGATGACTCAATCATTGTTCCTGTTCAGGTAAGGTTAAGAGTACAACCTTAAATCAACAATTATGCTAAAAGGGGCTGCCTCAAAAGGGCAGCCTTTTTTATGCCAGTTATCAAAAAATAGTTGCGTTACCGGCATGGAATAAATAGATTGAGCAAAACCTTTTATCCTATGCTACGCACTTTACTCCTCACGCTGGTACTATTTTCGGCTACTCAGCTACTGTTGGCGCAAAAGAAAAGCCAAACAGTAAATCAACCAGCTAATACGGAAGGACCCATTGCCGGTAAAATAAAATCTTATCAGGCATTCAAAGGCTTCATCGACTACTATTATGATGAGAAGGCTGACAAAATATATTTAACGCTTGATAAACTGGATACTGAATTATTATATGTTGTTTCCTTATCTGCCGGTGTAGGCTCTAATGACATAGGGCTAGATCGCCTGCAATTGGGTGGTGAGCGTATTATTAAGTTTGAAAGAAGAGGACCTAAGGTATTGATGGTTGAACCTAACTACCGCTATCGTGCCATCAGTAATAATGCAGATGAACGCAAAGCAGTTGAGGAAGCTTTTGCGCAATCTGTATTGTGGGGTTTTAAAATTGAAGCAGAAGAAGGGAATAAAGTATTGGTAGATGCTACTGATTTCTTCTTACAAGATGCACATGATGTTTCAGGCACCTTAAAAAATACAGGTCAGGGTAATTATTCTGTTGATAAGTCGAGGTCTGCATTTTACCTGCCACGCACGAAAAACTTTCCTAAAAACTCTGAAGTGGAAGTAACACTTACTTTTACAGGTCAACCTGCTGGTGGTTATATCCGCAGTGTAACCCCTACAGCCAGTAGCGTTACCGTTAGACAGCACCATTCTTTCGTAGAACTTCCGGATAATAATTATAAACCAAGAGTATTTGATCCACGTGCAGGTTATTTCAGCATGGCCTATTACGACTACGCAACGCCCATTGATCAACCCATAGAGAAACGATTCATCACACGTCATCGGCTGGAGAAGAAAGATCCTGCTGCAGCCATGAGTGAAGCTGTAGAACCCATTATTTATTATCTAGACCGTGGTGCTCCCGAGCCTATACGTTCTGCTTTATTGGATGGTGCACGTTGGTGGAATCAGGCTTTTGAAGCAGCGGGTTATAAAAATGCCTTCCAGGTTGAACTACTGCCGGAAGATGCCGACCCGATGGATGTTCGCTATAATGTGATTAACTGGGTACATCGCTCTACACGTGGTTGGTCCTATGGTGCTTCTGTAACAGATCCACGCACAGGTGAAATTATAAAAGGGCATGTTACTTTAGGATCATTGCGCGTAAGACAGGATTATTTAATAGCTGAAGGCTTATTAGCTCCCTATGAAGAAGGCAAACCTGTATCTAAAGAAATGCAGGAACTGGCCGTGGCCAGATTGAGACAGCTATCCGCTCACGAAGTAGGGCATACCATCGGCCTTGCGCACAGCTATTCATCGAGTGCAGAGAATCTTGCTTCTGTAATGGACTATCCACATCCTTACGCTTTTTTAAATAATGGAAAGATTGATGTTAGTAAAGCATACGATGATAAAATTGGCAACTGGGATAAAGTAGCTATTACCTGGGGTTATCAGGACTTTCCTGAAAGTGTAAATGAAGAGAAGGCATTGAATGACATTATTCAACAATCACTTAAAGACGGACTTACTTTTCTTTCTGATCAGGATGCAAGACCCACAGGAAGTGCCCACCCTTATGCGCATTTGTGGGACAATGGGAAAAACCCTGCTGATGAACTTATACGTGTGCTGGATGTAAGAGCCCTTGCCTTGAAGAATTTTGGTGAACGCAATATTAAACCAGGTGCACCCATGGCAACTTTAGAAGAAGTGCTCGTGCCTATGTATTTCTTTCATCGCTACCAGACAGAAGCAGCAGCAAAAATGATTGGTGGTTTAAACTATCGGTATGCATTGCGTGGCGATGGCCAATTAACCACAGAGATGATCAGTAAAGATGAACAACTGAAGGCACTGAATGCATTGTTAAAAACAGTAACACCGGCCACTTTGCTACTCTCCGAAAATATAGTCAAACAAATACCGCCCCGCCCTTTAGGTTATGGCCGCCATCGGGAGTTATTGAAATCAAGAACTGATCTTACCTTCGATCCAATCACAGCGGTAGAAACTGCTTCGGATATGACATTTGCTATACTGTTACACCCGGCACGTGCTACCAGATTGATTGAGCATAATGCCAGAAATCAGAATCAGCCAAGTTTAGATTTTATATTAGATAAGATAATAGAGCATACAGTTAATGCACCTGAAAAAACCGGTGTTGAAGGATTGGCGCAGCAACAAATCAACATAAGTTTCATCAATCATCTTCTCAGGTTGGCCTCAGCAGGGGAGAGCAGTGAACAGGCGAGAGGTACAGCCTTGCGTAAAGCGCAAGCCATCGAATTAAGCCTGAATGCAAAAAAATATACACAAGAATCCTGGCTTGCTTATAGGACCTCCGTTATAAATAAACTGGCTGACTTCAGACAAAATCCTGAGAATTATAAACCGCAACAGGCGCCAGCACCCCCTCCAGGCCAACCCATAGGGGATGGTTATGCCTGTGAATGGCATTAAACCGTGTTATAAAATTGTGCTGAATGCAGTTTAGCCCTATAAGTTTTTGATGTTTTGATGGTTACCAGGCCAAAAATTGGGCTTTATGCCCATAATACATGCTTTTTCTGCAATCGGTGGTTGTCTAAAAACATGTAAGGTTTGCTTTTATATTTTATGGGCTTTGCATCTACTGTACCCTACCTTTCGGGATAGTCTGGTTCTATACATGCGATTGAAACTTCATTTTTTAAGCTTTTTAGTTTTACTCACCTTATCCTGGTCGGTTCAGGCACAACTATCCTACAGAGATAGGTTGCTGCGCATGCCTGATGATACCCTAAAGATTAAGGTAATCAGAAATCTTGTTGACAGTTTAAGAGAAAGGAGCAGCCATGAAGCTTTGCAACTGGCCTTAGAAGGCAAGTTGCTTTCAGAACGTCTTGGTTATAAAAAAGGTACAGCGCAGATGTTGGAAAGCATCGCCTGGATGCATTATAGAAATAGCGATCTATCAGAAGCCTTGCGCATTGCGACAGAGGCACTCAATGTGGCAAAAGAAATTAACGATAGAAGTACTGTGGCCAGTAGCCTGATTAGTATTGCCGCTATTTATTTCGATCAGAAACAATTTGAAATAGCCATCACACATTTTCGTGAAGCAGCTAACATAAGCAGACAAGCGGGTGATCTTAAAACCTATGGCAGAAGTTTGAATAATATTGGTTTCTCTTTTATTCAATTAGCGAACTATGATTCAGCGACCTATTACAGTACCTTGAGTTATGACCTCTCCAAACGAACAAATGAATTTTATGTACTGGGTTTTGCTTGTAGAAATTTTGGGGAAATAGCTGTAGCCCAGGCAAATTTCGCAAAGGCAATTATTTATTATAATGAAGGTATCTCATTAGCAGAGGCCTCTAATAATAATTACTTGAAAATTTCACTCCTTTATCGATTAGGGGCGGTCTATAATCATCTGAAAAATCCTGATAAGGCGATACCACTGCTGCAAAAAGCTGTACAGATTGGCAAGCAATATTCTTACAGAGATGAGTTGGAGCCCTCACTGAGACAATTAGCAGCAAGTTATATTTTACTTGACGACCCTTTGACTGCTTACGCATTTCAGTCGGAGTACATCGCACTACACGACTCACTCACTAACCTGCGAAGAATTGAACAACTAAGTGTGGCACAAGCTAAGTTTGATTCCGAATTAAAACAGGCGCAGATTGAAGTGCTCACCAGAGATGCCGCCTTACAGCAAGAGTCGTATAACCAGCAACGCCTTTTCACGTATTTATCAATCGGCTGCGCAGCTGTATTGCTCATTTTTATGTTTGTGCTTTGGTATAATAACCGCAGGATTAAAGGAGCTAAAAAAGTTGTGGAGCATAGAAATGCTGAGATTAAAAAACAAACCACTTTACTTCGCGAATCGAATGCAACAAAAGATAAACTTTTCTCCATTATCAGTCACGATTTAAGAAGTCCGCTGGGGGGCTTGAAAGGACTAATGGAATTGATAAGTCGTGAAGGATTGACGCAAGAAGAATTTATTCAGGTATCTAAAAATCTGAGAAAAAACATTGACTCTGTTTACGATGATCTTGACAATCTTTTACATTGGGCACAAGCACAATTGAATGGTATTAAATCCAATAAAGGTTTATTTAATTTATTCGAGCTTGTTAATAGCAAAATACATTTATTTGAAGAGGTTGCCCGAAATAAAGAAATTGCCATTATCAATGCAGTAGATCCATCAATATTCTTGCAGGCTGATATCAATCAGATCGGATTAGTAGTTAGAAATTTATTGGCGAACGCAGTGAAGTTCAGCCACATCAGGGGGCGTATCGAAATATTGGCCTTAAGAAAGGGCCATGATATTGAGATAAGTGTAACTGACAAAGGTGTAGGCATGAGTTCGACCGAAATAGATAAACTTTTTCAGACAGAAACGCATTTTACCAAGCGTGGCACAGGAAACGAAAAAGGTATGGGACTTGGCTTGTTATTAGCTAAAGAATTTGTGGAGAGTAACGGAGGCGAAATTTTGGTAATGAGTGAACTTGGTAAAGGCACTACCTTCAAAATTATTCTTAAAAATCAAAAGGCGTCAAAAGAGCAAACAGCATTAGAGGTAGCTTAAGACAACTCAGCATTCTAACGGATGCGGATACGAGATGTAATGCTATTTTGGAGCTGTGAGCACAATCATAAACGTGGTACCTTCATCCAGTCTGCTCTCGACACTTATTTTGCCACCCATCGATTCTACCTGTGTTTTAACCAGGTGCAGTCCTAAGCCCTTACCCTCTGTATGAAAATGAAAGCGTTGATACATGCCAAAGAGTTTGTGTTCATTTACAGGTAAATCAATACCAATGCCGTTATCCTTTACTGCGATTAACATTTGATTGTCATGCTTTTGCGCAAAAATATGGATGTGTGGTAAACGCTCTGGTGAACGATACTTGATGGCATTGCTTATCAGGTTAAAGAATACACTTTCCAGATAAGCCGCCAGACACAGCACAATATCGTCATCGCCAATTGTTATGCTTAACTGAACATTGTTGCGCTCTAATTCAGTTTGCAGCAAGGCTTTTACTTTGTTGATTGTATGCGTAATAGATACTGCTTCATATTTTTCTGTTAGTCCTTTTTTAATATCCAGTATTACAGATAAATCCTTTATAACCTGATCTAAATCGTACCCTGTTTTTTGAATTTGATTTAAAATATATCCTCTCTCTTTGTCATCTACCGATGGGACGTGTAATAAATTAATAAGGCCTAAAATACGAGCAACAGGCGATCGGAGATTATGAGCTGTGATAAATGAAAATTGTTGTAATTGATTGTTGTGATTAACCAGCTCCTGATTAGACACATGCAAGTCACTGGTTTTTCTTTTCACCTCTATTTCAAGGTTCTCGGCATGTTGCCTTAATATTTCATTTTGATGATCAATGGTTTCCCATGCCGCTTGTAATTCGATGTTCTGTCTTTCAAGACTTTCATTCTGTAGTGATAATTGATCTTGTAATGTTACAAGCTCTTCATTCTGAGCTTGAATCTCTTCATTCTGTGCAGTAATTTCTATCGTGCGCTCGTAAACGGTTTTCTCTAATAACTCATTTTGATTTTTTATTAAGCTCAGATTTTCAAGTTGTACCTTTGTTTTCTCCTGCCTTAATTCCCGAATGCGATCAGCAAGGGCGAATGAAAAAAGAAGCGCTTCAAGGGCAATGCCGTACATGGGCGCTCCGGTTGTATAATGATGATAAGGTAATATACCTACAATATAGCTTAGGTAAGTAATCAGGCTAATAATATATAAAGTCCATCCGATTAACAAAAGCCTCGCAGGTTTTATGCCATGTATATAAGCAAAAGCAATACTACCTAATCCGTACAACGACACAGCTATACTATATATTTTGATTAAGGACGTGGTAACAATTGTATTGAACACAATTTGCAAGGCAATCAGTATAAAGCCGATGGTAATGACCAATAAATTGCTTTTATACAGCTTAGGTAATTTTTTTGAGAGATCCAGAAATGCTGAAATGAAAAAGAGTACAAAAATCATAACGCTGCTGATCATTGTATGATTGATTGTATTGATGTAGGGTCCGAGGCCTATGTTACCCCAGATATATTCAGCGCCAAAACCCATTGCTGTGATATCGTAACCGATGATACTGACAAGTAGATAGGCTACGTAATAGGCGTATACTTTTTCTCTTACAGCAAAAAGAATAAACAAGTTGTAAATAACGAGCGTAAGAATAATACCCATGAAAAGGCCATAGCCAAGTTCCTCGTCACGGTGTTTGGTAAACATTTCACGGCCTGTGCCTAAGCTAAGTGGAAAGGAAATATTACTGGTGCTTTCAACACGCAAATAATAAGTAAGTGGTTTATGGCTGGGTGGTATTCTGAATATGAAAAAGTTATCATCTACATCACGCGTAGATCTGTCGAAGAAATTACCTGTTTTAAGTTCATGCAGCTGTCCTGAAGAATCGCGGTAAATAAAATCTACTTTGTCGGCCAGGGTTTTTCTGAATTCAAGGTATAGTATCTGGTTGGTCTTATTCTCAAGCTTGAAAATACTCCAGATAGCTGATGAAGTATTTCCAAAATTTGGTGCGGGTTCAGCAATCTTTTTAAAATCAGATTGGATTGTGCTTCTTTCTAAGTCTTCAATTGTTAGAATTTTACTAGCGTCTTCGAGATATAACGCCCTGCTGCCAATTGTAATTACACCATCGCCATTTTTGTACGTAATCAGTTCCTGCCCATGGGCAGCAATTGACAGACAGGTGATTAAAATAAAAAACACGCAACGAGGCATCTACACGTGATTTTAGTGAAAGTGGGTATCCACAACCTTTACCCACTTTTAAATATACTATTTTAACAGGGGTTTCAATACGTTTGTTATGTTATTTGCCACAATCTTATGCCCCTCCGGATTGGGGTGTATGCCATCAGGTAAATTCAATTTCTCTTTACCTGCCACGCCTTCTAATAGAAAAGAAATAAGGGTAGCGTTGTTTTTTTTGCTAATCGCGGATATATGGTTTGAAACCCCGTGCTATAATCCTTACCCATATTTGGGGGTACCATCATACCCGCCAGTACTACCTTAACTTTAGGGTATTTGCTTTTTACCTTATCAATGATGGCTTGTAAATTTTTTTCAGTCTGATCAAGAGGCAAACCTCGCAATCCGTCATTGGCACCTAATTCGAGTATGAAAATATCTACTGGTTGTCTCAATATCCAATCAATGCGGGCAAGTCCACCGGCACTGGTTTCGCCACTGAGCCCAGCATTAATCACCTTGCATTGTTTAACCTTTTCATTCAATAATTTTTCAGTCAATGCTGGAAAGGCCTCTTCTGTAGAAAGGCCATAGCCTGCGGTGAGGCTATCACCAAAGAAGAGTATTGTTTTTGTTGAAACCGTGCCTTGTAATAGAAGAGCACTTGCAATAAAGAAAAGGGTTTTTGCGACCATGGAGTATAGTTGGTTATGTGTGCGGGCAATTAATTAGTTTGCCTTCATCAAATTAACTGTATCTTTTGTGCTTTTGAGGTAAAAAATGCAACAAATTGTTCAGAATTACGCTTTATTCTTTATTCAATAATTAACGCATGACTGTAAAACATGTTTTAGAGGCTGACCTGCTCACCAAAACCTATCAGGCTGCCGACCGACCACTCACTGTATTAGATGCTGTATCCTTTCAGGTAGAACAAGGCAATTCCCTTGCCATTATTGGTCCGTCAGGAAGTGGTAAAACAACTTTGTTAGGTTTATGCGCAGGGTTGGATGTGCCTACATCGGGTACGCTTTCCCTCATGGGATTTAAACTGAATAATATGAGCGAAGACGACAGGGCCTATTTACGCAATCAGTATGTGGGTTTTGTATTTCAGAATTTTCAGTTACTCGCAACCCTCACTGCCCTAGAAAATGTAATGGTACCCCTTGAATTAAGGGGCGAAAAAAATGTGGCGCCAAAGGCAAAGGAACTGCTGGAACGTGTTGGGTTGAAGGATCGCATGCACCATTATCCTACACAATTATCCGGTGGTGAACAACAGCGTGTGGCCATGGCCCGGGCTTTTATCACATCACCTAAAATATTATTTGCCGATGAACCTACAGGGAACCTCGATGAAGAAAATGCCTCGCACATTACCGATTTACTTTTTGGAATGAACCGCGAACAGCAGACAACACTTGTGCTGGTTACGCACAATTTAGAATTGGCTAAAATGACGCAGCGTATTTTACGAATGAAGGGCGGGAAGTTGATTGCGGACTCTTTCAATTGACAGTTGACAATTGAAAATGAATAAATCACAGCTTGCAGCGTGTGGCTGGCAACCAGGTCTTAAATTTATAGTAGAAAATACAGAACTACCTTGATCGAATACAGCATTAAAATAAAACGTAAAGTTAAAAACCTGCTTACCGATGGCTGGGTTTGGCGTATGGCCTGGCGCGATGCAAGGCATAATTATTCGCGCTTGTTTTTATTCATGGCTTCGCTCATTACGGGCATTGCAGCGGTGGTCGCTTTAGACTCACTGAATAATTCATTGCAGGGCGACATTGAACGCAATGCTAAAGAACTGCTGGGTGCAGATTTAGTGCTCAATTCCACTAAACAATTTGAAGGTGAAGTAGTACAAAGTATCGATTCTAATTTTGCACTGGCTGGGGAGGCAGAGCTCTCCTCCATGGTACTGTTTAAAAATACAGGCTATACCCGCTTGATTCGTCTTGTGGCACTTCAGGGAGATTTTCCTTTTTATGGCGAATTACTGACACGACCTGCTCATGCTTATGAACAAATGAAGACGGGGAAGTTTGCCATTATGGATGATGCCCTGGCAAGCCAGTATGAAGTGAGCAGCGGTGATACCATAAAAATTGGTAACACATATTTTCCAGTGGCTGGTGTGGTAACAAAAATTCCGGGTGGAGGTGGACTGGCTGCAACACTGGCACCTTCTGTTTATATCTCATTAGGTGAGTTAGATTCAACAGGCCTTGTGCAGTTTGGTAGTCGCATAAACTACAGCATGTACATCAAAACAACAAGCGATGTAGAAACAGAACAGCTAATAAAAAGCATCGAGCCACTTTCAAAAAAACATGGATACTCTTATGAAACAGTGCAGGCCCGAAAAGAAGGATTGGGGCGTGGCTTTAGTTCTGTTTATCGGTTCTTTTCATTGTTAGCCTTTGTGGCGCTTATATTAGGTTGCATTGGTGTAGCCAGTGCCGTGCATATTTATGCCAGAGAAAAGCGCGATGAAGTAGCGGTGTTGCGTTGTGTTGGTTCATCAGGCTGGCAGGCATTTGCGATTTATTTTATTCAGATTTTTATACTGGGTATTATTGGCAGTGCCATTGGTTCTTTAGCAGGCATTGGCATACAACAGTTGATCCCGATTTTGTTCAAGGGCTATTTGCCTATGGAAGTTTCATTCAGCATTTCATGGACTTCTTTATTCATGGGTTTTATAATTGGTACAATCGTATCTGTATTATTTTCAATGCTACCACTCGTGGCTATACGCTTTGTACCGCCTTTAACTGTGCTGCGCGCTGACGCCCAGGCTGTGCGCATTTGGTCCAAGACGAGAATGTTGGCCATTTTTCTGATTATTCTTTTTCCACTTTCCTTCGCAGCATACCAAACAAAAAGTTGGTTAACCGGTGCCTTATTCTTTGCAGGACTTGCCTTTGCACTGGCAGCCTTATCGATTGTGGCCTGGTTATTACTAAAAGCTGTGAAGAAATTTTTCCCAAGTCAGGCTCCTTTCGTATGGCGCCATGCCTTGGCTAATTTATTTAGGCCGAATAATCAAACACAAATGCTGATGGTAAGTATAGGATTGGGAGCATTCATTATTGCTACACTCAATACAGTAGAACAAAGCATGTTAAGTCAGGTAGAGTTTGCTGGTAACGAAAATCAGTCGAATACAATAATGTTTGATATACAACCACAACAGAAAGATGGTGTTATCAAACTGATGGAAGAAAATAAATTACCAGTCAATCAGGTAGTGCCCATTATTACCTGCCGCTTAAGTGAGCTAAAAGGGAAATCTGTAGAAAGTCTGCAAAATGATACGACAGATAGTGTTTCTAATTGGGCGCTAACCAGAGAGTACCGTGTTACGTATAGAGACAGCCTTCACAAATCTGAAGAACTGATAGAGGGCGAGTTGCATAAACGCATAGCGGGGAAGGATTCTGTTTGGGTAACTATATCAGAAGGCATGCATGAAAACCTGAACGTAAAATTGGGTGATTCACTTGTTTTTGATATTCAGGGGGTGCCTTTAAAAGTGCGTATAGCCGGTATCCGTAAGGTCGAATGGTCAGAAGATCCGCCTAATTTTATTTTTGTATTTCCTTCAGATGTGCTGGAAAATGCACCTCAAATATTTGTCACCACAACACGTATTGACGATCAGCAGGCAGCCAACCGCTTTCAACAACAATTGGTTATGACGTACCCGAACGTTTCTTTAATTGACCTGCGTTTAATTTTAAATACGGTACAGGCACTTTTTAATAAACTGGGTCTTGTTATAAGATTCCTGGCCTTATTTAGTATTGTAACCGGTTTGGTGGTACTGGCAGGCGCTATTATCAATAGCAAATTTGTGCGTATTAAGGAAAATGTGCTGTTGCGCACGGTTGGGGCACAGAGCCGACATATCACCCAAATTACCTTAATTGAGTATGCCTACCTGGGTTTATTTGCTGCCTTAACCGGAGTTATTTTATCGGTTGGGGGCAGCTGGCTACTGACTACCTATTTTTTCGAAATAACCTTTGCAGTTGACCTGCTTGAATTAGTATGGATTGTTGCCGGAATTGTATCTTTAACAATGCTTTTGGGCTGGCTTAATTTGCGCAATATTGTGCGAACACCACCCCTGCAAGTATTGCGTAAAGAGACATGATTAAAACCATTCAAATTTTAAAAGTTGTTTCCCTGGCATTCAGTTTATTGATGGTGCATGGCACATATGCTACTGATAAACCTGGCCTAAAGTTTATTGAGAATAAAAACCAATGGGATGAAGCACTGTTGTACCGCGCCCAAATCAATGGTGGGTTTTTATCCTTAAACAAAAATGGTTTTGCTTTTCATTTTATCAATTATCAGCAGATCAATGAACAGCATCATCAACGAAAGCTTGCTCAGTTTGCAGAGGGTGGCGATGCACTGGTAGAAGAACAATGTGTTGATCATTGGTTTACCACACTTTCATTTTTAGGTACACAATCAGTTAAGCCCATAGCATCCGGGCGTTCTACCGAGTACTACAATTACTTTTTAGGATCCGATACTAATCATTGGGCATCTGAAGCATACGCGTATGAAAGTGTTTTATATCCGGAAATATATAAGGGCATTGATCTCCGCATTTACTCCTCGGGCCCTAATGCTAAGTACGATTGGATAGTAAAGGCTGGTGAAGATCCAACTCGGATACAGTGGCAATACAAAGGTTTTGATTCGTTGTATATTCAAACAGGTAGTATTTATGCAAGCACTGCCATTGCAGATGTAATCGAACGGAAACCTTATGCCTATCAGGATAAGAACGGGCATCGCTTCGAAATTCCTGTTGCCTTTGTGTTGGAAAATAATGTATTACGCTATCATTTTCCGGAAGGCTACGATCCATGTTTCGATTTAATTATTGATCCTTTATTAATATTTTCCACCTACTCAGGTGCAACAGCTGACAATTGGGGCAGCACTGCAACACCAGGAGAAAGAGGTACACTCTATTCAAGTGGCGTAGTGCGCGATAGTTATGTTGGTGCAAACGGACAAACAATTACAGGGAAGCTCTCAAAAACAGAGGGCTCATTTCAAACGAGTAATGCTGGTGGGTACGACATTGCAATTTTTAAATATGATTCTACAGGAAGAACTTTGTTATATGCCACCTACCTGGGTGGTGCACAATCAGATTCTCCGCACAGTCTGTTGGTGAACAACAATAACGAACTCCTTATTTTTGGTACAACCAGTTCTGCTAACTTCCCTACTTCAGCCAATGCCTACTCAAAAGTATTTAGCGGTGGAAATTCAGTACAAGCATCCACCATTGGATATGCGTTTGGAAGCGATATGATTATTTCGCGCTTAAGTGCCGATGGCAGACAATTACTGGCCTCAACCTATTTAGGCGGAACCGGTAATGACGGACTAAATGTACGCAACGGTACCCTTGTTAGAAATTATGGTGACGACCAACGCGGAGACATCATTGTTGATAACCTTGATAATGTCTATGTGGCTTCAGTTACTTCATCCGTTAATTTTCCTTTTGTAAACGGTTTTGAGAATACTTATCAGGGGGGCGTATCGGATGCAATCGTATTTAAAATGGATGCTGCTTTATCAACACTGGAATGGTCAACAAGCTTGGGTGGTATAGCGGCAGATGCAGCCTATTCCATTAAGTTTGATGCCAACGAAAATTTGATTGTAGCCGGAGGCAGTAGCAGTTCAGATTTCCCGACAACAACTGGCGTGTATCAAAGCAATTTTGCAGGCGTGGTAGACGGTTGGATTGCAAAGCTCAGCGACAAGGGAAATAGCCTGTTACAATCAACTTTTACAGGAACCAATGCATACGACCAGATTTACTTTGTAGATGTTGATGTGAATAACGACATCTATGTGTATGGGCAAACGACAGGTGACTTTCCTGTGACTGCAGGAATTTTTAGCGTACCCAACAGTGCGCAAACCATTCAGAAATTCAGCAGTGATTTATCCACACTCAATTATTCTACTGTCTTCGGATCAGGCACACGCGTTCCAAATATATCACCGACTGCTTTTCTGGTAAACGATTGTAATAATATTTATGTAGCGGGTTGGGGTGGTTCTACAAATCAGAGTCAGGGCTTTTGGCAAAGCAATACCAACAACATGCCCATTACAGCCGATGCTTTGCAGTCGACAACACAGGGAAATGATTTTTATTTTTTAGTACTAACTGCTGATGCTTCCGAAATGTTATATGCAACGTACCTGGGTGGTAATCAGACTGCCACCCATGTTGATGGAGGCACCAGTCGCTTTGATAAAAGTGGTGTAGTCTATCATGCCGTATGTGCCAGTTGTGGTGGTGGCGCTGATGATTTCAGAACCACACCCAGTGCCTGGTCCCGATTGAACAACAGCCAGAATTGTAACAACGCAGCTTTTAAATTTGATCTTTCTTCTTTGACAGCGCGCCTGCAAACAAACAACGAGTCGAAAACTTTACCTGGCTTTAATAAAGTCTGTATACCCGATGGCATCGTTTTTCAAAACTTCAGTACAGGTGGTGAAATTTTTGAATGGGATTTAGGCAATGGGGAAACCAGGGTATTAACAGATACAGCCAGCTTTACTTACTTTTATAATACACCCGGTTCTTATGTAGTTACACTCACTGCTATTGACCAGGGTACTTGCAAAGTGCGCGATGTAGCTACCAAAACAATTCAGGTTACTATTTCGCAATCACAGGTACAGGATGATGACGCCATTTGCGAAGGAGATAATTATCAGTTACAAGCCAGTGGCGCTGCACAATACACCTGGGTAAGTGACGATGGTAAAGAAGCTTTTAACACACAGAATCCTTCCATCAATCCGACAAAAAACACCAGTTATTATGTTACCCTCAGTGAAGCTTCGGGTTGCATCAGAAAAGATACGGTCAATATTGAAGTAGTACCTTCCATTGTGCCAGAGTTTAAGCTACAGCGCACGGCCAATTGTTTAGATCGTCCAGGCATAGAAGTTATCAATCCGCAGGCTGATAGTACTGATTATACCTTTACTTTCAGTTTTGGTGATGGTGCGCAAAGTGATTTGCCGGAAGTGAAACATACTTTTGAAAGTGATAGTTTGTATCGCATCAGGCTGATAGCCCAACGCGACTTCTGTGTATTTGAACAAGAACAAGTGGTGGACATTCGTTCAGTATTTATGCCGAATGTGATTACGCCCAAAGATACAGATGGTAAGAATGATGTATTCATGATCTGGTATGGCAAGGCGGGAAACACACCAGTCGATGCAGGCTTGCGCACCTCCGTCATTATTTACAATCGTTGGGGCAACGTTGTGTTCGAGACCAGCAATTATCAATATGATTGGAACGGTGAGGATTTGGTTAGTGGTGTATACTTTTATGAAGTAACCATTGAGGGCTACGCCACCTGTAAAGATTGGCTGCATTTGATAAAGTAGCGCAGCAAAGTGACTGTATTTTAAGCCCAATTTTTGTTTATTAACCCTCAGGTAACATTACCTTATTTCTAAGGTTGGTAAAACCAATTTAGCCCACTTAGAGGGAATTTTGTTGAATATATACCTTAATTTCAAGGTATTGGTGATGGCTAATTTTTGTTTTTTAGAGGTTTTAAATTTTAAAAGCGAATAATTCGAATATTCATTTTGTGGCAAGCGATTTAATAATTTTATTTGCCTCGGGCTTGACTTAGTGCAGCATTAATTTTTTCACATCTTATCTAAACCTTCATCAATGAAATCTTTCTTCATGGTGGCGCTGCTGTGCGCAGTAGCCTGTACAGCTTTTGCGCAATGGAACCCAAATAATCAAACAACAGGTAATATTTATTATACCGGAGGGAATGTGGGGATTGGTATTGATACTCCACAAGAAAAACTACACTTAAATGGTGGAATGGGGGTTCCGTTCGATTGGACACTTAGGGAAACTCAATTTAGCAGACCAATATTTCAAACAGGCTGGCAAACCATACTGGGCGACTACATCTCTATTAAACATGGAGGGAATAATTCCGAGAGTGGTACAATGGGTATGCGCATTAGCGATGGTTATGGTTTTGAATTTGGTTATAATGACTTCGTTACATCATTATTTAAGGTGATGACAAATGGAAATATTGGTATAGGTTTAGTCAATCCCGAAGGTAAGTTGCATGTGAAAGGCGTTGCATATTTTGGTAATGAAAATGGTAATTCCTGGCATAGGGTTGCTATTGGTGGTTCTGGTGAAGATTATGGGTCTGTTGGTTATGGTTATAAGTTTACAACTACAAACTCTCAATATGTTTACGCAGTGACGGACTTTTCGTCACAATTAAGATTTGATGCTGGGGGATTCACCTTTAGAACAGCACCGACAGGGACATCAGGTACTAATGTTGCTTTTAGTGACGTTATGAAAATTCTTCAGAATGGAAAAATAGGCATTGGAACAAATAACCCTTCATACAATCTTCAGATAAATAGTACAGCCTCAACAAATTTAAGACTCGTTTCAAATGGTTCTAGCTCAGGAAACCCTTCAATTGATTTGTTTGACAGTGTAAATGGAACAGAATTCGTATTATCACCAAGTTTAGGGAAAGTTGATTTGTTTACATATTCAAATCACGCCCTAGCTTTGGGCACCGCCAACAATGAAAAAATGAGAATAAACCCAAGCGGTAATGTCGGCATCGGCACAACCAACCCCACACAAAAACTCACCGTAAACGGTACTGTCTACTCCACCGAAGTTAAAGTAGATGTGAATGCAGGTACAGGCCCCGACTATGTCTTCGAACCTACCTACCAATTGCCCACCCTCACCGAAATAGAAACCTACATCAAAGCCAATAAGCATTTACCGGAAGTGCCTTCTGCCAAGGAGATGGAAACGAATGGCATTAATTTAAGTGAGATGAATATGCTGTTGTTGAAGAAGGTGGAGGAGTTGACGTTGTATATTATAGAATTAAAGAAAGAGAACGAAAAACAAAATCAACTTATTCTTGAAATTATTAATAAAAAATAGAAAGACAACTGTATGACAAAACTGCAACTATTAATGTTATTAGGAGCTACGTTTTTTTGCATCAATTCATTTGCACAAAACTCACCCCTAGCTATATGGGGTACCGGTTTAAATGGAACAACATTTCAGCAAACAGCAATCTATTCTGATACGGATTACGGACTATTGATTGAGGCTCCTAAAGACGCGGCTGATAATAGATTAAATATTTCATTTAATTGGCGAGGTGCAGGAGTAACTGCGCCATTATTCATACAAGGATCAACTCTAAATGTTGGTATCGGAACGTCAGTACCTTTAACAAATTTACATATAGGTAATTCGAATAACGGAGGTATCCGTATTGGTGATGCTAATGATATTGGAAATATTTCTGTGGCACTTGGTGCTCAAACAATTCAGTATAATCTGGATTTTTCAGGCTATAGAGATATTTCACCAGATCAAATAGGAGCACGAATTTCAGCGCTACGTTTCAATAGCTATGAAAATAATAACGCTTTAAGGCAATCAACGGGTCTTGCGTTTTATACTAACCCTACAGGGTTTAACAGTGGAACGACTGATTTGTATGAAAGAATGCGAATATCGCCATTGGGAAATGTGGGTATTGGAACGTCAACACCTTTGGCAAATTTACATATTGGGAATTTGAATAACGGAGGTATTCGCATTGGAGCTGCTAATGATATTGGGAATGTTTCTGTAGCACTTGGTGCTCAAACAGTTCAATATAATCTGGATTTTTCGGGTTATAGAGATATTTCGCCAGATCAAATAGGTGCACGCATTTCTGCTCTACGTTTCAATAGTTACGAAAATAATAATGCGTTAAGACAAACAACCGGCCTTGCATTTTATACTAACCCAACAGGCTCAAATAGTGGGACAACGGACCTGCTGGAAAGAATAAGGATAACCCCTGACGGCAACGTAGGCATCGGCACCACCAACCCTGACTCCAAACTCACTGTTGCAGGCGACATCCATAGTCGCGAAGTAAAAGTAACAGTAGATGCGGGCACCGGCCCCGACTACGTATTCGAGCCTACCTACCAATTGCCCACCCTCACCGAAATAGAAAACTACATTAAAATCAACAAGCATTTACCTGAAGTGCCATCTGCCAAAGAGATGGAGACTAACGGTATTAATCTCAGTGAGATGAATATGTTGTTGCTGAAGAAG
>NZ_JBMRCF010000021.1:0-119876 GCF_057350905.1 Chryseotalea sp. | reverse complement strand
TTTGAGCATGCTGGTGAGTAAAGCCCATCTGATCAGCAAATCAAACAAAATGGGCATTAAAAAATATGAGCATCCCCTACGATTGGGGTTACTGATTTAGCTTTCCTTAACCTGACGGCTATGGTTGCAAACGAGGACGAGCAGTGGACTGACTTGGACACAAGACAAAACTCTTAAACAGATGCCTTAAACTTCCTTATTATAATATTTTTTTTTAAAAAATATGGCTAAAATTCACAAACATCGAACCATTCGGCCTTCATCAAGAGACGCAGCTTCAACTTATAAAATTGATACCGAAAAAGTAAAGGTGAGTGACACTCTTGTGGTTGATATTGATCACGAAACGTTAGATTTCTACCAGCGCTTTTGGTTTGATGGGGAAGTCTTATCAGGTAAAAAAAGCATTCATTTTAAAGTTGACGAGAGGAATAGTGAACTAAATATAAATTGGCAGAACATTACGCCACGACTCATTCCTAAGCCTACCGTAATTGAACTAAAACCAGAATGGTTTGAAATGGGCTACTATGTTTATGTAGTGGCAATGAATTACAACGATGAGAATTACTTTTATGTCGGGATGACTGGCGATCGTAAATATGAAACTGCACGTTCACCATTTTACAGAATGAGCGGCCATTTCAGCATGGCAAAAGGGTCTACTCAAAACCAGATAATTAAGGCTCTAAGCAAGTATTGGCCAGATAAGGATATTCAGAAACTTCTGTTAAGCATGAAGATATCTTATTATGCCTATAAAATGATTGATTTTGAAAAGGACTCAATTACGAAACATGCACAAAAGCGAAAGTTTGCGGAGAAAGTCGAAAGTTGCTTAATAAAAATTCTGAGAAAAGAATTTGGATTAGACCATGTAGTTAATAAACACCAAAGTTCCAGATCTTATGAAGATGTTGTTAATGTAGGGAATCAAATTTTGAAGGATTTGAAGAAGAGAGTAAAATGAACAAATGGCATAGTAATTTTAATTAAGCGATAGTTCTTCCACTATTCACTCGTGTTATTGCGCTTGGACTCTACACGTGGTTTACCAAAAGGCACTCACATTAGCCATGTCATCATACAAGTTTTTCTCAGCAGCGTAAACGTAATTGTATAGCACATCGTTTCTGGTAATCTAACACAAGCGCTACGTGCAACACCAACAACCGCTTAGCATGCACTACTGTCACATCATTATGTGGTTTTCCGCCTATATTATTTTGATGAGATTTAATGAGTATAATTACGGCAGAATGCAAACATCTAAAATTGGAAACATTTCATTACTGTGTTTAACTGGAGGCGTGTTTATGCAACTGGGAGGTCAACTATTCGCTATAGTAGTAGTGGTTGGAACCTTAGTGAAATCACCGCCCGAAAGTCTTGCCATGCTCAACGGGCCATATGGGTATGATAGTTCAGTATTTTGGAATTTTATTCCCAATGTAAATTTTCTCTTGTTCATATTGGCGACTTTATTCAATTGGAAGAACAAACACCGAAATTGGATTCTTGCCGCCTTTGCCTTTTATTTTATTTCTGGACTTTGTTCCATTTTTATTTCCGGACCTCTTTTTACACAATTAACGAGCGGAGCAGTAGGTGAGGGAATTAACGCGTTGGCTACTCAATGGTATGTTACAGATTGGTTGATCTGCTTGCTCGGTTTAATCCCAGGTTTAATCCTAACTATCCGGCTATATAGCGTTATGAGTTCAAAATAATTATTTTAACTGGTGCAAGCATAACCTATTGCTATTCCGAAACTAGAATAAGACTATGGTTCCAACGCTTACCCCGTTGATCTTGTGCACAGTCTATGCCGCACGCTTACCAATGCGCACATAACACGGCATTTCATCCTGCAAGTTTTTTTATTGGCTATGGCCTAAGACTCAATGCATAGTTCATCCTTGTTGGTGATCTAACGCAAGCGCCACGCGCAACACCAACAAGGGCTTAGCACTAGTTTAAACTTAACTAGTTTGTGTGATTATTACTGTTGTTCTTTTTGTTGTACAGCGGTTTGACTATACCGTGGCTTCCAGTAAAACCTTTTCTGATACAAAGTTTAACTGGAGGATAGCAAGTGCTTTCACAGCCTGAAAGTGCTGCTTTTGCAACAAACCTAAAACCTCGAACATCCTTGAGGTAAGTTTATCAAGACCCTCGGGGCTGAAGAAAGCCGATTGAATGTAATTAACTGAACCGGATACAAATTTTTCGAAGTCTTCTTTTTCTGAAATTTCATCTAAAGCACGGTTATCAGAAAAGCTGATGACAAGATTTTTGAAATCTTGTTCAAGGTGCTTTAATACACTATTGAATTCAAGAACTTTATTCTCTGTCCATTCTTTTTGATTATTAAGCTTATGGTGGTGGCCTTGCAATTTCTCAACTAAATCCTGGTATGGTTTAAGTATGTTTTGTTGACGATAGATGTTTTGGTAGGCTTGCTCTATCTCAGTACCACGTCCTTGTTTCTGCGCGAGAACATAAAAATATTGAAAAACCTGCTCTTCAAGCTTGACTACTTTGAGGCTATCACTTTCAATTTCCTTTTCAAGTGAATCGATCAACCGCGGAATATCTGCTTTAGTGCATTTTGTAAAATCGAATTCAAACACATCATCCTTTTGTATGCTCAGTCCCAGATTATTAAGAAGAACTAAATCTGATTGATTGGTGTGATGACGCATTAAAAATTCCTGCGTGTTACTACTAAACAATTCCTCAAAGGTCAGGTCTGTAATTTGTTGCCTGGCTTCATGCAGATCAAACTCTTTGATCAAGCGATTATCATAAAAACTTTTGTAAACCTTGGGTAAGGTGTTTTCTTGTTGACTATTCTCTAGATCAGCAATGAATGATGCTTGATCAAAGGTTTCCATTTGCTCAGGATTCAGTTGCCCCACTGTGTACAAATGGGTAGTCATTTGCTTCCTCAATTTTTCAGTGTCCGTGAATAGTACCCAGGCAGATGTTTCGACTAAATCAACAGGTAATTGAACTGCATTGATGTTCCTCTCCCGATCTTCACGCGATGGGTGTGAAGCCCACTGGTCTTTTACGTTTAATCTTGACTTTACGATATGTTGGTCTAGATCCTGATCAGAAATTGTCATTGTATGGTCAACTTTGTTCAGCTTGTACAGTTTTGCAAGAAATTGAGTGCAAAGGGTGTGCAATGCGTAAAGATCTACTGCCTTCTTTTTTTGTGCCGCTATCTCGTTTAGCTTAGATAAGGTAAACTGATACGATGAATCGGTGAATTCTATTTTCCGAAGTGTTTGAACCATAGGTACTGTACCCGATACACTACATGCTACCAGGTCTGCATGATACTCCATCTCCCTGGAAAGGGCCATGTAGCGGATATTCAATTGCTGATAAACTGAAACAAGAAGTTGACGCACCTGATTAACTATCCAATAGGTAATACCTGCAAAAAATCCGAATATACCACCCGCATTGGCCCAACCTTCTAATAAATTATCCCAACTGTCGCGGTGATTCACCAAGTTATAAATGACTCTATTCATTGTATATACATAACTTCCCAATTTCATGCTGCGTTGGGAAAAGTGACCAAACTCATGTGCAAGCACAGCTTTGAATTCACTTAATGTAAGAGAGTTTACAAGGCCTAAGCCAATACGCAAGTTTTTACGAACAGGGAAGAACATACTCCAGAAACCAGAGTTATAGAGTACTGCCGCATTTACATCGGGTACCAGGAAGATTCGCTTTGGGAAATCAGTTTTTACTTCATCTGTGAGTTTACGAATGAAGGCAAACAATTGTGGATGATCCTTTTCTTTTATTTCTATCTGCAAAGGGTCATTGTCAGATGTTTTAGCAAAGATAAATTTAATAAGAAACAAGAAGACCATTATACCCAGTGCGGCAATACCCAATCCTGCAGCAATAGTAAGCCACATGGGTTTTAAGACTATCATTCCGAAGCCAATAAAACAACAAGCTGCTAGTAATGCTGCGCTTCCTATGATCATCAAAATGTATAGGATAACAAAACCAGTAATGCCTTTTATCATGGCATATACGTTGTCTTTAAAAGAAGCAGAAGGTTGAAGCAGTGAATCATCCTTTAGTTCAGGGCTTGGCGGATATTGAAAAGTCATAGGTATATTTTCAAGCTGCAAAATAGTCTCTGTCATCGGGTCTCACAACTTCTATTTTTTTCATGGAATTCTTTCACCATCAAAAGAAGTTTCAATAGATTATATATCCATCACGGTGGATAAGTTCTAACACCATCTCTTATGCGAGTTTATTGGAAAGATTTCAGCAGACAGATAAAAAATATTTTTTTTCAAAGCACCTCTTTGAAATCAGAAATGAATAGTTATATCTTTGCACCATGCTAAGACAAACACACATATCTTATCGCCCAATCGGAGAGAAAAATTTCGATAGTGGCACCATGTCCGGCTTTTTCAGTTGATTCAATAATCTTGAACCATAAAGAAAAACCCGGACTACGTTCGGGTTTTTTGTTTTCTGCCGAAACCTTAGTGTAGGCAGATTATCAGCGCTTCCAGCTGATTTTATTCTCTCGAACAAATGATAAAAAAATACGCCTTATCGGTGGTGGAAGAAGTGTGTCTATGCATATAACTTATTGAAATGCTAAGACAATTAAAATGAAAGAATGATGAAACGTAAAATGTTAAGCGGAAAAGACTTGATGAAGCTGGGCTATCCGGAAGGACGCGCCATTGGCATCGCCATCAACACCGTGCTAAAATATTATAAGCGTGCAGAGAAAGAAGAAATCTTCAGCTTGCTCAAGGCAGTACTGCTGAATCCAAAGGAATTTATTCACGATTCTATCTGGAACAAAGTAGCTGTAGAACTTGTGCCAACCGAAAAGAAATCGTTGTGGCACCAACTGCGAAAGAGTCGCATCGACTACAGAATTTTTGGCGCTTCAGAAATTGAAGAGGGTGCCAGAAACCAGATGGAGATTGCGATGAAATTACCCGTGACGGTGGCAGGAGCATTAATGCCAGATGCACACCAGGGTTATGGTTTGCCAATAGGTGGTGTGTTGGCTGTGCAGAACGCAGTGATTCCTTATGGTGTAGGGGTTGACATTGGCTGCCGCATGTGTTTAACAGCGTATCCATTGGATGAAAAATTTCTGGAACGTTATCGCAACAACCTGAAGCGTATGTTGATCGAGAACACTTGCTTCGGCCGTGAAACTTTCAAGCGACCTAAAGATGATGAAGTGGTGGAGAGTAAACTCTTTAAGGAAATTCAGATGCTGAAAGGTTTGCAGGGAAGAGCCGCGATGCAAATCGGTTCTTCAGGAAGTGGTAATCACTTTGTGGAGTTTGGCTTGATTGAATTGCCGGAAGGCAATGAATGGAAGCTGGCCGGTGGCAAATACTTGTCTGTGTTATCGCACTCGGGTTCGCGTGGTTTGGGAGCAGAGATTGCTCGTCACTATACACGCGTGGCCAAGCAAGTATGCCATTTGCAAGGAGAAGCAGCCAGTCTTGCCTGGCTTGACTTAGCTACAGAAGCAGGTCAGGAGTATTGGTTGGCCATGAATTTGGCGGGTGAATATGCTTCGGCAAATCATCATCACATTCATGCACGCTTGTCGAGTGCCTTGGGTGAACGTCCGCTCTTCCGTGTGGAGAACCATCACAACTTTGCCTGGAAGGAGAAGATGACTGACGGAACAGAAGTGATTGTACATCGCAAGGGAGCAACACCTGCAGGTGAAGGCATGTTAGGAATTATTCCAGGCTCTATGACTGCGCCCGGATATATCGTGCGCGGAAAAGGAAATGCTTCCTCACTGAATTCTGCCTCACATGGTGCAGGGCGCACCTTGTCGCGAAGTGCGGCCAAGCAAAGTATCACCAACAAAATGGTGAAACAGGAATTGGAAAAGCATGGTGTTGAATTAATCGGTGGTGGATTGGATGAAGCGCCCATGGCCTATAAAGACATCCGGAAGGTGATGCACTACCAGGATGAGTTAGTAGACGTGCTTGGAGAATTTACTCCGAAGATTGTAAGAATGTGTGGCGATGATTCGTCAGCAGAAGATTAGTTCAAGGTAAGCTTCTCTTGTTTGAAGGTGCCTTGAACGAAGGAACTTTTAAACAGAGAAGTATTATGAGAATAGATTGGATGGAAACATACTTGAAAGAAGCAGAACAACTCATCTACGATAACCGTGTGAATGATGGTATTGCCTTGATGAAAGACTTGCTGTACGATGAACCGGGTAGCGGCTATCTCCACAACCAATTGGGGTGGGCCTACTTGTACTATACAGAAGATGTATCTCAGGCAGAGCTCCACTTGAAAATGGCGATTCAGTTTGAAGGAGAGTATCCAGCCCCTTACATCCACATGGGTAATTTGATGCTTCGGGCAAATCGTTATACGGATGCAATCAAATACTTGAAGCAAGGATTGCAGAAGCCTAATGCGAACAAAGTTGTATTCATGGAATTAATGGGGCAGGCTTTGGAATTAAGTGGTGAGTACGGTCAGGCGATTAAGGCCTACCGGGAAGCGATGATGGCCTCTTTGAATGAACATGAAGTAAACAACATCATGAAGCATACAGCGCGATGCCGAAAGAAAAGATGGGCCAGCTTTTGGAGTATGTAAAGGGATCGTCATTCGATAAATGTCGGATGACGATTTTCTAAAAATTGATTAGTAAATGTATTAGAATTAGAACACATGGAAACAAATAAAATTCAGTGGATTGATGAATACCTGAATTACACCATGGAAGTTGTTGCGATGGAAGGTCATGAGCGTGCCTTTAAACTCCTTGACAAAATTTTGTATGAGGAGCCCGGGTATAGTAAACTGCATCATACGCTGGGCATCCTGTACTATAAGTATGGGGATGACCTACAGAAGGCGGAGCAACATTTCCGATGGGCGATTCAATTCAATCCCGACTTTGCTGAATCCTATTCCTATCTGGTTGAAGTATTGAAACAAGAGGAAAGACACGATGAAACGATCGAACTGTGTAAGCGTGGCTTACAAGTAACGAGGGCTAATAAAACATTTTTGTTTGAAAGCCTGGGGAATGCCTGGGAGTTGAAGAACAACTACCGAAAGGCGATTAAGTCGTATCGAAAAGCCTTGAATCACTCAGCGGAATTATGGAACTGCAAAGTATTGGAATCGAGCATTAAAAGATGCAAAAGAAAACAGAAGTAATGATCAGGCGAGGTGTATCGGCTCACGCTTATACCGTGTTGAAACCGTAATTGGTTACATGTTGGTTCAAGTCCAACCACCTCGACTATAACAACTGAAACAAGAATGAGATAGCAGAGATAAATCATCCATTGCCAGTGATGGTCTTGTGCTCAGACTATACACTAGGCTCACCAACTTACGCACCCACATACGACATTTGATCATGCAAGTTTTTCGGTGGCAGGTGAGTAAGCATCTACGTATAGCTCATCGTTGTTTCTGATCTAACACAAGCACTTCGCGCAACACCAACAACGGCTTAGAAATCTAAATTCTGAGAATAAATTTTTTCTCATCAGTCGGTTTCTTATTGGATACACTGTCCCCCTCCCTTGGAGGGGTTTTTATTCAAGCCAACACCAAAAATTTAAATAATTACGCCAACTTTACTTTGCCTCATTTGAACTTGACGGAATTTCCGGACAGTTCATTGTCTAATGGAATTTATGGCGTTTGCACCGCTGGCGCTTATGCTTTCCGAGCATCAATTATCGTGTATCGCGATATGCGATTTTTTAATATAAATTGTTGATAATTAATTAATAAATATATATTATTGCGTATCGCGATATGCAATAATGACTAGAAAAAGCGCTATACCAGCCCTAAGGCCTCAGGATGTAGTAATACTCTTGAAATTAATAGTAGAGGAGGGCAAACCATGGACTCAGATGTCCATTGCCAAAGCATTATTAATGAGTCAGTCGGAGGTTAGCGAATCATTGGCCAGATCTGGATATGCCCGTCTTTTATATGAGAAAGGAAAAAAAGTGGCGCGCCAACCCCTTCTTGATCTGTTACAATATGGTATTGCCCTGATATTTCCACAACAACCAGGCAGCGTAGTAAGAGGCATACCGACTGCACATAGTGCAGCTCCACTCAATGGTTTAATCAATAGCGATGAAAATTATGTGTGGCCATATGCTAAAGGCAGTGTAAGAGGGCATGCCATACAACCTTTATACAATTCTATGCTTCCGGTAATAGAAAAGGATAGTGAGTTGTATGAATTGCTTGCCCTGGTTGACGCTTTGCGCGTAGGAAAAGTGAGAGAGAAAAAACTTGCCATTGACTTACTCAAAAAGAGAATCGGTTGAAAAATCAGATTATCAATAGGAGAGCAACTATTAAAATCGCCAAGGCATTAGGTGAGTTAAATGATGAAGTGGTTTTTGTAGGTGGCGCTATGGTGAGCATGTATATTAACGACTTGGCCGCTGAGGATATTCGCCCAACCAAAGATCTGGATCTCACATTTCAAATAAGCACAGCAGGTAAGCTGGAGGAACTTAGAGAAAGATTAAGCAAAAAAGGTTTTAGTCAAACCCATAACGACAGTGTGATATGTCGTTTTCATTTTGACGATCTGATGATAGATGTAATGTCTACGCAAGCTGTGGGATGGGCGCCCAGCAACCGTTGGTTTATGCCGGGTTTCACTCAGGCATATCCTTTCAATCTTGATGATATTACCATCAGACTCATGCCCTTGCCCTATTTTCTTGCTTCAAAAATGGAAGCCTTCTTTGATAGAGGCATAAATGATTTATATGGCAGCCATGATTTAGAGGATATACTCTATCTTTTTAATTATACTACTGATTTAGCTGAACAAGTAATTGTGGCTGATAGTGAGGTTTTCAATTATTTGAAAGCATGTGTGCAAAGAATAATGAACGATAAAAAAATTGCGGCTGCTATTCCTGCTCATCTGTTTTACGAAACAGCTGATGAACGTCTGGAAATTATTCACCAGCAAATGAAAAGGATTGCAGAATGAATTTAGGCAAACATATTCGGTAGAAATTTAAATTCTGGGAATAATTTTTTCTCATCAGTCGGTATCTTATTGGATACACTGTCCCCCTCCTTTGGAGTGGGTAGGGGGAGGTACTTCTCCGTACATCACTCAAATGCTCACAACCAGCACCATTACTTCAATCATTGAGCAAAGTTTGCACAGTATCGAAGTATGGAGATTGAACTTTTATCAGTATAAATTATATTCTATAATTAGTACATTGTTCCACGACAGTTAATGGCCTCACTGTCTCCTCTAATGATAATACATGCAGAGGAAAAATTGTATGGAAGCAAACAAGAAAAATTTCTACGCTTACAATGCTAAGCTGCAGCCCTTTGCCAATAAGTTGCGCAAAAGCATGACTAAGGCTGAGGCTTACTTATGGAAGTATGCCTTGCGTGCTGGTAAATGCGAAGGGTATGGCTTTAGAAGGCAAAGACCAGTGCTGAATTTTATTGCTGACTTCATGTGCAAAGAATTAATGTTGGTGATAGAAGTGGATGGTATTACGCATACATGGGAAGAAACTATTAAAAAGGATAGGATAAAAGATGAAAGGTTGCAAGCTGCCGAATTTCGTGTACTTCGGTTTACGGATGATGATGTGCTAAAGAGAATTAATTGGGTAATAGAATCCATTGTTTTGGCGATTAAAGAAATTGAAAGAAATGCAAAGGAACCTATTAAGAAACGAGGTGAGCGGAAACCAAAACGAAAATCACCACCCCCTACCCCCGCCTCGCTGGCGGGGGACAGTGCTTCGGATAAAATAGTCAGTAGAGGAGAAATTAGTTTTAAGAATAACACATAACCTGGTTTAATTTTAAAGTGTGAGGCTGTTATCTGTTAGTAGCTTCTCTATGGGGTTTCTTTTCAGAGTTGCTGAAAACAATCATCACATTAACAAAACACCCCTTTCTCCACATCGCTGTCGGGGGACAGTGCTTCGAATAAAATAGTCAGTAGAGGAAAAATTAGTTTTAAGAATAACACATAACCTGGTTTAATTTTAAAGGGTGAGGCTATTATCGTTAGTAGCTTCTCTATGGGGTTTTCTTTTCAGTGTTGCTGAAAACAATTATCACATTAAAAAAACACCCCCTTCTCCACCTCGCTGGCGGGGGACAGTGCTTCGAATAAAATAGTCAGTAGAGGAAAAATTAGTTTTAAGAATAACACATAACCTGGTTTAATTTTAAAGTGTGAGGCTATTATCGTTAGTAGCTTCTCTATGAGGTTTTCTTTTCAGTGTTGCTGAAAACAATCATCACATTAACAAAACACCCCTTTCTCCACCTCACTAGGGGGAATAGTGCCTCGGATAAGCGTATTGGTTGAAGAGAAATTTTGTAGCGCATAACAAGAACAACAGCTCAGCGATGTAACATTATGCGGTTAAAACCGTCCTAGTACTTAAAACACCTCGAATATGAAGGAACAGCATGCAGACTTAGTCGCAACCGCGCGAAAAGCCGGACTTTGGTATTTAGCATTGGCCATATCAGGTGTACTTGGTTTTCTATTGCTGCACTCACAAATTTATGTGTCAGACGACCTGCCCAAAACGCTGGTGAACCTGAAAGAACAAGAAAGCCTCGCCAGAATGCGACTTCTTGCTGAGTTTGCCATCATCGTTTCGCAAGCGCTGGCTGCAGTCTATTTTTTCAAGTTATTCAAAGACACTAATCATTTTGCTGCATGGGCTTTGGCCGCCTGGGGTATGATGAACGCGGGCATTATTATGATAAGCGCCATAGCCATGGGTGGCTCTATTCATGTGGCCAGTCTAAGCCTGCCCGACAATGAAAAGCTGATCATGCTTCAGGTCTTTATGCTGCTCATTAAAGGTGCATGGGCAATAGGCAGTCTCTTCTTTGGTTTGTGGCTAATCCCGATGGGCTATGCAGTGGTCAGTTCTAAACGGATGCCGATAGGTTTGGGCCGCGTATTGCAAATAGGTGGTATCGGTTATATCGCCAGCGCTTTCTTAGTATATGGCGGAGTAAGCGGAGCATGGATTGATATGCTAACCATACCAGCTACCATAGGAGAATTCTGGATGATAGGCTACCTGCTTATTTTCGGGATTCGTCCGCAAGCCTGATAGCGAACAGCCCTGGAGCGCTCGCTGCGTTGATGTAACCAATACAAAACGCTGTTAGTAGAATTTCAGTATTTATCTCTCGCCTCTTTGGCGGAAGTTCTTGCTTTGAGGGATGAGATAAATAATAATGGAAATTTTTATCCTTAACTACTATGGAGCTTGGTCTTACCAGCCAATGTATTGAAGAAATCTTATATGGAAGGAGAAGTAATCAGTAATTGTTAAATTACACAACTGAATTATTAAACTTCATTTTATAAATGGCTTATAGTGAAAAACTGGCCGATCGCATTCGCGAGGCCCTGGCACACCTTCCTCAAGTTGAAGAAAAGAAAATGTTTAAAGGTCTTGCCTTTATGGTAAATGACAAAATGTGTGTGAATGTAAGTGGAGAGGAGTTAATGTGTCGCTTCGATCCTGAATTGCAAGAAGTGTTGTCAGAGAAAAATGGCTTTCGCCTCATGGTTATGAAAGGGCGTACCTATAAAGGCTATGGCTATGTAAGTCCTGAGGTTATCAAGTCCAAAAAGGATTTTGATTTTTGGATAAACCTTTGCCTGGATTTTAATAGTAAAGCAAAATCTTCGAAGAGACCAGTGAAGAAAATTGTGAAAAAGACAGTCGCAAAGAAGAAGAAATAAAATTTCAACTTCATTTTTTTGAGAGGCTTTCTGGCAAGCCAAGTATTTTGTTTTCTTTTGAATTGATGCTAACTATTTTTAATCTTGCTTAGCCTTTCATCATTGAAGACAACAGCCCATGAATCCCCAAATACCGAAGAGACCATTAGAGAAAATTGCGTTGAGCTGTTCTGGTGGTGGCTATCGCGCTGCTTCCTTTCACCTGGGGGCAATGGCCTATCTCAACAAAGTGCATTATCAGGGTAAGCCGCTGTTAGAAAATGTAAAACTTATCTCTACAGTTTCAGGGGGCACCATTACAGGAGCTGTTTATGCGCTGATGAAACAGGAAGGAAAAACTTTCGATGAAGTTTATGAATTTTTGCTGGAGAAGTTGCGCCACCTCGATCTTGTAAAATCGGGGATTGAGAAGTTGGATCCTGCCAAGACCCTGAACAATCCTTACAAAAGAAAAAATCTGATCAACGCATTCGCAGAATTGTATGATGAGCACTTTACTGCGGGTGCTACTTTCGAAAAGTTTAACGTCATGCATTCACACCTCGATGCTATTGTAATCAACAGTACAGAGTTTAATAATGGTATTAACTTTCGCTTTCGTAATAAGGACACGGGCTTTTTTGGTAATAACAATATCAGAATTGATAACGCGACTGCCCAGGAAGTAAAAGTGGCGGATGCCATTGCGGCATCCGCTTGTTTTCCTGGTGGCTTTGAACCGATGATCTGGCCACATGATTTTGTGCATGAGCAGGCACCGAATTTAAAAAACCTAAAAAAAATAGATGAAGATGGTATAGGCTTGATGGATGGTGGTATCTATGACAACCAGGGCATACAAAGCATTTTGTTGTATGAAAGAAAATTTGAGGAGCCATACTTTGACCTGATTATCATTTCTGATGTAGCCTCACCTGACATGGAAAGCTTTATCCCTTTTCAGGAGAAACCAAAGGAGGGACTTAGAAAACTTTCACTTAATTCAGTAAGCGCAAAAGTCGCACGGATTAGTAGAACCTTAACGCTTAGTTTGATCACAGCTTCTTTGCTTTTGTTGGGTACGCCCTTGCTTTGGCAATATACACCAACCTTATATACAGGTTTATTTATTGGTTTGGCATGCGCACCTTTGCTTGTATTGCTCTTTAAATGGGTAGTATTGACCAAAGTAAGCGAAAGCATAACATACTTTCGTCAGCTTATACAAAACAGGCTACCTGATTTTTATCGTTCAAGACTCGCTGGTTTAAAAGTGGAGGCAATATCGGTGCACCGTATAGAGCCTTTATTGTTTGACAGACTAAACTCCTTGCTTACCCTGCTGATGGATGTTTTTCTGAAAGTAGTGCGAAGGCTTAACTACAACGATTTGTACAACGACAAAAAATTTACTTACCGCAGAATGTCAAACCTGATAAAAGAATTGACAGAAGCTAATTTTACTAAGGCACAAGGACGAATTAAGAGCGAAGAATCAGAAACATCTTCTTTTAAAAGTAATTCAAAACTGAGTGGTACTTATGATAAAGTGGTAGGGCCAAAGATTAAGGCTGTGGCTGAAGAGACTTCCGGCTTTGGCACAACCTTGTGGTTTACCAGCGATAATCAGCTGCAGAACATGTTGGATAAATTGGTTGCCACCGGTCAGTTTACCATGTGTTATAATCTCCTTGATTACCTGGAGCAGTTGTTGTTTATAAAAGAAAATGGTTTCGATGCATTAGAACCAGATTTACAGGCTGAACTGAAGCAACTTTACGCCATGGTTTTAAAAGATTGGGAGCAGTTTAAAGAGAATCCAATGGTTGATGTAAAACTTTCTTAACGATAGCATTTGGCAGTAAAAAATTCGTTGCTAAATGAACTAATTTGGAAAACGCCAAACCAGCAGTCGCAAATACCTTACTGGGACTGTTGCGCAACTAAGTGATATTGATAAGACTACTAAAATGGTAGTCTTTCAAAACGCAGAACACCTTCTATAAATTGACGAAAACACTTCTTAATTCTCAAAGAATATTACGCCTTTTACGCGCTTAGTTCCATGCTGAAAGCCCTAAACTCACCTGGGTTTAGTATCTTCATTGAAGGGTTGGAAACAGATGGATTTTTATAAAATGATTGCACTTCGCAAGTACTGCGGCAGCACATTTAATAATCCAACACAACCAAAGACCTGTAATTTTATATGATTTTGGATAAAACAATACGCGAAAAAGAATATAAAATAGATGTTAAAGAATTGCCGGTTCAGAGCCTGGTTGATTTTCAACTGTTGTTGGCAGATAAAATCGGGCAGCAATTCTTTGAATCGTGCACCAAGCAATTAAATAATCTTGTAAACGCACATTTTACGCTGATAGGCCGATTAGACAAAACACACAGTTCACTTACAACGATTGCCCTAAGCGATAAAACCGGTATCCTGGAGAATATTACCTATTCCTTGGAGAAAACACCATGTGAAATGGTTTCACACGGTAAAGTATGTGTATACGAGAATGGTGTTGCAGAAATCTTTTCTGAAGATATTTTACTGAAGCAACTCAATGCTTCTGGCTATGTTGGCATTCCCATTCGTGATGCAAATAAGAATCCGTTAGGTGTATTGGTATCCCTGTTTAAAGATGGAGTTAGCGATCCAAAGTTTGTACAAACCGTGTTTGAGCTACTCAGCACACGCGTGCAGATTGAAATGGAACGCATGGCCATGGAACAAACCCTGCGCGAACAGCAAGAACGCTACACGCTTGCCGTCAGAGCCGGAAATTTTGGTGTTTACGATTTATCAGTAAAGGACGACAGCGCCATTGTCAATGATAGAATATATGAGATGATCGGCTACACCCCTGGTCAGATTACTATGACTTACGGTTTATGGATTTCATTCATACATCCAGAAGATCGCCCCAAACGTGAGGAATATTTGAAACAATCTGAAACAAATTCACCTAAGCGCATTTATCGATTGCGGAATAAATCAGGGGAATACAGATGGGTGGAAGCAAGAAGCAATGTAATAGAGAAAGATGCGCAGGGAAATATTTTGCGTATTGTTGGAATCATTAAAGACATCCACGACCAGAAGGTAGCAGAAGACCTGTTGATTAAAGCCTACGAAAAGGAGAAGCAGCTGAATGCTAATCTGATTGAGCATGAAGAACAACTCATCATCAATCAGAGTAAGCTCATTTCGCAAATGACTTTGCTTAAGCAATTGAACCAGGAATTGAGCGAGAGTGAAACACGGTGGGCCTATGCGCTGGAAAGCAATGGTGACGGTGTTATTGAGTGGGATATGCTCAGCGGGGTAAGTACTTTTTCTCAACGCGCTCAGGAAATCATCGGGCTTGACCTAAAGACCAAGGAGCAAATCAGTAAATTTTATAGCTACGTTCATCCTGCTTCACGCACATTATTCCGGGAGAATTTTTCCATTTCAACCAAACCTCCGTACAGTCCCTTTCAGCTAGAAGTTCAAATGCTTGATCGTAATAACATCTATCGCTGGATTCTATTCAGAGGTAAGGTTGTTAAACTCACAGAAACCGGGCAACCCGAAAAAATGGTGGGCACTGTTACTGATCTTTCTGAGCAAAAAGGTATTCAAAAAGAACTCACTATTTATGAAGAAATGATCAAGCAGAACCATTCGGCAATTTTATTTACCGATATGAATGGTTCCATTGAATTTATGAATGCTGCTGCGATGAGTTTATTCGAGTATAATGAGCATGAAATTATCGGCAAAAATTTTTCAACCCTGATTGATATCGATGTTATAGGCTTCCGACTGAAAGATGATTTTAAAGGGCAGCAAGAGTTTAAAACAAAAACAGATAAAAGTATAATTACACAACTAGGTACCTCACTTCTTTATCAGGATGGTGAGCCAATAGGCTACGTACTAAATGTAACTGACATTACCGAAAAGAAAAGGCTTGAAGACGAAATAGTGACGCTGACCATGACAAAGTTAGAGTCAGAACTGGCGGCACAGCGAAACCAGACCGAGGTAATTATTAAAGTACAGGAAAACGAAAAGGAGTTTCTGGCAAGGGAGCTGCATGATGGCGTAGGGCAGCTCTTAAGTCTTGTTAAACTATATCTTCAACAACTTAATACCGAGGCGGACCCTAAACATCAGAGAAAGATTGTTGAAATAACGGAGCTGGTGCAACATGTGGTTACAGATATAAAAGGTATTACTTGCGGATTAATGCCTTTGAATCTGCGAAACATGGGTATAGAAAGTGCTATTACCTCCCTGCTCGAACACTACAAAAAGGTTAGCGGCCACACCATTGCCATTAACTGTAAAATTAACCTGAATGGCCATACCCTGGACGGAACCACAAGTATGCATTTGTACAGAATAGCCCAGGAAGCTATCAATAATTCGGTTAAATACGCAAGGGCAAGCTCACTAACAGTGATGTTGATGAAGTTGAAAAATAGTATTAACTTACTCGTAGAGGATGATGGCAGTGGCTTTAGTTTTGATTCAAAAATCAGGGAAGAGAACAGCTTCGGTCTTAAAACCATGGTTGAACGTGCCAAGCTTATTAATAGCAAGTTTGTAATCAATACCACACCGGGTGCGGGCACAGTTATAAGTGTAACAATTCCTATCAACCAAAATGATTTACCATGATTAAGATTGGTGTTGCTGATGACCATAACCTCTTAAGAGAAGGTATGGTGAGTCTGATAAAAAATTATGGAACTGTAGAAGTAGTGGCTGAAGCGGATTCAGTACAGTCCACGAAACGAATGCTCGACACCCATCCCGAAATAGAAATTATACTTTGTGATATCGATTTCCCTGACGGGAATGGTTTCGAAGTTATAGAGCATATTAAAAAATATAACGGCAAAGCCAAGGTCATTTTTCTAACCATGCACGATAAATCATCGTATGCAACAAAGGCTATTGAGGTTGGTGCAATGGGCTACCTTACAAAAGATGCAGTGAAAGAAGAGTTGATGACAGCCATCACGGCAGTTAAAAACGGCAGAAAATATTTTAGCCAAAATATTATGAGCAGCATTGTGGATAACATTAATAAACCACAAGTTGGGCAGGATCATTTTAAAAAACTGCTTTCTAAACGCGAACTGGAGGTATTAGAGCTCATCATTGAGGGTCTGGACACTCATGAAATAGCAGAGAAACTGTTTATCAGTGAAAAAACAGCTGCCAATTATCGGATAAGCATACTCCAAAAATGCAATGTAAAAAATGTAGTACAATTGATTAAGCTGTACATGCAGCATGCCTGAGGCCTGGCAATAACTGCCAGGTGAATAACATACACTAGGAAAATTCCCAATCAGATTGTGAAATAAGCCTTCCTATTTCTGAATCCTCCCATACTAGCTGAGTTCAGAAAGCCGCTACTTTGTGACATAATTGGCTGCGTAAACCCTCATGCACTACTTTTCAAGCAACAACCTCAATATGACGCTCTCCCAAATGGATGAGAACATTGACGGTATGATGGCTTGTATAGAAGATGAGATGACTTTTATTAGCTCTTCGGTTGATAAATACATAAAGCGATGCCACACGAACAAGGATGAAACTGAGGATTTGCTTGCAGCTAAAATGAATGATGCTAAACTGGTTTTTGCCAAGGTTAAGCATACACTGATCAAATTTGATGATCTGCTTAATTTATTAAAGAATATTAAGGAGGTTAATAAAATGGTAAGGTTTGCAAGTGCTGGTCAGGAATCAAATATGCTAATTAAAATTCCTGCATACATGGATACCATTGCCAATGTTTGCCTGGCTCAACTTAAGTTTATCAAATCCACCTACTCAGCACTACTGAGTTGTATGCGAAATGACATTATGCATCTGTGGATGGATCGGGATGTAGCTAAAAGAATTAAACTGATTTTATTTATTAACCATACGCGACAGAAACGTTTTTTGGAGTATTTCCAAAAAGCCGAAGTACTGTATGCTGATATTTCTCTGGAAGCACAGCGATCCAATGATACCTTACTGCACCAGCATATTGTGTTGCGCATGGTCTCCAACAGAATTCATGGACTGAGCGGTCAGCAAATTATTCAAACACTATTTCCTGAATGGGGTGGACTTAACGAACGGGTAGCATGATAGATGGTGTTAAATACAGAATTTCAGCCCTAACGGCCAATCAATACTCAAGCTTGTTTAAAAGCCTGAATCAAAAAATCACTTTGCTTTATGCGCATTTAAACAATGATTTTTTGGTGACCACCAACAGAGTGAAAAAGTATAACACTACAGCCAGACAACGGTTGGTTATTCCTAACCTTCCGGATGACTTGCGGATAAAACTGAAATCGGCTATTCGTAGTCTTGATTCAATAATTATTGAATTGCAATACCACGATATCATCAGACAAAAGCTGGAGCATATTTATACGGTAGAGTTGCAATTGAGTAATGAGTTTAGCCTCATCTATGAAAATATTGAAATACAGCATAAGCAGTATTACACCTTGGTAATGCACGATCTTATTTTATTATCATACAATCAACTGTTGCAAATAAAAGAAGACTACCTTTTTGCCTCTAACAAAATACAACGTCTGCTGCGCTCTTTGTGGGCCGATAGAGAAATTTCGCGCGAGCTCCAGCTTTTTCTATTTAATACAGCTGAGAATCTTCGCAACGTAATACAATCACTGGAACTTCTCATTAACATGCATGAGCGCCTGAGTGAAGAGAATAAGTCATTTAAGGTGACCACCACACCGGAGGTGCGTATGCAAATTTTAATGGAAGTGAAGGCCATGTATACCATGGATTCTGAACGCGAAGTATTTAATAGAACCTTTGGATTGGAAGAAGAATTGGTTTCCAGTGATGATATTTTCTTCTGACAAATAAACAGACACAATGGCTACAATAAGTAACAATAGCGAGAACCGATACCAACTTGTTTTTTCAACAAAAACGACAGTAGCACAACTATCGGACATCCTCCATAAAATTGATAAAGCAGCAGCAACAAGTTTACATGTGTCGCTGGAAGCTTCAGTGGCAAATGATTATATGCTCCTGCAATTACTGGTTTTCTTAAAAAAAGAGGGAAAAGAAATTGAAATAAAGTGGATTGATCATGAACCTGCTGACTATCTACAAAACATGTATACATCTTTAATGAATTGAATATGAAAAAGACAATATTATCAATTGATGATTCGGAAAGCATTTTAGCCGTGGTTTCCTCTACGCTTGAAGACGAATATGAAATAATCAGTGCATCAGATGGTGCAGAAGCCATTAGCAAGCTGAATAGTAATATACATGTTGATTTGATTATTACAGATCTAAACATGCCAAAAGCAGATGGCATTCAGGTAATTAAAGCAGCGAGAGCCATGGATCAGTTCAGACTGACGCCTATTCTCATGCTGACGACCGAATCGCAAATGCAAAAGAAACAAGAAGCGAAGGAGGCGGGCGCAACAGGTTGGATCGTTAAACCATTTGAGCCTGAAAACCTTAAATCGGTTGTTAAAAAGGTTTTGAGATAAGCATATTAGTTCACCGCATTAATTCAATATTTTGGAGAAGGCCAGTAAGAAATTTTTACAGGAAGCAACAGAGCTTATCGATGACCTCGAGAAAGCTGTACTTCAGTTAGAGAACAATAGAGAAGACCACACGCAACTGGAGGAAGTTTTTCGTGTAATGCATACTTTTAAGGGAACGGCCAAAATGTTTGGTTTTCACCTGATCGGTGAATTTACACACCATCTTGAAAGTATTTACGATGATCTCCGGAATGACACAATTCATTTAACAGATGAAATCCTGGAGGTGTCGTTGAATGCTGTTGATTTTATCAGAAGTCAACTCAATAGTGCTGATCAAACCAATGAGATTACTGCGGAGTACACAAGTATTCTCAATGTTGTAAAAAGACTCTCAACGGAAAAAGCCAGTATTAGCGTGCCAGATAAAACATTGGCAGATAACAATAGCGCAAAACTATACCTGATCCGCTTTGCACCTGCTTTACATTTCTTAAAGGATGGGAGTAACCCACTTTATATCTTAGAGGACCTTTCAGCGTTGGGTAGTTTGTATTGTAAAATGTATACAGATGCTTTACCAGCGGCTGCCAATTTTATACCGGACAACGCTTACCTGAGGTGGGATATCTTATTATACACCAATGCCAATAGCAAAACTATCCGAAATGAATTTATGTTCGTTGAGGATCAAAGCGATATTTACATTGAAAGTGTAAATGACAAAAACTGCATAGCTGATAAATTGTTTCTTGATTTTATTAAACATCAAAATGGTCCTATTACTGTTGAGCTTATTGAATCTTTTTACAATAAACAAAAACCTCAACAAGCAACAGAAAGCGTTCAGACACCGCAGCGTCAACAGCAGCAAACTATAAAAGTAACTTACGACAAAATTGATAAGCTCATGAGTATTGTGAGCGAGTTGGTTACAACACAAGCACGCTTAAGTCTCTTTGCAGAGGGTACAAAAAGCACAGAACTGGAAGAAATATCTGAGAACGTTGAAAAGCTGGTTCGTCAGCTAAGAGATGAGGCTTTTAGTATTTCATTGTTGCCGTTTGGCCAGGTATCAATGCGTTTTGAAAGACTCGTGCGTGATATGGCCAAAACACTCCAGAAAAAAATCAAATTGGTTATTACAGGAGGCGAAACGGAGTTAGATAAGAAAATAATAGAGAACCTGATGGATCCGCTGCTTCACATTTTGCGGAACAGCATGGATCATGGCATAGAAAGCCCGGAAGAACGCAAGCGAAAGGGTAAAGATGAAACAGGAACCATTCACTTGAAGTCATATTACTCAGGAACAAATGTGATTATTGAAGTGCGCGATGATGGGGCAGGTATCAATAGAGACCGTGTATGGCAAAGAGCTGTTCAAAATGGTTTAGTAAAGGAAACGGAAAACCTTACCGACAGACAAATATTTGATTTTATTTTTCATGCTGGTTTTTCAACAGCACAACGAGTTACTGATGTTTCAGGACGCGGTGTTGGCATGGATGTGGTGCGGAAGGCAGTGAACAATTTGCGTGGCGAGATTGAAATTGATTCACAGCAAGATAAAGGCTCTGTTTTCAGATTAATACTTCCGCTGTCATTGAGTATTATTGATGGCTTGTTGGTAGATGTGCATCACACAAAGTATGTAGTACCCTTGGCTGCCATTGATAAATGTTACGAGGTGGAAAGCATCACGGTTAAACCTGATATGAATGATCTTTTAATTTTAGATGGAGAACAAATTCCTTATATAAACCTTCGCAGGTTGTTTCATTGTGAAGGAAAGGCACCGCAGTATGTAAACCTAATTGTTGCCAAGCACGATGAGCAGAGAGTTGTGTTTGAAGTAGATAGTATTGTGGATGAATATCAGGCTGTCATTAAACCGCTCGGCAGAATATATAAGGAGCAGGAGTTTGCCTCTGGTGCTACCATTTTAGGTAATGGCACTGTCGCACTTGTATTAGACACCAACAGACTGGTATCCACCTTATCCAACTAAAAGGCAGAATTTTATAGGGAGCGATCACACAGTTTCAGAATTCTGAACAAGTTTTCCTGTATGGTGCGGCTAAAACATCAGGCATTTCGCTTAAAAAGTATTTTTTCTATTACCTAAAAATGATTGGGAAAATTCCCACTCCAAAAAAGGTCTTTTCCCACATAAATCAGAATCCTCCTATAAGATAAGGTCTGTCAATTGAGTCACTTTGTAGTGTAATATAATTGATATGAGAAGCAACGCACACATTGAGGTAAAAATGGATTCTTATTTAACCTTCAATATGAATAACGAATGTTTTGCAGTAAATGTAACTAAGGTTACTGAATTACTTGAAATGTTGCCTGTTACTCACGTACCACGCTCACCAGAATTTATGCGTGGAGTAATCAACTTAAGAGGCGCTGTTGTGCCGGTTATTGACACACGTATTAAGTTTTCACTTCCTGCAGTAGAAGATACCATAGATACCTGCATCGTGGTAATGAACATTGAAATTGATCAGGAGCTTGTACAAGTAGGTGCTATTGTGGATAGTGTTTCTGAAGTAATTGAAGTTCCTGCCGATAAAATTGTTCCACTTCCTGCGGTTGGTAAGAAGGAGCGTACACTTTTTATTCAGGGTGTAATAAAGGTGGAGGAAAAATTTATTATGGTACTGGATGTTGATCGTGTATTCTCCAATGAAGAGCTGATCACTATTTCTCAAGCAGAAACAGAAAACGCCTGATTGTAAAGAGATGAGTGCTTTGTCGTTGTCTGAGATTGAAAAATTAGAAGTTGCTGATTTCCTGCGTATCAGTGATTTTATTCAGGAGCATTATGGCATTCAGCTGCCGCTTTCTAAAATGAAAATGGTGGAGGCTCGTTTACAAAAACGACTGAAAGCACTAAAGCTTCCTACATTTCACGAATACCTTGATTTTGTTTTCAGCGCAAAGGATTATTCGGAGTACGTTCACATGATCGATCTGATCACGACCAATAAAACTGAATTTTTCAGAGAATCAGCACATTTTGATTTTTTAACTGCAGATATTCTCCCGGGCATTTTAGCTACTAAAAAACAGCAGGAAGAAATTAAAATATGGAGTGCCGCTTGTTCAACAGGTGAGGAAGTTTACTCCATATTAATCACCCTGGAAGAGTATTTTTTCAAAACTTTCAAGACACATCCGTATAAAATTCTGGGCACTGATTTATCCACACATGTATTAAAGAGAGCTGCAGCTGCCATTTATGCTGAAGAGAGAATTGCAAACATTCCTCTGCATTTAAAGAAACGCTACTTTTTAAAAAGTAAAAACCAGGAGAACCCTACCGCCAGAATTAAACCCGCATTATTGAAGTCAGTCGACTATAAGCGACTTAATTTATTAAAATCATTTACGGGCCTTGAGCCAAGTTATGATATCATTTTTTGTCGTAACGTATTAATCTACTTCAGTCGTGAAGTGCAGTACGAAGTAGTAAGTAAGCTGGCTTCGAAATTAGTTACCGGAGGTTATTTATTTATCGGTCATTCAGAATCACTCACCAACATGCAGCTACCGCTGGTTCAGGTACGCCCCACGTTGTACAAAAAGATTTAGTTATGCAAGAAATATCCAACGAAGAACTGCTCAGAGAGCTTGACAGAAGACTTTCCCTGAACACAAAAACAATTCTTGTGCAGCAAGATACACTCGTGCAAATGCAGGAGTTAAACAGAAAGCTAGGTCAGTCTGAAGCACTTAAAAGTCATTTCATCAGCAATATCAAAAATGAAATTAATAATCCCTTAGCTTCTATCCTGGCTTTATCTCAGAATATTTTACGAAAGAGAAATAGTCTTCCCGAGGATGCAGTCAGAGGATTACAACTCATTAATCACGAAGCGCACTCACTAAATTTTCAGTTAGATAATATTATGACTGCGGCCGAAATTGAAGCGGGGAGTGCTACACCTGAATTGGTGTTAGTTAATATTTCTCATGTGGTCGAGCAATGTGTAAATTCTTTTGCCAGTCTCATAGAAAAAAGGAAACTCAGCATTTATGTTAAAGGCGATGAACCTGTGCATTTTGTTACCGATAGCCATTATTTTAAAATAATTGCATCAAACCTGATCTCTAATGCCATAAAATTTAGCCGGGAAGGTTCAAACATCAACATCCACCTGGCACAGTATGTTGATCACTTATCGTTTACTGTTGCTGATGCGGGCAATCGCATACCGGATAAAGACCTGTCTAAAATATTTGATCGCTTCACACAACTTGATTCAGGCACAGTTAAAAAATACCTGGGTCATGGATTAGGCTTATCGGTCATAAAAGATTTGGCGGAACTTTTAGAAGGCTTTGTGCAGGTTAAGTCCGGAGAATCTGGTTCTGTATTTATTGTACAACTTCCTGCAAAAGTGAGCGATGATGAATCAAGAACACTTTCTGGCGATGGGGCTGAAGTATTATTTGATCAGACTTTTTAAGTGAATGATTGAGACGCCTCCTATAACGCAAAAGGTTTTCCTGTATCCGGCAGGCATACATGTTTCGGCTCCACCGATGTGCATCAACACATTGCTGGGTACCTGTGTAGCGGTTTGCTTATGGGATATGCGGGCAAGAATAGGTGGTATGAATCATTATCTATTGCCTTTGTGGAATGGCGAAGGTCTTGCATCACCTAAGTATGGCAACATAGCTATAGAAAAATTGATTGAGAAAATGGAGGAACTGGGTGCAGAGAGACGCACCATGGTAGCCAAGGTTTTTGGCGGGCGCACACAGAGCGAATCAGGAAGCATTGCGCAAAGCATCGGAACTCGCAATGCAGAAATAGCAAAGCAAATGTTAGCGCAATACAGAATACCAGTTGTTGCTGAAAAATTGGGCGGAGAACATGGCATGAACATACGCTTCGATACTAATACAGGAATTGTTTTATTAAAATTTATTAAAGGGAAACTTCAATGAATACCATGCATAAAATAAAGGTATTGATCATTGATGATTCGGCCCTGATACGAAAGGTGCTGCGCGATTCAATAAGTGCTCAGTCTGATATGGAGGTTATTGCTGCTGCAGCTGATCCATATGTTGCTGTTGAAAAAATGAAGACGCAGCGTCCGGATGTTATCACCCTTGATATTGAAATGCCACGCATGGATGGCCTTACATTTTTACGTAAGCTCATGGCGCAACATCCTATCCCGGTAATTATCCTGTCCAGCCTCAGCAAAGGAGGAAGTGAAATCTCCTTGCGAGCACTGGAGTATGGAGCTGTGGATCTTTTTTCTAAAGATGAGCTACAACTGTATGCCGAGGGTACAACCAACGAAGAATTAATTGAAAGCATAAGAGCAGCCGGCAGCGCTCGCGTGCAAAGAAAGGCAAAACCCCTCCATGTTTCAGAATTAACTTTCCCACTGCCTGCACTTAAAAGTGCAATAAATAAAGTTGTTGTAATGGGTGCATCCACAGGTGGAACCACTGCATTACATGATGTAGTCACAAAGCTGCCAGCTAATGCACCAGGGGTTGTTATCGTACAGCACATGCCCGAATTGTTTACCAGGTATTTTGCGGAGCGACTGAATACATTCTCAGTTGTGCGTGTAAAAGAAGCAGAGCATGGTGATGCGGTGGTGCCTGGTAAAGTGTTGATAGCACCAGGAAACAGACATGTGAAGCTGTTGCGTAAGAACGGTAGCATAGTAGTACAGCTTTGGGATGGACCCGCAGTTAACAGGCATAAGCCTTCCGTTGATGTTTTGTTTGAATCTGCAGCAGAACAATTGGGCAATGCTGCTATAGGTGTTTTGCTTACAGGTATGGGCAAGGACGGAGCGAACGGTATGCTTAGCATGAAAAAGCGTGGTGCTTTTACCATTGCCCAGGATGAAGAAACATCTGTTGTATACGGCATGCCTAAAGAAGCTGTAAGACTGAAGGCTGTAGATAAGATTTTGCCACTGCAGGCAATTCCATTTGAATTAATTAATCAGTAATGCTGCGGTATATCACAATGGAAAAAAACACACCGGAATTTTTACAAGTTGAAGAAATGCAGTCATTGTTGCTTGGCCTTCTGCATGACTATAGTTTTAAAAACAACCACATTATGCGTGGCCCTTTATGTCGTGTTGCAGGCTTAATCAATTTGCTAAATCATGAAAGTCTGGATGAAGAAACCAGAAACCTTTTGCGATTACTCGTGGAAGAGGTAGAGGAAATAGACAGAATTACCAAGAGTATAGCAAGAATGTTAAACGAATGTGAAAGACAAATAATAAAATCTGAATAACTAAATATAACAATGATGAAACAATTTGTAGTAAGCTTTTTTCTATTGCTTCTGTTGATGGGTACATCCATAGCACAGGATGTTAGCATTGACGGAGAGTACAGAATTAATCCAGTGTATTCCCGTGGCTTCAGAGAGCCGATGTATGCAGGTGACAAAGCAGGTTTATTTACCATGCAGCGCACGCGCATAATCTTCAAGTATAAAAAGGAAGATGATCTTGACGCAGAGCTAACCATCCAGGATAGACGCTTTTGGGGCGATCAGGAGGATAGGGCTGATGTAGCTAACATGGCGGTGTTTACAGCCTGGGTAGAAAAGTATTTTGCCAAAAATTTTTCTGTACGATTAGGAAGACAAATGTTCGTATACGATGAGCAACATATTCTTGGCGATCCAAATTGGGTGGGAACACGTGGTCATGATGCCGCTTTATTTAAATATGAAACAGATAATTTAAAATTGCATGCCGGTGTAGCCTACAATGCCAACGGTCAGGAGTTGAAGCGTGAAGTTTATCGTTTCGATTTCATGTATAAAAACCTGCAATTTGCCTGGGCTGAAAAAACTATAGGCAAAAGCAAATTCACCTTTACAGTGATGAACCGTGGTATGGAGAAGGGAGACACAACCTCTGCCTACATGCAGACTTTTGGTCCTTATGCAAATATCTTTATAAGCGATAAGGTAAGTGTAAAAGGATTGTACTACCATCAGGTTGGTGAAAATACTGCAGCGCAAAGCATTAATGCATCCTTTTACTCAGCTCAACTTGTTTACAAACCTTCAAAAAAAGTGCAATTGATTTTTGGTGTTGATGCAGGATCAGGCACGAATGAATCAGATTATACGAATCCAGCAAGCAAGAAGACAACAACTTTTGAACGTCAGTACGGATTGTTGCACGGACATTTCGGCTATATGGATTACTTCTATGTAATGAGACCCACACTGGTTGGTGTACATGATTACTATATCAAAGGCACGGTAAAAATAACTGATAAACTATCCTTGGAAAATCACTTGCATGATTTCGAAACATCAGCAAGACTTAACAATCCACTGAGTGAAAACCAGGTAATGAGCCGTCACTTGGGTATTGAGAATGACTTCCTGGTAAACTATAACTTCTCTTCTAATTTTAAAATGCAGGTAGCGTATTGCACCATGTTTGAAACACCAACGCTGGATGCCTTTTTTGGTGGAGAAAAAAGCAAGGAAAATCAGGTATTGTATGCTGTAATAACGGCTACACCTAATTTTTTCAAAAGCAAAACAGAAAAATCAAATAAATAAAAACATCAACTATTAAACTATGAAAGCCTTAACCAATTTAAAAGTAGGACACAGGGTACTGATAACCTTTATCATTATCATTGCCTTTTACGTAGGCAATATTGCCTATAACCTTATTAGTCTTAACGACATAAAAGAAAATGTAACCAGTATTTATCAAAACCGCTTGTTGAGTATTGTAGCCTTGCTCGAAGCTGACCGTGATGGATATCAATCTAAAATTTCTGTAATGGAAGCCATTGCCATTATTAATCAGCGTGGTAAGGGCAATACCGAGAATGAAGCTACTTCCCAGTTTTCAGAATTGAATGCTAACCTTACTCAATTGAAAGACAGGTTTGAGAAATTCAAGAAGACATTCTTGTCTACAGGCGGTGTAAAGCACGAAGCCTTTACCACTTTTGATACTGAGTTTCAGATTGTAGTAAAACATTCAGCAGAACTTGAAAAAATGCTGGGAGAACGCGAGATACAGAAGGCTAAAGATTTATACTTTGGTGATTATTCCGCTCATTTCGAAGTAATGCGCAACGCAATTAATGACCTCACCGAAGTAAGCTCAAAACAAACTGAAGATGAGTATGCAGAAAGCATGCTGAAGGCTCAGGAAATAACAAATCTTGCTTTCATTTTCTTTGGCGCTGTAATGCTGGTGCTGATTCTTGCTGGCATTCTGTTAACAAGAAGTATTGTTCGCCAATTAGGTTGTGAGCCCTATGAGGCCGCAGAAATTGCAAACAACCTGGCAAATGGAAATCTTCAGATCGTTTTCTCTAAAAAGAACGAGATCGGTTTATACAAGGATTTAAAAGCGATGGTGGAAAAGTTGAGAAATGTAATACAGAACATCGTAGTCATTTCAGATAACCTGGCCATTGCTTCCAGTCAGATGTCGTCTGGCTCCCAACAAATATCACAAGGAGCGAATGAGCAGGCCGCTTCGGCAGAAGAGGTTGCCTCTTCAATGGAAGAGATGTCAGCTTCAATTCAGCAGAACACAGACAATGCACAGCAAACAGAAAAAATTTCTGTAAAGGCAGCAGTAGATATTTCAGAAGGAAATAAATCTGTTGAACAAACAGTTACTTCTATGAAAACCATTGCTGATAAGATCAAGATCATTGGCGAGATTGCACGTCAGACAAATATACTTGCTCTGAATGCCGCTGTAGAAGCAGCCAGGGCTGGTGAGCACGGAAGAGGTTTCGCTGTAGTAGCAGCTGAGGTAAGAAAGTTGGCAGAACGTAGCCATAATGCAGCTACAGAAATCGATAACCTTTCAAAAAGCAGTGTAGAAATTGCTGAGAAATCTGGTAAGCTTTTAGAATCGATTGTTCCGGATATTCAGCGCACTTCTAATCTTGTACAGGAAATTGCAGCAAGTTCACAGGAACAGAGTGAATCATCAAATCAGGTGAATAACGCTCTGCAGCAATTGAATCAGATTGTACAACAGAATGCAGCCAATGCAGAAGAAATGGCCAGCAGCTCTGAGGAATTGGCAGCGCAAGCAGATAGCCTAAAAGACCTTGTATCTTTCTTCAAAGTGGAAGATGAGAAGAAGAAAAAGCAGTTTGAAAATAAAGAGGTGAAGAAATACCGTCAATCTGCCGCTGGAACAAATGGCAAGAAAGATGCAGCGTACAAGGACTTGGAGAAGAACAGAAAAGCGCTGGAGTATAGGGAGAATGAAAACGGAATATCCATTACCCTGGACGAAGACGTGAAAGAAGGAGAGTACGCTTCTTACTAATTATTACAGAGAATCGTTTTAACCAATCTCAGAAGTGGGTGCACCCACTTCTGAGATTGGTTTTTTTATGGAGATATGTATGGATTTGTGAGGTGCTGACGGGAATGCGACCTGCTATTGATAATTATGCATGGAGCAGTAACTTTATAGAAGTTTCCTGCGTAAGCATTAACTTTCCATCCCTATCCAAAAATCATGACAGCTGCCGTACCTGAATATGTTAACTATCTCTTCATTGTTACCACCCTGCTAACGCTATGGTTTTTTTACAAAGCAAGTCAATCAAAACTGGCAGTGTTCCTCTTACTTGGCTGGATTGCACTGCAAGGGATCATAAGCGATACGGGTTTTTATACCATTACAGATACAGTACCACCACGTTTTGTTTTTCTGGTATTACCAGCATTGGCATTTGTGGTTTACATGATGGTGAGCAAGTCGGGTCTGCGTTTTATTGATTCATTAGACACCAGCTGGCTTACTTATCTGCATGTGATCAGAATACCGGTAGAGATAACGTTGTACCTGCTTTTTATCAATAAACTGGTACCTGAGTTAATGACTTTTGAAGGAACTAACTTTGATATACTCTCAGGTATAACCGCTCCGATTATTGCATACCTCGGATATTCAAAGAAGAAGTTGTCGAGAGGAATTTTACTGGGCTGGAATTTTTTATGCCTTGCACTGCTGGCAAACATTGTGATCACCGCAGTGCTGTGCGCACCCGTTCCTTTCCAGCAGTTAGCTTTTGAGCAGCCGAATGTGGGGGTCTTGTATTTTCCCTTTACCTGGCTACCGGGTTTTGTGGTGCCCATGGTATTGTTTGCGCATTTAGTTAGTATCAGGCAGCTGCTAAAAATCAAAGTTTAAAGCACCATATGTTCAGCCTTACCCGAATAGCAACATGCCCTTTTCCAACTTCCAATTTTCATCTTCTATCTTCTAACTTCTATATTCTATCTCCTAACCTCCATTCTCTACCCACTCACTAGGCTAATTTCATTTCTCAGTAAAAAGCATTCTCTTTGATGGATGGAATTGGCAGGCTATATCGCTTCTGTTTTTGTAGGTGTAGTATTGGGACTTTTGGGCGGTGGTGGATCTATTCTTTCTATACCCATCCTGGTGTACCTTTTTCAAATTGAACCAGTGTTGGCTTCTGCCTACTCACTCTTTATTGTTGGCGTTACCTCTTTGGTCGGGGCAATTCCGAAATACCACCAGCAATTAGTGAATTTGCGCACTGGTATCTTGTTTGGTATTCCATCGATTGTCAGCATATTCTCAACACGCAAATGGATAGTGCCTGCCATACCAGATATCATCTGGGATGCAGATGCCTTTGTATTAACCAAGCGTGTATTGATATTGGGTATTTTTGCCATGCTGATGGTACTGGCTTCACTATCGATGATCAGAGGAAAGCGAGAGATCAGTTCGGAGCAGGAAAATTTCAGACCGCTCTTGGTTGTGATAGAAGGATTATTGATTGGCTTTTTAACAGGGTTGGTGGGGGCCGGTGGTGGCTTTTTAATCATACCGGCTTTGGTTTTTTTAACCGGTTTAAAATTTAAAACAGCCGTTGGCACCTCTTTATTTATTATCGCCATTAATTCCCTAAGTGGTTTCATGGGCGATGTTTTGAGCGCCTCCATCGATTGGCTTTTCCTTTTGTCAATCACCGGCCTTGCGGTAGCAGGTATTTTTATAGGAAATATTTACGCCAGCAAAATTTCAAGCCTCACGCTGCGTAAAGCTTTCGGCTGGCTTACGCTGGTAATGGGCGTTTGGATTTTGGTGAAGGAGACCTTACTCTAAAAAATGATTAGCCTGAAAGATCGCTAAGTAGTAAAACAGCGCTGAAGCACTGGCTCATATTGTTGTTTAAACTTTTGATAGCACCATTCCTTTAAAATCTCGATCTCATCGGTCACCAGTAAATTTATGGCCTTGCGTAATTCTTTCTCAAAAAGAATGGCATCAAAGCTTACGCGAACCAGTATGCTTTTCACATACTTTAACATGCTACTTGTTTTCTTTAAGAATGCTGTCATACATGTATTTTATTACTTGAATATTAAATCTTGTTGTAAATTTCGCCTTTACCATTGTCAGGTTGTGACACAAACTTGATGTTGAAACGTAAAAACCCGTGAACTGGGTGTTGTATGAGACTACTTTTTTCGATTAGAAACCTCTTTGCTCTTTTAATAGCCCTTTGCGCATATAAGGTTGACGCGCAACAGGTTCAAATTACCCTTGGACCTGACGAAATTGGCGAAAATCAGGCATGGACGATTACGGTCACTGTCCAGAATGACCGTTTAAAGAGCTATGACAATTTTCCAGACATTCCTGGTCTGCAAAAGCGGGGTACCTCGTCACAATCCAGCACCAATATTGTAAACGGCCAGGTGTCTTCCTCGCAAAGTATCATCATGACTTATCTGCCGCAAAAGCAAGGCATTGTTACCGTACCTTCTTTTGCCATGACCATTAATGGGACAAAAATTAATGTTCCCGGAAAGAAGGTGAAAATTGGCGCCCCCGTGCAGCGACAACAAGCAACGGATCCTTTCAGCAGGTTTTTTAACAGAGACCCTAAAGAAGATTTTTTTGGAAGGGGAGAAACTGAATTTATAGATATTAAAGAGGATGCCTTTTTTGCCTTAACTACGAATAAGGATAATGTTTACGTAGGAGAAGGTTTTACCGCAACCCTGGCCTTTTATGTAAGTGATGATAACCGCGCACCATTACAATTCCATGAATTGGGAAAACAACTGGGTGAAATACTGAAAAAAGTTAAACCAGGCACTTGCTGGGAAGAGAACTTCAATATAGAAAATATTGAAGGCGAGGGTATAAAAATAAATGGTAAAGACTACACCCAATACAAACTGTACAGAGCTGTATTCTATCCCCTGAATACAGAGCGCATTGTTTTTCCAAGTGTAGGATTAGAAATGATAAAATATAAGGTTGCTAAAAACCCATCCTTCTTCGGACAAAACAGGCAAGAGGATTTTAAAACCTTTTATTCTAAGGAGAAGGTAGTGAAGGTGAAAGAATTACCACCACACCCTTTGCGCGATGGTGTAGCTGTTGGTGATTATCGGCTTGATGAAAAAACAAATGCCAATGCAATTGAGACAGGGCAAAGTTTCTCCTATCAATTTAATATTTATGGAGAAGGCAACATATCGTCCCTGGAAAAACCAGCCCTGGGTAAGCCTGATGAGTTTGAGTTTTATGAACCCAACGTACGGCAGGACATCAACCGCGACAATGGAAGAGTAACAGGCACGAAGTCATTCAGCTATTTTATGATACCCCGCGAGCCTGGAGATTATAATTTAGGTGATTACTTTCAATGGGTGTTTTTTAATCCCAAAACAGCAAAGTACGATACGTTAAAAAGTAACATAACCCTTACAGTTACAGGGGAAAGCCTTAGAGATGAAGCCATCAGCTCAAACGATTTGGGTAGTTTTTATGATAAGATCAGCACTGTAGATAATTCATTAAACAAAATGGGTAAACGGAATTGGCTTGCTGTATTTGTTTATTCTTTTGTGGCTTTGTCTTTAGCACTGTCTGCTTATTTGTTTTTTAAAAAATAACTATTTATAGGATTTCAAATTGATAACTCCACCCATCTAACTTCTCACCACCGATCTAACAATGAACACATACGGCACACTTTTCCGCATTACTACGTTTGGTGAATCTCACGGGCCTTCTATTGGCGTAGTGATAGACGGTTGCCCTGCTGGGCTTATTGTTGATGAAGCATTTATACAGCAAGAGTTAACGCGCAGAAAGCCCGGGCAATCAAAAATTACCACACAGCGTAAGGAAGACGATACTTTCAGAATATTGTCAGGTGTGTTTGAAGGCAAAACTACGAGTATGCCTATTGCAATAGTGATTGATAATCAGGATCAGCGCAGTAAGGATTACAGCCATATTGAGAATGTGTTTCGTCCATCACATGCAGATTACACTTACGAAGCCAAGTATGGTCATCGCGACCACAGAGGTGGAGGCAGAAGCTCGGCTCGCGAAACGGCTGCGCGTGTAGCAGCTGGTGCCTTGGCTAAATTATTTTTGAAGGCGCACGGTATTAGCATACAAGCCTTTGTTTCACAAGTGGGCGATATTAAAGCTCCTCATTACACAACGCTGGATTTATCTAAAACAGAAGATAATATTGTGCGTTGCCCCGACCCTGTAGTAGCAGATAAAATGATTGCACTCATTGATGCAGTCCGTTTGGATCGCGATACAATTGGAGGCCTTGTTACGTGTGTGATTAAGAATACACCGGTTGGCCTTGGTGAACCTGTGTTCGATAAATTGCATGCTGAATTAGGAAAGGCCATGCTGAGTATTAATGCGGTAAAAGGCTTTGAATATGGAAGTGGATTTGAAGGTATTGCCTTGCGCGGTTCAGCACACAACGATGCCTTTTATACAGAAGAGGGAAAGGTGAGAACTAAAACAAATTTCTCCGGAGGAATACAAGGCGGTATTAGCAATGGTGAAGATATTTATTTTAATGTAGCCTTTAAACCAGTGGCTACTATTATGCAAGATCAGGATACGGTGGATAAGGATAACAATCCTGCTGTAGTATCAGGCAAAGGCAGACACGATCCCTGTGTTGTGCCCAGGGCTGTTCCGATTGTAGAAGCCATGGCAGCCTTGGTTATCGCAGATTTTGTGTTGAGAGCACGTACTTCAAAACTTTAAAAAGTAATGACATGGCAAAGGAGATTAAAACAAAAAAGACCGATGCTAGCGTAAGCAAGTTTAGTGATGCAGTAGAAGATGAAAGGAAACGTGCAGATGCTTTTACTGTGTTAAAACTCATGCAAAAAGTTACAAAAGAGGAGCCTAAGTTGTGGGGAACTGCCATCGTGGGTTTTGGAACCTACCAATATACATATGCGAGTGGTCAGCAAGGCGATTGGCCACTGGTGGGTTTTTCTCCACGCAAACAAAACCTCACCCTCTATATCATGCCGGGTTTTGACAAGTATGATGACTTAATGAGTAAGTTGGGTAAGTATAAAACTGGTAAATCATGTTTGTACGTCAAATCGCTACAAGACATTGATATGAAGGTTTTACAAGAGATTATTACCAGATCAGTTGATTATACAAAAAAGAAGCATGCTAAATAAATCTGTAGTAAGCATACATTGAAAATAAGATCCTTTTACACCCGGTATTTCAAAAAGAGTATAGATATATTTACATCTTCGTATGTTTAGAAGACAAGGAATAGCAAAACATACAATGACTTAACCCTGAACCGTATAATATTCCTGCACTTTTACCAAAACTAATGTGTACCTTGGTACACACATCATTTCTACCTCCTTCTATTTAGTTACGTTCACCTCTTACAAGCCATTTGTCCCACTCATCACTAGGGACAGGTAATTTTAGCTTTTTCGCAGAACGTTATCGCAGTATTAGCATCTGTGATTTATGTAACATTTCGTATCCGGTGTATAACGCATCGGCCTCTAAATGTCACCAGCTTTATCGGTCTTATTTAGAAAAAAATTGTTTGAAGATATTTATTAAGTACATGGTAAGCAATCGCTGCAAAATGGCGGTAAAGGAAGAGTTAAAAAAACTCGGACTTCACTTTATTGTAGTGGATTTAGGTGAGGTAGAGATCATGGAAAACATGACTCTTGCCCAGCAAGAACAGCTGCAACGTGCCCTGCTAGTATCCGGCCTTGAATTAATGGACGATAAACGTGCTGTATTAATTGAGCGGGTCAAGACTGTAATCATGGAGATGATTCATCATTCGGATGAACAACCAAAAATGAATTACTCTGATTTTATCAGTGAGAAACTGGATTATGATTATACCTATCTGTCTAATTTATTTTCGGAGGTAAAGGGTATTACCATACAGCAATTTATCATCATTCATAAAATTGAGAGAGTAAAAGAGCTGTTGTTATATGATGAGTTAAGCTTAACTGAAATCTCTTACAAGCTTCATTATAGCAGTGTAGCACACTTGTCAAACCAATTCAAAAAAGTAACAGGCTTATCACCCTCTCATTTTAAACAACTTAAACATAGAAGACGAAGTCCAATCGAGGAAATTGGAAATCTGAACGGACTTAATGAGTCTTAGGATAATTACAAATTTTAATTCGCTACATGCAAATAGAACAAGAATCGAGTTATGCAAGAAGTCTGATAGAAGCCAGCCTTGATCCGCTGGTGACCATTAATACCGAGGGTAAAATAACCGACATGAATAATGCTACCGCAAACATCACAGGATTAAGTCGGGAGAATCTGACGGGTACTGACTTCTTCGACTATTTTACAGAACCACAAAAGGCGCGTGAAGTGTATCAGGAAGTATTTGCAAAAGGATCTGTGGCTGATTCGCCCCTTACTTTACGACATATTGAAGGTAAATTAACAGATGTATTGTTCAATGGTTCTGTCTATAAGAATGAAGCAGGTAATATATTGGGTGTAGTAATAGTGGCCCGCGATGTTACCGAACAGAAGCGAATAGAAAAGGAAATCATTGAAGCAAGGGTATTGGCAGAGTTGGCTACGGGTATTGCTGAAGAAGCAAAGAATAAGGCGGAAAAAGCCACACGCATTGCGGAGGATGCTGTAAAAGCAAAACAACAATTCCTTTCTAACATGAGCCATGAGATTCGCACTCCCATGAATGCCATCATTGGTTTTACTAAGGTTTTACTGAAAACAGATTTATCCTCGAAGCAACACGAATACTTAACAGCCATCAAGTTAAGCGGTGATGCCTTAATTGTTTTAATCAATGACATTTTGGATTTGGCGAAGGTAGATGCCGGCAAAATGACATTTGAAAAAGTGCCGTTTAAAATGGCGATGTCTATTGCCGCCATGATTCATTTATTTGAGGCGAAGATTCATGAGAAAAACCTTGAACTGGCGAAGGAATATGATCAGCGCATCCCAACAGTGTTAGTAGGAGATCCGGTTCGCCTTCATCAGATTATTCTGAACCTGATTAGCAATGCGGTAAAATTTACTACGCAGGGAAAAATTACGGTTAGCGTAAAACTTTTAAATGAAGATGACGAGAAAGTGAATATTGAGTTTGCAGTTGCCGATACGGGGATCGGGATATCCACAAATAAGTTGAAGACTATTTTTGAAAACTTTCAACAAGCAACAAGCGGCACTTCACGATTGTACGGAGGAACGGGTTTAGGCCTTGCCATTGTAAAGCAACTTGTGGAACCTCAGGGAGGAGTTATACAGGTTTCAAGTAAAGTGGAGGAAGGGTCTACTTTTAGTTTTACGCTTAGTTTTGATAAGACAAATAAAGAAGCTGAAATCGATTTTGGCTTTGCGGAAATTGACAGTGAAGTAAAGAATATAAGAGTATTGGTTGTAGAGGACATAGCACTCAACCAGCTGCTCATGAAAACACTGCTGGATGATTTTGGTTTTGAACGCGACATCGCTACCAATGGACGGATTGCCATTGAGAAACTTGAAAAAGAAACATACGACATTATACTGATGGATTTACAAATGCCTGAGATGAATGGCTTTGAGGCCACAGAGCATATTCGGACCATCATGAAATCTTCAATACCGATCATTGCACTAACTGCTGACGTGACCACTGTTGATTTGGCCAAGTGTAAAGCAGTAGGCATGAATGATTACATTGCTAAGCCTGTGGATGAACGTATCCTGTATAGCAAAATAATTTCTCTGGTAAAAAAACCGATAATACCAAAAACTAATGGATCAGCGATGAGCGTAGTGGCATCGCACAGCGACAGGATTCCATGCATTGACCTGGCTTACTTGATTCAACGCACCAAATCAAACCCAACCTTAATGATGGAGATGATTTCTCTCTATCTCATGCAAACCCCGCCCTTAGTGGGGGCCATGAAACAAAGTTTTCTTGACCAGGACTGGGATGGCTTATATTCATCAGTACATAAGTTAATCCCTTCTTTTTCGATTATGGGAATAAGTGTGGATTTTGAAAATATGGCAAAGAAATTACAAGATTATGCCAGCTCACAACAAAAGTCTGCTGACGTTCCCGAATTAGTGCGAGCGCTGGAGCATGTGTGTCTTCAGGCCTGCATTGAGTTAGAAGAAGAGCTTAACCGAATAAAATACGTTACGACATGAAAGCTGAAAAGATAAAAATTTTTCTGGTTGATGATGATGCATTGTTCTTGAAATCATTAGAGATTGAATTTACGCACCATACTGACTTTATTGTTGAAACGTTTGCGACCGGAGAACTCTGTCTATTACACCTGGAAGAAGATCCGGATGTTATTATTCTCGACTATCACCTGAATGGCATTGATAAAAATGCGATGAATGGTATTGAAACATTGGATAAGATAAAAGAAGCCAACGATAAAATACTTGTTGTGATGTTGTCCTCTCAGGATAAAATTGATGTAGCCATTAGCTGCATGCACCACCGTGCCTTCGATTATGTAGTGAAAAGTGAAACAGCCTTTATAAGATTACAAAAAAACATAACCGCCTTCTTCCATTACGAAAAAATTGAGAAGGAATTAAGTTGGTATATGTCCAGAATGTAAAATTGTACACGACATAGGCTTCCTTTCTATATAGTTGGGAAGTTAAACTCGAACATATTGCTTTTTTATTCAGACTTCTCCGTTTAAGGAATTCCTTATAACACGCCTTATCAGGTAGTTAATCGCCCTCACCAACACATAATGTGTGAAAAGTGTAACTCTTCTGCCCTGGAGTGTAACATGAACGGACTGCAAAAACTCACCTTTGATCCTCAGCTGAAAATCTGTCCCAACTTATGCAGAACCTGGTAAACATGGATGTAAAGCCAGTAAATGCATATCTGATGGAGGCTGAAGACAATTAAACAGTCGCAGGTTGTCGGTTTCAGCATCAAATTTTTGCGACTTAAACAAAAGAAAAATGAGAATAATGAAAAATGTTTTTGCGGCTGTGTCCGTGCTTATGATGGTCTTTTTGATAGGTTGTGATAATGAAAAGGATCCTGGAGTGCGCCCAACAGTTGTATCAACAAGCCCTGCGGATGACGCAACCAATGTTGCTGTCAACAGCAGCATAACAGCAACTTTTAGTGTGGCGATGAACCCTGCAACCTTAAATGGTACAACATTTACCCTAATGCAAGATGGTACAGCGGTGGCTGGTTTGGTGAGTTACGCAGGCCTTACAGCTACTTTTACACCGACCAGCATGTTGGCTGAGTCTAAGCTCTTCACAGCAACAATTACAACAGGTGCGAAGAATACAAATGGTGATGCACTACTAAGCGATCAAACATTCAGCTTTACTTCGGGACTAATTCCGGATACGACAATACCGTTGATTAGTCTCACCAGTCCATTAAGTGCCGCCACAAATGTGGGCCGTAATAATACAGTTACAGTCACTTTTAGTGAAGCCATGGACCCTGCCACAATTACCACCACTACTTTTACACTTAAGAAGGGAACTTCAACAGTAGCAGGAACCGTAACTTATACTGGCATGGTTGCCTCTTTTAATCCAACAAATACATTGGATGCAGCGGCTGTTTATACAGCATCCGTTACAACAGGCGCAAAAGATTTAGCGGGTAATGCTTTGGCAGCGAATACTACATGGAACTTTACAACAGGTGGAAGTACCTCTTCTTTATCCGTTGTAGAATTAGGTGCTGCCGGTAATTATTTATTACTAGCCAAAACAGCCATCAATAATATTTCTACGTCAGCGCTTACCGGAGATTTAGGTCTGAGTCCAGCAGCTACATCTTACATCACAGGTCTTTCATTGATCGATGCTACAGGTTTTGCCACTTCAGCGCAAGTAACAGGTAAGGTGTATGCAGCAGATATGGCTGATCCAACTCCGATTAATCTTACAACAGCGGTTAATAACATGACTACGGCTTATAATGATGCTGCAGGTCGTCTCTCACCAGATTTTCTGGAATTGGCAACAGGTAACATTGGTGGCAGAACATTAACACCTGGTTTGTACAAGTGGACTACCTCGGTAACAATACCAGCCAGCATTACTATATCAGGTGGCGCAAATGATGTTTGGATTTTTCAAATCTCTGGTGACTTACTGATGAGTAACGCAGTAAACATGACACTGACAGGAGGCGCACAAGCGAAAAACATTTTCTGGCAGGTAGCGGGTCAAGCCACGTTTGGTACTACATCGCACGTGGAAGGTGTTATTCTGTCAATGACAGGTATCACTTTTCAAACCGGAGCTTCTATGAATGGTGTTGCCTTAGCGCAAACAGCCATTGTATTAGATGGTAATGCGATTACCAAACCACAATAACAATTGTACTGAACAACATAAGGAAGCTGCCGATTGGTAGCTTCTTTCACAAACTAAAATTTGAATCATGAAAAAATTAAAGTTATTTACAATCCTTTCTTTTATGTCACTTGCATTCGCTATCGGATGTAACGATGATGATGACGCTACACCAGGTGGCAATACACAAGTAATTCCTGTACAAACTACTTCACAGGCTACAGTAACATCCACCACTACGACTAGCTTAATAGATATGGCTATTCTTGCGGGTTCATCCATAACCAACACAGGTGCTACAAATATTACAGGTAATCTGGGTTTAAGTCCGGGCACTTCCATTGGTGGTTTTCCCCCAGGAATTTTGAATGGCACCCAGCACATCAATACTGAAACAGCAACACAGGCCAAACTTGATTTAACGGCTGCTTATAATGATGCTGCAGGTCGTACCAGCACAGACATTGTAACGTTATCTGGTAACATTGGCGGACTTACATTAACACCCGGTCTGTATAAGTCAACTTCATCCTTAGCAATATCATCAGGCGATCTGACTTTTGATGCGAAGGGTAATGCAGATGCAGTGTTTATCATACAAATTGCTTCTACATTGACTACAACCTCTGGTCGTAAAGTAATTCTGAGTGGTAGTGCCAAAGCTTCTAATATTTTTTGGCAGGTAGGTACCTCAGCAACTTTAGGAACTACTTCGGTATTTAAAGGGACCATTATGGCCATGCAGTCAATTACTTTCAATACAGGTGCTACTTTAGATGGTAAAGCACTTGCAAGAACAGGTGGTATTACGATGGCAGGCAATACCATTGTGAAGTTTTAGAATCTTCGATAAATTATTGAAAAAGGTTGCTCAGCGAAATGAGCAACCTTTTTTTGTTTAGATCAAGTCCAATGGCGTCCTCAGCTAATATTACGCCCTGACTTCGTGAGATGACACGGTTATATATGCAACAGATTAATAAGCCTCAGCAATATCCAGATAAAAACCTTGTTGTTGCTGCTTACCAAAACCCTGATCAACACGAATGTTTAGCTGATCTTTTTTATTGATCATAAAACGTAATCCCACACCTGCATTGGGCTTAAAGCTATTGTCACCCAAACTATACCAGTTGTTAGGAGTAAGTGCACCGCCAATCCAGAGATCAATACCAATCATTTTCCAGAGCCCGGCACGGTATTCCGCCTGAAAAGCATATAAATTATTATAACGATAGTAACCTGTATAATATCCACGCATCACATTACCACCACCGATATCGGCCATGTCTTTAAAAGGAACATCGCCTGCATTAATATTAATAAAGGCTTGTAAGGCCAACACGTCACGCTCACTGATTATTTTTAAAGGGATGTATTTGCGTGCATCAATGCGTAAATTGAAAAATCCGTAGTATCGATCAGACCACTCAGGATAGGGCATTAATAATATTTCAGTAAAAATTCCGCGTTGTGGATAAGTCTGGCTGTCGCGGCTTTCATAAGTTAGGGCAGGTGCAAAACCAATGAGATTATAACCCTGATAACCGAGCGGTTGATCAACTTCAAAATGGCCACCCACAGGAGAATCAACATCATAAATTTTATTATGGCGTAGCGCAAAGCCTGCATATAAATTCTTATTGATGCGCCAGTAAAAACGCAGATCTGTAGTGAGTTTATTATATGCTATAGTATCTTTTTTCAACAGCGGTGTTTCAGTGGCAATACCGTAATAGAATTCAGGGAAATAGGTGAAGCTGAATTTGCCCTCGAAAATGAATTTGTTCTGTGGCGAATAATATCTAAGCTTATTGCCCCAGTCATATTGTTTATTGGCTGTGTATAAAATATAGGTTTGCGCATACGAAGCCGTTGTGAGTGAATCGTTGGCTGAGTTAAAACTCGCAGCTACCAATGCTCCGAAACCAAAACGCGTTTCGGGCGAATAGTAAATAACAGGCAGGGGCGTAATGCGTATCTTTTTTTGCGGCTGCGTGGTATCATGCTGTGCAACAAGCCTAAGGCTGATAATTAAAAAGCTGCAGGTGATGACTAAGGTGGATCGGCTCACGGTAAGGCTTGCTATAAGGATTAAAGATACAGCGTTCGCACGTGCTTTAAGTTACCCTTTTAGCCTTTTTTGCAAGCCCAGTCTTGATTTTTCACTTATATTGCGAGCCTTTAACAAACGATTGCGAAATAAAGTAGATTTTCGCCCACTTAGTTTTACGTTATGGAAGTGAACACGGCTCCTGCAAAAAAATCTCGTCTTACTTTATACATTATCATAGCCCTTGTGCTGGGTGTTCTTGTCGGCTTCGGCCTTAATAAGGGCTACGTAGAAAAGGAGAATGCAAAAATTGCAAACTTAGATGCTGCCATTAAAGATTTTAAAGATCAGATTAAGGCAGAAAAAGACAGTGCAATTCTTGCTGGCTATCAGGCTACAGTAAAAACAATGAGTGATGAGCGCAACGCTACGCTCTCGTCTCGTGATAAAAAAGTAGAACCTTTTGCATTATTGGCCGACATATTTTTACGCCTGATTAAAATGATCGTGGCTCCGCTGGTGTTTACCACCTTGGTAGTAGGTGTTGCCAAGCTGGGTGATATCAATTCAGTGGGTCGTATTGGCGGCAAAACATTGTTGTGGTTTTTGGCTGCCTCTTTTATGAGTTTGCTGTTGGGTATGTTGATGGTTAACATTTTTCAGCCAGGTCTCGCCATGAATTTACCATTACCAACGGTAAATGAAACGGGCATTCAGGCAACAGGTCTTTCACTAAAAACATTCTTGCACCACATTTTTCCGGCTAGCGTAATTGATGCCATGGCCAAGAATGAGATTCTGCAGATTGTAGTGTTTTCCATCTTTTTTGGCGTGGCAACAGCTGCCATTGGCGAACAGGGTAAGATTGTGATTAAAGCCATGGATGCCATGGCACATGTGATTTTAAAAGTAACTACTTATGTAATGAACTTTGCTCCGGTAGCCGTATTTGGTGCGATGGCAGCCATTGTGGCCAAACAAGGCTTAGGCATTTTAAAAACGTATTCAATTTTTATCGGTGAGTTTTATTTCAGCCTTGCTCTACTCTGGGTTCTCTTAATTGTAGCAGGTTTGTTGGTAATTGGTAAGCGCATAGGTACCCTGATTAAAAGTATAAAAGAACCCATCATTTTAGCCTTCAGTACTTCCAGCAGTGAAGCGGCCTTTCCTAAAACAATGGAGTTGTTGCAAAAATTTGGCTGCAAGGATAAGATCGTAAGTTTTGTGTTGCCGCTGGGTTATTCTTTTAATCTCGATGGTAGCATGATGTATATGACATTTGCTTCATTGTTCATTGCGCAATCTTATGGTATCGATTTACCACTAGCCACTCAGTTGAGTATGCTGCTGGTGTTGATGATTACCAGCAAGGGTATAGCCGGAGTGCCCCGTGCCTCTCTGGTAGTGATTGCAGGTACACTGGTAACCTTTAACATACCAGAAGCTGGTCTGGCATTATTGCTGGGAATTGATCCGCTACTGGATATGGGTCGCAGCGCTACCAATGTAGTAGGTAACAGCGTGGCTACTGCTGTGGTAAGTAAGTGGGAAAACGCCCTGGAAAAGCCAGTTGAAGAAGATTTGTAAACAGTTTTTCCATAGGAACTATTCCTGTGTAAATTTGTTGTTCTTATTCAACGCAAAAGTCTATGTTACAAGCAGCGCCTAAAAACGTAAGTATATACCTGGAGTCAAATCCAAACCCTAATTCACTGAAATTTGTCGTGAACGATATGCTGGTGCCAGAGGGCATGAGCTTCGATTTCCCCGACAGGGCCAGCGCTGCCAAGGCTCCGCTTGCCCTTGAACTTTTCGACTTTCCGGAAGTTGAACGCGTTTTCTACATGAGTAATTTTGTGACCGTAACAAAAAAGGATGGCGTTGAATGGCTCGAAATTCAACACACCATTCGCGATCACATCAAGAAATTTCTGGAGTCAGGTAAAGCCATTATTGAAGTAAGTGATGCAGACTTTGCACCTGAGCAGGAAGAGACCGAAACCATCAAAAAAATAAAAACCATCTTAGATGAATACATCCGACCTGCCGTTGAGCAGGATGGTGGTGCCATTACTTTCCACTCATTCATCAATGGCATTGTGAGTGTTAAGCTTCAAGGCTCGTGCAGTGGTTGTCCTTCATCTACCATTACATTGAAAGCAGGCATTGAAAACCTCTTTACCCGCATGATGCCTGATGAAGTAAAATCAGTAGAAGCCTTAGGCTAAACTTTACTAATAAAATGTCGTTGAGTTAAGCTTCCGTATTCATCCCCTCCTTCGGAGAGGACTGGAAGTGAGGCCAATAAAAAAGGCTTAACTAAACGACATTGCTTTACCGATATTTAAGATTCAATCGATTCAAGGTAGAGATCCTCTACCTTTTTTCTTGCCCAAGGTGTTTTTCTGAAAAAAGTCAGGCATGATTTAATGCTTGGATCATACCGAAAACAATTAACGGGTATACGATCACCCAATTCATCCCATCCATATTTATCTACCAGAAATTCAAGGATGAAGGCTAAGGTCTTTCCGTGCAGGGGATTGTTCTTCTGTTCACTCATTTATGAAATCTTTTTAATGGCCCTGGTATAATCTCCTTGCTCATCTTCTGGCAGCTTTGCCAATACAGTGTTTATTTTTTTGAGCTGTTGCTGATACAGGTTGTAAAGAACAGTTCCGGTGGTCAGCGGCAACTTTTGTGCGAGCATCTTTTCACAAAAGTAAATGCGTATTTCCAGATCAGTTTGTGGTAAGCTCGAATATTTTATTTGTCGGTTTGCATAGCGTAGTATTTTACGCAATACCTTTTTGACCAGGTAAAGATTTTTGTTTGTAAGCTCTTTGAAGAGCTCATCAATCTCCGTTTTAACTGATTGTATATATCCAGCTTCGTCCTGTGCTTCAAATAGCAAGTAGTTAAGTAACTCTTTATTTTCCTTTTTATAGCGGGCAAGGCGTAAACATAGCAATTGAAGGTCTTTCGAACTTATATTTACTAACTCCTTTCTGATGTCATTTACCGATGCACTAACCATGATTTTGCTTGTCTTTTGATACACCAGAAGCCGTTAAGCCGGGACTTGAAGTGGGGCTCAATTTAAAGAAAGGTTTTTTGTTTAGAGACCTTTTGTTAAATTTCATGTGAACAACCCTCCCCCTCGTGAAGTATCTGCCAGTACTCCTATACCTTATTGTGTCAAGTCAGCTCCTGCTTGCACAAGATAGTAAGCATGAAAATACAATTAATGGTTTGCTGTCTGAGCTGCCCGGCCTGCTGAAAACAGATGGGGCAGGCGCAAAAAGTAGAATTAAAGATGCCCTAAAGCTTTCTCAGCAAAACAGCAATTATAAATATGGTCAGCTTGCTTATTGGATGGGGGAGTCGTTATTGAACCATGCCCAATACGATAGTGCCGGACTATTTTACCAAAGTGCCTTACCTTTTTTGGAAAAAGAAAACGATGAAGCGATTTTAGGAAGGGCCTATATCGGGGCAGGATACATCCTAAATTTTCAGACCCGCTATAATGATGCTTTAGCCTTTGATTTAAAGGCCGAAAAGATTTTCAGAAAAAACGGTGACCGTAAGATGTTGGCGCGCAGTCTGAAGAGAATTGGCGATGACATTATTTATCAAGATGAAAAAAGAGGTGCTGAAGCCATGCCTTATTATGAAGAATCCATTACCATCAGTCGGGAAGAAAAGGATACTATTAATATTATCAGAGGTTTAAATTCAGTAACAACAATTTACACATCGGAAAAGAATTTTCGAAAGATTGACGAAGCCATGACACAAGCGATTGCACTAGCTGAGAAAATCAAGTGTGTAAGATGCATGGCCATCAGCTACTCGCAATGGGGGATAAGCGATCATATGCGCGGAAATTACGAAGAAGCCATTCGTAAGTATAAATTGGAATTTGAGATGAATAAAAAAATGGGTGCTGACTACGATCAGTTTTTTGTTTATCAAAATATTGCAGAAGCCTACTACGGATTAAAAAAATATGAGGCAACGCTCGCCTACAGCGATAGTTCTTTGCGTATAGCCGAAACAGATGTGGCTTGGAATCATCACAGTGATGTTTATGAAGTACGCTACAAAGCCTATAAAGCGATGAATAATGCCCCAAAGGCATTAGCAGCTTATGAAAAACAGATGCAGTTTAAAGATTCTATTTTCTCTGAGGAGAAGGAACGTGCCATGGAAGACATGAAGGCAGCCTATAACCTGGAGCGAAAGGAAAGACAAATTGAAGACCTGGAAAAAGAAAATTTAATCAACGAACTGGAAGTGACTACGGCAAGACAATGGCAATACGGGTTGATTATATTTTTAATACTACTCGCAGTAGTTATCGCAGTGTTATACAATCGTTACCAGTTAAAACAGCGTACTGCCAAACTGCTCAGCGATAAAAACCTTGAGCTTAATAAACTCAATTCTTTTAAAGACAGAATGTTTGCAGTAATCTCCCATGACCTGCGTAATCCTGTTAGTGCGTTTAGTAATTTAATGGAAAGCCTGCATCAGAATGTTCAGCATGCTACAAAAGAGGAATTGAAGGAATTTATGCAAAGCACGTTGCAGTCAGCACGCGACCTGCAAAGCCTTCTTAATAATCTACTGGAGTGGGCCTTGGTGCAAATCGGCAGACTCCCTTATCAACCTCAGGCACTTAAACTTGCTGAAGTCATAAACGAAAGTAATAGACATGTTGAACTGATGGCTGATCAAAAGAAAATTGAGATAACAGATGAAACCAATGGAGAAATCGTTTTTGCTGACAAAGCCATGCTTACCATTGTTGTTCGTAATCTTTTATCGAATGCAATTAAATTTTCTGCAGAGCATGGCCAAATTACTATTAATGCTAAGCAGACAGAAAATACTGTTCAAGTAGCCATTCGGGATAATGGTATAGGCATGAAACCTGACGATGTGAAGAAACTTTTTAAACAGGAAGAGAACACACAAAGCATAGGGAATTCAGCAGAGAAAGGTGCAGGCATTGGCTTATTGTTGTGTAAAGATTTGATGGATAAAAACAATGGAATGATCAGTGCGGAAAGTGTACAGGGAAAGGGATCAGTTTTTTATTTGCAGTTACCTAAACCTTGAACAGGATACCATAGCCTCTGGTAAAATTTGAATGACATGAATAGCCCTCTCAGAATTTTCTTAGTAGATGATCACAAACTGGTTCGAGATGGCATTCGGGCTATGTTATTGGGAAATATTAGCTTTAAAGTAGTTGGGACTGCGGGTAATGCTGAGGAATTTTTTAGTCAGCTGGAAGAAGCTGCTCCTGATGTTTGCGTGTTAGATGTTCAACTACCAGGCAAAAATGGAGTAGAGATTGCCGAGACCTTAAAAAATAAATTTCCTAAGATTAAAATTTTAATTCTCACCGCCTTAAAAGACGATGCCCCTGTAAAGCAATGTCGGAATATAGGTGTAGAAGGCATGATCTCGAAAGATTCTGGAAAAGATACTTACCTCGAAGCACTCGAAGCATTGAAAGCTGGACGTACGTTTTATGCAGGACAGTTTACCGAACTGTTGTTAAGAGCATCGCAGGGTAAAAGCGATGGTATGGCTTCGCTGTCAGATAGAGAAATTGATTTTATAAAAGCCTTTGCCAAAGGCTTATCACACAAAGAAATCGCGGATACCCTCAACATCAGTCCGCGCACTGTTGAAGTGCACAAGAAAAATGTAATGGACAAACTGGGCTACAACAATACTGTAGATCTCATCAAGTTTGCCATTAAAGAAGGGCTATCCTCTTTATAATCTAACAATGTTCAATCTGCCAATTGGCCAATTTGACGCTGACATTGCCTAATCGGTGCATTGGCTAATTAAGTAATTCCCCTCATCACCTTTACGGTATTTCCCTAATACCCCAGCCTTGGGTTTGGCTGCACTTTTACATTGCCTTATTCACTAAAACCCAATCGCATGAAAACCCTTTACACGTATGTCCACCGAAATATTTTTCGATGCATACTTTTATTGACCCTGTGCCTTGCCCTGCAACAACAGGTGGTGGCACAAAGCTGGACATTGCAGAACAGCAATGTAACAGATGACCTATACGACATTGCCAGAAATTTTTCGGGACATTTGTTTGCTGTAGGTGACAATAGTAAGATTCTCCGATCTACTGATGGAGGTCTAACCTGGACTCCGGTAGTCTCACCGATTACTGCAAACTTCAGAAGAATAAGTTTTTCTACAGGCTTCACTTACGGATACATTCTGACGAGTCAGGGTGTAATACTCAGGACAATTGATAATGGAGATACATGGTCAGTGCTGACTGTGCCACCTGAAATTGGCGGTAACATTGTTGACGTAAAAGCGAAAGATGGTCAGCTATATATACTCTTAGGGAATACAGCGAAAATATACAAGTCATCATCGGCTGGCAATAACCTTAACGTGTATTTTGATCCCTTGTCTACAGTGCAAATTCTGGGCAGTAGGCTGGAAATAGTTGGAAGCAGAGTAAATTTTGCAACCACTTATCGATATTATAGAGAAGTAAGTACGGGAACATTTGATTACACCTCACTGGTGAGATCAGGCACTGTTACAAACGTAACTTCCATTAGCGGAAACTTTTTTGTCGGGGTAGGTGGTAGAATTGAAAGAACTGACGATGGCGGAGAAAACTGGATAAAATTAACGAGTCCTGTTTTAACTGATCTATATGATGTTGCCGCAACAAGCGGTAGTGTTTTTGTTGTAGGCGCTGGTGGTAAAATTTATAAATCAATTAACAATGGAGCCTCCTGGCAAAACTCAGGATCAGGAACAACTAATAGATTAAATGCTATTCTGGTTGATACCGATATCAATAACGCGTGGGTGGTGGGTGCCGGAGGAACGATTTTACGAACGACCAACGGAGGCTCATGCCCTTTACCGCTTCAACCATCCATTATTGTTGGGCCTACTAGTATCAATACTGGTGCACAAGGAAATTATTCAGTATCAAATGTAGCAGGCGCAACATATAATTGGTCTCCAGGAACGGGCGGGGTTGTGACCGGGTCTGGTAATGCCGTTCAAATTGCCTGGTCATCGGCAGGTTCAAAAACCATTACAGTAACGGCAACAACTGCTTGTGGAGTTTCGGTTGGCAGAGTATTAACAGTTAATGCGACCACCTGTGCTTTGCCGTTACAGCCAACTTTAAGTCAAGGTCTTGCGACAGGTTGCCAATTCCAATCTTCTTCTTTTAGTGTTAATTCAGTTGCAGGCGTTTCTTATGATTGGAGTTTATCAGGTGGAGGTGTAATAACCGGTACAGGCAATACAGCGGTTGTAACTTGGTCCACGGCAGGGACTTTTACGGTAAGTGCAACGCCCTCCAATGCGTGTGGTACTGGTCCTGTCAGAACAATTAATGTAACAGTAACAGGCACACCAGCATCGCCTTCCGCAATTTCGGGTAATGCAACAGTGTGTACTGGTGTTTCTACTGCATATAGTGTTACCAATGTGCCAGGCCTAACATACACGTGGGATACAGGTGGAGCTGGAACAGTGAGTGGTAGTGGAAATGCCGTTAATATTACGTGGACCTCTGCTGGTGCTAAAACGTTAACCCTTTCAGCAACCAATGCTTGTGGATCTGTGACAACAAGAACACAAGCTGTTAACGTTAATCCATCGCCTTCTCAACCCAGTGTGATCGCAGGAAGCACGGCAGTAACAACAGGAATCGCAAATCAATACTCAGTTACCAATGAAGCAGGCATTACATATGCGTGGAACGCAGGGACAGGCGGAACGGTAACGGGTAGCGGCAACAGTGTGGCCATCTCATGGTCATCGGCCGGAACAAAGACAATCACACTTACACCTTCTAATGGTTGTGGTAACGGAACAACACGCACATTGAATGTAACTGTTAGCGATTGTGCTGTACCATTGCAACCCAGTGTAATTACAGGAAGTGCAACAGCGTGTACAGTGGCTGGTGGAACCTATAGTGTAACCAATGTAGGTGGTGTTACTTATACCTGGAACGCAGGTACTGATGGTTTTGTATCGGGCTCAGGAAATTCAGTAACACTTTCCTGGACAAGTGTGGGTGTTAAAACAATTACGGTTACGCCTTCTAATGCTTGTGGAAACGGAACTCCCAGAACACTTGCAGTAACGGTGAGTCAATTACCTGCGCAACCTTCTGCTATTACTGGTAACATCACGCCATGTAAAAATGCTTCGTTAGCATATAGTGTTACTAATGTGGCAGGAGTAACTTACACTTGGGATGTTATGGGTACAGGAACGATTACAGGTTCCGGTAACAGTGTTAATGTTACATGGCCAGCTACGGGTTCGCATACCTTACGCGTAACACCCTCGAATGCTTGTGGAGCAGGCGTTGCAACTACATTGGCTGTAACTGTTAATGATGTTCCACTGGCAGCCAGTCAGATGACGGGCTTAACATCAGTCTGTTCTGGAAATTCCATTCCTTACAGTGTTGGGAATTTAGCAGGCGTTACATATATCTGGAACGGTGGCAGTGGCAGCACCGTAACGGGGTCAGGTAGTGCTGTTTCAATTTCATGGTCGACAGGTGGAACGAAAACAGTTTCTGTTACTCCATCAAATGTTTGCGGTAATGGACTAGCCAGCACGAAAACAGTAGAAGTAGATACAACGCCTGCTCAACCCAGCACCATTGTTGGAAGCACAACTGCAGTAGGCGGAGTTGCACAGAGTTATTCTGTAACCAATATACCGGGTGTCACTTATACCTGGAGCACCAATGCTGATGGTGTTATTGCAAGCACAGGTAATTCAGCGCAGGTAACATGGGCTACTGCAAGTGCAAAAACTTTAACAGTAACACCTAGCAATCTTTGTGGTATTGGAACCGCACGTACACTTGCTGTATCAACCACTATACCCTGCACGATTCCTGGAACCCCGTCCTCTATTACAATAAACGGAGGTGCTAGTCCTAATATCGCATTAAATGGATTTAGAAGATTTATAGTAGGATCGTCCACAGGTGCCACTTCATTGAATATTTCGGTTTCACCAAGCGCGGGCACAACCATTACACCTGTTTTTGGAAACACCTGGGATATATTGTTTACAATTCCCGGTACATATACTGTTTCAGGCTTTGGCGAAATCAGTGGATGTGGTGCTGGCGCGCCTGCCAACGTAACAGTTGAAGTTTGTACAGGAACTGTTGATGCGGCAACCTCCATAAGTGGCCCGCTTAATGATATATGCCGTGGCACAACTACACGATATTCTGTTGCACCTGTTAATGGTGTTGTTTTTGACTGGAGTTTGAGTAGCTTCTCTGGAACGATAACACCATTAAATGCAGATAGAAGCATTGTGGATGTAGCCTGGTCAACAACAGCAGTACCAGCTGATGTGCTTACGGTTCGCGCAAAGAATGCCTGTAATGTGCAAAGCAATAGTTTTAGTGAAATGATTCTATTTAAACTAAAACCAGCATACGTAAGTCTTGGGCTTGCATTAACAGGATCAGTTTGTGCTGGAAGCGGTGGAGGTTTACTCATCAGTATGGGATCTCCAGAACCAGGAACTACTTATACCTGGCAATTAAATGGTGCCGGTACTATCGCAGGAGATAATTTAAGTGTAACTGCCTTGGCAGACGGATTAAGTAGGAACATTAACTTATATGGAACAAATGCTTGTTTTGCAGATGAGCTTATTACAGGTGTTAACTATGGCGGAGGAGCTCCCATTCCGGTTACCCCAAGTCCTATTTCAGGGCCTTCAACAATTGATTTCAACACCATTGGTACATACTCAGTAGATGTTCAGCCTGCTGGAGTAAATTTCTCATGGTATGCAGGTGATGATGCAATCATTACACCGGGTGCATCCTTGAATATAAAGAATATCCAATGGTCCACAGGTGGCATTAAAAGAATTGACATCACTGCCGTAAACACTTGTGGAAGTCAAACCAGAAGCTATTCCGTTTTTGTAAATGGCCCTTGCGTTGCACCTTCCGTACCAGAATTAATATCCGGAGCAACAACAGTTTGTGCGGGAGTAGAATATCAATACACTGTCCCTCATCAAGGATTTGATACCTTCAACTGGAGTGCAGGAGCTGACGCAACCATCACAGGTTCAGGAAGTATTCGAACTATTAAGTGGAGTACAGGCGGAGCGAAAACCATTTCGGTAACCGCTACCAACTTGTGTACTACTTCTGTAGCGCAAACACTTAATGTTACAGTCAATACCATACCCGCACAACCCGCTGTTTTAGCAGGATCAACATCCGGTTGTAGTGGAGCAACTCAACAAATTAGTTTAGCATCGCCAATTGCTGGTGTTACCTATACATGGGAAGTACAAGGCGGTAATGTGGTTACTTCGGGTGCGCAAGGTCAGGTGGCAGACATCACCTGGACTTCATTGGGTGTAAATCAGGTTAAACTCAAACCTTCTAACGCTTGCGGAAATGGAATGCCACGTACATTGGATGTTACAGTGGGAACAGTGCCTGATCAACCATCCTTTATCTCAGGTGAAAGCGAAGTTTGTTCAGCTACCTCTAAAACATATAGCGTTACAAATGTTGCCGGTGTTACCTACGCCTGGAATGCAGGCAGCGGAGGTACAGTAACAGGTACTGGTAATGCAGTGAGCATCGCGTGGTCAACTGCAGGTGCTAAAACAATAACCGTTACACCCTCTAATGTGTGTGGCAATGGAATAGCAAGAACCTTGACTGTCAATGTCGGAGGAGTACCAGCACAACCAGCTGCGATCACTGGTGTGGCAAGTCCATCATTGGGCAATGAAGAAGCATACACAGTAAGTTCAACAGCGGGTGTAAATTATACCTGGGCCTTGTCTGATAAAGGAATATTGACAGCCAGTGGAAACAATGCAAATGTATTTTGGAATGGTACAGGAAGTGCTACACTTTCAGTTACACCTTCTAATACATGCGGTAACGGAACAGCAAGAACAGCTTCTATCACCATCAATAAAATTAATCAGACGGTTACGTTTACCGTAACAAGTCCGATGTTGGCGAATCAGACCTTATCATTAAATGGAGAGGCTTCTTCTGGTTTGCCAGTAACGTATACAAGCTCCAACACTTCAATAGCAGAAATTTTTGGTAATGAACTTGTGGTTAAAAGTTCTGGCACAGTTAACATCACAGCTTCGCAAGCAGGAGATGAAACCTTTGCTGCCGCCAGCCCTGTTGTTCGTTCACTCACCATTAACAAGGCTAACCAAGTCATTACATTCAATGCCTTATCGAATGCTGTTTATAGAGAAAGTGATATTGAACTTGAAGGAACCAGCGATTCAGGATTGCCACTTGCCTACAGTAGTTCGAACACAAGCGTAGCAACCATTTCTGGAAATGTGCTAAGCATTGTAGGTGCAGGTACGGCTAACATCACTGCGACACAGGGAGGAGACGCCATATTCAATGCAGCCACACCTGTAGTGCGTGCACTCGTGGTGAATAAGGCGGATCAAAGCATTTCGTTTGGTCCATTGTCTGCAAAGGGTATTAACGATCCTCTCTTCACCTTAACAGCAACTGCCTCTTCCGAATTGACAGTGACTTATTCAAGTTCTAATACAAGCGTAGCAACCATTAGTGGATCAATGGTAACATTCCTTGGTGAGGGTACAACAATAATAACAGCCACACAGACGGGTAATGTTAATTACAATGCGGCAACCCCGGTTGAACAAACGCTGGAAGTAAATGGAAAAGATGGACAAACTATTTCCTTCGCTGCATTGTCTGCCAAAACTTTTGGTGATGCAAACTTTGAATTGAATGCAACAGCATCATCAAATCTGTTAGTGAATTACACAAGTTCAAATACAGCAGTGGCAACTATTAGTGGTACTACTGTAACAATTGTAGGTGCAGGATCAACCATCATAACAGCTTCACAAAGTGGTAATGAAATCTATAATCCAGCCACCTCGGTGCAGCAAACGCTAACCATAAATAAGGCTGACCAAACCATTTCATTCACAGCACTGCCTGACCAACTTTTAAGCACTGGTAGCCTTACACTGAATGCCACAAGCACCGCTGGTCTTGATATCAGCTATGAGAGTTCTAATAGCAGTGTAGCAACGGTGTCGGGTGCAATACTGACATTCCATAGTGCAGGGACCACTACTATTACAGCTTCACAAGCAGGCAATGGTAATTTTAATGCCGCCCTTTCTGTGGATCAGCTGCTCACGATTACCGCTAAGCAGTCTCAGTCCATCAGTTTTGCTGCCCTTCCGTTAAAAACATATGGTGATCCGGCTTTCGAACTGACTGCTTCAGCAAGTTCTGATCTGCCATTGCAATTCATCAGTTCAAATACCGCGGTAGCAACAGTTAGTGGTAATCTTGTAACAATTGTAGGTGCAGGTTCAGCTATGATCACAGCCACACAAGCAGGTAATGATAATTTTGAAGCAGCTGCAGATGTTGTGCGTGAATTGGTGGTGGCAAAAGCAAACCAAACCATCACCTTCTCTTTACCAGCTTCTGTTAACTTCACAACAAATAGCTTGTCGCTGCAGGCAACAAGTAGTGTTGGATTGGCCATCGACTTTACTAGCTCGAATACGGCCATAGCTACCGTAAATGGAAACACACTCACCTTTGTTACGCCAGGCGCAGTAGAGATTACTGCATCACAAGCAGGTAATACAAACTACAATGCAGCCAGTCAGGTAATAGTGCCAATAGCCATCGTTGATGATCGCCAGACGATTGCACTTACCGGCTCCCTTGATTTCGGAAATGTATTACTCGGAGAAACGGCAACAAAAACCATTACCATAGCCAATACAGGAAATGCAGTGTTGCAAATTAGTGCGTTAACACTTCCACAAGGTTTTTCAAGTTCAGTCGCAGCAACCACCGTAAATGCCAACGGAAGTATTACAGTGCAGATAACTTTTGCACCCACTGAACTTAAAGCGTACGCAGGCTCAGTTGTTATTGATTCTGATGCAATTAGTGGAGGCAATTCTTTAGCACTCAGTGGAACAGGGGTAACCATTACAGGCTTCAACGAGCCAGGTCAGGCAGCAGGTGATTTAGATGTTTATCCTAATCCCGGTAATGGCATCTTCATGGTGAAAAGCCGCATGCCCATGAATAAAGCCATTGCCATAACAGATATGTCCGGCAAGGCACAATACAGAATACTTAAATCAATTGATGAACAACATCATGAATTGGATATTGTCGATTTACCGCAGGGTATTTATTACCTGAAAGTAGAAGAGAAAGCTTCTGTAGTTGTTAAACGCATCGTTAAACTTAACTAAGACATAATCATGAAAAATATTCAAAGAATTTATTGTTTACTCATTGTTGGGTTTCTGACTTCCTGCGGAGGTGACGATCCCAAACCCTTAACGGAAGAAGAAGCACAATTGAAAAAGCTTGCAAAAACATGGAACCTAAGTGGCGCCAGTGTAGATGGATTGAATGTTGACAATTGGTTTGAGAACCTGCAGGTTTCATTTACTGAAAGCAAATCCTTTACGGTAAACAATGCAGTGCCTCCCATCTGGATTTCCGCTGGCTCTTTTGAACTGGAAAAATCAGGATCGAACTATGTAATTAAGCGGAGCGATGGTGTTGACTTACTGATTACAACACTCAGCGAAACGAGTGTTAGCATCAGCATGACTTATGTGGCGGATGATAATGCCCGAATTGCCGGTATTACAGGATCTTACACTTTTATTTTTTCAGCTGACTAATAATCATATTTCCTGCTTTGAAGGCTATCTCAATTTTTTGAGATAGCCTTTTTATTTTGGGCACACATTAGAAATCAATTTGTAATTTTAATGCTTATTTAAATATATGCGCATCCTGATCATTCTTTCAATCCTCGCTGCCACGCTATGCAAAGCACAAAGTCAATCTTTAAAAGTGATGACTTACAACATTCGCCTCAATACGACAAGCGATGGTGTAAACAGCTGGCCAAACAGAAAAGAAAAAGTAGCTGACCTTATAAAAAAAATTGATGCAGATGCTTTTGGTGTGCAAGAAGCCTTGCACGACCAGATGCAGGATTTACAGAAAGCCCTGCCTGATTATGCATTTGTAGGTGTGGGCCGAGATGATGGCAAAGAAAAGGGTGAGTACACAGCCATCTTTTATAAAAAAGCAAGATTGAAAGTATTGAAAAGTGGGTCCTTTTGGCTATCTGAAACACCGGATGTGCCAGGCAGCAAAAGTTGGGATGCGGCTATAACACGCATGGCAACTCATGCTCACTTTCAAGATATTAATTCTAATCTGGATTTTTTAATGGTCACAACTCATTTTGATCATATTGGTAAAAAAGCAAGATCAATGAGTGCGGCTTATATAAAGGGTTGGATATCTGGGTTTAATATGTCAAGAGAAACACCTGTGGTTTTATGTGGTGATTTTAACTTTCAGCCTACTGAAGAGCCTTATACTAGTCTGATAAAAAGCACAATTCCTTCGTTTAGCGATGCAAGGCCTGCTTCTGATAAAAATGGCACCTTCTGCGGCTTTGAAAAAGATAAAATGGAATGTGTAATCATCGATTATATATTCCATACACCCAACATCTCAATAGAAAAATTTGAAGTAATTCAGGAAAATAATGGCCAATACTATCCATCCGACCATTTACCGGTCGTAGCAACCATAAAATTAGCCCCTAAAGGTTAATAATTCTTGAGGGCTCCTTATAAGAAAATCCTTAGTTTTACCCTTCGTTTTCGATCAAGGGATTTTGACTGATTAACCATGTGGACATACCTCGCGCGTTTCATCATTAAATTTAAACTACCACTCATTCTCTTAATTGCCGCTATCACGGTAGTGATGGGCTATTATGCCCGCTTTGCCGAAATGAGTTACGACTTTCGCGGAACAGTACCGGCTAACGATCCTGAGCAAATGTATTTTCAGGAATTCAGAAAGCAGTTTGGTGAAGATGGTAACATCGTAGCTGTTGGTCTGCAAGACAGTGCTATTTTTCAGTATAAAAACTTTGAGAAACTGCGCGAGTTCTGCGTGGCTGTAAAATGGATCGAAGGTGTAAACGAAGTAATATCACTTCCGCAGATAAAAAAACTGGAGAAAGACACTGCCAAAACGCAGTTTGTTTTAAAGGATGTTTTTGCCGGAGGTAAAATTACAAGTCAGCATGTGCTGGATAGCTTCCTGCGCGAAGCATCAAAACAACGTTTTTATATTGGACAGATTGTAAATGAAGAAAATGGAGCCATTGCTATTCTGATCTCAATCAAGAAAGAAACACTTAACTCTTCAAAGCGTGTCGATCTTACCAACGAGATTGTTGCGCTTGGAGAAAAATTTACACAAAGCACTGGCATTCAACTTCATTATGCAGGTCTTCCTTTTGTAAGATCCGTTATCGCGCAGCAGGTAGGGCAAGAGTTAAAAATATTTCTGGGCTTATCTGTGCTCATCACAGGTATAATCTTGTTGATTTTCTTCCGCTCGTGGCGCGCCACCATCTTCCCGCTGATAATTATTGGTATAGTTGTCGTGTGGGTACTGGGTTGCATTGTGCTCTTCGGCTTTAAGATCACGCTGCTCAGTGGTATGATACCACCGATTATTGTCGTGATCGGTATCCCAAATGCTATCTATCTCCTTAACAAATATCACACTGAATGGGTGTCGCATCGCGATAAAGAAAGAGCGATAAGCGAAGTGATTAAAAAAGTTGGTCTGGCCACCTTCTTAACCAATCTAACAACAGCCATTGGTTTCCTGGTACTTCTTACGGCAGACATTACTGTATTGAGAGAGTTTGGTATTGTTGCGGGTATTAATGTAATGGCCACTTTTGTGGTAAGTTTAATTTTAATACCCAGTGTATTCTCGTGGATGCCGCCACCATCACCAAAACACCTGAAGCACCTGGAGATAAAAATTTTCGATAATGCCCTTTCACTGGTAGACGTAATGGTGCATCGTCACCGCATGTTTATCTATTCCATTACTGCGGTGGTCGTAACTTTTGCTGTTATCGGTATGCTACGTCTGCACTCTGTTTCTTTTATGGTAGATGATTTGCCGGAAGAAAGTGTGGTGAAAAAAGACCTGCATTTTTTTGAAGAAAACTTTAGTGGTGTAATGCCTTTGGAGATTGTAGTTAATACGGGTAAGCGCAGAGGGATTATTGATGTTAAAAACTTACGTAAGATCGATGAGTTTGAAAGCTTCCTTGATTCACTAAAGCCAATTTCAAAACCTGTATCGGTGGTAAGTTTTGTAAAGGCTGCCAAGCAGGCATTTTATAACAATAATCCTAACTATTATTCATTACCGGATAGCCGCGAGCGCAATTACATTTTACCTTACTTAAAAGGCCAGTCTGATAATTCAGGTTTGTTCAAATCTTTTGTGGACAGCACCTTACAGACCATGCGTATTTCTTTGCAGGTAGCAGATATTGGTTCAGACAAAATGGATTCCCTTGTAAATGGCGTGATACAACCCCGTATGGATTCACTCTTTGCAGGCACAGATATTACTGCAAAAATTACGGGCACAACGCCCCTGTTTATTAAAGGAAATGCCTTCCTGATCGATAATCTAAAAGGCAGTTTGATCCTTGCTTTTGTGTTGATTGCGCTCACGATGGGAATGCTTTTTTCGAGTGTGCGCATGATCATCATCGCGCTCATTCCCAACTTTATTCCCATGGCCATTACGGCTGCATTGATGGGCTATTTTGGTGTGCCACTTAAACCGAGTACAGTATTGATCTTCAGTATTACTTTTGGTATATCGGTAGATTATTCCATTCACTTTTTAGCCAAATACAGGCAGGAGTTATTTTCTAAAAACTTCTATGTTCCCCTGGCTGTGAGTAACACCATACTTGAAGTTGGCAAGAGCATGATTTATACGTCTATCGTATTGTTTTTCGGTTTCATCATTTTTGCTTTCTCCTCCTTTGGTGGTACAGTAGCATTGGGTTTGCTAACTTCAACCACCCTGCTTCTATCCATGATTACAAATCTTGTATTGTTGCCTTCACTTATTTTAACCTTTGATACAGGTAAATATAAGCGTGGTGATGCACCCATGATTGAGCAATTGGAACCCGACTTTTACACGGAGAACGAAGACGAGGAAATTGACCTGAGCAAGATCAAAATACACAACAGGCATTCTTCAGCGGAGTAAAATTCGTTGCTGGTTGTTCGTTGCTGGTTAATCGCTGGTTTCCGACCAACCAACAACGAATAACCAATAACCCGCTCTTTGGAGTCATTTTTTCAGCTCACAATGTCAATTGACCATTGTTCATTGTCCATTGATTTCCCATCTTTGCCCCCTTATTACCTGTAAATCAGCATTTTTAGAACCATGTCGGCCAAGTACAAAGAGCAGAAGGATGTTAATTACGCCCAAATCGCCAGCGAAATACTGGACTTTTGGGATAAGCAGCAGATTTTCGAAAAATCAATAAGTAACAGGGAAGGTGCGCCTTCTTTTACCTTTTACGAGGGACCTCCCTCAGCCAACGGAACACCCGGTATTCACCACGTGATGGCACGTACGGTAAAGGATATTTTTTGTCGCTACAAAACATTACAAGGGTTTCAGGTAAAACGTAAAGGAGGCTGGGATACCCACGGCCTACCGGTGGAATTGCAGGTAGAAAAAACACTGGGCATTACCAAAGACGATATAGGGAAGAAAATTTCCGTTGAGGAATACAATCAGAAGTGCCGCGAAACGGTAATGATGTATACGGACCAGTGGGATGACCTGACACGCAAGATGGGTTATTGGGTGGATCTGAAAAACCCATACATCACCTACGAGAAGAATTACATTGAAACCCTGTGGTGGCTGCTCAAGCAACTCTACGATAAAAAATTACTATACAAAGGTTACAGCATACAACCTTACTCACCGGCTGCGGGTACGGGCTTAAGCTCACACGAACTAAACCTTCCTGGATGTTATAAGGATGTAAAGGACACATCTATTGTAGCGCAGTTTAAAGTGAAGCAAGAAAAGTCCGCTGATTTTCTTTTTGGAAAAAATAAGGGTGATGTATTCATTCTAGCCTGGACAACCACACCATGGACGCTGCCCTCTAATACAGCATTGACTATAGGTGAGAAAATTGCTTACGTTCAAATCAATACCTTCAATGCCTACACACATAAGGCAATCAGTGTGGTGCTGGCAAAAGATTTAGTAGGCAAATATTTCTCTGAAAAGAATAAAGAACTTAAGCTTGAAGATTATAAAGCCGGAGATAAAAACATTCCTTTTGAAGTAGTTCAGGAATTTTCGGGCAAGCAACTCGTTGGCATCCGCTACGAACAACTCATGCCCTACCTGCAACCTTTTTACGATACTGACAAAGCATTTCAGGTAATAGCCGGTGACTTTGTAACTACAGAAGATGGTACGGGTGTAGTGCATACCTCACCTACTTTTGGTGCAGACGATTTTCGTGTAGCAAAACTGAATGGTGTACCTGCACTTACCGTAAAAGATGAGGCAGGTGGCGAAGTACCCACGGTTGATCGAAAAGGAAAATTCATTGATGCAATCGGTGCACGCTTGAAAGAGGGTGTGGCGAAGTACAACATCAAAACACATAAGCCATTAAATGTTGATGACTTCTATGTAAAAAATTATACCAATGAAGATGAAAGTCATCCGGATTACAAAAACACAGATGTCATCATCTCCATTATTTTAAAAGAAGAGAACAAAGCTTTTAAAGTAGAGAAGTACGAACACACCTACCCACATTGCTGGCGCACAGATAAACCGGTGTTGTACTATCCGTTGGATTCATGGTTCATCAAGACCACTGCGAAAAAAGACCGCATGGTAGAATTGAACAAGACCATTAACTGGAAACCAGAATCAACGGGTACGGGTCGCTTTGGTAATTGGTTAGAAAATCTTGTTGACTGGAATTTATCACGTTCACGCTATTGGGGAACACCACTTCCTATCTGGAGAACAAAAGATGGTAAGGAAGAAATTTGCATCGGATCGGTTGAGGAGCTGACAAAAGAAGTTCAGAAAGCGGAAAAAGCTGGCATCAAAAATAAATTTGCAATTGACAATGGACAATTGACCATTGACTTGCATCGTCCTTATGTGGATGAAGTAGTGTTAGTGAGTGCATCCGGTCAACCGATGTATCGCGAAGCAGATCTGATTGACGTGTGGTTCGATTCAGGCGCTATGCCTTATGCGCAGTGGGGTCTTAACAAAACGAAGTTAGCTAACAATGATCCCATGCCTTTTGGTGAGGGTTGGGTTGGAGCATATCCAGCGGACTATATCGCTGAAGGTGTAGACCAGACTCGCGGATGGTTCTTTACACTGCATGCGTTGGCTGTGATGTTGTTTGATAGCGTAGCTTTTAAAAACGTAATCTCAAACGGATTGGTACTCGACAAGAATGGTAACAAAATGTCGAAGAGCAAGGGCAATGTGGTAAATCCATTTGAAACCCTGAGCAAGTATGGTCCTGATGTAGTGCGTTGGTACATGATTGAAAATGCACCACCTTGGGATAATTTGAAATTCGATCTGGAAGGTATTGCAGAAACACAACGCAGATTTTTTGGAACGCTTATCAATACCTATTCATTCTTTGTGATGTATGCCAACATCGATGGTTTTGTGAAAGATGAAATGAACAATGTTCCTTTCCATCAATTAGCACCCTTAGATCGCTGGATCATTACTAAAGAACAAACCCTGATTGAAGAAGTAACAAAAGCCTACGAAGAATACGAACCTACTAAGGCGGCTCGTGCCATTCAGGAATTTGTGAACGATCATTTGTCGAACTGGTATGTACGCTTAAACCGCAAGCGTTTCTGGCAACCCACCTCCGCTAAGGCTTCGGTGGGCGAGCCAACAGCATTAACCCTTGATAAGCGTGCGGCATATGAAACTTTGTATGAGTGTTTAATGGTAACAGCGCAGTTGATGGCGCCTATAGCACCATTCTTTAGTGAGTGGTTATATAAAAACCTGACAGACAACATCCGTGATCGCGCGAAGCAACACAATACGCCTTTGCAGTATGAATCAATACACCATACTATTCTGATTAAGGCTGAAGCTAGGCGTAAGGATACTGAATTGGAGTTAGCCATGGATTATGCACAACGCATCTGTTCGCTTACACACTCTATCCGCAAAAATGCCAAGATCAAAGTGCGTACACCGTTACAAAAAATATTATTGCCGGTGGTAGATGAAAAATTTGCACAGCGTGTACGCAGTGTGGAGGACATTATCAAAAGCGAGGTAAATGTGAAGGAGATTCAATACATTGATGATACTTCTGGCCTGTTGGTGAAAAAGGTAAAACCAAACTTCGCTAAACTGGGCAAACAGTATGGCCCTAAGATGAAAGAAGTTTCTGCCGTGATTACCGCTTTTGAGCAAGCCGATATTTCAGCGATTGAAAAACAAGGCACTATAAATAAAGGTAGCTTTGATATCACCTTAGAAGATGTACTGATTTCTTCAGAAGACATACCAGGTTGGGCTGTGGCCAATGAAGGTGGTGTAACGGTAGCGTTAGATATTACGATTACGGAAGAATTAAAACGTGAAGGCATCGCCCGTGATTTTGTAAACCGCATTCAGAATTTGCGTAAAGACCAGGGTATGGATGTGCTGGATAAAATTATGGTGGAGGTGGAAGCAGTAAATGGATTTGCAGAAGCCCTTCAGGAGCATAAAGACTATATCAGTAAAGAAGTGCAGGCAGTATCACTGGAATTTAAAAACTCAATTTCAGATGCCGTAGAAGTGGATATGGATGAAGCCATGCTAAAAGTGAAAATCAGTGTGAAAAAATAGTTGATCGTTTTTGGTTGTTGGTTGTTCGTAATTGGCAGCCAGCAGTTAACAGCCAACAACGAGCAACCAGCAACGAACAACTAAACAAAAATGAAGATTTATAAATATTTTCTGATTGCCCTGCTGGTTATTTGCATCGATCAGGCATCTAAGTTATTGGTGCATAAATACATGTACTTGGGTGAAACCATAGATGTAATCGGGAGCGAAGAGTATGGTTTCAAACTCCATTATCTCCTGAACCCGGGTATGGCCTTTGGTTTAAAATGGGATAATGAATTTGGGAAATTGGCTCTTACCGTCTTCCGCATTTTTGCGATGCTGGGCATTTCGTTTTATTTAGTGCGTTTAGCAAAGCAAGGTGCACACAACGGTTTTTTAATTTGTATGGCACTCATTTTAGGCGGTGCCGTAGGGAATGTTATTGACAGCACTTTTTATGGTGTGTTTTTAGAAAATGCACCTTATGGATCACCAACACCCTGGTTTCATGGTCAGGTAATTGATATGCTATTTTTCCCATTGTTCAGCATACACTGGCCAGAATGGATACCCTATTTAGGAGGAGGAAACTTCCTGTTTTTTAGTCCGGTCTTCAATATTGCTGATTCTTCTATTTTCATCGGGGTTTTGATAATCCTGTTGATGCAGAAAAAATTCTTTAAAGAAGAGCAGACAATAACTCCGGTTGAACCTGCTGAAACACCCGCAATGCAATCCGCTGAGGGTATAGCCGATGCGGAACCACCTTCCACTGAAAAATCTGACACAGCCGTCTAAACAAATCTTATTGGGTATTAGACCTTTGCAGTAGACAAATACATTATTCTTGTTAGTTTTGGGGCTTATAAAATTTGTCCACCTAACCTTATTTAATAATGAGTTTGTTTATTAGAAAGCCTCTTGCGCAACTTATGGCTCAGGCCGCAGATGGTGATAAGGGGCTCAAACGCACACTGGGAGCCGGAAACCTCATTGCCTTGGGCGTGGGTGCCATTATCGGTGCCGGTTTGTTTGTGCGCACTGCCGCTGCTGCCGGTGAAGCTGCCGGGCCAGCTGTTGTATTGTCATTTGTTGTTGCTGCTATTGGCTGTGCTTTTGCCGGTCTTTGCTATGCAGAGTTTGCATCAATGATACCTATTGCGGGTAGTGCTTATACCTATGCTTATGCAACGATGGGCGAATTTGTTGCCTGGATTATCGGATGGGCTTTGGTGCTGGAATACGCACTTGCTTCAGCAACGGTATCCATAGCCTGGAGTGAATACCTCAATAATTTGCTGGGGGGGAGTATACCCTATGAATGGTGTCACTCACCATTCGAAACTTCATTGGATGGCGTAAGTGGTGTCATGAATTTACCTGCTTTATTCATCCTTCTAATTCTAACACTCATTCTTATTAAGGGTACTCAGGAATCAGCTACTGTAAATGCGGTTATCGTATTTGTGAAGGTGGCTATCGTGTTGCTGTTCATTGGACTTGGTTGGAGTTTTATTAATCCATCAAACTATACACCTTTCTTTATTCCTGAAGGAACTCCTGGCCACGAAGGCTGGAATGAATGGGGATGGGGTGGTGTATTCGGTGGTGCTGCCATTGTATTCTTTGCCTTTATTGGTTTTGATGCTGTATCCACGGCTGCGCAGGAAGCTAAAAATCCTAAGCGCGATATGCCGATCGGTATCTTGGGTTCATTGTTAGTTTGTACAATTCTTTACGTATTGTTCTCTTATGTATTAACAGGTATGGCTAACTGGACAGAATTTAAAACTGCCGGAAAAGAAGCTTCTGTTGCTTACGCGATCAATACCTATATGGAAGGTTATGGTTGGTTAGCAACGTTGATCTCTGTAGCCATTCTTGCAGGTTTCTCTTCTGTAATCCTGGTAATGCTTATGGGACAGTCTCGCGTATTTTACTCCATGTCGAATGACGGTTTAGTGCCGAAAGTTTTCTCTGAGTTGCATCCGAAATTCCGTACACCTTATAAATCAAATCTGATTCTCTTCGTTTTTGTTGGATTATTTGCGGCATTTGTTCCGGGCAATGTGGCAGGTGACCTAACAAGCTTTGGTACACTCTTCGCTTTTGTGTTAGTGTGCGCGGGCATTTGGGTAATGCGTGTTAAGAATCCTGAGCTCGTACGTCCTTTTGCTACACCACTTGTTCCCCTTGTTCCGATTTTGGGTATGTTGGTGTGCGGTGGACTTATCGCCTCTCTTGATCAAAATACATTATTGATTGCCTTCGGCTGGATGGCCTTTGGTTTGATCTTGTATTTTGGTTATGGAAAATCTCATAGCTACTTGAGAAAAGGTAAGTAAGCTTATTGGTATTTAAATGTGAATGAGACCGCCTCAACTTGTTGAGGCGGTCTTTTTTTGTTCGCCCCTGGTCTGTGTCCCCACAGATCAGCATCAAAACGCAATTTATTTCTCCTCAGAGTCTCTTGGGAAGTGAGTAGGCATGAGCATAAGGACTCTGAGGATTAATAATTTCCTTCTCCTTGAGATGTATCCTCACAGACCAGCATTATAAAATAAGTTTATGCATCAAATCTCAAATAGTCACTTCACCTGTTTCGGGCTGTGAAGACATAGCCCGAGGAAATTCATGCCATAAAAGATACAAGTTGCAATACCTGTTCACCTAAGCGTTGATCACCTGTTATCCTTACATAAGTGCGCACATCTTCAGCGCGCCAGCTTTTGGAAAATAACTTCCATGCAGCATGGCTCTCAAGGTGTACATGAGCCATAACAAGCGCTGGTTTTTCTTTAAACAATTCCCATCCAGACTCACGCTTCACCAAATACCAACTGTCCACAACCTCATGCGCAACGTCCAGTTGAACAGCAGTATCAATAGGCGCCTCTACACTTTTAAAAGTAAAAGGTAATGCACGCATAACAGTTTCCAGAAAAGGGCTATAGTATTTTTGAGTTAATATGCCTGGCTTGTTAACCGCATCCCTGATCTGTTGTTGATGTAACCATTTCTCAGTGTACTCGCGGGCAATATGGAACCAGTTTTGAGATTCGTTTTCGCCTGCCCACGCAACGGAGAAAATAGCTTTTTTATTTAAGTCAACCGACTCATAGTAAGTACAGGTTTGGTGGCTTGTTGCTTCATGCAGCAAGATCATCACCTTCGGACTTATACGCTTACTGGACTTTACCCAATCAGCATTTAACTGATTAAGCCAGGCAACAAGATCCTGGTAAGATTGCAGATTACCAGGCTGCTCTCCAAAAAACCCATCCCTTTGTATTGACAAGGTTCGGATATTCCCATCCAGTAAGTGTGCTGCAACATCTTTCACCTTCCAAAGCTTTGCTACGGTTTGTGCCTGCCATTCTTCAGGGGTTAATGACTTCAATAAATCAATAAGACTTGCATCCAGAGGCCTGAATAAATGAGAAACACTAATTGGAACAGACATGATAAGAGATTTAATTTTGACTGCTTCTGCAATTTACCGCTTTCATCATATCTTTAGCAATTAGAAACATCATCATGGAAGATTTGGGAAAATCCTTACCACTCGCAGAAGGTTTTATTGACGCTGAACAAGCAGGTAAAAGCGGAGGTGAAAAACATTGTCTTAACTGCGGCTCACCATTAACAGGCAAGTATTGTGGCAACTGTGGGCAGCGTGATTTGCCGGCCCGTCAGGATCTTGGTGATTTATTGATTAACTTCATCAGCTCATTCTATAGTTTCGAATCTAAGTTTTTTAAAACTTTTCAATACCTCTTATTCCGCCCCGGGAAAATCGTAGCGGAATACAATGCGGGTAAACGCGAAAGTTTTTATCATCCAGCCCGGATGTATGTGTTTCTGAGCTTTATTTTCTTCCTGCTTTTCTCTACAGTTTTCTCAACCGATGATATGGATCTTGATGAGAAGGGAGATTTTAACGCAGTAAAAGATTCTGTCAATGTGGACTCCTTAGTCAGGCAGAATACAGGAGGATTAAAAATTGGATACCAGCCAGTAGGTGAAGGAACCAATAGCAAAGAAGCAAAAACACTTGCTCAATACGATTCAATGCAGAATGCTTTACCTCCAGAGAAAAGAGACGGATATATTGAACGGTATTTTGAACGAAAGGGTAGAGAAATTGAGTCACGCGAGGGTGCTAGCCAGGGAGAGATGGTGAAAACCTTTATCAATGACATGATGGAGAATACACCCAGAATGATCTTTATCCTGATGCCTTTATTCGCATTATTACTTAAACTCTTTTATATCAGGCGGGATTTCTATTATTCTGAGCATCTTATCTTCACCATATTTTTTTATGATTTTATTTATTTGATTGGGTCTTTGATTATTCTGGTAAGTAAAGTCGAGTGGCTTTGGTGGCTGGAGTTGGGTTTGTATCTGTGGATTTTTATTTACTTATACAAAGCCATGCGTAAAGTATATCAACAACGCAGAGCTAAAACGGTTCTCAAGTTTTTACTTTTGAATTTCTTGTTCCTTTTCTTTGTTGCTTTCGGTATAGCTGGTTTGGCACTAATCGCCTTTATCAGGTTGTAATCATGTTATCAGAATCATCTGCCCCTTTAGCTGAACGTCTTCGTCCCATCACATTAAATGATGTGGTCGGTCAGCAGCATTTGGTTGGTGAGAAAGGAATGCTGCGTACAGTCTTGCGGTCAGGCACCATTCCATCCATGATTTTCTGGGGACCACCCGGTGTTGGAAAAACAACGCTCGCTAATATTATCGCCAACGAAGCAAAGAAACCTTTCTACATTTTGAGTGCCATCAGTGCCGGTGTAAAAGATATCCGAGAGGTCATTGAAAAGGCAAAGGCTTCTTCGCGCTCCATTTTATTTATTGATGAGATTCATCGTTTTAATAAAGGACAGCAAGACGCTTTATTAGGTGCTGTAGAAAAAGGAATTATCACCTTGATTGGTGCTACCACAGAGAATCCATCCTTTGAAGTAAATGCAGCTTTGCTTTCACGATGTCAGGTATATGTGCTGAAGGCATTAGAAGAAAATGAATTGCTGCAATTAATACATCAGGCTATTGCGAAAGATGAAGTGCTGAAAAAGAAAAAGATTATTGTACAAGAGCATGCGGCACTCTTTCAATTGTCGGGTGGCGATGCGCGTAAGGTATTGAACCTACTGGAATTGGTGGTTGAATCTATTGAGAAAGATGAGGTAGTAATTACCGATGCAGTAGTAATGCGCGTGGCACAAAAGAAAATTGCGATATATGATAAAAGTGGGGAACAGCACTATGACATAATTTCCGCCTTCATCAAATCCATTCGCGGCAGCGACCCGAACGCAGCCATTTATTATCTGGCACGCATGGTAGAAGGTGGTGAAGATGTAAGTTTCATTGCCAGAAGAATGGTCATACTCGCCTCTGAAGACATAGGCAACGCTAACCCTACTGCCTTAATCATGGCTACCAATACCTTTCAGGCTGTTAATGTGATTGGTTATCCGGAAGCGCGTATTATTCTCGCCCAATGTGCGGTATATTTGGCTAGTTCACCCAAGAGTAATGCCAGTTATATGGCTATTGAAAATGCTTTACAGAAGGTAAATGAAACAGGTGATTTACCCATACCTTTATCAGTAAGAAATGCACCAACCAAACTGATGAAAAATTTGGGTTACGGAAAAGATTACCAGTATGCACATAGTTATGAAAATAGTTTCGTGAATATGGAATTTTTGCCAGACGCTATTAAGGGTATGAAATTTTATGAGCCGGGCAAAAATGCACGAGAAGAGGAAATGCGTAAACACCTCCGTGCATTGTGGAAAGAAAAATATGGGTATTGAGGTTTCTTGAAATTTTATAAAGTGAATTTGAAATAATGTTTAATGAGTAGAATAATTTTTGAGTCCTCACCCTTGTATTTAATAGTATGTGTTGCACTTGGTTTGGGTGCATCTTATCTGCTGTACAAAGCAAAGTACCCCTGGACCAAAAGAGTCAATCAAATACTTTTTATCACCAGGGCAATCCTCATTTTTCTACTGGCATTGCTTTTATTGGAACCTATTCTTAAGCAGGTAAATAATTTCTTTATTAAACCAGTCATTGTTGTATTGCAAGACGATAGTGGATCGGTGAAGCGAGTAATCGACTCTGTAAAACAACAGGCAATTAATCAGCAACTGAATCAATTGCAAAAGTCATTGCAAGACCAAGACTATACAGTTGAGTTGCGAACGCTGCAGGATCCTAACGGAACATCCGATTTTACATCGGCTATGAAAAAAATCAGCAATGATTATGAAGGGCAAAATGTAGCTGGCCTTGTCTTTGTCTCTGATGGTATTTACAATGCAGGTATTTCACCTTTATATTCAACATTTAATTTCCCCATTCACACTGTGGGCATAGGCGACACCAGTAAACGTGTAGACCTTGTTATCAAAAATACAGTTTTTAACAAAATTGCCTACCAGGGCAATCGCTTCCCGGTAAGAATAGAATTGAGTGCAAAAGGATTCTTAGGAAAAAATGTGGAAGTTAGTCTGTTGAGTAAAGGCAAATTACTGGAGAAGAAAGTTGTGACTATCACTAACGAAGCCCTGACGCGGGTTGAATTTTTGCCACTGGCAGCAGAACAAGGCTTACAGCGTTACGAGATCCTCATTACACCACAAGCAGAAGAGTGGAATACAACGAATAACCGAACAACTGTTTTTGTTGAAGTGGTTTCGGGTAAAAAGAAAATACTGGCCCTCGCTGCTGCACCTCATCCGGACATTAAGGCACTGAGGGCAGTGGTTGAACAAAATGAAAATTATGATTTCCACTTGCACATACCGGGCACAACACAAAATGATTTCGGCAAACTGAGTACTGAAGCCGATCTAATAATACTCTTTCAGGTACCAGATCTTAAAGGACGAACAAGGCAATTACTACAGCAGGCACAAGCTACAAAAGCTTCCTTATTTTTTGTGTTAGGTGAACAAACCAATTGGCAGGAGCTAAGTAAAGATGGAATTGTAAAAATAGAAGGCAGTATTCGCCAGTTTGATGATGTAGTGCCTGCTTTTAATACTGATTTTTCAGTGTTTACGGCTGAAACAAATCTTGCAGGTGTTTTTCAATCTTTTCCGCCTGCCTCTGTCCCCTTTGTAAAAATGCAAATACCACCCTCAGCCACCCCCTTGCTTTTTCAAAAGGTAGGGAGTTTGATAACAGACAAGCCACTATTATACATTGATCAATTAGAAGAAAGAAAAATTGCCTTTATGCTGGGTGAAGGTTTATGGCGCTGGCGATTACAGGAATTTAGCCGTAATGAAAACACAGAAAGTTTTGATGAATTGTTTGGTAAACTGATTCAATACCTATCTACCACAGATGACCGTAGAAAATTCAGAAGCTACCCTGTAAAACAGGAATTTCTGGATACTGAATCTGTACAATTTGAATCGCAGGTGTATAACGATATTTTTGAACCAGTCTACGGTAAAACTATTGAGATAGAATTAATCAATGAAGCCGGGCAGCGCAATTCGTACCGTTATACAACCAGTGAAGGCAACACACGCTATACCATTGGTGGTTTGTCAGAAGGTGTATACCGATATAGAGCCTCTACTACCTTAAAGGAAAAAGAAGAAGTGAGCGGTGAGTTTTTAGTAAGTCGTCAGCAAATTGAAATGCAAAACCTCACTGCCGATTATGATTTACTAAGAAAACTATCTCTACAAACAGGAGGATTATTTGTGAAAGCCGAAAATATTGAAACCCTGAATACATCACTAACCCAGCAAAAAGCCACCGCCTTAATTCAATCCGAAGAAAAGTACGATAACCTGATTAACTTGAAGTGGATATTCTTTTTACTCTTACTACTAATAAGTGGTGAATGGTTTCTGCGCAAGTATTATGGTTCGTACTAGTTGGCCAATCTTCATTTGTGTTTTAACATTACCCAAATAAAAGCACTAATGCCTGTTGCTAACATAGCAATTACCCAGGTCAACACATAAGTGCCGCCTAATAAGTGAAAGGCCACCGTAAAGAATACAAACAGAATGCTTGCAACCACCCATGCAGGGTCATTCATGAACCTGTCTTCCGGCTCATTGCGTAGGTCGACATAAATAGTGTGGTCTTTCTGGAAAAGGATTATCCACTTTTTATAATCCCAAAGCACCAGAAAGATTGTACCCAACAGCATTAAGGTTGTTATGGTCGGTGTTCCTGAACCGAAGTTCACAGAATGAGTAATCAGGCAGACATTAGTAATGACCGGCAGAAAAACGAGGGCTCCAACGGTAGAAAAACGCTGCGACATCAGCAATGCACCGGAAATCAATTGCACCCAGCCTAAGAAATTCCAGTAAAAACCACTCTGATACATAGCCTCGAAAAAATAGCCTACAGGTTCCGTGGGTGGAATCAGGGTAAAGCGCTCACCCTTAATTTTAACAATAGAAGCAAACACAAAGGCAAAGCCCGTCAGGTAGCGTAGGTAAATAACAAATAATTTTACCAGGAACTGTTTTTTTAGCCAATCGATGATTCTAAACATATAGACTAAGTCGTTATTCTCAGCTTTTTGTTACAATTTTGATTTGTTCTGAAACAATCAGCCACTCATTTTTGTATTCTTTCTTTAACTCCTTAAGTAATGGCCAAAGCCACTTCTGCACAAAAAAAGACCGATGCCACCGGTTACGATAATATTGAGGTAATCGGAGCCCGGGAACACAACCTTAAAAACGTTTCTGTTTCTTTTCCCCGCAATAAACTCGTGGTCATTACCGGCATCAGCGGCAGTGGTAAATCATCTTTGGCTTTTGATACCATCTATGCCGAAGGCCAGCGAAGATACATGGAAAGTTTCTCAGCTTATGCCAGAAGCTTTTTGGGTAATTTGGAAAGACCTGATGTTGATAAAATTAACGGACTCAGCCCTGTTATTTCCATTGAGCAAAAGACAACCTCCCGCAACCCACGCTCTACGGTTGGTACTGTAACAGAAATCTATGACTTCATGCGCTTGCTCTATGCGAGGGCTGGCGAAGCATATTCATATTTGTCAGGCGAAAGAATGGTGCGACAGTCAGAAGATCAGATTGTAGATGCCTTGCTTCAAAATTTTAAAGGAAAGAAACTTACGCTGTTGGCACCCATCATAAAAGGACGCAAAGGACATTACCGCGAACTCTTTGTGCAAATACGCAAGCAAGGTTATACGAAAGTTCGTGTAGATGGTGACGTGCAGGAGATTGCTGCTAAAATGCAGGTAGATCGCTTTAAGATACACGATATTGAAATAGTGATTGATCGCATTGTAGCAGATGTAAAAGACAGAGTTCGCATTGCACAGTCTGTAAATAAAGCATTGAAAGAAGGTAAGGGCGTCATCATGGCTTTGGAAGAAAATGGTAAGCTTCATCACTTTTCTAAATTTCTGATGGATCCGACCACAGGTTTATCTTATGATGAACCTGCTCCCAATACATTTTCATTTAATTCTCCTTATGGAGCTTGTCCGGTGTGTAATGGCCTCGGACAAATAGAAGAGATCACAGAAGAGTCAGTTATTCCAGATAAAACTTTGAGTATTAGTCGTGGTGGTATTTTACCCCTCGGTGAGTATCGCGATATCTGGATCTTCAAAAAAATTGAAGCCATTCTGAAACGTTACAAACTCACCTTGAGCACTCCTTTAAATAAAGTGCCCAAAGAGGCTATTAAAACTTTATTATATGGCGATGATGAGCCAGTAGCAGTGGCCTCAGTTAAATATCCCGGCACAGAATGGAATACAAAGTTTGAAGGCATCATTAATTTTTTAGAAAAGCAAAAAGAAGAAGGTTCTGAAAGCATTCGTAAATGGTTGGAGGAATTCATGATTGTAAGAACCTGCCCAGAGTGTAATGGAGCACGCTTAAAGAAAGAGTCACTTCATTTTAAAATTGCAGACAAAAATATTTCAGAGCTTTCGCACCTCGACATTCAACAACTCAATAAATGGTTTGATAAACTTGAAAACAGACTTACAGATAAACAAAATGTAATTGCAACGGAAGTACTAAAAGAAATCCGTAAGCGCATCGGCTTTTTGTTGGATGTAGGCTTGGATTATTTAAGTCTGGACAGACCACTGAAAACATTAAGTGGTGGAGAAGCTCAGCGTATTCGCCTGGCAACGCAAATAGGTACACAGCTGGTTGGTGTATTATACATTCTGGATGAGCCAAGTATTGGTTTGCATGCCCGCGATAATGTTAAGTTGATTAAAGCCTTAAAAGATTTGCGGGATCTGGGCAACTCAGTTGTGGTGGTTGAGCACGACAAAGACATGATGTTAGAGAGCGACTACGTTATCGACATTGGTCCGGGTGCAGGCAGACATGGCGGTCAGGTAGTTTCAGAAGGTGATCCCAAAACTTTTTTAAAGAACAACAGTACAACAGCAAAATACCTATCGGGTAAACTTGGTATAAATGTTAAAAAAGAAAAGCGTAAAGGCTCTGGTAAGAAACTTAGCATAACAGGCGCACACGGTAACAACTTAAAAAATGTTGATCTGCATGTGCCACTGGGTACCTTTACCTGTATCACAGGCGTTTCAGGCAGTGGTAAATCAACGCTGATTTACGAAACACTCTTCCCGATCCTGAACCGACATTTCTATCATTCCAGAACAGAGCCCATGCCTTATAAAAAGGTTGATGGCTTAGAGGAGTTAGACAAAGTGATAGAAGTTGATCAGTCACCGATTGGTCGCACGCCCAGATCAAATCCTGCTACGTATACAGGTGTCTTTTCTGATATCCGTGATTTGTTCTCCCAATTGCAGGAGTCAAAAATTCGTGGATACAAGCCTGGCCGTTTTTCATTTAATGTAAAAGGTGGCCGTTGCGAAACTTGCGAGGGTGCCGGTTTACGCCTCATTGAAATGGAATTTTTACCAGATGTATATGTGCATTGTGAAACGTGTAAGGGTAAACGCTATAATAGAGAAACACTTGAAGTCAGATTTAAAGGCAAATCCATTTCAGATGTATTGGATATGACAGTGGAAGAGGCTGTAAACTTCTTTGAGAATCAGCCAAAAATTTTAAGAAAAATAGAAACATTGAACGAGGTAGGACTGGGATACATTTCTTTAGGTCAGCACGCCACTACACTTTCAGGAGGTGAAGCACAACGTGTTAAATTAGCTACAGAATTATCCAAGCGCGACACAGGTAAAACATTTTATATCCTGGATGAGCCAACCACAGGTTTACATTTTCAGGACATCTCACATCTCCTGGATGTTTTACAAAAATTAGTGGATAAAGGAAATACAGTGTTGGTAATTGAACACAACATGGATGTAATCAAATCGGCCGATTACATTGTTGATTTGGGGCCAGAGGGTGGTGGAAAGGGTGGACAAATAATTGCGCAAGGCACACCTGAGCAAGTGGCTAAAAGCACAACTAGTTATACAGGTAAGTTTTTGAAGATGGAGCTCAACTAGATTTTTAAAACAAATTTGTTTGTTGAGTTACGCTTACTTTATCCCCCTTCCCTGGAGGAGGAAGGGGGAGGACGTTTTTCATTTGTATCCCCTACGATTCCGATGAAAAATGCTCAGGAATATCAATAGCTGTTCAACACATCTTTACAACGTACATCCTACTGAACCACTAATTTTCCTATCTTTCATTTTTACATTCATATGAAAATTCTGAAACGTATTTTTATCGGTATTCTTATTGCATTAGCCCTGATTTTTGTCGGTGTATTTGCCTTTTTACAATCATCAAAGCCCACATTAAACGGAGAGCAGGTATTAAGTGGTTTGCAGGAAGATGTTGAAGTAATATATGATGATTATGGCGTTCCACATATTTATGCTGCCAATGAACAAGATGCCTACTATGCTTTAGGGTATGTACATGCACAAGACAGACTTTTTCAGATGGAAATGTTGCGCAGGGCAGCAGGCGGCAGACTGTCAGAAGTGCTGGGGCCTGATCTTATCAAGGTCGATAAATTATTCAGAACATTGGGTATTAATAAGTTTGCCAGCGAGAGTGCTGCACAATTCCTGAGCAGTGATACAAGCGCTTATCAAAAAGCAACCCTCGCTTATCAAAAAGGTGTTAACGAATTTATAAAAACCGGAGATACCCCCATCGAATTTCTGATCATGGGCATACCGAAAACAGAATTTAAACCAGAAGATATTTACCTGGCTATTGGCTTTATGTCCTTTGGTTTTGCAGAAGCCCTACAAGTAGACCCTGTGTTAGAAAAAATCAAAAACGAATTGGGCCTGGCTTATTTACAAGACCTTGCTGTGCAAACACCTGCCAATGCTGAACTTATAAAAAATTTTAAAGGCGATGTAAAATCACCAGGCATGGATTCTTTAATCACAGCCGTTCACGAAGCTTTACAATATTTGCCTGTTCCAAGATTACAAGGTAGTAATGGTTGGGTCGTTGCTGGTTCGCGAACTGCCTCATCATTTCCTATACTGGCCAACGATACCCATATTGGTTTCGGTCAACCCGCTGTTTGGTATGAGGCACATATTGAATACCCTGGCTTTCGTTTTTATGGACACCATTTGGCAGGCATTCCTTTTGCCCTGTTGGGGAATAATGATAAGATCGGCTGGGGTTTAACCATGTTTGAAAATGATGACATGGATTTTTTTGTTGAAGAACCAAATCCTGAAAATGCAAATCAGGTGAAGTTTAAAGATCAATGGGAGAATCTATCAATCAGAAATGAAATTATTAAAGTAAAAGGTAAGGAAGATATTGTATTGGAAATAAAATCATCGCGCCACGGGCCGATCGTAAATGGTGGCCTTGATAATGTACCTGCCGATGGTAAACCAATAGCCATGTGGTGGATGTTAACGCAGCAGCCTAATGAAGCATTAGAAGCAGCATACCGTTTAAACCACGCTGATAATTTTGAAGAAGTTCGCAAAGCTGTTTCTCTCTTTTCCGCGCCCGGCCTAAACATCATGTATGGTGATGTCGATGGAAACATTGCCTGGTGGGCTGCCGCAAAATTACCCATACGTCCGGCACATGTAAACACTAAATTGTTTTTAGACGGTGCCAGTGGTGAAGATGAGTACTTAGGCTTTTATCCCTTCGAAAAAAATCCACAATCCATTAATCCACCCTGGGGTTATGTGTATTCGTGCAACAATCAACCCGATTCAGTAGATGGAGTTTTGTATCCTGGATATTACTATCCCAAATCACGAGCGGGTAGAGTGAATGAATTGTTGGCGGAGAACAAAAAGTGGACGACAGAAGACATGAAGAAAGTAAACCTGGACGTAGTGGGTAAACCACAGGTAGAAGTTGCAAAAACAATGGCCACTATTCTCAGAGGGCTCGATAAACCGGAATTTGATGTTTTATTTTTGCAGTTGGAAACTTGGAATGGCAACCACGAAAGCAATAACAGCTCTCCATCTGTTTATTACAATTTACTTTCGCAAGTCATCTTTCTCTCTATGAAGGATGAATTGGGAGAAACAGCTTTTAAAACACTCATGGAAACATCGGTTCCTAAAAATTCCTACTTGAGCTTAATCAGCAATGAAAACTCACCATGGTGGGATAATGTATTGACAAAAGAAGTTACGGAGACACGCGCCAATATTTTTGAGCAAGCTGCCATTAAAACACTTTCCGCCTTAACCCAAGCGGGAGCAACTGAGGATTTTTTCCTGGCATGGGGTAAGATTCACACACTTACACACAACCACCCACTGGGAAGTGTTAAGCCTTTGGATAAAATTTTTAGCGTAGGCCCCTTCCAAGTTGATGGAGGACAGGAGGTAATTAATAACCTTACGTTCTCTTTGGATACAACGGGTTATTTCCCGGTAAGTGTCGGTCCGGCTTTGCGTAAAATCACAGATTTTTCTACAATTGAAAGTGGCGAAACTGTATCACCCACTGGGCAATCAGGAAATGTGATGAGCCCTCATTACGATGATCAGGCCTTGATGTTTGCCACAGGAAAATTCAGAACCATGCTCATGAACAGACCTGCTATTGAGGCAAAAAGTAAAAACAGGCTATTACTTAAAGTGAAGTAATCTGAAATAACCAGTACTTTTGTAACATGAACGCACAACAAAGACAATACATCTTCGGAGCCATTTTCTTAGCCTTTGGTATCTACCAATTATACCAGCAGCGAACACTGGAGTTTACCCTATACTCTTTAGCGGGATTATCCTTCATCTTTAACCAATTGGCCAGCGAACCGAAATTGGCAAACAATAAAAAGTCGCTGGTGATTACTACCTGGGTATTGATTATTGCCACAGGCATAACCTTCCTTTATCTTTTACAGTTCAACTATCTTTGATAAAATCCACCTGTATAAAATATCGCTCTTCTTGCGGCACCTTACTAACTTTAGCCTGTTGTTATGGTGAACAAGCATAGACTATACTGGACTTTACAGATTGGAGGATGGATCCTATACGCTATTCTTCAGATAATCTTCTTTGCTATTTCAACAGGGGCAATTAACAGCAGGCGCATTACCTTCTTTTTACTGGAAGCCCTCATCTGTTTGTTGCTTACGCACCTGCTGCGCTACCTTTTAGTTTCGCGCTTTCGCTTAATGAGACTACCCTTGCCCTCACTAATCCCTCGCGTGTTGTTGATTGTTGTTGTAATGGCATTAATGGCTTATGCTTTGCAACCCTTAGCCTTTTTTCTTTCAGGGCGCGAGTTTAATCCTGAACTAACACTGGATCCATCTCAGATTATCTATGGTTGGTCATCCTTCACCATCTTTTTCTTTTTGTGGTCTGTATTTTATTTTGCCTACTATTTTGTAGAACAATACAATAAATCACTCAAGTACGAAACATCGCGCATAGAGATTGAGTTGCAGAATCTGAAATCACAACTCAATCCGCACTTTATCTTCAATGCATTGAATAGTATCAGGGCCTTAGTGGATGAGAATCCCAAAAAATCAAAACAAGCCATTAACCACCTCTCCAATATTTTACGCAATTCGCTGGCAGTCGACAGGATCGGACTTACCAAGTTTGATGATGAATTGAAAATCGTGAAGGATTATTTAAGCCTGGAAACTATTCGCTTTGAAGAACGCCTCAAAACAGAATTCGATATACATCCTGATTCTAATGACTTTTTGGTGCCACCGCTCATGATCCAAACCCTGGTGGAAAATGGAATCAAACACGGTATTTCCAAACTTACTGAAGGTGGAATTGTTGCTGTGAAAACCTTTGTGGAGAAAGATAAACTTCATGTACAGATTCGCAACAGTGGCCAATATCACGAATATCATGTAAACGGTATCAAGAGAAAAGGGGGCTTAGGCCTTAAAAATACCGCTCAACGCCTTAAATTGCTCTATGGTGAAAATGCATCTTTTAAAATAGAGAACGAAAACGATACTTTTGTACTTACTGAAATTATAATCCCGCATTCGCATGAGAGCCCTGATCGTAGATGATGAACGCCTAGCCCGCAAAGAGTTGATGAAATTGCTGGAGGACCACTCGGCCATTGAGGTAGTAGGAGAGGCGCAAAATGCTGATGAGGCATTCGAAATGATCGAAACCCTAAATCCGGATCTTCTTTTTCTGGATATACAAATGCCTGGCAAAACCGGCTTTCAATTACTGGAAATGCTGGACTCAGTGCCATTAGTAGTGTTTACAACTGCTTATGATGAATATGCCCTAAAAGCTTTTGATGTCAGTGCATTAGATTATTTGCTGAAACCGATCCAGCCGGAACGTTTATCAGAGACCATTCAAAAGATATTGCAGAAAGAAAAAGAGAAGAAGGAGATCATTGCCAATGGTGATAAAAAACTGGGCCTTAACGATCAGGTATTTGTGAAAGATGGCGATCGTTGCTGGTTTGTGAGCTTATCTAATGTGCGCATGTTCGAGTCGGATGGCAACTACATCAAGGTTTATTTTGATACAAATAAACCCATGATCCATAAATCGCTGAATGCTTTGGATGAAAAACTGGATGAGAGAGCATTCTTCCGCGCCAGCCGCAAGCACATTGTAAACTTAAGTTGGGTAGAAGGCATAGAGCCCTGGTTCAACGGAGGCCTGATGGTGCGTTTGCGTGGTGGCGATAAAGTCGAAGTGAGCCGTAGACAAGCAGCCAAGTTTAAGGATATGATGAGTTTGTAAGTATTATTTCAACACAAGATCAACCAACTCTTTCTGCACATTCCAATCCTTGGCAAGCTTCAGCATAGCGGTTGCTTCCATTTCGGTTACATAGCCTTTTAAATTATTGGCCTGCCATACCATGTTGATAAGTTCAACGCGTTTATCCTTGGTGTAATCGCTGATAATTAAATTCAAATAATCACGTGCGCGATCGAAAGCCGTAATGTAATCTTCGGCCACAAAATCCAGGGCCCACTTATATTCTTCCGGTGCCTGTAAATCTTCAGCAGTTCTATCAAGGTCATGCTTTTCAGTCTCATCAAGCCCGTGATAATGAAAAATAACAGCCTTCAATAATAAATAAACTCGCTTCTCTTCTGATGATTTTTCCATAGGGCACTCAGTAATCCTCAAGGTAGAAATTCTGTTACTTTATACAAAACTGGTCTGCTCGGACTTGCATCATTTTCGAAAGGGGCAATCTGCAAATTCAAAAAGTACAGTCCATCCTGTACATGGTTGGGCACGTACACCATTTCAGTGATGGTGCAATGCTTACGGCTCTCATCTCCAGCTTTCCAGAAAGCCTTGTGAGCAGCCAGCCTGCCTTCATCCACTTCTTTATCTACACTTGGTAAATCCAGCAATAAGTGCTCAACACCTTTTTCGGCAAAGTAAGCAGCAAGTGCTGCCTCCATAAATGGTGGGTTTGTGCCAGAGTATTGCCTTGTTTGTTTTGTTACCTCGTTAGGCAAACTCCGGATAATGATGGCCGACACATCCTCATGCCTTGCCTTTTCTTTATAACTATCCAGGGTGATCAGGCGATCACCGTTGGTTAATGCCTCTGGCATTAGACTAATTACAGCAGCCAATGCATGAGAATTTTTAAGTCTTTTATTAATTGTTGCTGTTTCGTCAGCAGCAATATGACCATAGCATTCAGTATGGGTACCGTTGCCATGCGGTGTAAAAGTTATTTTTCGGTGGTTAACTACACCACCTTCCTTTACGCTACCGATAAAACTTCCTGCTTTGATTACCTCAAAGTTGGGTGCTTCCGCATAATAGCAACTCGGGTTTTCATTTCCGTTTTTTAATGGAATGGAGATATCAATCCCCTGTTGCAAGTCAGCACGATAGTTTTTGTTGTTAAATGAAAACGAAATGATCATAAACTTATAAACAGGTCGGAAGCAATTTTATCAGCCAGTAATTTTCCCTTCTTCGTCAATAACAATACTGTATTATCAAGTCGGGCGTATTCACTTTTAATTATATCCTGAAGATAAGCAGATTGCTCATTAAGTAAATCATAACCTAGTTCATTCTTAAGATAGAGATTATCACAACCCCAACTGGTGCGCAGACTGGTCAGTATATATTCGTTCACCTTATCGGCTCGACTTAAAATTTCTTTTTCAAAAGGCACCTCTCCATTTTTTATCGAACGCAAGTAGACGTGATTGTTGGCAACGTTAAACTGACGACTCCCTTTATTATAGGAATGCGCACTCGGGCCAAGCCCCAGGTATTGTGCACCTTTCCAATAACTGCTGTTGTGCTTCGATTGAAAGCCGGGTTTAGCAAAATTAGAAACCTCGTAATGTTCATAACCACTAGCCTCCAGCTGATCAACCAGTATTTCCAGGTGTCGTGCGGCCACATCATCATCCGTAACATGCAGTTTCCCTGTCTTGGCCCACTTCCCGAAAACAGTTTGAGGTTCTATGGTGAGCGAATAACTTGAAATGTGTTCTGGTTTTAAAAGCAAGGCCTGCCGTATATCTTCACGCCACTCTTCATCGGTTTCCTGCGTAAGTGCATAAATCAGATCAATGCTGATATTATTGAAGCCCGCCTTTCGCGCATCTTCAATACAAACTTTAGCTTGATCTGCATTATGCACACGATGCAAAAACTGTAAATGGTGGTTGTGAAAAGACTGTATGCCAATACTTAGTCTGCTGATACCGGCACTTCTTAAAGCTACGAGCGTTTGAAAATCTAAATCATCAGGGTTTGCCTCCAGGGTAATTTCAGCAGTGGGTAATACTGTAAATTGTTTTTCAAGTCCCGTTAACAGTTTTTTAATTTCGTCTGCAGCAAGCAGCGAGGGTGTGCCCCCGCCAAAATAGATCGTGTCAATGCTTTCTCCGGCCAGGTAATCATACCTGAGTGCCATTTCCCTAAGTAAACCCTCAACCATATCAGCCTTAAGCTCATGATTGGTAGAGAAATGGAAGTCGCAATAGTGGCATGCTTGCCTGCAAAAAGGAATGTGAAAGTAAACGCCTGCCATGCAACAAAGCTACATGCATTTTGTGGCTGCCGAAAGTGTCCTATTTTTGCGGTCATTCCATGAAGCAACCCTTATTGTTTTTAACACTTCTTCTGTCAGTAAACCTGTTTGCCCAAAACGAACAGGTTAGCCGCGACTTGCAACAAGATTGGTTTACGTATACCGATGCAGGCTACAAAAAATTTGATGCAGCGCAGCAAACAAAAGCCATCCATTTTCAAATAAAAGGCTCCTTAGGGCATGGAGACTACCTGAAGTTGAGGTCAATCAAGCCTTTTTCTGTATTTATCGACCAACAACTGCTCTGGACGGATCAAAAAAACCTGCTGATTCCGGTGGACAGTTTGCGCCAGCGCCTGGCAAAAACGGACTTCACCATTAGCATATACAGCAAGGATAACATAGAGACCGGTTCATTGCTTACCCAATTAGTCAGGCACCAACTGGTAGAATCAAAATCTATTTATGAAAAGCGGCCATCGGCTTTTCTTACCAATTTCGTGCTTATTGGCGCAGGCATCATTTTAATGCTGCTGATTCTCATTATTAAGCTAAATCCTAAGCTGGCATCAGATTATTTTTCTGTTAGCAAAATATTTTCCATGCGTGAAAGTGAAGACAGCATCGTCTACACAAGAATTACCAGCAGTGGTAATTTTTTGTTCTACGGATTCAGCAGTCTCACCATTGCCTTCTTTTTACTGCTTCTATTTGTACATCTTCCAGATAAACTTTTAATAAAACCTGACTCCTTGTCTGATCTTATGCGGGAGTGGTTGCTGCTAAGCTTGCTGGTAATTTTAGTTTTTAGTCTTAAAATGCTGACCATCTACCTGTTTGCAACACTTTTCCAATTGCGCGATGTGGCAGGGATGCAGTTTTTTAACTGGACACGATTATTTTTCTTGTTTGTAGGCTTTTCAGTATCCCTGCTGGCAATTAGCATACTTACCCGCAGTGCAGGGGCAGGCTGGATAAATTTCTTTTACATGGCGGCAGGCACTATCCTCGTTATGTGGATCGTTTTGGCTTTTTTCAAAATCGCAGCCAAAGCCCGCATCAGTCCATTCCATTTATTTTCGTACCTTTGTGCCACAGAAATAATACCTTCTCTGATTATTTTAAAAATTCTGTATTACTAGTACTACCCAGGTGTTGATATGAGTGAAATTGCTACGGACAGAATGCGAAAAGTGAAAAGCATTTTGGTTACACAAGAGGCTCCAGCAGATACAAATTCTCCTTACCTTAAGTTAGCTGAAAAATTTAATCTTAAAATAGATTTTCGACCCTTCATTCAGGTTGAACCGGTTCCTGTTAAAGAATTTAGGAAACAGAAAATAGACATACTACAGCATACAGCGATCATTTTTACAAGCAGAAATGCGGTAGATCACTTTTTTACTATCTGTGGTGAGTTAAAGATCGAAATGCCTGCCGATATGAAGTATTTCTGTGTATCGGACCAAACCTCCAACTACCTGCAGAAATACATCGTTATCAGAAAGCGCAAAATTTTCACAGGCCTTAAAACCGCGTTGGATTTGCTCGAATTGCTGAAAAAGCATAAAAATGAGAAGTACCTCTTCCCCTGCTCTGATATTCGTAAAAATGATATTCCTGATTTTTTAAGGCAAAACGGCTATACTTTTACAGAGGCAATCATTTATAACACGGTGGCAGCTGACTTGTCGGATCTCAAAGAAGTTTTTTATGACATAGTGGCTTTTTTCAGCCCTTCAGGCATTACTTCATTATTTCAGAACTTCCCTGATTTTAAACAAAATAACACACGAATTGCAGCGTTTGGTCCTACAACGGCTCAGGCAGCACGTGATGCAGGTCTGATTTTAGATATTGAAGCCCCGCTTCCGAATGCCCCAAGCATGACAGGAGCCTTGGAATTGTATATAAAGAAGGCAAACGGAATTCGATAACTCATTCATTATCGGTGTTTTAGATTTAGTTGTTTTTTAAAATACTTTAATACCCCGGTGTTGATTGTATCGATAAAAAACATTTACTTTAGCATCTCTTTTAGTAATACATGTCAAAGAAGTCGTTTTATACCGCTCTCGCGATAACATTTTTTGCGGCTTTCAGTGTTCAAGCTCAGCAAGACGCACTGTTTACGCACTACATGTTTAACAACATGTACTTAACGCCTGCTTTTGCAGGGGTTGATGGTGTTACGCGTTTTTCTGCTGTGCACAGAAGTCAGTGGCTTGGATATCAACCCAGCTTTGGCGAAGGAAACGCCCCTGTATCTCAATTGGTTAGCTTCAACACACCTATATTTAAATTACACAGCGGCTTTGGTACCTATATCATGAATGATATTACCGGGCCACTTAATAGCCTCGAAGCTCAGGTTAATTATGCCTACCATTTGGGGATTAAAGACAATAAATTAAGTATCGGTATTAAGGTCGGAATGTTTTCGCAAACAGTTAATGGCAGAATATATCGCTATGTAGATGGTGGAGACCCGAACATAACTGAAGGCAAAGAATCGCAGATAAAGCCAGATTTGGGCTTTGGTTTATTCTATAGATCTGAAAAATATTATGCTGGCGTAGGTTTTAACCACCTGCTTAAATCTGAATTTGATTTTGGAGCAGACGCAACCAGAGCCGCTTTAGAGAACCATGTAAACTTTACCGGAGGCTATTACTACGACATGAGTTTCGACTTGACCTTTCTGTTTACCACCTGGGTAAAAACAGATCTTAACGAGACATCTGTTGATTTATCGGGATTGGCATACTATAAAAATACGATGTGGGGCGGTCTGTCGTTCAGGCAATCAGAGGCAGTATCCATTTTATTGGGGTACAGTTTATTAAAAGATAAATCATTAAGATTAGGCTACTCAATGGACTATGTGGTTAAAGATCAGGCTGCTAAACAGCCTACATCTCACGAAGTTATGCTTAGCTACGACTTACCTGTAAGCCCCGGTACAAGTAAAAAAATCGTTCGAACGCCAAGGTATAGGCACTAAGTGCTTTTTTTTAATTTTGGATTTCGTTCAATTTTGTAGAATTTGTGAACCTATTTAGAAACAACTTATTTCGACTATCAAATTGCGTACTATGAATAAGACAACCCTCGGAAGGATTTTTTTAATTCTTGCTGGATTCGTGGCAGGAGCTTGCGGCCTGCTGGGCTTGGGGCAAAGTGGAGGAGATGAAGGCCAGGTAATTGGCGTGGCTGGCCGAGAAGGTTGGGCAATGGTCATACCATTGGGTATGGTACCAATCCCTGCCGGTACTTTCCACATGGGTCAGGCTGACGAAGATCCCGCTTCAACTCAGATCAACTACAACAAGCAAGTAACCATCGGTCCTTTCTTTATGGATGATACCGAGATCACTAATAATGAGTACCGTCAGTTTGTAAATTGGCATTTATACGAAAATGGAGCTATTGAAGGCTTTGAATCACCTTCTACAGAAGACTTCAGACAAAATTTCTATCCTGACACAACCGTATGGGTGAAGGATTTTGCACACCACATGGGTGATCCAATTCAGGATTATTATTTCTGGCATCCTGCGTACGATGATTATCCGGTAGTGGGTATCGATTGGGAGTCAGCAACTTACTTCAGCGAATGGAGAACGGCTTATTGGAATGAATTCCGTAAAACAAACGGTGAGCCTCCAATGCCTGCTTTCCGCCTGCCTTCAGAAGCAGAGTGGGAATATGCGGCCAGAGGTGGTCGTGATTTAGCGAAATATCCTTGGGGTAACCCTTATATCCGTAACTCAAAAGGCTGTATGTTAGCCAACTTCAAGCCAGGCCGTGGTAACTTCTTCGATGATGGTTTTGCCTACTCAGCACCGGTTGCGGCTTACTTCCCTAATGATTACGGATTATTCGACATGGCTGGTAATGCCTCCGAATGGTGTCTGGATGATTTCTATGCAGCTTCAGTGCCTACTGTGTGGGATTTGAACCCTCAGTACATTGATGAGCGGACCAATCCGAACAGCAAAAAATACAACGAGAAAATTGCTCCTAAAAAGGTTATTCGTGGAGGTTCGTGGAAGGATGTGGCTTACTACCTTGAAACAGGTACACGTACGTATGAATTCAAAGATTCTACCCGTGCGTACATAGGATTCCGTTGCGCAATGACTCACCTGGGCCGCTCTTCCGGACAAGAATTTTAATATTTAAAAAGTCTCTCTATATTTAAAAAACGTTAAACATCAGATTTAAACCCATACTACAATGAGCAAGAAAAAAGGCGGATTTGTTGAGCTTCTCTTTAAAACCATTATGCCCAAAGTTTACGGTATTGGTGCAGCCGTGGTAATTGTCGGAGCTTTATTTAAAATTCTTCACCTAACAGGTGCTGACCAAATGTTAATGGTTGGTCTACTTGTTGAAGCTGCGATCTTCTTCCTGAGTGCCTTTGAACCGCCTCACAAAGAACCAGATTGGTCAAAAGTTTACCCTGAATTGTCTGAGGACTTCGAGGGTGCCCCTGCAACACCAACCGTGCGTAAAGCAGGTGCTCCTGCAGCTGGTGATTCTGCTCTATTAAGAATAGATGATATGCTGAAGAATGCAAAAGTTGACCAAAACCTGTTGGATAACCTTGGAAAAGGTTTGACAAACTTGGCTACTTCTGCTTCGCAGATGTCAAACCTTGCTAATGCCGCTGTTGCGACTAACGATTACGCTAAAAACGTACAATCAGCTTCTAAGTCATTAGCAGATATGAACACGTCATACGGAACAGCGATGAAAGCAGTTTCTGCCATGGCGGATGCTTCAAAAGACACTGGCGAATACCACGCTCAGGTTCAGAAAGTAACTAAAAATCTTGCGGCACTTAACTCAGTATATGAGATGGAGCTGAAAGATGCAGATAGCCATGTTAAGAACATGAATAAGTTCTATGAAAGCTTAACAGGTGCTATGAATGGTCTTTCTAAAGTGGGTGATAACACCGCCAAGTTCACCAACGAATTAGGAAAATTAACTGACAACCTGACTTCACTTAACAAAGTGTACGGCAGCATGCTTACTGCCATGAAAGGTAGTGGCCAGTAATATTTCATTGCTCATTGTCTTATATTTTTAGTAACAAGATTTAAACTCAATTAATTATGGCAGGTGGTAAGGAAACCCCGAGGCAAAAACTAATTGGTATGATGTACCTGGTACTGACAGCCCTTTTGGCTCTCCAGGTTAGTAGTGCCATCTTAGAGAAATTTGCCATCATCCACGCAACACTTGACGAACTCATTGCTGATGGTAATATTAAGAATCAAGCTACGCTTGATCATATTATTGAGGAGGCAGGAAAAAATCAAAATCCTAAAGTTCTAAAAGCGAAGGAAAATGCAGGTAAGGTGAGAGAGTTGACAAAAACAACACTTGCCGGCATTGATAACCTAAAAGCAGAAATGCTGAAAGCTTCAGGAACAGATAAGATCGATGACAAATTCATCAATGACCACGGCTCGAAAGTAGCCACCATGATGATTGACCCTCGTTCTCCGCACGGTATTGGTTTTGAAAAGCTTCTCAACGACTATGTGGCGCAAATAAGTGCCTTGTGCCCTACAGAAAAGTTTGAAAAATTAACAAAGTCCCCTGAAGAAATTGACATGTTTAAGGACAATGAAAAACATGCGAACAAGGACTTCAGAACTTTCATGTTCGAAAACACTCCTCCTATTGCAGCACTAGCTTCTGTAACGCAGATACAAACTGAATTGCTGGAGTATGAAAGCAAGGCATTAGCCAAATTGGCGGAAGATGCTAACGTAGGTACTATCCGTTTCGATAAGTTCGTACCCATGGTGTTGCCTAAGTCTTCTACAGTTGTAGCAGGTACTAAGTACGAAGCAGAAATGTTTATTACGGGTGCGGCTTCAGCAGTGACACCAGAGTTTTACCGCGATGGTCAGAAGTTAGTGAATGCTACTTCTACTTCAGGTATTCCTATTGGTAAAGTAGAATTCGTAGCAAGCGGTGGTGCTTATGATAAAGCAACAGGCTTGGCTAAGAAATCTTTTAAAGCTGATATTAAATTGGCTGACACAACGTTCTCTAGTACAATCGAATACTTTGTGGCAGAACCTATTATTAAAGTAACTACTGGTAACGCACCTCGTCTTTACATGAACTGTGGTAATGCTGTAACGTTTGAAGTGAGCGGCCTTGGCCCTGCCTTCAACCCTACTTTTAACAGTACAGGTTCTGAAATTCAGAAAGGTGATAAGCCAGGTGTGGTAACCATCATCCCTTCACAACGTAAGTTCGCGGTAAATGTGGCTAACGGTGGTGCTGGTTTAGGAGCAGTTAACTTTGAAGCGAAGCCAATTCCACGTCCACGCGTTATTGCAAAAGATGCATCCGGCCGTGATATTGATCCTAAGCAAGGTATCCGCGCTAACTCACCACAGATTAAAGTAAATGCTGAAGCTGAGGCAAACTTTAAGGAAGAAGTTCCTAAGGATGCTAACTTCAGAATCCGTCAGATGAATGTTTACTTGGTAAGAGGTGGTACTGCAGTAGGAACACTCTCTAATTATACAAGTGAAATCATTGACTTGAAAGGTCTTGGCGCACTACGTCCTGGTGATGTTATCTCAATAGAACCTAAAACTATTGTACGCAAAACTTTCAAGGGTGGTGACGAAACAGTTCCTACAAATACGTCTGACATGGTGCAGATATTGGTTAAATAATTAATTATGAATAAGAGAATTCTTGCTGTCGCTGTGTTAGCCCTTACTTCGGGTGCTGCTTTAGCGCAGCCTGAGGAAGTACAGTATAATCCTAATTCCCTTGACCCGATTGCGCTTTATGAGCAACATTACAAGGTAAAGGTGTGGAGACAGGTTGACCTATTAGAAAAGCAGAACAAGGGTTTTTTCGCCAGAAATGGTGAAGTAACCAAACTAATGCTTGACTTAGTAAAGAGTGGGGAATTAGAGCTTTATAAAGATGATTCTCTCAAGACTAAGTTTACAAAAGAGGAGGCAGTTGCCAATCTGGTAAGAAATCAGGCAGTAGATTACCCGGAATGGAATCCTTCTGAAGCAACTTATCAGGGTGATATCAGAAAGTTTAACGGCAAGAACTACGAAGCACAGGTAGATAACACAGGTGTAAATCCTGAAGAGTCACCAAATGGTGAGTGGGCTGTTACACAACAAGGTATGGCCTTGACTTTTGAAGCCAGAGACGTAACACGCTTGGTTGTAAACGAAGATTTAATTTTCGATAAAAGAAGATCAAGATTATACTTTGATATACAGTGTATCGCTATGCAGGTGTTTGATGACGTAGCAGGATTCTACAAGCAAGTGGGAATTATCCGTTACAAAGACCTGGAAGCGAAGTTCCGTCAATATCCTGAGAAGGCAGTTTGGTTTAACCGTCAAAACACTGCTCAGAATAAGAATTTCGCTGATGCTATCTTATTAAGATTATTCCATGGCTACATTACTAAAGTTGAAAACCCTGATGATATTGATATTATCGGTATGATTCAGGCAAGTGGTGGAAACAGATTTGAAGGTGTATATGAAGTATATCGTCAGGAACACCTTCTGATGGAAAAAGAACATAATCTGTGGGAGTATTAATCTCCAAACAGGCATAAAGAAAAAGGGAGTGATTTCACTCCCTTTTTTATTGTGCTTGTTTTATTTTTTCTGCCAGACTATTTCCAACCAAGGCACTAAGTTCTTCCAGGCTTGCAGCCTTCACTTTCTTAAGTGATTTAAAATGCTTCAGTAGTTTTTCAGCAGTCTTTTTACCAAGACCTTCAATTTCCTCCAACGATGAGCTGCTATTTACTTTAGATCTTTTTAATCGATGAAAAGTAATGGCAAACCTGTGTGCTTCATCGCGCATTTGCTGAATGAGCCTAAGCCCGGGTGATTTCTTATTGATCAGCAAAGGCAATGTGTCTTCGGGTAAATAGATTTCCTCCAGTCTTTTGGCGATACCCGCAATCGGTACACGACCATAAACACTTAGCTCCTTAAGTGCTTCAACAGCACTGCTGAGTTGGCCTTTACCACCATCAACAATAATTAAATCAGGAAGTGGTGTTTGCTCTTCAATTAACCGCTTATATCGTCTGCCCACAATTTCTTTCATCGATGCAAAATCGTTGGGGCCTTCTACTGTTTTAATATTAAAATGCCTGTATCCTTTTTTGTCTGGTTTGCCATCTACAAAACGAACCATTGAGGCTACTGGTGATGTTCCCTGAAAGTTTGAGTTATCAAAACACTCTATTACGATTGGCAGCGTTCTGAGTTGTAAATCACTTTGTAAAATCTCGAGCACCTCTCTGTTTTTGCTCTTTCGTCCCTCTTTCGAAATTTCTTTTTCACGCTTTAGCTCTAAAGCATTTTTTAGCGATAGGGTAATCAGTTTCTTTTTATCTCCGATTTGTGGAATAGTATTCTCAACACCCTCTTCTACAAAGCTTAAGGGAATATTGCTGAGAATAACTTTACTCTGACTATTCGCCTGCTCTCTCAGCTCTTGCGCCACAGTACTTAATACTTCTTCATCAGCCTCATCAACACGCTTTTGTGCAAATACAGTTTTGGAAAATATGATAGCGCCTTCTTTTAATAAGAGGTAGTTAATGTATAGCGTATTCTCGTTGGATAAGAGTGTGATAACGTCTACATCTGTAATGGATCGGTTAACTACCAATGATTTACTTTGGTATTTTTCAAGTAATAAAATCTTCTCTTTGAAAAATTGTGCCCGTTCAAAATTCATAGAAGCAGCAAAGGCTTCCATTTGTTCCTGGAAATAGTTTGCAACAATGCTCAGATTGCCCTTTAAAATATGTCTGGCTTGTGCAATGTCTTCCAGGTATTCTTGCTCCTGCTGATTTCCGACACAAGGGCCTCTACAATTACCCAAATGAAATTCAAGGCATACTTTAAATTTATCAGCCTTAATATTTTGTTCACTGAGTAAAAGTGAACAGGTGCGGATAGCGTAAAGTTTCTGAACTAATTCCAGCACACTCTTCATGGCCACAACACTGGAGAAGGGGCCAAAATACTCTCCTTGTTGTGGTATGTACTTTCGGGTATAAATAATTCTTGGGAAGCGTTCTTTAAGTATGCAGAGATAAGGAAAGGTCTTATCGTCTTTTAATAATATGTTATACTTCGGTTGGTTTTGTTTGATGAGATTATTCTCCAGCAAGAGAGCATCAAACTCATTATTTGAAACAGTATACTCAATGCGCTCAATCTCAGAAACCAGTTTTAGTGTTTTTCTGCTGATGCCTGCTGTTTTGGAAAAATAGCTGCTTACCCGCTTGCGAATATTTTTTGCCTTACCAACATAGATAAGTGTATCTGCATCATTATAATATCTGTATACGCCTGGTGATTCAGGCAATATACTGATCAGCGCTTTTGCACTTTCTTCATTCATTGTTAACGAATATCATCTTGAGACCAGCTCTCTGTATTCTCAGGATCTTCAACTACTTCATATTGTTCACAATCCAACGTAATATCTATGCCTGAATCAGGTGTTTTGAACTTTCCTTTTTTATAGGGAAGCGATTCGTCAGCGTAAACCTTAGTCATGAAGTTAGACCAGATCGGCCTTGCTGTTTTACCACCCTGACCACTGGCCCATGAGCGATAGTGAATACTGCGCTCATCACCACCCACCCAGGCTCCAGACACCAGGTCTTTTGTAATGCCCATGTACCAACCGTCAGATGCATTATCTGTAGTGCCAGTCTTGCCGCCAATTTCGTTGTCGATTCTCAGCTCTTTTGGTAATCCGCGTGAAGTACCTCCTTCTTCTTGTACACCTCCTTGTAACATGTACACCATTTTATAAGCGGTTTGCTCATTCATAGCCTGGCGTGTTTTTGGCGTAAATGCTTCAATAACATTGCCATGCTTGTCTTCAATTCGTGTGATGTAGTAGGGTATTGTATAAATGCCTTGGTTAACAAATGCCGAGTAGGCACCTACCAATTCATAAAGAGAAACATCATTAACACCGAGGCATAGCGAAGGCACTGCCTCTAATGGACTCGTAATACCGGTGCGCTTGGCAAAGTCAACCACATTGGCAGGGTCTACTTTTTGAATAAGCTGTGCAGAGATTGAGTTAATAGAACGAGCCATCGCCTGGCGCAAGGTATAGCGTGTTCCATCGCCATAGCCACCTTCAGCATTCAGTGGTCTCCATGTGCCGCTGGGCAAATCAAAGCTTGGAGAAATATCGGGAAGGCGTTGGCAAGGTGTATAACCAGTTTCAATGGCTGTACCATAAACGAAAGCTTTAAAAGTTGAGCCAGGTTGACGCTTACCTTGTTTTACGTGGTCATACTTAAAGTATTTGTGATCGATCCCACCTACCCATGCTTTGATGGCACCGGTGTGCGCATCCATTGACATAAAACCAGCTTGTAAAAACCTTTTATAATGATTGAGCGAATCCATGGAGCTGAACAAGGTGTCTCGTTCACCGTTCCATGAAAAAACACGCATCGGTTTTTTCAGCTTCAGCATAATTTTTACTGAGTCTGAATTTTCGCCATAGCGTGCCACCAGATTTTTGTAAGTGTCAGTTTGTTTAATGCGGGAATCCAGAAATCCTTTAATGGGTTGATAATTATCGTCTATCCATGGGTCTCTGCCTTCCCAGCTTTGCGCAAAATCTTTTTGCAAAGCCGTCATGTGTTCACGCAAAGATTCTTCTGCGTAACGCTGCATACGACTATCGATAGTAGTGTAAATTTTTAACCCCGAATCCCATAGATCATATCCGTTTTCTTTACACCACTTCATTAAATCGTTTTGTATAACAGTGCGGAAGTAAGGTGCTAAGCCTTCGTTTTGATTTTGAACTTTGTAGTTCAGTTCAATCGGCAATGCTTTAATAGAATCGTATTCTTCTCTTGTTTTAATATAACCATACCTGAAAAGCTTGCCCAATACTTCATTCCTCTTCTTAAATGAATTCTCAGGGTTTGAAACAGGATTAAAACGCGTTACAGCCTGCAACATACCAACAAGCACAGCAGATTCCTGAATGTTTAAACTATCAGGTGCCTTATTAAAATAAGTCTCTGCTGCCACCTTAATGCCGTAGGTATTGTTGCCAAAAGTGGTTGTGTTTAAATACATGGCAAGAATTTCTTCCTTGGTAAAATTGCGTTCCAGATAAACGGAGATAATCCACTCCTTTGTTTTTTGAATAACTCTTCGCGGGTACTTACCCAATTTAGAGAAAGTGCCATCCAGACCCATATCTGGATTCTGAGTATATAAATTTTTAGCAAGCTGCTGTGTTATTGTACTTCCTCCACCTTTAGGATTAAGTGTAAGAATACCTGACATAACACGCAAGTAGGCCACGAAGTCCATACCGCTGTGCTGGTAAAAACGGTGATCTTCTGATAAAATCAATGTGTTTACCAACTCTGGTGACAAATCATAATAACTAACCTGACTTCTGTTGTAACGGAAGTATCTTCCTAAAGAAGTGCCATCTGCAGAGATGATCTCTGATGAAAGATCATTTTCAGGATTCTCAATGGCCTTAAGACTAGGCATCCCTCCAAAAAGCCCGAACAGATCTATGCTTACAGAATAGATGTAGATTGGAAACCCTATCAACACGGCCAGAAATAATATCCAGAACCATAGAAAGAGTTTCTTCAGCCAGCTTTTTTCAATAAGTAAAAAACTATTGATTTTCTGTTTGATAGTATTGCTTATAGAAGATGAGGTACTCATGCAGTGCCTGGGTTCGCTTTAGTTCTTGAAGATTTTCTTCAGAGATTACAAAATTATTGAAATTATAACTTTTAAGTGCATTCATGGCGGCTAACTTCTCATTAAACAAGCTGATATACGCTTTTGCCGCCAAATGGTCAGAAATACCGGATATGATGAACATAAATTTGTCTTCTGTAAGTTTGGTGTTGCTCGTACTGAAGTTCTGCTGAGGATAATGCTTTTTATTAAAAGCTTGCAAGGCATTTTGCAGCGCATTCTCAAGCCCTTCTTGTGGATTGTAAGTAACTATAAAAACATGTTGACCTTGTAACGTATTATCAAAGGCAGTAGCAGTAGCCGGGGTTTCAGCAATCGATTTTCTTTCGGCAGCTTCTAAAAGTTTTTTAGCATAAGCATTCAGCTCGTGCTCAGGATAGGTTTCAATAAAAGTTTGCAGTTTTTGTTTAAAGACTGTTGTACCTGCTGTTTTAGCGGTAAGTAGCGCTTCAAGCAACTCAAGGTTAGGGGTAAAGCTACTCAACCCAAGTCCGATGGCATGTTGTAGTGTGGCGTTGGCAGAGTCGTAATTATTGCGTGTGTAGAATTCATAAGCCTGTGCATAGAGTGCTTTTTGTCGTACAGCCACTTTCCCTGCTTCAGTCAGGTAATCAGGATTGAGCAATATCTTAGTCCATGATGACTCAGGAAAATCTTTTTTAAGTATGCTGGCAAAGACATTCGCTTCTTCCGGACTGCTTTCTTTGTTAAGGATATACAATCGATAAAGCACCTCTGCTCTGTAATCTGTATCGGGGAATCGTTTCAACAAAACATTATATGTTTCAATGGCATTGCGAGGCTCTTCCAGTTTAAGTGAATAGATATCGCCCAACATATAGTAAGCATCTTCAATTTTTTTGAGAGACTCAGCTCTTTTTTCATCTGTGTCCAAGAGCTGTTCTTTAATTTTTGAGAGTGTTGCGGCTACTGTATTGGCGAGACTATTGCCGGATTCATTTGCATCATCATTCACATCAGCTGCTTCTGCATCATTGGCAGCGGCTTGTGGTCGGCTAGTAGCACGTTGTGAAATCCTCCAATTATCTTCCAGTGCTATGTTGCCCCAAACTCGTGTAAATTCAGTTTGCCCTAGTGCTACAGCGCTTGCATTAGCGAAATACCAGGCGCTGCCCTCATTTGCCGGATCGTTGGGATCTGAAGCAAAAATGGATGTTGATGCTTGTTCAATATTAATTCTGTTAGTCTTCTTCTTTTTCTTGCCCTGTATCTCAGGTTTTAAGCTGGCCTTTACAGATGTTTCGATATGTAAGCGAAGGGCAGCTGTATCCATTTGCGACATTACCAGCAAGCTGTCCTGCCAACGAATGGTGGTGAGGTGCTGAACAAACTCATTCAGAATCTCCTGCCGCTTCTTGATGCCGGCAATACCTTCATAATCTGTTGGCAGGGTTTTAACGGCACTGTCATAATAAGCTTGCGATAATTCATATTTCTTTTTGTCATAATTCATTTCGCCTAAACGCAGGTAGGCTTCCCCGTCTACTCTTTTATTGTTGCCAATTCTGATAGCCTGATTTAAATATAGTACACCCTGATCTATGTTGCCTTGCTTTCGCTCGAAGAGCCCCATTTCGTAATATATCTTGTCTTTGAAGTCTCTGTTTTTACTATCCTTCAACAAGCGCTTAAAAGATTTTCTGGCTGTATTGATGTCTCTGCTTCTGGAAATTTCTGTTACCTGCGCTGAATAAAGGCGAGCATAAAAATCTACTTCATATTCAGGATGTGTGCTCAAACACTTTCTATAGTAGTTGTAGGCTTGGGCTTCAAAGCCAAGTTTCTGATAGACCTGGCCTATAATAAAATAGATTCTCCCCGGACGGTCAGCTTTCTTTCTAAGCAAGGGAGCTGCCAGTGTGAGGTTAAACACCATTTTGTCTAAATCATTTTGGGTTTGTGCGAGGTAAGCGCGTTCTAAAAATAATTGCTTTTGATTTTCAGGGTTAAGCAACTCCTTCTGCAAAAAATCAGATGCAGCTTTAGCATTATTATATTCACCATGTTCTGTAAAGGCCCTTATCAGATTTATGATGGCCTGATGACGAGCATCTTTATTCTTGCTATTGGTGTTTACAAATTTAAAAGTCTGTATAGCATTACCCCAATCCAATGCGTAAAGCCTTGCTTTGCCCACCAGTATATAACTATCATCAACCCATTTGCTGTTTTTATGATGTTGAATAGCCAGTGAGGCCATCTTCACAACTTCTTTTAATTCTTTCTCGTAAGATGCAGATTGAGTAGAGTCTAGCTTGGGATATAAACGTAAAATTCGGTTGTAGTCGTCAGTCATGCTCTTGGCATAAGCTTGCTCCACTTTTGTCATTTCTTCTTCCGCGTAGAAATAACCATTGTAGTGCGAAGCCAGGTTGTGAAAGGCTTTGCTGGTTAGGGTATTTTTCTCCGCAGAACAGCCTGATAAAAGCATACCAATAGCGATGAAAAGGGAGGCTATATTTATCTTCACAAGAAGTCGTTTATTGGGTACAAAACGCATTGGACGAAGAGATGAGTATGTTAATAAGCAGGAATAACTAATTTTGTCAAAAAATTGAGCATAGTGAAAGCACGTAAAACCTTATCCAGCCGACTGGCAACACGTTATCAGCTAATTCTTCGCAATGAGGAAAACTTTGCTGAGCGCCATGCCATTGGGATAACGGGCTCTAAAGTTATTCTTTTTTCAGTCATACTTTTTGTGCTATTACTGGCACTTTGCCTTTTTCTAAGCAAAACCATTTTGGCCAAGTGGTTTGATCCGGAGTTTGCACAGGCACAAGCCAACAGGGAGCTGGTTTCTCTTGCCATGAAGGTAGATTCGCTTGCACTTGAGGTGGATAGAAAAGATCAATTCATCGCTAATTTTCAGCGTGTACTAAGCGGAGACACCAGTACTTTTAATGATCCGGCTGAAGCTCTCAGAAACGAAAATAAACCATTGGAAAGACCCTCTACGCTGGCAATAAATGCAACGGATTCGAGTTTTAGAAGAAACTTTGAGCAGTCAGAACTGTCGCTGATCACAAATACATCGGTTAAAAATGAGGAGCTTCAATCGATGTTTTTTTTCACCCCCATTACCGGATTTATATCAGATAAATACGATGCTAAAAAAGGACATTTGGGTGTGGATATAGTAGCCAAAGTGAACGAACCTGTTAAAAATGTGGCTGATGGCATGGTAATCTTTTCGTCATGGACACAAGACAGCGGGCATGTAATTATGCTCCAGCATAAAGGCAACCTGATCTCGGTTTATAAGCACAATTCTCATCTATATAAAAAAGTTGGTACATTTGTTAATGCTGGTGAAATCATCGCTATCGTTGGCAACAGCGGTGAACTGACAAACGGTCCGCACCTGCACTTTGAATTATGGTACAATGGAAACTCCCTTAACCCGGAGGATTTCGTTACTTTTTAAACTAACAAACCCTATTTGCAAAGCCATGCTAAACACAAAAGAACAAAAACGCGCAGCTGAAGAACTAAGCAGTTCCAGCAACACTATTGGTAAGGGTACTTACCTGGAAGGTAATATTGAGACTTACGGAAACATCCGTATTGAGGGTAAGATAAAAGGTGATGTGAAGTCAAAATCGAAAGTAGCATTGGGCAATCTTTCGCATGTAGAAGGCAATATTGTAGCACAAAACGCAGATATAGAGGGAGAGGTAAAAGGCAGGTTAGAGATTTCAGAAGTTTTAGTGCTTAAAGCCACTGCCGTAGTTCATGGCGACATCAGCACTGGCAAATTAATAGTTGAGCCAGGAGCAGTGTTTAATGGCACATGTAAAATGGGCGCCACCATTAAGGAAATTAAGATAACGGCCGATAATGGGTTCAGCCAACAAGCCAAATCCATCTAATTACTTAAAATACAGTAACCTGGCCTTACAGCTATTGCTGGGTATTGGCCTTGCAGGCTGGTTAGGGCACAAATTAGATCAATACTTATCCATCACTTTTCCGGCATTCATGCTCACCTTTGGTTTTTTGGCCTTTGGTGGCATGCTTTACCAAATTTACCGATCCCTAAATAAGGACTGAAGTGCTTAGATTTATCCTCTTGCTGGTTTTTGTCACTGGCCTTATTCTAGCGGTTAGCACCTTTGTTATTCCAGATGACTGGAGACCTTCCTATTATTTACAAACAACTTTATTGCTGTCCATCAGTATATGGGTATCGGTTAGAAAGCTCTTGGCCATACAAGCGCCTGACACATTTACCACCATCTATTTAGTGAGCATAATACTGCAGCTTTTGGTGTGGTTAGGCTATCTGGCTTTTGTATTCTATGCAGACCAGGAGGGGATCAAGGCAAATGCGGTTTATTTCCTTATTAACTGCCTGATTTTCATAACCATACAGGTTTCATTTCTCTTCCTTAAAAGGGGTCGATAAGCCGGCACCCAAATATTTTTTAAAACATTTTTTCAGCATGCTTTAATTCATACCTTTGCGGTCGTTTTTAACCCCCTTTAGGCCAAAATGAGCGTTTTTTTCGATAAAATAAAGGTGTTTTCGAAGCTTTTGCTGGTGGTGCTTTTCGTAGGCGTATCGCAGGCTTCTTTTGCTGCTGAATCGAACGATTCTACCAAGGCTTTTAATGCCAGCGAGGTTATTTTACACCACGTTTTGGACGACCATATCTGGCACTTCTTTGATGGCCATTATGGTACGCTTTATTTGCCTGTCATTGTTTACTCAGCGGAGCGTGGCCTGGAATCTTTTTCATCACACAACTTTTATGATGAGCACCATAACATTGTAGAATACAATGGCTACAAGCTTGACCACAATCATATTTATTTGTCAGATTCAGGAAAAGCTGTTTTAGACCTGTCTATCACCAAGAACGTGGCCATGTTGTTCATCAACGCTACACTCATGATCTTAATCCTAACTGCAGTGGCCCGTGGCTATAAGAAAAATGCAGGCAAGGCACCTAAAGGTATTCAGGCATTTATTGAGCCCATCATTGTATTTGTGCGCGATGAAGTGGTGAAACCAAACATTGGTCCTAAGTACGAGAAGTACCTTCCTTATTTGTTAACACTTTTCTTCTTTATCTTATTTGGTAACCTATTGGGTCTGCTGCCTGGTGCAGCTAACCTTACAGGAAATATCGCTGTAACAGCGGTGTTGGCAATCGGTACCTTCGTTATCACCAACGTAAGCGGAAACAAAGGATACTGGGGACATATTTTCTGGACCCCTGGTGTACCACTTCCTTTAAGATTGGTTATCCTACCAGTAGAAATTTTGGGTATTATCACTAAGCCCATTTCATTAACAATACGTTTGTTTGTTGCGATTACTGCGGGTCACATCGTGTTGTTAAGCTTGATTTGTTTAGCATTCGTATTTGGTAGTGCTTATGTGGGCATTGGTTCATCGCTTATTGTGATGTTCATTAACTTAATTGAATTATTGGTGGCGGGTATTCAGGCGTATGTATTTACGTTATTCTCGTCATTGTATATAGGAATGGCCATCGCTGAGCATGCTCACGATGACCACCATTAAAATTGTTTTTGTTTCACTTTAAATAAATAGTTTATGTTGTTAGCACTTTTAGCAGACATGAGTCTTGCAATTATGGGCGCTGGAATCGGTGCCGGTCTTGTAGCAATTGGCGCAGGCCTTGGCATTGGTAAAATCGGTGCAGCTGCCATGGAAGGTATGGCTCGTCAGCCAGAAGCTTCTGGTAAAATTCAGGGAGCAATGCTTGTTATTGCAGCGCTTATTGAAGTAGCCGCCCTTTTCGGATTGGTTATTTGCCTGCTTATCTCATTCTTGAAGTAAGAAAAAAACAGAGTTCCGCACTTGGCGGAACTCGTTTTCTTTAACAACGTAACGATCTAATCGTATGGAATTACTAACCCCCGGCTCAGGCCTCATTATTTGGCAAGCCATTATATTCTTCCCACTAGTTGTATTGCTATACTTCTTAGCCTGGAAACCTATTCTTGCTTCATTAAAAGAACGTGAAACATCAATAACTGAAGCATTGAATACAGCAGAGCAAGCTCGTTTAGAGATTGCTACGCTAAAGTCTGACAACGAAAAGCTTTTAAAACTGGCACGTGAAGAGCGTGATAAAATGTTAAAAGATGCAAGAGATGCTGCCAACCGCATGAAAGATGAAGCAGCCGCTGATGCTAAAAAGGCAGCTGACAGAATCATTGAAGATGCACGTCAGGCCATTAACATTGAGAAGCAGGCAGCTATGAAAGACGTTCGCACACAAGTAGCGATGTTCTCGTTAGAAGTTGCCGAGAAGTTGATGAAGAAGAACCTTGCCGGTGATAAGGCGCAGAAGGATCTTGTTGACGGTTATATTAAAGAACTAAAACTAAACTAAGCACATGGCCGAAACCCGTGTTGCCTCCAGATATGTAAAGTCACTGCTTGGATTAGCAGTGGAGCAGAAAGCTGTTGATGCTGTGCACAACGATATGTTGTTGTTCGCCAAAGTAGCTGACGAGAACCGTGCATTTGCACTGATGCTTAAGAATCCAATTATCAGGCACGAGAAGAAGCGCGACATCCTTGATAAACTTTTCAAAGGAAAGGTGCATCCGTTAACTCTTGCCATTTTCGATATCATTACGCGTAAAAACCGTGAAGGTATATTGATTGATATATCTAAGCAGTTCCATAATGCTTATAACGTTTATAAAGGTATTGGTAAGGCTACACTTACAACTGCAGTGCCTATTGATGCATCATTGCGTGCTGAGTTTGGTGAAATAGTGAAAAAAATCAGCGACAAAAAAGAAATTGAGCTGATTGAGAAAGTAGACGCTGAAATGATAGGAGGTTTTGTATTAAATGTTGGTGATCGTCAGATTGATGCCAGCATGAAAAACAAACTGAAAGCCTTGAAAGTGAAATTTAGCTACAACCCATACATAAAAGAACTTTAGGCATCTCCTCAACCTTCCTCTTGGAAGAGATTTGGAGAGCTAAACAATTTTGAACTTGAAATTTTGAATTAAGACATATGGCAGAGATTAGACCAGAAGAAGTATCAGCAATATTGCGCGAGCAACTCTCGAACTCACGCACTGAGGCACAACTTGAAGAAGTTGGTACTGTACTAACAGTGGGTGATGGTGTGGCTCGTATTTACGGCTTAACCCAAGCACAGGCTGGTGAACTTTTAGTATTCGACAATGGCTTGAAAGCCCTAGTATTGAACCTTGAAGAAGACAACGTAGGTGCAGTATTGTTGGGTGATTCTCAGGACATCCACGAAGGCGATACTGTAAAACGTACTAAACAAATCGCTTCTGTAAAAGTTGGCGATGGCATGTTGGGTCGTGTGGTGGATACTTTGGGTAATCCTATTGACGGTAAAGGTCCTCTTGCAGGCGACTTATATGATATGCCACTGGAGCGTAAGGCACCAGGCGTAATTTTCCGTCAGCCGGTGAATGAGCCACTTCAAACAGGTATCAAGGCAATTGATGCGATGATTCCGATCGGTCGTGGTCAACGTGAATTGATCATTGGTGACCGCCAGACAGGTAAGACTGCTGTAGCGATTGACACGATCATCAACCAGAAAGAATTTTACGAACAAGGCAAGCCAGTATTCTGTATCTACGTAGCCGTAGGTCAGAAAGGTTCTACTGTAGCTTCTGTTGCTGCAGAACTTGAAAAGGCTGGTGCCCTTCCTTATACTGTTATTGTATCAGCAACGGCTTCAGATCCTGCGCCTATGCAATTCTTTGCTCCTTTTACAGGTGCAGCCATTGGTGAGTTCTTCCGCGACACCGGACGTCCTGCCTTGGTTATTTATGATGACTTGTCTAAGCAGGCTGTTTCTTACCGCGAAGTTTCTTTGTTATTAAGAAGACCTCCGGGACGTGAAGCTTATCCAGGTGATGTGTTCTACCTACACTCTCGTTTATTGGAAAGAGCTGCCAAGATCATTAACAATGATGAGATCGCTAAGAACATGAATGACCTGCCTGCTTCTATCAAGCATTTGGTTAAAGGTGGTGGATCATTAACTGCCCTTCCAATTATTGAGACACAGGCTGGTGACGTATCAGCGTACATTCCGACTAACGTAATTTCAATTACAGATGGTCAGATCTTCTTGGAAACGAACTTATTCAACTCAGGTATTCGTCCTGCGATTAACGTAGGTATTTCAGTATCACGTGTGGGTGGTTCGGCTCAGATTAAATCCATGAAGAAAGTAGCCGGTACCTTGAAACTTGACCAGGCGCAGTTCCGCGAATTGGAAGCTTTTGCCAAGTTCGGTTCTGACCTTGATGCGGCCACTAAATTGACAATCGAGCGTGGTAGAAGAAACCAGGAGATCTTAAAGCAAGATCAATACGCACCAGTTTCTGTAGAGCAACAGGTTGCTATCATCACCGCTTCAACACGTGGATTTATTGACAGAGTACCTGTAAATAAAGTAAGACAGTTTGAAAAAGAATTTGCTGAGCTGATGAATGCAAGTCACCGTAACGTGCTTGACAATTTACGCGCTGGTAAATTTGAAGATGCAGACGTGGCCATCATTAAGCAGGTAGCTACAGACTTAGCGTCTAAATATTAATTTGAATGTATTTCAGTTTGACGATTTAAAGGTGAGTTCATCTTTAAGTCGTCAAATTTTCAAATCAACTCATTGAAGATATGCCGAATTTAAAGGAAGTAAAAGGACGAATCATCTCTGTGATTTCTACGCAACAGATTACCAAGGCCATGAAAATGGTTGCGGCAGCAAAGTTGCGCAGATCACAGGATCGCATTACTCAAATGCGCCCTTTTGCTCAAAAGCTTTCTTCTATACTTCAGAATCTTTCTTCCGCGCAAGGAGATAACTCAAACGATGCCTGGTACGGTCAGGTACGTGAAGAGAAAAAGATTTTGATTGTGGCGATAAGCTCTGATCGCGGTCTTTGCGGATCATTTAACAGTAACATCTTTAAAGGTGTGGCAAGATTGATTGCCGAAAAGTATCAGGCTCAATACGACAAAGGCAATGTTACTATCCTACCGATTGGTAGAAAAGCTTTTGAATTTTTCGGAAAACGAAAAGTAAATCTGATAGGTGAGTACTCTACTTTGTTTTCTAACCTTACTTTCGAACAGGCTGCTAAGGTAGCTGACTTCTTAATGACAGAGTTCCAGGCTGGCCGTTACGATAAAATTGAAATCGTGTACAACGAATTTAAAAACGTAGCTACACAAATTTTACGCACGGAGCAGTTTTTACCTGTTATGCCTCCGGCACAAGAGGGAAAGAAAACGACTGAGGTAGATTACATTTATCAACCAGATCGCGAGGAAATTATTACAGGTTTAATTCCCAAGTCTTTAAAGGTACAATTATTCAAAGGCCTGTTAGATTCTAACGCTTCTGAAAATGGTGCCCGTATGACAGCGATGGATAAAGCAACTGAGAATGCTGGTGAATTATTAAAAGAACTAAAACTGACTTACAACCGCACACGTCAGGCAGCCATTACCAAAGAGATTTTAGAAATTGTGGCTGGTGCTGAGGCACTAAAGTCTGCTTAATTTATAGTAGAACAAGTATTTGAAAGCCCACCAAATCGGTGGGCTTTTTGTTTTTATAACTTATGCTTAACTTTTACGGGTAGAATCCTTAGGTATGAAAAAATTAATTGTCTTGTTGTGCCTCTTATGTTTGTTTACGACAAGCTTTGCGCAGAAATATTATTTAGGAATTGGAGGAGGCCTTAACCAACACAATGGCCTTATAGGACTTAGCGGTGATTTTAAATTTAATGACCAATATGGTTTGCGTGTAGGTGCCGGTATCGGCAGTTGGGGGACAAAAGTTGGACTTGGTTTTTTATTTAAGCCACGACCGGCAGGGGATTGGCGATTTGGTTTCGGCTATTGTTCCGCTTCGGGTATACGGGATTTTGAAACTGAGTTTGAAGTAAACGGAGGTAATTCGCAGACCGTGCTTATGGATCTTCACAGACAAGGCATGTTTAATTTTACAGCGATCAGAGAATTTACATTTAAAAACGGAGATGCTTTCAATTTGGAATTCGGATACTCAGCCAATGTAAGTGGTGCAACTTTCTACACCGTTAAGGATGGGTCACAACTCGATCCTGTAAGTATTGAAGTCCTAAAACTACTTCGTCCGGGAGGTATTGTTTTTGGTATAAGTTATCTGTTCAGACTTAATAAAGATCCGCTCGAAGGGCAATAGATCGTTTTACAAGACAAAACTTATTTTTCAATTCGCTGTTTTTAACTTATGCTTTCAGCAGAGGAGACAGATCGTATTATAGAAATGGCCTGGGAAGATCGTACACCTTTTGATGCGATTAAAGCTCAATTCGGTTTAAGCGAACGCGAAGTGATTGAATTGATGCGGAATAACTTGCAGCGCAAGAGTTGGGAGCGTTGGCGTGAACGCGTTCAGGGTCGTAAAACAAAACATGTTGCACAAAGAATTGAAGAAATTGATCGTTTTAAATGCACGAGACAGAGAGCTATTTCGACTAATAAGGTTTCTAAACGTTTGCGTTAAATAAGTATTAAAAAGCTGAAGCTTGTAGTCAGCAATTCTGACAGCATTTTTGGTTCCCGCCAATCATTCCATACGCTCTTCATGAGTGTGTTTTAAAATAATCCGTTTTGCTTCTTGTATTACTATTTTGTCTTTTCGAAAACAATGTAAAACCGAGGAGGCATGTTTGTAAGTTTTAGCAACGTCAACAAGGGGTAAGGGATAATCGAGCCCCATTTTGCACCCATAGAAATGTTGATCAATTGAAGTCATTTTCCAGGGCTCATGCAAAAGGGATAGCGGCAGACTGCTTAATTCAGGAATCCACTGCTTGATAAATAAACCTTCTATGTCGTTCTCTATACTTTGCTTTACAGGATTGTAGATGCGAATGGTATTGATGCCTGTAACGCCAGCTTGCATTTGAATTTGAGGATAGTGAATACCTGGTTCAAAGTCGAGGAAGAGCTTTGCTAAATGAACAGCTCCACGCTTCCAGTCCAGCCACAAGTGATGCGTAAGAAAGGAAATGAGCATAGACCGCATTCTGAAGTTGATATAACCCGTGGCGTGTAAACAGCGCATGCAGGCATCAACCAAGGGATAGCCTGTACGCCCGGATGACCATGCCTGAAAGTATGTTTCGTTCCAGTCGGTGCGAATAGCATCATAGCCTCTGTTAATATTTTCAAACTCCATGCGATCTTCCATTTCAAATTTTTGAATGAAGTGATCATGCCATCGAAGACGTGCCGCAAAACTACTTAACTGCCAGCGGTGATCCTGAATAAGTATGGCGGCCTGTGTCTGTTGATACACCTGACGTAAGGAAATATTACCCCAGGCCAAGTAAGGCGACAAGCGACTGCATCCTGTTCTGCTCGCCAGGGGTTTTGAAATGGACTTATTGTATTGCTTTGATCGTTCGTTTAAAAAGCTTTGGAGATAGTGTTTTGCGTAGAACTCACCACCAGGTTGAAAATTTTTGTTTTGCGTGGTTATGCCTTGATCTAACTGCAGCTTATTCGTTTCAAGAGTAATGAACTGTATCCTGGAGAGATCAGCTTTGTCGCATGTACTCTCCATATTTTCATACCATTGCTCAATCCATTTCCCTCTGTTTTGACGGCCTCGCTTTACACCTGCATATTGAAATTCAAGCCACTTAATTTTTTCATGATTAAAAAATTGTTTTATGGTTTTATCTCTTTGATAACTTAACTGTAGGCCTGTTTCACAATAACTCAATACTTGAATGACATTGAAATTCTGTAAAAGATCCATGAAGGTATCCTTTACCTCCTTTGTTGAAACATAAATACTGGTTTGAAAAGGAAGTAGCTGTCTGTTGAGATCATCAATGGATCCGTAAATAAAACGCAAGTGACGAACATCACTTTCGGCAGCTACCATTTGTGAAGGCTCGAAGCAATAGAGTAGTAATGTGGGTAAATTGGATTGTGTAGCATATGCTAAAGGAGCGTGATCCTCCAGGCGCAAATCTCTTTTAAACCAAACTACTTGTATGGGCAGACGATCCATACTAATAAAACAGCGCAGCCTTGGATTAGTTATAAAAAGAAAGACCCGTCAGTAGGTCACTCACGGGTCTTAACTAGGTCAGTTAAAAATCAAGGAACCATAAACACCGCATTACCGAATACAAACTTGCCCTGCTCCCAGAAGCAGCGGAAAAGCGGGTTATCAACGAAATAAACAATATTACCTCGGCCTTTTTGTTGCACACCGAAGGAGAGTGTGTTATCCATTTTTTTATTGGCCTTATACCCTGCAAAACCCTGAACTGGTTTGGCAGCACCCTTTAACACGCCTACGTTCCACGCATCTTCCATAAAGTCGTAACGAATGGTGTTCGTCTTTAAAGTAAAGTAATGGCTGCCTAGTCCAAAAGCCAGTGGATGAGAATTGTCTACCGCTGTCTTGTAAATAGCGCCTGAAATATTTTCGGAAATATTTTTTCTTTCAGCATCTTCATAACGAACTAAACCATCTTTTTTCTTCCACTCTTCGTCCAGTTTTTCAATTGCTTTCTTTGCATCATCATTTTTATAATGCTTCAGACTAAATCCTTTTTTATCGGAGAATGATTCAAGTGCATCGCCAATCACAATAAGTTTACCGCCTGCACTCACCCAGGTGTTGATGCGGTCAAGCTGGCCATCGTCAAAAATGTCATAATAACCTTCTGGCACTATCAAAACATTGTATTGATTCAGGTCGGTTCTTTTCAGTTGGTTTGTTCTGATTTGCGTAAGCGGGTAGTGCAGTTGTTGTTCAAAATAGTGCCATACTTCTCCGGCAGATAAAGATGAACTACCATCACCCATGAGCATGGCTACTTTTGGGGCCTCCAGGTAGGCAACTTCTGATGAACCAAAATCTTTTCCTTTATCAACGAAACCCGTAGTGCTTGTGTACAGTGTTCTTTTGTAGTTGGCAGCAAGTGTTTGTACTACTTTATCGAAATCGATAATGCCTTCATTGTTAGTCTTGGTAACAATGATTGTTCCGGCATTGAAGGAGTTGCCATTGACAGTAAAAGCTTGTTGTGCTATACGCACCCTGAAATTGCGCTTAAGCAGTTCGCTCAAAAACTCGGCATCTTTAACAGATTCATATTTAAAAATATAGGCATAAGCATTGTTGATAGCTGGCACTTCTAATTTTTTCTTTTCGTAAGCTTTTCCAGTATTAACACGTTCTGTTAGCGCATAGCCCTTTAAATTGTAGGCATAAAACAGATTCCAGGCAGTGATGTCATAGGTAACTGAATCAGACAATTTTGATTGTGGTTCGAATACAGTGGTGATAAAACGCGACTTCGGTTGAAAAGTATTAACAACAATGTCTTCAGCATTGAGTGTAAATGTTCCTTGTGTTTGTGTTTGATAATCGAAGCCTTTACCTGCCTTAGCACTACCCACCACTCCGTAACTGATGGCATGCTTATCCATCCAGCTGGTTAGCTCTTCAATCTTGTCGGTATTATTATCTGCTTTGATTACATAACTTTTATAAGTGCCAAATGGGTTGCTTAGGTTTTCCCTAAAGTATTTTTCGAATTCATCCACTAGTTTGGTAACATTCTTTGAGGCCACTTCTACTGTACTCATGCCTGTAGTGTGGTGATGAAGTAAGCGTTGCTCTAAAGTAAGCGGCACACCTTCTCTGGTCATGATACTCACACCCCGTTGTCCGCCTTGCTCGTACGTCATACCAATGGCACCATTATAAGTCGGGTAAGTATCACCATAGCTTGGGTAGAGCAAATCGAAGTTTTCTTTTGTAAAGAACAACCAGCCCTTTTCGTCAAAGTACTTAGCATTATTTTTTCCGATGGTAGTTTGAAACTCACGTTGCCAGTTTGTAATCACTGCATGAAAGGGTTCTGCAGCAGGGGCAAAGTAGTAGGGGCTGTTAAAACCCTGCTCATGAAAATCAACATGAATGTGTGGCATCCACTGATTGTATGCTTTTAATCGCGCTTGAGATTCTGTCTGCTGCAACCAGGCCCAGTCTCTGTTTAAATCGAAAAGATAATGATTAGCCCTTCCCCTGGGCCAGGGTTCGTTGTTTTCCGCTGCATCGCCATTTGAATTGGGAATAACATTGATGTATTGATTATTGAAATTGGTGAAGCGATCTCTGCCATCGGGGTTGATGCAAGGATCCATAATCACCACAGTATTTTTTAAGTATTCCTGACCCCGTGCTGTACTGACTAGTTCATGCAAAGTTCTAAGGGCTGCCTCCATGCCACTGGCCTCGTTACCATGCACGTTGTAGCTCATCCAGACAATGGCAATTTTATTGGCAGATGGGGTACCACTAACCAAACCTGTTCGTTTCAGATTATCCAATCGGATCTCTTCCAATTTTGTAAAATTTTCCTGAGAGGTAATCACCGTGTAAATAAGTGGCCTGTCCTCATAGGTTTTACCGTATTGTGTGATTTGTACATTGGAAAGTTGTGCGTCCACATAACGGAAATAGTCAATCATCTCGTGATGTCGTGTGTAGCGATCACCCAGGGTGTAACCTAAAAACTCATCCGGGCTTTTTAATGATTGTGCATGGGTGAATCCTGTTATAATGGTGAATAAGAGTATCAGTATTTTTTTCATAACTGGTTGATGGTTGTAAAGTTGAATACTACAATTTGTTTCAGGATTTTAATGCCTTTTTTATTTGAGGCTTATGATGGTTGATGTGTTCGGCAAAGAACTGCATGGCTTGCGGTAAACTTAAGCGGCCCACAATAGGGTGCTTATACACAAGTTTGTTGATGTGGCCGTCAGGCACATTCTCCAGGTGTGTTTTAAGCTCAAGGCGTAATAAATTCCATTGGTCAATGAGTTGCTCCAGCGGCAGCGCTTCTGGGGTATTCTCTACCACTACCTTCGGTGCCTTAAAGCGAAAAGGCAGGCGTTGCGATATTTTAAGAACAGGCATGAGCAAAGCTTGCTGAAGCCCTGCATTTTCTACCCCCTGAATGCCTAAGGATTTCTTTTTGATATAGCTAAATGATAATTTTTCTGAGGTATAAAGATGGGTAAGTATCTGAATGACCGACCAGCCTGAAGCGGAGGGTTTAGCTTGGAGCTGCTGGGTTGTATAAGTTTGTAATGACGTGATTAAGGCTGACTTCTGTGCTTCCAAAGCCAGGTAAATTTTCTCCAATTTTATATTCATACATACTCAGGTTTATCGGGGCAATCCCTACGAGTGTTCATTGTGTTTGGTTGCAATTTAGAAGAAAAGAAATCGTGAATTTTTTAAGAGAGGAAGTTTTCCTTGTTCTCCTTCCGAAAGTAAGAATAAAATATTGTTTAGTAGAAATTAGTGATCTATTTATTCTTACAAGGAATTGATAAACAAAATTCTGGTTGGTTATATGCTTTAAATGAATTACAGAAAAGAGATTTTCTTCGCATATAAATTTTTAACCAACCAAAACAATGAAAACAACTTTTTTAACTCTTGCAGCCGCAGCATTACTTTTTGTAAGCTGTGACAATGAAAATTCAGTTAACCCCCAGCCAATTGGAAATGTAACTATTACAGGCACCATTTTCGCTGACTTTGATGAAGAAGAAGATGCTGGTGATCTTGTTTACGAAGCAGCTCCGGCTAACGTTCCTGTTTATTTCTACAACTACGATACAGATGCATTATTAGGCCAGACTACAACGAATGCTTCAGGTGTTTACACAATCGAATTGGCGATTGGTGTCCGCTCACGTGATATCCGTATCACGGTTGGTGACTTCGAAACACAAATCAATGTTTATGATTTCATTGAAGATGATTATGTAAGCAAAGCAGCAGTTTATAACGATAGACAAAATGCTTACATCTTCGGAGCGGTAAAAGATGCTACTTACATTCAAAACATTCAAATTAGTCAACCGGAAGTAATCAGTTTCGATTAATAAGCTCACTAAATTCTGAAATATAACATGAAAAAAATATTAGCAAGTGTATTTGCTTTCGCTTTGGCGCTAAGTATAACACAAGCACAAGATACAGATCAGCCTGCTGTGCTTAAATCAAAAAGAGGGTACAACATTCTTCCTGAAGCAGGTGAGTGGGGCCTTGGTGTTTCTGCCAACCCATTCTTTCGCTACTTAGGAAATGTATTGAATGGGAATACATTTAATACTGAACCTGCTTTTACTTATTCAACAAATCCATCTAACAACGTGGCCTTATTTGGTAAATATGTTGTAGATGCCAACACACAATACCGTGTTCGTTTCAACATTAACATCGGAACAAGTATTGACAAGAGTGTTGTTCGCCAGGATGAGCTGACCCCGGATCCACTCTATCCTAACTTTACTGAAGATTGGAGAAAAACCAACTTCAATACTGTTGTGCTTGCTGCAGGATACGAAAAGCGCAGAGGAACTACCAAACTTCAAGGTGTTTATGGTGGAGAGTTGGTTGTTGGTTACTCATCGACTAAGCAAACTTACCAATACGGTAACTCTGTAAACCTGGATTTTAACAGGCCTCAGACAGCCAATTTTGGTGACAATGTTCTGGCAGGAACTTTTATTGGAAGCAACAACTTTTTAGCAGATGTTCGCAAAACTGAACAACAAAATGCACCAAGCTTTTTAGTAGGCGCTCGTGGCTTTATTGGTGTAGAATATTTCTTTGCACCAAAAATGTCAGTAGGTGGTGAGTTTGGTTACATGCTTGCTTTCAGAAATACAGGCAGGGTTAATTTCACAACCGAACAGTGGGATGGCAATACAGATTCAGTAGTAACAACCAAGAATGACCAATTGGGCAGCAACGGCTTAACATCTGTTGGCATTGGCTTAGATAACCTGAGCGGTTCAATCAACTTATTGTTCTACTTCTAAAAAAATAGTCAGTAGAATTTTAAAAGCTGTTTCAAAATCAGATTAAGTCACCAATAAACATAAAGTGATTCTTGATTGAAAAATTAAGAAATCGCCATATGTTTTAAACGACCATCTGTATGTTGAAACAGCTTTTTGTTTTAATACTTCCAGCTTTTTGTATCCGCTCCTTTTGGTGCACTCTCCTGTATACGTTTTAAAATTTTAGGCAGGTACATGCTGTTATAACGCAATCTTGAAACATAGTTGGGGTTGACAGCATCACCATTCCAGCAATGTTCAGCCCTATCGCCATAGGCTACTTCGCCATCATAAAACGGATTATTGGTTTTCTTTAAGAAATCCTCCATCAAATAGACGGCATTATTTAAATAGTAATTGTCCATATCACCACAATAGATATGAATCTTTCCCTGAAGTTTAGGGCCAAGTGTTGCCCAATCTCTTTCTAAAATGTGGCGTAGGTCGTAATGCTCTTTCCAGTAAGAGGCAACTTCCTTATCAATCTCACCGCTCTCCTTATCGAAAATTCTTTTCGGGTAACCATCTTCTCCTTGTGGTGAATAAACAGCCTCCCAGATATCCCATTGCTGTCCGCTCCTTGATTTAGTGCCAAGCGCTAATTCATAATAGTTACTCTCCTGCATAGTGGATTGTATCTGCCCTAAATAGTTGCGATGAGACGGAATGGCTACTTTCTTAAAATCACTTTCGTACCAGTATGCATTTTTATCTTTGTAAATGTCTACTAAGCAATAGGCACGAAAGTCCACAGGGTCAGGGCAAGCAGCAAAGCAACCATTAAACTGATCTGGATAAAACATTTGAACCGCAAGTGCTTCCCATCCACCGGTAGAACCACCATAGGTAAAGCGGGCCCAGCCTTCCCCTATGCCACGGAATTGTTTTTCAATTTCAGGAATTAATTCCTGCATGATAGCATCACCGTAAGGGCCCAGGTTTGCAGAGTTTACAGCGTAAGAATCATCATAGTAAGGATTGGCGTGCTGAATTTCTATAATTAAGAAGCGAGGAAAATTTTTGCTCGTCCACTGTTTGTAAAAATTATAGGACTCCTGCGCTTGAAATTTTTTATAACCGTAGATACCAAAACGTTCGCTGAAATCAGTCGTATCCATATCTGCCGGTGGAGGCGTTTCACTAAATCCTCCGAAGTCATCAGGAAAGTGTCCATGAAATACCATTAAAGGATAATGTGCTTCGGGATGTTCATCGAAATCTTCAGGAAGTAAAACGTGTGCACCTAAAAACATAGGGCGACCCCAAAACTCCGTTAAGAGTTTACTTTGAATTTTTATATGCTTGATGTATTTGGTGTCCTTAGGTTCTTCAACAGGCGGAATGATCTGATCGAGCGTTACTGTGGCATGTTGTGTTTTAGTATCGCCCAGTGTGATCTTAATAGGTTTACTGTAGAAATTACCGGGCTTCCTGTTCCATTGCTGACCCTCGCCCTGATCGGGTGGTAGCTTTACAGTGTGGCCTGTTTTTAAATTGAAAGTTTCGTATCGGTTTATGAGTGCCTGAACAACATAATCGCCAGCAGGTAAATCATTGATATTTCGAATGGGAAATCCGAAAGCATTTTCATCAATAACAATCTCATCTCCAGGCTTCATACCTTCTACATCTACACCAAAAACGAGTTGTGTTGTAAGGCCATCACCTATTTGAAAACGCGGCTCTGTTTTATCATCTTTGGCAAGTAATAACAGCAGGCGACCGTCTTGTGCTTCTTTACTAAGTGAGTCAGTAAATGTTATACTGAAAGTTGTTTTATTTTTTTGTTCCAGGTTACAGCTAAGCAATAAAGTACTCAACGTAAACAGGCAGAAAAGCCTTTTCATAAGTATTGGTTTATTGTTGAAGATAAGCAGTGATCTTATCAGGAGCAACAAATCAATGATGAATGGCTTTGAGATGGTTTAAGTTTCTATAAGCATTCCTTAAAATCTGATTTTGATTTCTTCTTCATGATCGATGGGTACGATAATAGGCAGTCCATGATAGCTAATACGTACATGTCCTTTGTAACGCACTTTTAATCGTTTTGCACCAAGCACACCCAGGAGGGTATTCATCAGGCCTTGTTCTTTCAGATTTATTTTGACCATTAACGGCACAGTAAATTCTCCTTTAGCTGGCACTTTAATCTTTAGTTTTTGTTTGACAATGGCTGCTTTTTTCCCCTCCACAAAAACGTCAACATTGATTGCCTTTAGTTTCCCATTTTTATCATTGGGGTTATAGAAAACGGCCTCCGTTTTTAGCATTGGATCATCGCTTACATCAGCGATCACGTTTTTAATATGACGAAGCTCTACTGCCTGGTAATCTCCACAAGCCGTAAGAATGGATGCAAGACAAAAGAAAAGAATAAGTTTAGTGCTGTTTTTCATCGTTTTTAAGTGAAGTGCTTTAGTATAGACAGACATCGCGTAACTTTGTTACATGAACGAACTTTTTGATTTGGTGGCTGATGGTTTGGCCGACAAAAGCTATGCAATTATCGACAATTTCCTGACACCAGCCGAAGTAGACCAGATTCTGACCTTGCCTCATTTTAGTCAGCATGAACAAATGTTTAAAAAAGCAGGTATTGGTAAGAACGCTGACCTTCAGATAAATGAAGCAATAAGAGGAGATTATATTTTATGGTTAGATAAAAACACAGCACCGCCTGCAGCAATGGTTTATTTAAACCGACTTCATGAATTGGTGCAGCACCTTAACAGAAGTTTATTTTTAAGCATGAAAGATCATGAAGTGCACATGACCGTTTACCCGGTGGGCACCTATTATAAAAGACATTTAGATCAGTTTAAAAAAGATGATCATCGTAAACTTTCTGTTATTTGTTATTTAAACAAGAACTGGAGGGAAGATGAAGGGGGCCAACTCAGAATTTATACGGAGAACGAATCTTTAGATGTATTGCCAGTAGCCGGGAGGTTGGTGTGCTTTCGCAGTGATTTGCTGGAACATGAAGTGTTACCAGCCACACGACAGCGCTTAAGTTTAACAGGATGGATACTGGATCAGGTGATTATTTAATATGTTAACACTTACGTTTTTCTATTGGTCTGCCAGATCAATATATTCTATTGTTCCTTGACGGCCATCATGTGCAAAATTACTTGTTAGATTTTTTCTATTGACAAGAATTTCACCACCATGACCTCCTTGCGTAAATATAGCAGCATTAGCGAGTATAATACCCCTGCTACTTCTTGGAAAGCTAAAGATAAAATTACCTCCATCACCCCCTACACCTGCTTTACGATTCCCATTACCTCCATCACCACCTTTCAGATTAACTGCGAACCGACCCTTGACAGTTAAATTTTTAACAAATAAAGTTAGATCACAGGCTGAAAGACCAGGTAAACCATTATTGTAGCCGGCTTTGTAATTTCGGACAGTACCAAAATGATTCACAGTTTGATCAAAGGAAATAGTGCCTGCGTGTTCCCCATCTGCACCATTTCCCGTGATAAGGCAATCAACCCCTAGATATAAATGGTTTACAATTATCTCAGTCACTTTATGCTTCTTTTCTAAAAGTAGTTCTGCACCATCTTCAAGTATTAAACTATCAATTTCAAAACTATTACCCTTAAGTTGAAAAATTTCTCCAGCTTTCAAATGCAATTTTTCAGCATATTTTTGAGCAAAAGCTTCAGGGCAGCTTAGCAAAAAGAGCACAAGAAAAATCTTTATTAAATTATTTTCCTGATTTTGTAAACTGATCATGCAATTGTAAATTCTCGAATTCCTCAGTAATCTATTTATAGGTCCGACACAAGATCCGCAAACTTAAATAAAATGTCCCCTCACTACTAAATCAACTGCCTCAACGCAATCTCAAATGAATGTTGCGCAATGTTAGTTTTAGCGTTGCTCTTTTTATAAGTTTTCTCTAAGCCTTTTTTAATCGTGGCAGATATATCGTTGAAGATGGCCGTATCGGTCATACTCACTTCGCGCTCCATAAAATAAGCAAAGACACGCGCCATGCCACAGTTAGCAATAAAGTCTGGGATAACAGATACTTGCTGATCGGCATGTAAACCGGTTGAGCCAAAAAATATTTCCGGATCTGCAAAGGGCACATTCGCTCCGGAAGAAATTACTTCTAGTTTAGAGGCAATCATGCGGTCTATCTGATCGCGTGTAACCAAACGCGAAGCTGCTGCCGGAATAAAAATTTCAAATGCCTCATCCCAGATTTTTGAATTAATCTCGTCAAATGGCAGAAGCTTATCAGAAACAATTCTGTTGCCTTGTCTGTCTAGTACGAGTTTATTTATTTCTTCCTGGGTAAAACCATTTTTATTGATCAATCCACCTTCGCGACTGATAATGCCAACAACCTTTACGCCCATCTTTGCTAAATAAAATCCTGCGGCTGCGCCAACATTTCCCCAACCTTGTACAACGGCACGTTTGCCTTCCACCTTGCCACCCCAAAGTTCATAGTAATGTTTCACAGCTTCGGCCACTCCATAGCCAGTACACATATCGGCAATTGTATATTTTTTCCCCAAATCGGGTACGAAAGCATCGTCTTCAATAACTTTAACAACACCCTGACGTAGTTGTCCGATGCGATTTACTTTTTGTGCTTCACTCGGTTTGTAGTGTCCTGTAAACACACCTTCTTGTGGATGCCAGATACCAGAGTCTTCTGTGATGGGAATTACTTCATGAATTTCATCAACATTTAAATCACCACCAGTGCCGTAATAATATTTTAACAAAGGCATCACCGCTGCATACCAACGTTGCAATACACCTAGCTTGCGCGGATCTGCTGGATCGAAGTTTATACCTGATTTGGCACCACCAATAGGAGGGCCCGATACCGTAAATTTTACTTCCATGGTTTTGGCCAGCGATTCTACCTCACGTTTATCCAAACCGGCACGCATGCGTGTACCACCACCGGCAGCACCACCTCGTAAGGAGTTAATCACAACCCAGCCCACAGCTTCGGTTTCAGGATCTTTCCATTCGAAAACTATTTCAGGTCTTTTGTTTTCAAATTTTTGAAGTAAATCTTTCATGAAGTAAAAAGTAAAGCACAAAGCTATTAAAAACCTGTCATCACACCACTTTCCTCGGGCTGTGTCCTCACAACCCGAAACGTTTTTTAAGTTTTTTTATGATATAATAAAATGGGTGATTGTTCAGAAACCCGTCATTACACCACTGCTGCTATTTTTTAAAGCATTCGTTACAGACTTCAGTACGTTTTCTTCTCCTCTTACTTTTAATACGCCTAAAAAAGCAAAAACAAGTGCCTCCTTAAAATTCACAATTTCATCATCAGGTTTAATGATGCGCAGTTGATCACCACCCAATTCAACCAATCGGTAAAGCAAAAAGCTATTGTGTGCACCGCCTCCGGTTATTAAAACACTTTTTTCTTTCTCTGTACCAATAGCAGTAACTATTTCTGTGGCCATGCTTTCTGTCAGGGTGCGAAGTCTGTCCTTCAAAGAAATCTTCTCATTGTCGAGCAGCGGTTTGATTTGCTTTTCAAAAATCTCACGACTGAGTGATGGTCTTGTCTTTCTTAAAATAGTATAGACTTTTGTTAATGACTTCAGCAGCCCTGCATGTACCTGACCATCGGAAGCCATGCCCCCATCTTTATCAAAAGATTTTTTATTTTTTTGAGCCAGATAATTAAGCCCCATGTTGGCATAGCAAATATCGTAAGCGATGCGCTTGTTTTTAAGCTCAGTTGAGAGGTTGGCAATACCGCCAAGGTTCAGGCATACATCAAAATCAGCAAAAAGTAACTGATCCCCTATGGGTACCAATGGTGCACCTTCTCCGCCCAAGGCCACATCCAGTGTTCTGAAATCCCATACGGTTGGCAGGTTAGCGGCCTGATGCAAAGCATTTCCATTACCTAATTGAAAAGTGAATCCTTTTTGGGGCTGATGAAAAATGGTGTGACCATGTGAAGCAATAAAGTCTACGCCTCTGATGCTATTTTTTTGAATAAACTTGGCGACCTCTTCACCCAAGAGCCTTCCATACGCTGTATTCAAAATCAAAAGCTCTTCCGCTTTCACCTGATGGGCACTAGCTAATAATTTTTGCCAACTCTTTGAATATTGGATGGTCTCTGCTTTTTCAATTGAGAAGTACCATTTACCTGTTTCGTCCTTACTAAAAGTACAAAGAGCAATGTCCAGACCATCTAAAGAGGTGCCCGACATAAGTCCAATTACTTTATACTTGGCAACAGAATCTTTACTTTTGATATTGCTCATATGATATGGATAATCTGGTGGTGGATATTGGGAATACAAGCAGCAAGGTAGGTATTTTCAAACAGCACAATTTAGTGGAAGAAAGAGTGTTTGCAGACCTTGCCACTTTAAATGAATATGTTGCCAGTGTAAAGACGCAAGCAGCCATTATTGCCTCTGTCAGCAAAACCTACGACTCTATTTTACCCAGCACTGCGCATATTCCGCATGTTCTCTTGTTAACACATACATTGCCTTTGCCCATTGTAAACTTATATGCCACGCCTGAAACACTAGGCGTTGATCGTTTGGCGGGTGTTTGTGGCGCCAACCAAATGTTTCCTGATCAACCCTGTCTGGTGATTGATAGCGGAACCTGTATTACATACGATTTTATTAATGAAAAGGCTGAATACCTGGGGGGCGCCATTTCACCCGGCTTGCACATGCGATTACGCGCCATGCATGAATTTACAGCCCGACTTCCTTTGGTTACAATTGATGGAGATATCCCCTTGATTGGGAATAGCACACAATCCTGTATGCAAAGTGGTGCTTTTAATGGCATGCTCTCTGAAATAGAGGGCACAATTGAGCGTTATAAGCAACATTATCCTGAAATGAGGGTGATATTATGCGGAGGAGACACGCATTTTTTTGAAAACAGCTTGAAAGGGACCATATTTGCGGTCCAAAATCTTGTTTTGAAGGGTTTAAACAGCATTTTATTACACAATGTCAGTCAGTAGAAGTGTTTTTTTCTGTTTTTCGTTGGTTTTATTGACGGGCAGTAATGTTTTGGGGCAAGCAGCAAAGAGCCCATATTCCACTTTTGGTATTGGCGAAAGCTATGGAAATTCCCTGGCGCCAAATCAAGGGATGGGTGGTCTAGGCTTTAGCCAACCGCAATTCCTGCACCTGAACAACCAGAATCCAGCATTGTTGGTCTATAACACCTTAACCGTGTTTCAGGTTGGTATGTTAGCGGAGCAACTCGATCTGACAGATGGTGTAAATAACCAAAGCTTGCGTTCAGGTAATTTAAACTACCTGGCTATCGCTTTTCCGGTTCTTTTTAGAAAAATAACTACTTCCATTGGCTTAATGCCTTATACCAATGTTGATTATAGCCTTCAGTATGATTTGCAGGTTTTCGACAATAACAATCAACTAATAGATACAACAACGGTTATAGAACAAGGATCTGGTGGACTCACACAGTTGTATTGGTCGAATGGTTTCAGAATTTATAAAGGTCTTTCTGTGGGCGTTAAAGCCAGCTATATTTTTGGTTCGGTAAACACCCTCACCCTAAACGAATTGCAACTCGAAAACCAACCTGTTCCCTTTATAGCAGGAGTAGATGAATCCACCTATTCAAAGGGTTTTTTAGTTGGAGGAGGAATTTCTTATAGCATTGATTCGCTTTTCAATAGTGATTACAGACTAAATTTCGGTGCCGTCTATGACTTAAATGGGCGTATTGGTGCTGAAAGAGACGTTGAGTATTTCCGTCTCAATGGAAGCACCCTTGACACATTAGATAGCGAAGTGCTGGCCACCCGTACCGGTAAGCTTGAGCTACCTTCTGGATTTGGAGGAGGCATTTCTTTCGCAAAAGACTCAAAATGGTCCTTTGGTTTCGATTATTACTATCAGGATTGGAGCACCTTTCGCTCTTTAAATGTTTCGGATGATGATTTGGGCAAAACCTGGCGTTGGTCATTAGGAGGTGAATTCACCCCTGATTATAGCGCTTTGAACTATTTTAAGCGTGTAACCTACCGAGCTGGGATAAGCCAGGCGCCTTTTTTCGCGAACGGTAAGAAGGTTAATGATTTTGGCATTAATTTTGGCCTCTCTTTACCAACGGGGCAATCAAGCATTGATTTGGCCTTTAAAGCAGGTCAAAGAGGTAGTGTTCGGGAAAATGGACTTAAGGAAAATTATCTTAAAGTTTATTTGGGAGTCACGCTCAATGACAGATGGTTTGTTAAAAGGAAGTTTGACTAGTTAATATAAAGAAGATGAAAATGAATGTTCTTAAAGCGATTCTGGTAGTAACTCTATCTGCTGGTAGCCTGAGCGGCTTTGCACAATGCAAAGACTGGACATGGGGACCGGACAAGGCTACAGAAGAGGAAAAAAATGTACTATACAGTGATGCTGTAAAAAATAAGCATTACAAGCAAGCCATTGCTCCCCATCAGTATCTGCTAACAAACGTTCCAAAATTGAATACCAGCATCTACATTTTGGGAGCTGAGATATTTGATGAATTAGCCGATGCAGAGAAGGATCCGATAAAGAAACAGAAATATGTAGATTCACTTATGATTGTGTACGACATGCGTATACAAAACTGTGGAGAAGAGGCTGCGGTAATGGCACGGAAAGCATTGTCTTATTATAAATTCAATATCAACGGTACAAAGGGAGCAGAGGTGTTGCCAGTAATGGATAAGGCTTTCCAATTAAATGGAAACAACATTATGGATGGCTTACTATTACCTTACATGCAGGCGGTACGTGTTTCGGCTGTTAAATTTAAAGCCCTTACTGAAGATCAGATTTTGGAAAAATATGATATGGTAAGCGCTGTAGTAGATGCAAAAATTAAAAAAGCACAGAGCGAAGCAAAACCTATCGACAAACTGAAAAAAATTAAAGATGATATAGATGCGATATTATTGACCTTAGTTAAGTTTGACTGTGAGCGTGTAAAATCAACGTTGGCGCCTAAGTTCAAGCAGAACCCTGCTGATATTAACCTTGCAAAGAAAATCTTCGGATTCATGTTACAAGGTAAGTGTACTGATGATCCGCTTTGGTTAGAAGCAGGAGAAGCTATCCACAATGCAGCGGATGGTCAGAAAGATTTTGGTCTTGCAAAAAATCTTGGCCTGCGTTACTTCACCATGGACAATTTTGAAAAGGCGGAATTCTATTTCAATGAGGCACTTACACTTGCAACTGATAACGTTTCAAAGGCAGAAATCTTAATACTTCAAGGATCGTTAGCGTCTAAGAAAGGCGCTAAAGGCGAAGCAAGAGAGTTGTTCAGACAAGCTGCGGCAGCAGATCCATCTAATAAAGATGCTTACGAAAAAATTGGAGACTTATACATTAACAGCTTCAACGATTGTAAGAAAATGGATAGCCAGGCAGATGACCGTGCTGTTTACTTACTCGCTTACGATTATTACGCAAAGGCTGGTGCTTCACAAAAAATGGGTGCTGCCAAATCAAACTTCCCCTCTAAAGAAGATATCTTCTTGAAAAACTATTCTCAAGGACAAAGCATTCGCGTTGATTGCTGGATTAATGAGAATACTACAGTAAGAACACGTGATTAATTTCGCATAAACGATAAGAGCCATCCTGGATCAACAACAGGATGGCTTTTTTATTTTCACCAATGAAACGAATAACAATACTTTTATTTTCTTTCTTACTCTTAGCCTGTGGAAAAACAGAGGTAAAGGAGCCAATTATTTACGAAGGCCCTTTGCGCGAGATCGAGGACATGGAATTGTTTTATAGCCAGAACAGTTCAGTAAAGGTGAAAATGAAAACCCCCTTGGTACATGAGTTTAAAAATGATGATAAAGAATTTCCAAAAGGACTTTATCTGGAGTTTTACGATGTAATGGGTAATCTTGAATCGACTCTTACGGCTAATCATGCCTTTTATTTTAAAGCTGAAAATAAATGGCGTGGCAGGGGGGATGTAGTGGTTAAGAATGTAATAAAGCATGAGCAACTAAACACAGAGGAGTTGTTCTGGACACCTGCTGATGAAAAAATATTCACCGATAAGTTTGTGACCATTCGCGAGCAGGGAAACGTAATTTATGGAGAAGGTATGAAGGCTAATCAGGATCTTTCTGATTTTGAAATCAAGCGTGTTACCGGAGTAATTGAAGTAAAAGAGGATTAAAAAGAGCTTATGAAATTAGTTGATGCAATTCTCTTGTCCGCTTCGGTGGCTTTCTTTATTATGGGCCTACACCAGATCATGAGCTTTGGTTTTGCCAATGGTTATTGGGCAGTGATGATTTCTACAGTTCTTTTTTTTACGCTAGTGTACAGGCGTGTAACAGGAAAACGCACTGCTGAAAAACCTGTGGAGGTTAAAAGGAAGAAGGGTAAGTTGAGAAAATAGTAGAATTTAGAATTTAGAATTTAGAATTTAGAATTTAGAATTTAGAATTTAGAATTTAGAATTTAGAATTTAGAATTTAGAATTTAGAATTTAGAATTTAGAATTTAGAATTTAGAAT
>NZ_JBMRCF010000020.1:0-55254 GCF_057350905.1 Chryseotalea sp. | reverse complement strand
GCCCCCCCCCCCCCCCCCCCCCTTAGTGTCTCTCTAGCGTTGGCGAGTGCGATGCAGAGGACGCTGAGGAATATAATTAAGAGAAATAATTAATTTTAATACTATGAAAGAAGGAAACATCATTTTGATAATCCTCTTAGGAGTATTTATTACTGCGTGCAATAAAGAAAAATCAGAATTAATTCAAAAACTAGAAGGCAAAGACAGCCTCATTGTTCTTATAAACACCTCAGATTTGAATCGTTATCAAGTAGCTCAACTAATTAATAAAATTAATGATTGTAATCCTGTGATTATTGGATTAAACGAATCATTGACTTTTAAGCATAACTTTAGTGAGGACTCTGCACTATCATCTTCAATTGCTAATTCTGGGAAGGTAGTATTAATTGAAGACAGTGAAAACGATAAATTTCTGTTACCAGATCCAATCTTTACTATTAATTATTTGGGATCGAGTTCGGAAGAATATTTGATTGATGAGAACGATGTGGTTGTTGGTTTTAGACCTCATATTCAGAATCAAAATACTATAAACCCTTGTTTTTCTTATAGTCTAGTTTTTGCACATTCTCCAGAGATTGGCTCCCGTTTTTTTGTTAAACATAGTGAAGATCCCATACCAATCATATTTTATCGAGAGCTTGAAGGATTTAATTTTTTTAATATCATTCAGGTTCTAGAAAATGATGATTGCTCTCTTTTCAATTCTAAAATTATTTTGATGGGTAATTTGGGAGATAATAAAAATGATACGGTACTTACTCCGTTTGATTTAGAGAGGAATGATGGAAAAAGAACGCACAGCACCGTGGTTATAGCAAATATTGCGTTGAACGTTTTTATGAGGGGTAAATTAAATTCTAATTAAAAACCTTCCCCCAGTCAAGCGCAAGCGTCTCGCTTGGGCTAAACTCTTGAGGATTTTTTCCTGTGGTCGGTGTTTTCACCGACCACTCCCTTAGGAGAGGTTACTGGCTCAATGTTTATCATGATAAGTTTAAAACTCAAGGTTAAAAGCTTAACCTTAGATCAAGGTTTTTACTGATCGCTCTAAACACCACATTGTCGTACTATTTTTCTTAAGCTTTCACTCCTCAGTGTCTCTCTAGCATTGGCAAAAGCAAAGCAGAGGACACTGAGGTAATTCGATTACCCTTTATACGTTGGGAATACTAAGTAAAGACAAACAATCACTTCCATCCAAATATTTTCTTTACACCACTAACAATGCCAACCACAATAAGTCCTGCTACAAGACCTATCATGAATTCTTTTAGTATCAATGGCACTTGTGGAAAACTGTGATGTAAATAAGTGAAGTTGTGAATGAAGATTCCACCGGAAACGAGCAGTAGCGCTATGGTGCCTATAATGGCAAAAGACTTGATAACCCACGGAAGCGACTTCACCAACACATTACCCAACGCAAACCATGCACCTTTGCCTTGCGATCGCTTGATGAGCCTGAAGCCGATGTCGTCCATCCTGATGATCAGTGCAACCAAACCATAGACGCCAGCGGTGGCAAGCATAGCCACTACAGAAACCGTGAGAATTTGAATGACAAATTTTTCCTCGATGACTGTGCCCAGCGCCACGATCACAATTTCCACAGAGAGAATGACGTCGGTGTTGATGGCAGATTTTACTTTAGTTTTCTCTACATCTCGATTGTCATCTTTTGCATGCTCAGATACCCGATGACCTTTTTTCGGGCGATGAAAGAGAAATTCTACAATTTTCTCGGCTCCCTCATACGCCAGGTAGAGCCCGCCTAATACCAAAATGATTTTTATGACTACAGGAAAGAATGCCGTTTTTCCTGTGGTCGGTGTTTTCACCGACCACTCCCTTAGGAGAGGTTACTGGCTCAATGTTTATCATGACAAGTTCAAAACTTAAGGTTAAAAGCTTAACCTACAATCAGTGTTTTTACTGACCGCTCTTAACACCACATTGTCGTACTATTTTTTCTGTAGCTTAGTATATGCTTCATGGAATAGAGTTCTTCACCGCCACCTGTCTCAACTGGCAGCCACTTTTATTATCTGATGAGCGGAAAGATATCTTGATTGAAAGCCTTAAGTTCATGGTGAATGATAACCGTATATGGCTTTACGGTTTTGTCATCATGCCAAATCACATACACCTCATGTGGCGCAGACAAGATGCATGGGTTAGCAAAAGCACCGAACAGATTTTTCTCAAGTTCACCGCTCAGCAGATTAAGTTTAAACTTTTAAAATCTGCACCAATGGAACTAGAACAATACCGCAGCACCCAACACGATCGCATCTATCACTTTTGGGAGAGGCGGCCTTATAAGGCTACCATGTACAGTCGGAAAGTAGCCTCACAAAAAATTGACTACATGCACTATAATCCTGTGAAGGCCGGTTTGATTAATTTGCCAGAAGATTATAAATACTCCTCGTGCAAATTTTATGAGCTTAATAAAGACGATTGGGGGTTTATCACTCACTACGAGGAACACTTGTAAAAGAGATCAGTTGGTCGGTGAGAACACCGACCACAGGCTAATGAGGAAATTGACAATTGACAATGCTAGTGTTTTCCCCTCAGTGTCTCTCTAGCATTGGCAAAAGCAAAGTAGTGGACGCTGAGGTAATTGGATTACTCTTAATATATTGGGAATACTAAGCAAGGACAAACGCTTACTTCCTCCCAAATATTTTCTTTACACCACTAACAATGCTAACCACAATAAGTCCTGCTACCAGACCTATGATAAATTCTTTTAGTATCAAAGGCACTTGTGGAAAACTGTGATGTAAATAAGTGAAGTTGTGAATGAAGATTCCACCGGAAACGAGCAGTAGCGCTATGGTGCCTATCACGTTAAATGATTTGATAACCCAGGGCAGCGACTTCACGAGCACATTGCCTGACATGAGCAACACGCCCTTCCCTTCTGACCGCTTAATGAACCTGAAGCCAATGTCGTCCATCCTGATGATCAGTGCAACCAAACCATAGACGCCAGCGGTGGCAAGCATAGCCACTACAGAAACCGTGAGAATTTGAATGACAAGTTTTTCCTCGATGACTGTGCCCAGCGCGATGATCACTATTTCTATGGAGAGAATGAAGTCGGTGGTGATGGCAGATTTTACTTTAGTTTTCTCTCCGTCACGATTGTCATCTTTTGCCTGCTCAAATACCTGCTGGCCTTTTTTCGGACGGTGAAAAAGAAATTCTATAATCTTTTCGGCCCCCTCATACGCCAGGTAGAGCCCGCCTAATACCAAAATGATTTTTATGACTACAGGAAAGAATGCCGTCAGGAGCAAGGCAATGGGAACAATGATGAGCTTGTTAATAAATGATCCTTTGGTAATTGCCCAAAGTACGGGCAACTCTCTGGTAGCCAGAAAGCCTGTAGCTTTTTCTGCGTTAACAGCCAGATCATCACCTAATATGCCAGCCGTTTTGCGCGTAGCAATTTTACTCGCAACAGCAACATCATCCATTAAAGCAGCGACATCATCTAAAATTGAAAAAATACCAGAGGCCATATGTATTGCTTAAAACAAAATTGGCGCAAAAATAGGTGAAAAGTTAAATAGATAGGCGCTTTGGAAGTGTGCAGCCATGCATCTTACAGAATTTATGAACTCAATAAAGACGATTAAGGATTCGACACCGAGCGGAAGGAGCTCCTGCTAAAATGAATCAGTTAGTAGATGAGAACAACGACTAAAGACAAAATCCATGGTAGAGCATATTCTCATCTCTAACAGTTCAGTTGTTCTTACCTTTTTTCTTTTGCCGCAAGTCACCATAAAAATGTAACGCTTTTTTTGCGAGTTGTCTGTTTCCTTTGTCAGGCTTTAGTTTTGAAGTATAGTGATCTAAACGATGAGCATAAAAATTCAAGAGCTCGTCAGAGCAATCTCTGAATCCCATGAGTTCAAGTATAATTGAACCTAAATAAGGTTGATGAGAACAATCACTCAGTCCGACTTTAGTAAGTTTGTTAAAAAAGTAATTCGCCTTTAATTCTTCTCGCAAAAGCGCAATTATTTGCTCGGTTTTTCCGGGAAACCGCACCAATGGATATTCAGTATTCATAATGATGCTATTAGTAATAAGGTTGTTTTATAAATGCAATATACCCATGCTATAAAGATGGCTGTACTTCCAATTTGGATATATATCCGATTTGGCTAAACGTAAAGAGAAAATTGTATACAATCGCCTTAGGGAGGTATTGGAAGATCGGGGTAAATCACAAACCTGGCTGGCAGAACAATTGGATATGGATTTTCAAACGATTACCCGGTATGTTAATAATAATCGCCAACCTACGCTTCCGCGCCTTTATGAAATCGCCAAAATTTTGAAGGTGAATCCCAAGTAGTTGTTAAACAGCTAAAACTCAGCAAGTCAGTTGCCGAGAGGTGTTAACAACCACTTAGTCAGCAAACTTTCTATTCCTCCGATTTGCTTCCTTCTAAGGCTCTCGTAATTTTAACACCCAATGAAACGCACCATTCTTCTCTACAGCCTGGCCTTGGCCATTCTGCTTTTTCTGTTGCAATGGCTGCAGTTTAGTTTTATGGTCAAGGACTTAACCATTGAGTTTTACCTGGGAGTGGTGGCTGTAATTTTTACCGCAGTGGGTATCTGGACGGGGCTAAAACTTACCCGCACCAAAACCAAGGTGATTATCCAGAGTGACTTCACCTTTAACGAAACAGAACTGAACCGACTGGGCATCAGCAAAAGAGAGTTAGAGGTACTAACTTTGATGGCGCAGGGTTTCTCTAATCAGGAAATAGCCGATAAACTATTTGTATCGCTGAATACCATTAAAACGCATTCTTCCAATTTATTCCTGAAGCTAGAGGTCAATCGAAGAACCCAGGCCATACAAAAGGCGAAAGCCTTAAGCCTGATCAAATAATTCAAAATTTCAAATTTCAAATTGGTTGAGCGGATGAGCCGCCAGCGTTTTCTTTGGTAAAATTTAAATTCGAGATGTTTCTTGTGGCGTAAGCCTACTCACAATTCCAAATCTAAAATCTAAAATCTAAAGTCTAAAGTCTAATGTCTAAAATCTGAAATCTGGAATCTGAAATTTTGAATTGCCTACCTCCAACTTTCAGGTGATTTCTGTAAGTTTATAGACAATCACCCTTTCGGGTGAAGGATAAAACAGCCTTTGTCGCTTTGTTTGAGGCATAAAACAAAATTTATGAAGAAGATAATTATAATCAACGGACTCATTGCAGGTGCACTGGTTTCGCTCATGCTGTTAATAACCCAGTACATTTTCAGAGCCAATGGCACCACGCTGGATTATGGCATGCTGATCGGTTTCAGCACCATGATCATTTCCTTGTCCCTCATTTTTGTGGCTGTTAAAACCTATCGCGATCGCCATCAAAATGGCGTTATTACTTTCGGTAAGGCTTTTCAGATCGGTATACTGATAGCCGTGATAGCCTCCTTTATGTATGCCACCACCTGGGAAATCTATTTTAACACAGCAGGTTCTGATTTTGTAGCATGGTACACAAAAGCGCAGATGGATAAGCTGGCTCAGGAAGGCGCCAGCGAAGCCGCTATAGCCGAAATGAAAACAAGTCTGGACAGCATGGCTACGATGTATAAAAACCCTTTGATGCGCTTTAGCATGACCTTAATGGAAATTTTTCCGGTAGGGTTAATTATTACTTTACTGAGTGCAGGCTTACTAAGAAAAAAAGAAGTGCTACCCGCATAATTTATTAACCATGCAATCAAAAGCTGCTACTGTTGATGAATACATCGCCAGTCTTCCTGATAACAGGCGAAAAGCTATTGAAGCCTTACGAAAGCAAATCAGGAAAAATATACCAAAAGGTTTTGAGGAAGTGATGAGCTACGGCATGATCGGCTATGTGGTACCCCATAAAATGTATCCATCCGGTTATCATTGCGATCCTGCACTGCCCTTGCCATTCATTAACATCGCTTCTCAGAAAAATTACATTTCCTTCTACCACATGGGCTTGTATGAAGGGGAGTTGCTGGATTGGTTTAGGGATCAATGGAAAGAAGTATCTGCAAAGAAATTAGATATGGGTAAGTGTTGTATACGTTTTAAAAAACCGGAAGATATTCCTGTGGATTTGCTCGGAGAGCTGGTTTCGAAAGTAACACCAAAGCAATGGATTGCATATTATGAAAGCGAGGTAAAAAGATAGTATGGAAAATGAAGTAACAACTTTCCTTAAAACTTTGAAGCATCCACTGATAAAAGAAATAGAAGCTTTGAGGACACTGATACTAAAAACTGATCCAACGATTGGTGAGAACATTAAATGGAATGGACCTAATTTTTATCATCAGGGCATTGACAAAATTACCCTTCGCATTCATCCGCCACCACATCTTCAACTGATTTTACATCGTGGAGCTAAAGTGCAAAAGCAACCTAAAGAAAAACTGATAAAAGATGATTCAGGTATGCTGGTATGGAAGGGGAATGATCGTGCCGTAATCAGCTTTAAAGACATGAAAGAGATTAAGGCAAAAGAAATTCAGTTAAAAGAAATTATTACGAAATGGCTGGCAGCATCTGCTCCTGGCAAATAATAAATTGCTAATCCGCATCTTATATAAAATCCGTCTGACCGCTGTTTACTTCCGCTTTCAGCGGTCTGACGGATGCTTCCTTTTGTCAGATATCTACCTTTTTGAAACTAGTTTTAATAATAGAGATTAATACAAATAATAAATCACCAATGGAAACTACAAAACATGTGCTCGGTATTGGCGGATTATTTTTCCGTGCTAAAGATCATAAAGCTTTAAGTGAATGGTATCGTATACACTTTGGCATTAACGACTCACAAAGTAATGAGATGTGGATAACTGAACAGGGTCCAACTGTATTTGCTCCTTTCAAACAAGATACCGACTACTTTGGTAGTAAAGAACAAATGTTCATGATTAATTTTCGGGTGCAGGATTTAGATGGCTTTATTGAAAAGCTGAAAACAGCAGGCGTAAAAATCGATGAGAAGCGAATGAATGAACCCTATGGCAAATTCGCCTGGGTGTACGATCCGGAAGGAAATAAGATTGAATTGTGGGAAGCGGTTGGGTGATGTGCTGATTCGTTGATGTGCTGATTCGTTGATGTGCTGATGGATAATTGAAGATTGGATGATTTAAAGATTAATCATCAGCACATCAACTCATTAATCATCAACAAATCAAAATCCTCTTTGTCTTCTTGCCTCAAACACCACCACCGCTGCGGCTGTAGACACATTCATGGAGTCAATCTTGCCCAGCATAGGAATGATAATGTTGGCATTGGCTTGCTTTACCCATACATCGGTAAGTCCGGTGGCTTCAGTGCCCATCACAATAGCGGAGGGTTTTTGGTAATCGATGGTATGATAAGGCTGAGAAGCCTGGAGATAAGTGCAGTAGATATCGATGTTATTTTTTCTAAGCCATGCTATGGTTTCTTCAGAAGTGGACGCAGCCACTTGCTTGGTAAACACACAACCTAAACTGGAACGGATCACGTTGGGATTATAAAAATCTGTTTGGGTATCGCAAATGATAACGGCATCAACATTGGCAGCATCAGCAGTGCGTAGAATAGCCCCCAGGTTACCCGGTTTTTCAACACCTTCTAAAATAAGGATCAAGGGATTTTTACTGAGTTGAACCTGGTCAAGTGCGTGCAAACGCATTTCAGCTACGGCAATCATACCACCAGTACCTTCGCGTACAGCAATTTTATCAAACACTTCTTTCGAAACAGGGATGAGTAATTTTTCATCCTTTAGCTGAGCAGGAATATCAGCGGCATCAACAATCTCATCACAAAAAAACAAGTTGCCAATTTTATAACCAGCTTCTATCGCCATACTGATTTCCTTTCTGCCCTCGATGATAAAAAGCTGCTGCTTTCTTCGCTCACGTGGTTTTTCCAGGGCAAGCAGGCTTTTGACTTTAGGGTTTTGAGTACTGGTAATTCGGAAATGCATAATTTAATTCAATATTCAGCATTCAAAATTTAAAATCAAAGAATCGAGGTATTTCCTAATTTTGAACTTTAAAATCTGAAATCTTGAATTTACTACACCCCGCTTCCTGGCAAGATTACCAACTGATTGATTCCGGAGAAGGAGAAAAGTTGGAGCGTTTCGGCAAATACACACTTATCCGCCCGGAACCACAGGCCATTTGGAAAAAAGTATTGAGTGATGATGAGTGGCATAAATTGGCACATGCTCGTTTTGATCGCGAACAAAAGGATAAATTCCGTTTTAGCGATGACGTGAAAGGCGGCTGGCAACGTGGCAAGGATATGCCGGAGAGTTGGAATGTTGTCTATCCCTTACCTGATAAAAGTATCACGCTTCGCCTGGCACTAACAAGCTTTGGGCATGTGGGCATTTTTCCGGAACAAGGCGAAAACTGGAACTTTATCTATAATACGATTAAAACCTGGAATATATCGAAACCTCGCATATTAAACCTCTTTGCTTATACAGGTGCAGCCAGTGTAATTGCAAAAGCTGCCGGTGCAGATGTTACCCACGTAGATGCCTCAAGACCTGGTATAAATTGGGCTAATCAAAATATGCAATTAAACGATCTTGCCGACATTCGTTGGGTGTATGAAGATGCACTCAAGTTTGTAAAAAGAGAAGTGAAACGTGGCAATAAATATGATGGCATCATCATGGATCCGCCCCCTTACGGACGCGGACCCGATGGAGAAAAGTGGACCTTGCAAGAGAAGTTAGATGAGTTGGTGCAACAGGCGAGTGAATTGCTTGAAAAGAAAAACGCCTTCTTTATTTTGAGCACCTATGCAGTTGGCCTATCATCTTTGGTGAGTGTAAATGTGGTTAAATCGCATTTTCAGGTAACGCCAGCGTTTGGGGAGTTCTTTTTAAAATCGAAGAACAACCGCGACTTACCCATGGGTACTTTTTTGAGGTTTAATGTGTAATATAAAGGCGCATTATATTTATTTGAAGGGATCGTTTCATAATATTAGTTAACTCGTTATGCGCGATTCAAGTAATACTTTATTTGCACTGGCAGCAGATTTTATTCAGCACACTTCACGCTCTGTTTTTTTAACAGGTAAGGCAGGTACTGGTAAAACTACCTTTCTTCGTCACATTGCAGCTACCACTAAAAAGAATTTAGCCATTGCTGCGCCAACAGGTGTTGCTGCCATCAATGCCGGTGGCATGACGCTCCACTCATTGTTTCAATTACCTTTCGGTGTTTACCTGCCGGGCTATCATACGGCCAACACTTCGGTTCAGATTACCAATAGAAACAGTCTCTTCAAAAACCTTCACCTGAGCAAAACAAAAAGAGATGTGTTGCAAGAGCTGGAGCTGCTGATCATCGATGAGATCAGCATGGTGCGTTGCGATATGCTGGATGCAGTTGATACCATTCTGAAAGTAGTACGAAGAAGCCAACAACCCTTTGGTGGGGTACAATTATTATTCATTGGCGATTTGTATCAGCTCTCGCCTGTTGCCAAGCCCGATGAATGGGCCATCCTGCAGGAGCATTACGAAAGCCCATTCTTCTTTCATGCTAAGGTAATGGAGGAGGCAAAACCTCTCAACATCGAGTTAACAAAAATCTACCGCCAGAATGAGCAAACCTTTATAGACTTGCTCAATAATATCAGGCAGGGTAAAGTGACCCATGATGATCTAAACTTATTGGACTCCCGTTTGCAGAACCAGAAAATTGAAGGTGCCATTACACTAACAACACACAACCAAAAAGCAGATAGCATTAACGAGTATGAATTAAGCACGCTTACGGGACAGGCCTATCGCTTTAAGGCAATCATAACCGGAGAATTTGCTGACAGAAGCTATCCAACGGATGAGATATTGGTTTTGAAAAAAGGTGCGCGGATCATGTTCATTAAAAATGATTCGGGGGAAGAGCGCAGGTACTACAACGGTAAAATGGCTACTGTCACTTTTGTTGATGAAGATGCTGTAGAAGTGCAGTTTGACGATGGATTTACTTTTGACCTGACCAGAGAAACGTGGCGCAACATTCGTTATAAATATCAAGCGGAAGCTGATGAAATAGATGAAGAGGAGTTGGGTACCTTTACGCAATACCCTATACGCTTAGCCTGGGCCATTACCATACACAAAAGTCAAGGCTTAACTTTTGAAAAAGCCATGATTGACGCAGGTAGCTCATTTGCGCCCGGCCAGGTGTATGTGGCTTTAAGCCGTTGTACATCACTCGAAGGTTTAATCCTGCAAACACCCATTGCATCGAAGCAGATCATGACCGATCCGCAGGTGATTCGCTATTCCAATAATTTAAAAACAGTCACCGAGCTCAATGAATTGCTGGAAACAGAAAAGGCTATTCATACGAAATTACAGATTGCACGCTCCTTCACCTTTTCAAAAATTAAAGACGCCATTTCAGAATGGGCTGCCGCAGTCGGTGAGCAGAAATCGCCAGACATGAATGCGATCCACTTAAGTGGAAAGTTAATGGCAAAGGCGATCAGTCTGGATGAACTTGCATTAAAAACAAGATCCTGGTTGGAGCGTAAGAGCGAGGATGTGTCAAGTGTGGAGGCAGAGCAGGTTTTTGAACAAGGCTTAAGAAAATCAATTGAACATTTTTACGAATTACTCCACAACGATTTCTACCTTCCGCTGTTGGCACATGAAGAGAGTTTCAGGGCGAAGAAAAAAGTGAAGCAGAAAGTGCAGGAAGTGCAGCAACTTCTCTTGATTGTCCGTTCGCATGCCCAACGCTTGTGCAATATCTTTTTAGAAGATGAAATTATGTTTGATGGCAAGCCCGGCTATTTCAAAACAGTTGCACCCTTAAAACCCCTAGCGAAAGGTGGTAGTGCCATTGAATCACGCATATTATTCGACAAAGGCATGTCGTTGGAAGAAATTGCCGAATCAAGAGGCTTAGTGCTATCCACCATTCAAGGGCATATTGCCCAATATGTAAAATCAGGAACCATAGCCATCGATCGGCTGGTAAGCGCAGAAAAACTCGCTGTAATTCAACAGGCATTTAAAGAAACCGAAGCGCCAACCTTAACGCTCATCAAGGAAAAATTGGGTGATGACTATACTTACGGGGAGATTCGCATGGTTTTTAACCATTTAGAGTACTTAAACAAGGCATAGGCTTATCCAGACAAATTTTATTCGGATACCCGTTTTGATTTTATCGTTTCATTAGATTTTCAAAATCGCTCAGGCAAATCCATAACTTTCAGCTATCTTTGCGGCCTTAAATTCAAGCAAAGACCGTCCAAACAGGGGCGGAAGCAAACAATATGGAAGTAAATAAAATCAGGAACATTGCGATTATCGCACACGTTGACCACGGTAAAACTACCCTTGTTGACAAACTTCTCATGGCCGGTAAACTTTTTAAAGACCACGAGACCCCTGGCGAGCTAATCATGGACAGCAATGACCTGGAACGCGAGCGCGGTATTACAATTTTGGCGAAAAACGTTTCTGTTCGCTATAAAGATTATAAAATCAACGTAATTGATACACCAGGTCACTCTGACTTTGGTGGTGAAGTGGAACGTGTATTGAACATGGCCGATGGTTGTTTACTATTGGTAGATGCTTTCGAAGGCCCTATGCCTCAAACACGTTTCGTATTACAAAAGGCATTACAGATGGGTTTAAAACCTATCGTAGTAATTAACAAGGTGGACAAGAAAAACTGTACACCTGATGAAGTGCATGAGCAGGTTTTTGAACTCATGTTCTCCCTGGATGCAACTGAAGACCAATTAAACTTCCCTACTTTCTACGGTTCAGCCAAAAATGGTTGGATGAGCACAGACTGGAGAAAACCAACCGAAGATATTTCTCCCCTTATCGAAGGTGTTATAGAACACATTCCGGCACCTAAAGTTGATGAAGGCGCAACGCAATTAATGATTACTTCACTTGAGTACTCGGCCTATATTGGTCGTGTAGCCATTGGCCGCGTACAACGCGGTACCATTAAGGCTGGTCAACCGATTGCTTTGGTAAAACGCGATGGTAAAATTGTAAAGACCCGTGTAAAAGAAGTTTACGTATTCGAAGGTTTTGGAAAAGAAAAAGTAGAGCAGGTATCTGCCGGTGAAATATGTGCATTAGTTGGTATAGAGGGATTTGAAATAGGTGATACAGTTGCCGATGTTGAAAAGCCTGAAGCATTAAAAGCCATTTCTATCGATGAGCCTACCATGAGTATGCTCTTCACCATCAACAACTCACCTTTCTATGCCAAAGAAGGTAAGTTTGTTACTTCACGCCACATTCGTGAACGCCTGGAAAAAGAATTAGAGAAAAACCTCGCGCTTCGTTTAGGCGATACAGGTTCTGCAGATAGTTTCATGGTATTCGGACGTGGTGTACTACACTTGTCTGTATTGATCGAAACCATGCGCAGAGAGGGTTACGAATTGCAGATCGGTCAGCCACAAGTTATCTTCCGTGAAATTGATGGAATGAAGTGTGAGCCAGTAGAAGAATTAACTATCGACTTACCAGAAACAGTAGCAGGTAAAGCCATTGAAACAGTATCACAGCGTAAAGGTGAAATGTTAAACATGGAACCTAAAGGCGAGCGTATGATTCTGAAGTTTTTGATTCCTTCACGTGGTATCATGGGCCTGAGAAATTATTTGCTAAACGTAACAGCTGGTGAAGCCATCGTAACACACCGCTTTAAAGAATACCAGCCTTACAAAGGTGAAATCCCTGGTCGTATCAATGGTTCATTGATTGTAATGGAACAAGGTGAAGCCATCGCTTACAGCTTGCACAACTTACAAGACCGTGGTAAATTCTTTATCAATGATGGTGAAGAAGTATACGAAGGTCAGGTAATCGGTGAACACAGCCGCGCAGGTGACTTGGTAATTAACGTAACCAAGACGAAGAAGCTTACCAACATGCGTGCTTCTGGTTCAGATGAGAAGATGAAAATCGCTCCTCCGTTGAAACACACATTGGAAGAAGCATTGGAATATATTCAAGGTGACGAATACGTAGAGGTAACGCCTAAATCAATCCGTATTCGTAAAATCTATTTAACAGAAAACGAACGTAAGCGTTACAGCAAGAGCTAAGCTTATTGTTTTATAATATTAAAGGATGCAGCTTATAGCTGCATCCTTTTGTTTTTTAAAGGAAATTGTCGTCATTAATGTCTCCTTTAAATAACGGATAGTCTATTGGTTAAGATGAATGAGTAAGATTGTTCTCAACTAGGTACAAGTAAGCCCCCGGTTTTTAGTATTGATAACATGAGTAGAATCAAAAGCATAGTACTTCAGGGTAAATCTATCATTGTGGTTGACTATGCAGGCTGCAAAGAAGATGAAATGCTGGCGCTGGCAGCCATGGCGAAAGCGGCTGTTAAAGCTGAGGGTACTCTTAAGCTGGTGATTTCACGCTACACTAATATGTATATCACGCCACGCTTTGTTCGTTTTTTTGAAAATGAAACCAACGAAGTGAAGCCATTCCTGAAGAAGAATGCACTTATCGGTTTGAACGAACCAAAGAAGATAATTCTGAAAGCATTTAATTTTTTTATGGGCACCGATTTCAGGGCATTTGAAAGTGAGAAAGAAGCCCTTGAATTTCTGATTGAAGCACGTGTAGAGGAACTTAATAAAAGTGTGTTCGATTGACCATAATGTTTCTTAGCCTTCGCATGGCAATCGAAGGCTGTAAAAGTTTAGGAATCATCCGAAGGGGTTTAGAGATATTTTTTAGTAGAGGATGCGTTGTAAAATCGATAAGACAAGACCTTAGAGGGGATCTTGATGTCTGATAAGATGCTTTTTTACCCTAAAACAAACGTTGTAATTTTAAATACAGAAAATCTTCACTCAGTTTTGGATAGAGACGTAAAAAAGTGATTACTTTTGTTTTGTGAAAAGAAAGCGTCTCATAGCCTTTAATCTGCTAATAGTTCTGGTGGCCTCGGCCATTGGTTACTATAGCGCACTTTTCTTTGAGGCTTATGCTGAAAAAAACCAAGATCTTAGTGAAATATCAGAAGATATTCACTTTGATCAGTCAGCACAAGATAATACGCAAGAGTACAGAGGCTCCTCTAACATTTCTCTTTCCAACGAAAACTTCTTCGTACTCGATGCAGATTTCATCACCATTAGTCCCGAAGTTGAAGGCCTTCTTAGTTCAGTTCAATTTTATTCATTCAGGCAACACGCCATCTGTAAAAAACCGGCACCAGAACTCTTTCTCGTCTATCGGTCGCTGATCATTTGATAACAGCTTAATTTTTTAATCTTTTCTATTCGCAGTCATTGGCACTTCGCCACCTGACGCTGTCATCTATTATTTATTTATCAAATGAAAAAGTACATATACTTTTTGCCAATATTATTTTGGTCAAATCTCCTATATGCACAGTCGAAAGATACTATAGTTACTTTCACTGATGCCAAGAGCAGGCTTATGAATCTCAACTTAAGCTTGCTTGCCGCCTACTATGATGTGGACATTGCACGAGCGGGTATTATACAAGCTAAAGTTTGGAATAATCCCTACTTCGTTTTTAATGGCGATTTATATTCAAATGAGACAAACGAATATTTCCATTTTCGAAATCAACATCTTCTTCAATTAGAGCAGACCTTTTCAATAGCTGGTAGGCACACAAACACTGTTAAGCTCGCAAAAATAAATGCTGAAGTTGCAGAAAAGCAGTTAGAAGATGTATTGAGGAGCCTCTTATTTGAGATGGCCAATACTTATAGCGATCTATCGGCTCTGCAGGAAAAACAGTTCCTTTATCAACAAGTAATTACTAACTACGATAAACTGATGGCTGCTACACGTAAGCAGTTAGAAGTGGGGTCTATCTCACTTACCGAAGCTTTGCGTCTGGAATCAGAATATGTGGCAGTAAAAACAGAAGCGCTTCAAAATTTTAATGAAAAGGAGAAGGTCTTATCGGAATTAAGGGTGTTGTTACGCTATTCAGCTGACACAACATTTATAGTCGAACAGAAACTACCAATGATTGCAGAAGAATTCGATCTTCAGGTATTAACAGATCAGGCTATTTCAACAAGACCAGATGTATTAATTAAAAAACTTGAGCAGGATTATCAAAGCAGAAACCTCCGGCTGCAGCGGTCGTTGGCGGTACCGGATGTTAAGTTAGCCTATCAACCCCGTGATAGAGGAAGTAACTATGTTCGACCTTACCAGGGATTCAATGTGGAATTTTCTGTTCCGCTTTTTGATAGAAACCAGGGTGATATTAAGGCGGCTGAGTTTGGTGTGAAGAAAGCGAATTTAAATGCACTTCAAGTGGAGATCGAAATCAGAAATGAAGTCAGTGCGGCATATAACAGATATAAAAGCTCAAATACCGGACTGGCGAACTACAAGTTGGAATTTATTGATCAGCTAAAAGCTTTGAACAAAAGCACAAATGAAAATTTTCAAAAGCGAAACATCAGTTTGCTTGAATTTATTGATCAGCAAAGAATTTTTGTTTTGACTAATATTCAATTGATTGAACTGAGACAACAGTTTTTGAATAATGTAAACGAACTGAATTTTGTAGTGGGTACTAACCTTATTGAATACTAAAAATATTATGAAGAACATACATTTAGCAATAAGCCTGATGATCCTATTAGCGGGCTGCTCAAAGAAAAAGGAAGTAACAACTGTTGAATCAGCTAATGTAAAAAATCAGTTAATACTCACAGCTGAGCAAATGAAAGAAATGCAGTTGGAGGAAGTAGACAACGTACCAATGGCGGAATCTTTCACAGCAGTGGGAGAGGTTAGCTTTGACGAAGATAATGTTGTTCGTATTTACCCTATCGTAAGCGGTAGCGTGGAGGAAGTAAATGTCTCTTTGGGGGATTATGTGAAAAAAGGACAATTACTGGCAACAATTTTAAGTACTGATATAAGTGTTTTTCAACGCGACTATAATGTAGCGAAGGCAGATCTTGAGGTAGCAGATAAAAATATGTCGAGGGCACAAGAACTCTACAATAGTGGCATGATGTCAGAAAAAGATTTCGCAGAAGCTAAAAAAGAATTTACCAACGCCAATTCTGAGTTCAATGAGAAAAAACAAATTCTGGAATTGTACGGAGGTTCTTCTGAGCGCCTTGATGCAACCTTTAGGGTATTAGCACCACGCTCAGGTTACATTGTGGAAAGAAATGTAAATGCCGGAACCCAAATCCGAACCGACAATGGCACAAACATTTTTACAATCTCTGATTTAAAAACAGTTTGGATATGGGCGAACGTACACGAAAGTGATTTAGCAAAAGTGAGCGAGGGCGATTATGTAACGGTAACCACCATTGCATATCCGGACAAACAATTCAGAGGAACGATTACTAAAATCGGTACGATGCTTGATCCTGCGTCAAGAGTAATTCGCGTAAGAACAGAATTGAGTAATGAAAATGGTTTATTAAAACCTGAAATGTTCGCCACCGTATTGATTACTTCTAAAACTACCGAAAAAGTTTTAGCTATACCACAAGGTGCTATTGTGCTTGAAAACAATCGTCACTATGTAATGAAAGAGATTTCAGCCGGTGCTTTTGAAAAGGTATTGGTAAATGTCGGACGAAAATTCAATGACTATGCAGAGGTTACTGAAGGTTTGGCGGAAGGTGATAAAATAGTTGTAAAGGGCTCCCTGTTTGCGCTTACAGCTTTTAATCAGAAAAATTAATCAGCCATTCATTTAATTGTATGAATAATCTTATAAAAGCAATCATAAGCTTTTCGCTGAAGAATAAGGCGCTGGTGTTTTTAGGTACTGTTGTAATTATAGCAGCAGGTATACGGAGTTTTTTGTTAACACCGATTGAGGCCTTTCCTGATGTAATCAATACGCGCGTAGTTATTATTACACAATGGCCTGGTCGTAGTGCTGAAGAACTCGAAAAATTTGTAACGATTCCAATCGAAACCGAAATGAATGTAGTGCCGAAGAAAACAAGTCTTCGTTCTATTTCACTTTTTGGTTTATCTGTGGTTACAGTATTTTTTGATGATGATGTAGACGATTTCTATGCACGTCAGGTTGCCTATAACCAAATTGAAAACGTCAACTTTCCTGAAGGAGCTGTTGCAGAAATTCAACCTCCCTCTGGTCCAACGGGTGAAATTTATCGATATACTTTGGAGGCCACAGGAAAAACAGTCAGGCAGTTAAAGGAGGTACAGGATTGGATAATTGATAAACGCTTAAAGGCAGTACCCGGAATAGCCGATGTTATCAGCTTTGGGGGCGAGGTAAAAACATTAGAGGTAACGCTTAACCCTAACCTGCTCTCGTCTTACAACTTTGGTCCTAAAGATGTTTTCGATGCACTTGAATCCAATAACAGTAATGTTGGTGGAGATGTAATTGAGGAGGGCTCTCAAACTTACCTAGTTAGGGGTCTGGGTTTAGTAGCGAATGCCAAAGATATAGAATCAATCATTATCCGCAATGTAAATGGTACACCGATCAAGATTAAGGATGTTGCAACCGTAGTAGAATCCTTTAGGCCACGCATGGGTAAAGTTGGACGAGGAACAGATGAGGATGTAGTAGAAGGGATTGTGTTATTGCGTAAGGGTGAAAATCCAAGCGAAGTATTAAAACTCCTTAATGAAACCATCGATGATTTGAATAACCGTGTATTGCCGGATGGTATTAAGATCAAGGTTTTTTATGACAGAACTAACCTGGTAGATCTCACCATGCACACCGTAATGGAGAATCTGGTGGTGGGTATGTTGCTGGTAACACTAATCCTGGCTATCTTCTTGCTAGACTGGCGTACTACAGTAATTGTGGCCATCATTATTCCTTTAGCATTGCTCTTTGCCTTCATTTGTATGAAGATAAAAGGTATGTCAGCTAACCTTCTGTCTATTGGTGCAATCGACTTTGGCATTATTGTAGATGGTGCCGTGGTAATGGTGGAAGGTGTATTCGTCTATCTCGCACACAAACAACATGAGATGGGCTTTGCAAAGTTTAAGAAAGCTCCCAAGTATGCAATGATTAAAGAGGTTTCAGTAGAAATGGGTAAGCCAATACTGTTCTCCAAACTGATTATTATTACGGCACTCATTCCCATTTTTGCTTTTCAAAAGGTTGAAGGTAAAATGTTTTCGCCACTAGCATATACCATGAGCTTTGCGCTATTGGGGGCACTCATTTTTACGCTAACACTGGTGCCCTTGCTATGTAAGTTGTTGTTAAATAAAGATGTACGCGAGCGAGAGAACAAATTGGTAACAGGGCTTGAAAAAATTTATAAGCCCACCCTCCATTGGTCATTAGCCAAACCGAAGCAAAGTGTAATAATAGCTGTTTCAATACTAGTAGTGAGTTTACTGGTAGGCACTCGGTTGGGTACAGAGTTTCTGCCTCAGCTGAATGAAGGTTCCGTTTACGTACGGGCAAGTATGCCACAAAGTATTGCCTTCTCACAGGCAAATGAGATATCTACTAAAATGAGAAAGGTGTTTGAGAAATACCCAGAAGTACGTGGTGTGATTTCTCAAAATGGCCGCCCCAACGATGGTACTGATCCCACAGGCTTTTTTAATGTTGAGTTCTTTGTCGATCTCTACAAAAAAGAAGATTGGCAGCGCGATATCAGTAAAGATGAATTGATTGGCGAAATGCAGGACGAGCTTAATAGTAAGTTTACGGGTGTAGTCTTTGGTTTCTCTCAGCCTATATCAGACAATGTACAGGAAGCAGTGTCGGGTGTTAAGGGTGAAATGGCCATCAAAATTTTTGGTGATGATCTGGCAAAGTTAGAGCAGATGGCAGATAGCGTTCGCGCTATTATGCAAAGCATTAATGGCGTGCAGGACCTGGGGATTTTTAAAAGTCTCGGACAACCTGAATTGCGTGTTGAACTTGACCGCGAGAAAATGGCACGTTATGGCGCCAGCGTTTCAGAGGCGAACAATATAGTAGAGATGGCCATCGGTGGTAAGAAGGTTTCAACTTTCTATGAAGGAGAGCGTAGGTTTGACATTCGCGTCAGGTATTCACCAGAATTCAGAAGAGGAGAAAAAGAAATAGGTAAACTGATGGTGCCCTGTGCTAATGGAACAAAAATTCCCTTAAGGCAGATTGCAGATATTAAAACACAAAACGGTCCAGCTTTTGTCTACAGAGAAGGGAACCTGCGTTTTATCCCCATCAAATTTTCAGTGCGGGGCCGCGACTTGGGCAGTACAATTGCGGAAGCACAAGCGAAAGTGGGTGAGCAGATACAACTTCCAAAAGGATACTCCATGACCTGGAATGGAGAATTTGAAAATCAGGTACGAGCTACTAATCAATTGAAGGTTGTAGTGCCTATCTCTATTCTCCTGATTTTTATGTGGCTTTATTTTATGTTTAACTCTGCAAAAGATGCCACGATTGTTTTACTGAATGTACCCTTCGCATTAATAGGTGGTATACTTGGTTTATACTTTGCCAACATCAATTTCAGTATATCAGCAGGTGTTGGTTTTATTGCACTGTTTGGTGTCTGTGTGCAAAATGGAGTTATTCTGGTTTCAGTATTCAATAAGTACTTATTGATGGGTGTACCCTTGGCGCAAGCCATCGTACAAGGTGCAATGAGCCGCGTGCGCCCGGTTGTGATGACAGCACTGATGGCTGGTTTAGGCCTGATGCCGGCTGCACTATCTACAGGTATAGGCTCTGAAACGCAAAAGCCACTGGCAGTTGTGGTTATATGCGGACTGATTTCAGCAACAATACTCACTTTAATAACACTTCCTGCTATCTATTACCTATGGAACAGAAACAGGACTACACGAAAAATATTCGCAGATGAAGAAACTGATTATGAAGATTACGAAGGATAATTTGAAATTTATGAAAAGTATAATTTATTCTATTAGCCTGATGGTATGCATGTTGCTATCATCACCAAGCTTTGCTCAGCATACCACTGAGACAACAACCAGAGAAACAATTCTGGCTGAACGCAAAGAATCCGGTAGTTTTGATAAGAAGCTTAGATTTGGTTTAAGCTGGAATCAATACTGGGGAACTATAAAGGGTCGCGACTTACCAGAAACGTATTTTGCTAAACCTTGTGTGGGCGCAAGCTTACGCGTTGAGTATTATCCACTTTCGTTTATCGGCATTGGAGCAGGTTTTGGTGTTCAGCAAAGAGGTGCTGGTATCATTAATCCGGATTTATCGGGTGGATCATTCACCCACCCGTGGGAAGGACCCAACGATCCGGACTCAACCTATCGCGAACGACTTCGAATGAATACCATTGAAGTTCCACTTACGCTGTTGCTAAGAACTCCGAAAGACATTATAAAAGGTGTTCGCTTAAGTGGCTCTGTCGGTGTAGTGTATATAAAAAATGATTACGTGAAAAATTTCTTTCATGTGCCGGAAGATGGATTCCATGTAGTTGCGGATGTAACCAATGAGTATATATCAAATGATTTAGCTTATCAGGCGTCATTGGGTGTAGATATTGATGCAGCACAATCTTGTGTGTTTCAGGTGCAGGCTTTGTATACAAAAGGCACAAAAAATATTTACAAAACCGGAACCGGTAATGGTCAGGTAGAAACTTATGGAGTAAGAGTAGCCTGGTTATTTTGAATGAGTAGAGTTTAAATAGGTTGTTTTAGGTGTAAAGTACCCGGCTAGTCCGGGTATTTTTTATTCCTCCTCAGATTCTCTTGAAAAGTGGGTAGGCATGACCATAAGGATGCTAAGAATTAAGTTGATACCATAAGTAGTGTAGCTTCAGAGTTCCCATCCGAAAACTACAGGGGAGTAGTTGGCTCAGGATATGGAATTAAAACCAGACAGTTAAGTTGCTACTTAACAGGGTGCTGTTACGATAAAAGTCATTATTCTCATCTTCAAAGATTAACCTCTCTGAAAAGAAGCTTCGTTGTTCAAATCTAAGTAAGGCATTGTCACTGATTTTAATATTCAGACAAAGTCCTGCACTTGAAACAGAGAAGGGCAGTAGGCTGCCAGGTTGAACGATTGTATTCTCTTTATCATTAAAATATTCTATTCTGCCTGATAGCGAAATAGTTTTTGAAAACTGATACCTACCATTTAGGTTAGCCTGCCACCATTGTGCTGTAGAGGCGTTGACTTTATGTTGCTCACCCGCGTACAAGCAAGTTGTTACCAGGAATTTGGTATGTGCTTGCCATATGATAAATACATCGCTGAAATACCGCATACGGTAATCAGGATTTAATACACTACGCTCATCGCCCGCATAAGTGTTCCAGTTAAACAGGATATTTTTACCCGGCCGATACTCAATTTGAGTGCCTATTGACTTGCCCTTATTATTATCTTCAATTACCTGCCATCCATTGAGTAAGAAGATTGAGAGGTTTATCTTTTGACTCAGGGGTGTGGAAATTTTAATACCTGACAAATAATAGGGAACATATTCCGGAGCAAAAGAACGCGTGTACATAAGATGATCCTTGGAAATAGCACTTTCATTGGTGTACGGGGAGCCAAGCACACCCATGTCTACCCAAATGTTTTTTTTAGGGAAAGGTTTTATTCCCACATAACCCTCAATAATATTTTTTAAGGAACCACTCTCCTGTACATAATTTTTATTCACATAAGTACCAAAGCCGGGTACAAAGCGGGCACGCACGCGCTGAGAACGGTAGCGTACATCTATGTATGCAAGATTAATACTAACTTCATTATGAGATGAAGAGGAAACCAGAAATGGTGTTTGGTTATTAACGGGACGCAATAGATTGTATGTGTAGTAACTGTCCACATATCCACCAAAGCCCACATGGCCAATAACGGTAGATTCCAACGTATCCATTGTGGCAGTATTCACTACTTGAGCAATTAATATACCTGGACTAAACATGAAAAGTAAGCCGTACAGTACTTGATGTTTTCTTTGAGCCATACCTGAAATAAACTAAAACTTGTATCTTGTTCAAAAGTCCAATTGTGAAATATATTATCGGTTTTTCTTTATGCCTGATTAGCCGAGGCTTATTGGCTCAAATTTCTTTTTTCAACATGCCTAATCCAGACATGCTTCCAGATGTGGGGTATGCCTATGTTGAATACGACAGATATCAATCCTTCAAAGATAATGCAGCCGTCAATGCATCTGTTTTTCGGTTCTCAACTCAGGTTACATCTTTTTTGGAAGTAGGTGCCAATACGTGGTGGAATAGTGATGATCCTGCTGATCCTAACAGAATTGTATTGGCCACCAAGTGGAAAGTAAAAATTTTTCAAAAGGGGCATTTTAATATTACCATGTCTCCCGGAAACTGGAGCAGCGTCTACTTCAATGGTACCTCCATGAAAAACATAGCCTATAATTTCTTCGGAGTAAACCATGAAGAGGGAAAACAGGCCTATACCCGTTTGATGTTTGGTGCTTATGGTAAACATTGGACGGCTGGTCCTGAGTTTGGGCAAAAAGAAACCAGCTTCGGATTAATTGGTGGGCTGGAGCACCGCTTTAACAATTATATTGAGTTTGTAGCAGATTATTTCCAAGGGTCAGGCGAGGGTTTTGGTCTAGCCATGGGTGTGGTAGCCTATCCCTTAGAAAAGGGTCATAACTTACCCCTGTATTTCGCCTATCAATTTGATAATGATAGCCGCGCCAACGACTTATTTTTGTTTCAAATAGGATACTTTTTCAGGGCTTTTGGTCAAAATAGAAAATAAGAGTTGTGCAGTAGAAATACTTGTTATTTTTGCGGATGGCACAACAGATTCTTATCCTTGATTTTGGTTCCCAGTATACCCAGTTGATTGCCCGCAGGGTACGCGAACTCAATGTTTATTGTGAAATTCACCCCTTTAACAAGGTTCCCGCACTTACTCCCGACATTAAGGGGGTAATTTTATCAGGTAGCCCCTGCTCGGTACGTCAGGAAAATGCCCCTAGTGTTGATCTTAGCCTTTTCAGAGGCAAGGTTCCAGTGCTGGGTGTTTGTTATGGCGCCCAACTAATGGCCCAGCAATTGGGTGGAAGTGTTACACCCTCCAAAATCCGCGAATATGGTCGCGCCAAGCTAAGCACTGTTGATCATCACAATGAATTACTGAAAGAGATCTCCCTCGACAGCCAGGTGTGGATGTCGCATGGAGACACCATAGAGGTTGTACCTGATAATTTCGAGCTGATTGCCAGCACCTCATCCGTGCGGGTAGCGGCATTTCAGATTAAAAAGGAAAAAACTTTCGGTATACAGTTTCACCCTGAAGTAACCCACTCCACCGAGGGCAAAAACCTGCTAAGAAATTTTGTGGTGCACATCTGTAACTGCGCACAAGACTGGACTCCCGATCAATTTATTGAAACTACCATTGCTGATTTAAAACAGAAGCTGGGTAATGATCAGGTGGTAATGGCTTTATCAGGTGGTGTGGATTCTACCGTTGCTGCTATATTGGTGCATAAAGCCATTGGCAAAAACCTGCATTGCATTTTTGTGGATAATGGTTTGCTACGTAAAGGTGAATTCGCGCAGGTATTGGAATCCTACAAAGGCATGGGACTGAACATAAAAGGAGTTGATGCTAAAGATAAATTTTATGCTGCCCTGAATGGATTAACAGAGCCCGAAGCCAAACGTAAGGCTATTGGTAAAACCTTTATTGATGTATTTGATGAGGAATCGCATCAAATTAAAGATGTAAAGTGGTTAGGACAAGGCACTATTTATCCAGATGTGATTGAGTCAGCACCGGTCATGGGACCATCGCAAACGATTAAGTCCCATCACAATGTGGGTGGCTTGCCCGAAAAGATGAAACTAAAAATAGTTGAGCCGCTGAATACTTTGTTTAAAGATGAAGTACGCCTGGTTGGTAAAACATTAGGCATAGATCCTGCTATTTTAGGCAGACATCCCTTTCCGGGACCAGGTCTAGGCATTCGCATATTAGGCGATATCACTGCCGAAAAAGTAAGTGTATTACAGGAAGTAGATGCTATCTTTATTGGCGGCTTGCGTAAACATGGTTTGTACGATAAAGTGTGGCAGGCAGGTGCCATGCTATTACCAATACAATCGGTAGGGGTAATGGGCGATGAAAGAACCTATGAGCGTGTAGTGGCCTTGAGAGCAGTAAGTTCTATTGACGGCATGACGGCAGACTGGGTTCATTTGCCTTATGAGTTCCTTGCGGAAATGTCGAACGAAATTATCAACAGAGTAAAAGGTGTAAACCGCGTGGTCTACGACATCAGCTCAAAACCACCGGCTACTATTGAATGGGAGTAAATCAATTGACAATGGATAATTAACAATGTACAATTGCTTATGAGACAAAGAGATTTAAGACTTTCGATATTAGTGTTTTTTATAATTGTCAATTGTCAATTGTCAATTGTCAATTCTTCGTTTGCACAAGTAAATTACCAGCAAGAGTATAAAAATGCTAAACTTCTTTTTCAGGAAGGTAAGTACAACCTGGCAATGGAAAACTTTAAGAAAGTTATTCCCTACGATCAGGCCAACGATTACGCACAGTATGCCTCTTTTTATTATGCAGTAGCTGCTTTTAAACAACGTTACTACAGCGTATCAAAAGATATGCTGAATCAGATCAAAATATTATATCCTACTTGGGAAAAAATCGATGAGGTTAATTACTGGCTGGCACTGAACCTACTTGAAACAGGTGATATTTTTCAGGGTATTAAGGAAATTAATGCTTTAAAAGACAAGAAACTACAGGCACAGGCTACACTCACGAAAGAAAACTATATCCGTAAGATTTCCGATGCCGAAACACTGAGAATGTTGGCCGAGGAACATCCTAAAGATCAGGTTATCGCAGCATCATTGGCCTCAGTGTTATCAAAAAATATTGCATCCGTAGCCGATCGTGAGGAGTTGGAAAAATTAATCGATGATTTTAATCTTGATCGCAAAGCATACATTACCGAGGCGCCAAAATCTTTCTTCAAAGAGACTTACTCGGTAGCACTTGTTTTTCCTTTTGTTGTAAACAGACTGGACCCCAGCCCGGCAAAAAAACCAAATCAGTTTGTGCTGGACATGTACCAGGGTATTCTGTTGGCAAAAGACACCCTGGAGAAGCAAGGGATAAAAATCAGCCTGCGTGCCTATGATACCGAACGCAGTCAGGAGAAATTGAAATTTATTTTAGAGAAGGATGAATTGAAAAATGCTGATCTAGTAATCGGGCCACTCTTGCGTGAAGACAATGCCCTGATGCAGGAATTTTCAGCAGCCAATAAAGTAAACACCTTCAATCCCTTGTCAAACGACTATGACATGGTAAAGGGTAATCCTTTTGGTTTTTTATTTCAGCCTTCTTACGAAGTGATAGGCCAGAAAGCAGCAAAATATTTAACAACAGATACAGAAAGCAGCAAGAAGAAGTGCCTTGTATTTTACGGATCCAATGTGCGCGACTCTGTATTGGCTTGGAATTTTATTGCCAAAGCAGAAGAAGCCGGTATTAAAATAGTTTTGAAGCAAGAAGTCTTCAAAGAAGAATCAAATAAAATTACAGAAGTGCTGGCAACCGCCACTGAGTTTGACGAGTGGAAAGCACCATCGCAATTCACCATTCCGAAAGACAGTATCGGGGCTATTTTTGTAGCCTCAGATGATCCTGTTATTTATACCAAAGTAGTGAGTGCTGTTGAAACACGTAAAGACAATACATTGATTATCGGAAGTGAGGTGTGGCTGGAAAATGGTTCGATAGACCTAGCAAAATTTCAGCGTATGAATTTTATTTTATACGCACCAAACTTTGTTTCCTCAAACAGTAAAGCCTATGCTGAATTTAATCGTCAGTTTATCAGAAAATTTGGTCGTACTCCTTCCAGTCTTTCACTGAACTATGCAAGAACAGGTTATGAAATGATGCTTGTGCTAGGGCATGGCCTCCATAAATATGGTGTTTATCTTCAGGATGGTTTTAATAAAGAGCCCCAAACACCTTATATGATGACTGGCTTTGATTTTCGGTACAGCAACTTTAATCAAACAGTCCCGTTTGTGAAATTCCAGTATGGATCACTCGAAGTAATTGCAACTTATTAGTCGAGCAATTGAATTAAACGAGGAGTTACTAATTTTTTATTTCAGCACTATGAACCGCGAAACAAGTAAATCACTTTTCGATAGAGCAAAACAAGTTATACCCGGTGGTGTAAATTCGCCTGTGCGTGCTTTTCGCGCAGTGGGGGGTAATCCACTTTTTATGCATCATGCTAAAGGCGCTTACCTTTTTGATGAGGATGGCAACCAGTTTATTGATATGATCAATTCATGGGGCCCTATGATTTTAGGTCATGCACACGAAGTGGTAGAAGAAGCTGTAAAAAAAGCATTGGAGGGTTCACCTTCTTTTGGTGCGCCCACAAGACGTGAAGTAGAAATGGCTGAGTTAGTATGCTCCTTAGTTCCCTCGATAGAACAAGTGCGCATGGTCAACTCAGGAACAGAAGCAACCATGGCGGCCATACGTGTTGCACGTGGCTATACAGGTCGTGATAAAATAATAAAGATGGAAGGCTGTTATCATGGTCATGCCGATTCATTTTTAATTGCAGCAGGTAGTGGTGCCATGACTTTCGGTGTGCCTGACAGTCCTGGGGTAACAAAGGGTGTAGCCAATGATACACTCACAGCGCCATTCAATAACCTGGGCGCAGTGGAAAAAATACTGAATGAGAATAAAGATAAAGTAGCTGCACTTATTCTTGAGCCAGTAGTAGGCAACATGGGTTGTGTACTGCCTAATGAAAATTATCTTCAAGGTTTGCGCAAACTATGCACACAACATAGTGTGGTGTTAATTTTTGATGAGGTAATGACAGGCTTCCGTTTAGCATTAGGCGGAGCCCAGCAATTGTTTGGTGTCGTACCCGACATGACTACTCTTGGTAAAATTGTTGGCGGAGGTTTGCCTGTAGGTGCCTACGGTGGTAAGAAAGAAATTATGAGTTGTGTATCACCTGCCGGCCCAGTCTATCAGGCAGGAACCTTGTCAGGCAATCCTTTAGCGATGGCTGCTGGTAAGGCTTTACTGACTTATCTAAAGGAAAATCCTTCGGTGTATATCAATATTAATCAGTCAGGCGCAAACCTGGCTGAAGGACTGCGCGCTCAGGTGAAAGAATTTGGCATTAAAGCATCAGTCAATCAAATCGGCTCAATGTTTACCTTATTCTTTACCGATGAAAAGGTTGTAGATTATGATTCAGCAAAAAAATCAGATACAACATTGTTTGGAGCTTACTTTCAAAGCATGCTTGAGCAGGGTATATATATGGCACCATCACAATTTGAGGCTATGTTTATTTCTAATGCATTGGACAACAGATTGGTTACACAGATTTTGGAAGCTAGTAGAAGTAGTTTTAAGGGCATGTAAGTAAATTGCATCTTTGAGTTTTAACTTTTATTCGATACATTTAATAAACACTCGGAAGACCTTCTCCCTATGAAATTATTATTTTTTACTTCAAGACTTTTAATTATTCTCTTTTCGCTTCTTTATCTTACAGATCTGTCTGCACAAGAAGAAAAAGACACATACAAAAAAGGGAGTTATCTTTATTTCGGTCAACCAAATATTGAAGATAACTCCATGTTCATTGAAGAGGCTTTCAATCAGGAGAAAGCAATTATTCAACACATTTCAAATTTTATTTGGGATGATTTAAATGGAGGTAATTTCTTATACGGTTATACACAAGAAATACCCATGATGGGAGATAAGTTTCAATTCAGTTTTACGCTCAATTATCCTGTCATGAGTAGTGCTGCAACTACAGATAAAAGAGGAGGGTTTGGTGACATGCTGCTTAATTTTAGACCCATGTTAATGGATAAATCAGATTGGGCAATCGTAATTCCAAGATTTACACTTATTATTCCTACAGGTGATTCTAAAGCTGGTTTTGGTGACGGAGCCTGGGGATCGCAATTTAACTTAGCTGTTACCAAGAGACTCAATAGAAAACTAACTACACACTGGAATGCAGGTTTTACAAATCTTTTTAAGAGGGATCTATATGGTGACATCGGAGCAGGAACACAGTTGCTTGAGGAAAGTAATACCAATAGTTATAACCTTGGTTTAAGTGGCATTTACATAGTGAGTAACTCTGTTAACCTAATGTTGGAGTACACTTCCAGCTTTGAAAAAGAATTAGTGGGTGTAGGACAGAAAGAGAATGTCACATCTTCGATTATTAATCCCGGATTCAGATGCGCATTTAGTATTGGAAAAGTGCAAATTGTTCCTGGTTTAGGTGTTCCACTTTACTTTTCAGATAATAAATTTCAAAATACAGGAGGCTTTGTTTATCTTTCAATTGAGCCAGATTATACTAAGTAATATTAGACGTAGTTGTGTAAGTTTGTAAAGCTTTTGTGCAGTAATAGTTTCTTTTAGACTTGGATGGAAGGCTAATTTTAGAAATTGGTAAGTATTGATTTTGCGTATTTTCCCCAGTGCCGTCATTAATTAACACAAGTGTTTTCAATGTAATTGCTGATTTCTGTTTTTATTATGGGAATAGAGCTGTATATTAAGTAATCAAATATAACCCTCCCCTTTATGAAATTCACACAGTCACGTACTTTCAGGTACACCTTTGCATTTGCCATTATCGGTATCGTTGTGTCCATACTTATTGCTTACGTGCAGCGCAATACAATAGCCGTGTACGATCGCAACCTACCCTATATCAGTTTGGGTGACCACATTAAAAACAAATCAACAAAGGCCCATCTTTGGTTTGAAGAATTAATGGCAGGTGATGCAACACTAAATTTCGAAAAGGATGTGCTTGCCTTATTCAACTCATCAAAAGAAATACTGGAAGGTGCATATAACGCCACCGAGACAGAGCTTGGCACATTTAAAAAGCTTGATGACGAAGAAACCTACGTGATTTTGAAAGAAGCGATTGGTGACATCGAAAATTTAACTAACTCCGCCAAACAACGCTACGATTTTAAGAAACAAGCAGAGGCAAATGTTGAAACAGATAGTTTAGGCAATGTCATCATGTCCTCAACAGGAGAGGCAGCGGGCGGCAAACTGGATCAAGAGTTTGATGCATCCTATGAAGAGTTTCAGGAAACAATGGACCGGTTGATCAGTCATATTGGCCAGCGTGTAGCAAATGATTCAGGTTTCCTCAATAGCATGTCGTGGGTTACAATTTTAATTGTTATCGCAGCTTTTGTTTTTATATGCACGCTTATCTATAGAATGTGTTTCAGCAACGAAAAACTTATTAAAGAAAATAATTTGAAGTTGGCCGAAGAGACAACAAGAATGGACGCGATAGCAGGTTTCATTGAAGGAGTATCTTCTGGTAATTATAATATTCAGTTATCGGGCATGAGCGAAACAGAAGGGCTTGGTGCCACCCTCGTTAATATGCGGAATAAGCTGAGCCTCAATGCGGAGACAGACAGAAGACGCAACTGGTCCACTACTGGTCTGGCACAGGTTGGCGACATTCTTCGCGCCAGTAATACATCCACGGCTGAATTGTACGACAACATTATTCGCTTTGTCGTAAAATATACAGAAAGTAATCAAGGTGGTTTATTTGTTTTTAATGAAGAAAATGAAGGTGATCATTATTTAGAGCTTGTTGCCTGCTATGCATTCGAAAGGAAAAAGTATCTGACTAAAAAAGTAGGTATTGGTGAGGGGCTCGTAGGTCAATGCTTTGTAGAAGGCGAAAGAATTTATTTACTGGATGTACCTGAAGAATACATTACAATAACCTCAGGCCTCGGTGGCGCTAATCCTTCAGCACTATTACTGGTGCCTATGAAAGTGAACGAGAAGTTGTATGGAGTTATTGAAATTGCATCCTTCAAAAAATATGAGGACTACGAAATTGAATTGGTAGAGAAACTGGCAGAAAGCATTGCATCTACAATTGCAACTGTAAGGACTAACGAAAGCACACGCATACTCTTGGAAAAAACACAACAACAAACAGAAGAAATGCGGGCACAGGAAGAAGAAATGCGCCAGAATATGGAAGAGCTGGAAGCCACCCAGGAGGAGATGCGCAGGAAAGAAAAACATTTACAGGATTTACTAGAGCAGGAAAGAGCTAAGTCAAATGCCAGTGCAAATTCATAAACAAGTGGAGTAGGAAGAATGAATGCTGACCTGGGGTTTTATTAAATAACACGCTGCATGATGAGCAAAGCTATAGGGTTTTCTGGCTGCCTGGTTAGGTGAAAATGCTTCATTGGATAGTGCCAGATAACGGGTTTGATGACAGAAACTCCAAGGAAAACAAGCCAGAGGGCTCAATTTTCAGACCCTTCTAAAAAGGACTGAAAACAAGGGGTTACTTAATGCCACGTAGTCTGATTGTTAGGCGGTAAATCCCGTATTCATTTTCACCGATATTTCTTACCTTTACAGTTCAAACTATGCGCACCATGAACAAAGCCATATGTACCGCAGTGCTTGCCTTACTTTTTGCAGCACCGGCTTTACTTTTTGCACAAGGCGAACGGAAGGATAAGCAGGCCGTTACTTTTGAAGAGATTTATGATGAGCCCTACTCCATCAATAAGCTCTTTGTTCATTTCCAACCCCTGTACGGTGAGCTATTTGCAACCAATGTCAATGCAGGTTATGGTATTGAGGCTTCTTATTACATGAGAGACAAAGCTGACTTTAAAGTGGCTTTGCGTAAAACATATTCACAGCGTTTCTTTGATTTGTCAAGAGACCTGGCTGCGAATAATAGCAGCGTAGATAATGATATTGAAGTGTACAATTACTTCGAGTTTGGGGGTACATACCACATCAAGGATTTTGAGAAAAGCTCTAAGACAAACATGACGCTCTATAAGAAGAGCTATGCTGGTAATAAGTGGGCTGCCCGTGTTCCCTTACAGGCAGAAGTACCATGTAAAGTACGCATTGTATACGGTGCACGTCTTGGTGCCATAATATGGGATAGCTCAACAGACCTAGGAAGAGCTTTAGTCGCCCAAGACCTCACAAATGCAGACTTAACCAATATCAATACCGCAGATACACAATACCCAACATTGCCCATTACAGAAACAGATCCTGAAAATCCTAACCGTCAGCGCAATGTAAATCCATTTACCAATATAGCTTCTCAAGCCATTTACATTGGCGGCTCTTACACCTGGATCAGAAACATTGCCGTAAACTTCGACAAATTTGAAGAGGGTATTGACGATTTGATTTTGACGACATACGTAGACGTACTTTTTGCGCCAGCAACAAAGGTAGATGATATCGTATACACACACCGTGACGTGAATGGAACCTTAATACCAGGTAGTACCAACACATATTCCGTAAAAGCTGTAAGTACGCAATCACTTGGCTTCAGAGCTGGTGTTGAAGGGAAATTCAACAGACAATTGGGTTGGGCTTATGGTGGCGAAGTAGGTTACCGCCCAAGCTTAACAGGCAGAGGTTTCTTTGCGCTGCTGAAAATAAGCTTCCCTGTATTTGGAACGCAACTCGATTATAAAGTCGAGTCCTTCGGTAAATAATCCCATGACGTGCGATTTATTACTCACCAACATTAAAGGTTTGGTGCAGGTACGCAGTGCAGGTTTTACCCGTGCATCGGGCAAGGCCATGGCAGAATTGCCTGTGCTTAGCAATGCATATTTATTTATTCATCAAGACAAAATAATTTCTTTTGGCTCTATGTCTTCAATGCCAGCTAACTGGAAAAGTTTGCAGACCATTGATTGCACAGGTCGTTTTGTATTCCCATCCTTCGTTGATTCGCACACACATTTAGTTTTTGCGGCCAGCCGCGAAGAAGAATTTGTGATGAAAATAAAGGGCGCTACTTATCAGGATATTGCAGCCGCTGGTGGCGGCATTTTAAATTCAGCCAGAAAGTTACAGGCACTTTCGGAGGATGAATTACTGGAGCGATCCCTACCCAGGGCCTGGGAGATTATAACATCAGGAACGGGGGCGGTCGAAATTAAAAGCGGCTATGGTCTCACAGTCAAAGATGAGGTTAAAATGTTGCGTGTAGCAAAACGCATTGCACAGCAAACACCATTAACTGTAAAGACAACTTTTTTAGGAGCACACGCTGTACCCGCAGGTATAACAAAGGACAATTACATACAAGTCATCATTCAGGAAATGATACCGGCTGTAGCCGAAGAAAAACTGGCTGACTATATTGATGTGTTTTGTGAGCAGGGTTTTTTTACGCCAGACGAAACAGAGAAAATTGTAGAGGCTGGTAAAACTTACGGCATGAAGCCGCGAGTGCACGCCAATCAATTATATAATTCGGGTGGTGTACAAGTAGGTGTTAAAACGGGAGCACTCAGTGTAGATCATTTGGAGAACATAGGTGCTGAAGAAATTGCAGTACTACGAGAAAGTTCAGTCATGCCAACAGCTTTACCAGGTGCTGCATTTTTCCTTAACCTTCCCTTTCCCCCTGGTAGAGCTATGATTGAAGCTGGTTTGCCCTTAGCCATTGCTTCGGACTATAATCCCGGCAGTGCCCCCAGTGGCAATATGTCGCTGATGATGGCATTGGCTTGTATTAAAATGAAACTGACTCCTGAAGAGGCCATAAATGCTGCCACTATCAACACAGCGGCTGCGCTTGAATTGGGTGCAACACACGGTAGCATTACAGAGGGCAAACACGCCAATGTATTCATTACCCAAGCCATACCTTCTTATGCTTTTATGCCATATGCCTTTGGCAGCCAAGTGGTCGAAAAGGTAATTTTGAACGGAAAAGTGGTTCTTGATAAGTAATAATTGGCCTTTTAGTATATTATTTCTCTATTTTTCAGCAAAAATCCGATAGATGTCAGTTAGCGAAAAAGTAAAATCAGTTATTCGTGATGTGCCCGATTTTCCCAAACCTGGCATCCTATTCAAAGACATTACTCCTGTTTTGGCCAATACTGACCTGGTACATGAGATTGTACAGGAATTGGTGAGTGATTTTAAGCCCGGTGGCTTTGACGCTATCATAGGTATAGAGTCACGAGGCTTTATTTTCGGCTCCTTATTGGCCTACGAACTTGAAATTCCCTTTATACCGGTGCGCAAAGCAGGAAAGCTCCCCTTTCATACTTTGTCCGAATCCTATGAACTTGAATACGGGAAGGCAACGATTGAAATACATCAGGACGCGCTGAAACCGGGCAGTCGTGTATTGATTCATGATGATTTGCTGGCCACAGGCGGTACTGCCGCAGCTGCAGCGCGCTTGGTGCGTAAGCTTGGCGCAGAGGCTACTGCCTTTTCCTTTTTAATCAATCTTTCCTTTTTAAAGGGCGACAATATCCTTTTTAATGAATTTGGCGTTAAACCGAATTATTTAATAAGTTATTAACCCTTCGGGGATTTCTTTGTTTAATTAACAATGGAGCGTTCTGTTCTTATACCCTTATTCCCACTTCGTATTCTACCCCTTCCGGCAGAACTGGTTCCTTTGCACATTTTTGAGCCAAGGTATAAACAGCTTTTGCAGGATGTGGAATCGAGAGATATACGCTTTGGTATCTATTTCGATCATCCACTCAACGATTTGAGGATAGGTTCCTTAATGCGGCTCGAGACTGTAACCAAGCGATATCCCAATGGAGAACTTGACATCATTGTTAAGTGTGAGGATATTTTCTTTTTACACGAACAAAAAAGAACCTATCCTGGAAAATTGTATCCAGGGGGAGAAGTGGAGCATTGGGAAGTTAATCTAAGTACATTCCCTGACGAAGATTTGTATCTTCAATACAATACTTACCGCATGATGCGTGGTATTGCGAGCCAAGAAAGAAGCTGTTCAATTTTTGAAATTGCCAATGAACTTAGCCTTGACTTTGCAGACCGCTATAAATTCGTAACGCTACAGGAAGACAAGCAGCAGCGATTTTTAAAAAGCAAAGTATCCTACCATTTGCAACTGCTCGAACACGAGGAGAAGAGTAAGGATGTTTTTCATTTGAATTAGTCTTTCACCATTTTTTAGTCGCAAAGATTAAGGCTTCAGTAGATAAAATCTGAAGTAGAATTATTTCAAGAGTCTTTTTGTAAAATTTTTTTGTATATATTTTTTAGCCTCTGCTTGTGTGAGTGCTGTAAAATTCCGGTATCTGTGGTGTACATCAATGATTTCTAAAAGCGCATCATTGACCAGTTCCTGATTATCCCAGTCTTTTAAATGTGCCACTACTGTTTCCAGACAACCATTTTTATAAGCAATTTGTCCGAGCACATGCACTAAAGTATTGCGCACCCTTGCCGTTTTATCATTTTGTAGTTCCTCAAGCAAAGGTAAAATATCCTGAGGATGTTTACGTCCACGAAGTTCAATACCATGACATATCTCTCTCCTGATTTCCTTGTCGGGGTGGTGAAGGTATTTTTTTGCCCAACTCAATACTGGTTTTGGATTTACCTCCCCCATTTTTTTCACAGAGCCGATAACTGCATTGCGGGGCGCATGGTGATTATCGAATAAGCCTTTGTCGAAGATGTGTTGAACAATGCTGAAATCTTTCTTTCCAATTTCGCCAGCTGAGTTAATCACTGTCTGACGAATGCTATAACTGGTATGCTGTTGAAGCATATTAAGTGCTGCTATAATCGTAGTTTGAAGTTTTGCATGATGAAAATAAGTACGCCCCATAGCCAGGTACGCTGTCTTTCTTATGTAAGTATCACTATCTCCAAAATAAGTCCGTATTTTTAGGTTCTTACTATTTTCCAGATCATGCAGGATGTGTTTGCTTACAGTTGCAACAACTTTGAGGCGTTCCTCTTTGGTTAAATCATAAAAGGCCATTACTATTTCTGTAATCTTTTTATCACTTTTTCTAACCTAACACGTTTAGACTCCTTATCCATTTCCTTCATTCGCTGAGTCAGCAATTTAATAAAACTGGTTTTCTTATCACCTATTACCTGCATTGCACTTTCTGCATACATTGGCAATTGATTGGTAGGGCTTTTTTCTAAACGTTCTAAAAGCAAAGTGGAGGCATCCTCGTGATACGCTTTTAAAGAGCACAACTTTACTAGAATGTTAACGCAATGATCATTTGTAATCACAGAACCCTTATCAGCAACTGCGATAATTTTTGATAATGCATCATAAATTTCTTTTGGTTTTTCAATGGTAATCATGTTCAGTGCTATCATGGCACCCCACTGAAGCCTGTTATTTGTGCTATTAAGCAAGGCAACAAAATTTTTAGCGTAAAGCGCAATAAGGTTAGGCTTAAGAGCACCAATTTCATACAATACCTTTATACAATCATGTTGTATACTTTTATCGACATTGTTTAAATTATCAACCAGCTCTTTTACAGCATTTTTGTCACTTTTGTCAGCAATAACCGTTGCCAGTTTTTGATTGGGTTCGTCATCTCTTCTGTTTAGGGAGGAGGCTAATTTATTTAGTATTGTCATTTGCTTAATTTATGATCAAGTAAAGTACCCACGCTTAAAGTAATTATTGGGATATTGATATATATGAAACCGATGTCTTTAAAGTAGCCCCACAGTGATCTGGCCATTGGGCCAAAAGAAAACATGGGGATGTCTATTAATAGACAAACGAGCATCCAGCTTAATCCGAGCTGAAACCCAGCTTTGATAAAATTAGCATCTACTTTTTTGAAACTAAATACGGTGAATAATGTGATAACGAATGTTGTAATAATACTAATTATTGTTTCGAAAAGAGCCCTTTGATTTTCGTAAAACATAAAAAATGGCATCGCCAGAATAAATATGGAAAGCCAGATGAGAACCCCGAAGAGTAAAATTTTGCCAATCTTTTTCATGATTTTAGGTTTTTATGCAAAAAGAGGCTTACCCACTGACAACCCTATGGCAGTCAGTTCAAAAATACTTTTATGATATTGATTTTATATAGGCGTTAATATCAAGATGTGCCGCTTTATTAAAACTTTTATGAGTATTTATCAATTGGGTGATTTGCTTGGTCTTAAAATCCCTATATGCTTTACGAATCCAGCACCAGGCAATCAAATGCCATTGATTAGAGTAAAAAGTTAGGCCTATTGGCTCTATTTCTCTTTGACTTTCTTTGCCCTCATTGTTTAAATAATCTATAGCCAATATCTGTTTATTGATAATCGCATGCTGAATATCAACAAGCCAATCTTTGCTACTGTCTTCTATTTTAGGATTATAAATTTTTATTTGCGATTGCATAAAATCAGCTTTCTCTTTATCGACTGATTTAAGAGTTGATTTTATTTTATCTAATGCACTGTCGGTACTTCTCTGAATTTTTTTGTCAGTAAATTTTTCAGAAAGCGAAACCAAAAGAATTAGTGCATTGGCCTCTTCGCACGTGAATGACACAGGAGGCAAAAAAAACCCTTTGACAATGTAATAACCTTGTTGATTCTCAAAACCAATAGGGATGCCAATTTCATTCAGTGCTTTAATATCTCTATAAACAGTGCGTAAACTTATTTCATATTTATTTGCAATAAAATTGGCAGAAACTACTTTTCTGGATTGTAATGTTGTTAAAATGCCTAAGAGACGATCGATTCTATTCATTATTTAACAAGCCATTTAAGATTCTGTGTAGATGGTCACACGAAAAAGCCACGGATACTTAACTATCCGTGGCTTTTCAGTTATTTAAAAATAATTATTTACCCTCTGCCTTCGCTTTTGCTTTAGCAAAATCACCTGCCTTAATAATGTTAATCATTTCAGGCTTCAAATGTCTCTTCATGGCTGCATTAATCTGCTCTGGAGTCAACTCTGCTACCTTCTTCTCATAAGCTTCATCCCAAGTCATGTTGCGTCCAATGAATAAGTAGTTGTTTAATGTTCCGGCTAAACCACCATCTTGCGAGCGTGATACGGTTCTGGATTGTGTCCAACCAGATTTAGCAGCAGCAATTTCTTCAGCTGTAAACCCTTCAGTAATTACTTTCTGAATTTCTTCTTTGAAAGCTGCTTCCAGTTTCTCTACGTTCTCAGGTGCATAAATAGCATATGCGAAGAAACTACCAACCGGATCCAAAGAACCAGCACTGAATTGTGAACCAACACCGTAGCTAAGTCCGTCTTTCTGACGAATGCGTGTAGCTAATCTTGAATTTAAGAATCCACCACCTAACATGTAATTACCCAATACTAAAGCAGGATAATCTGCATTGTCATCGCGCATCTCGAAGTTATAGCTGGCCACAAAAAATGCATTAGCCTTATCAGGTGCTTCAATAGATTCGTTAATAGTCTTAACAGGTATTGCTTTACTAGGAATACGTGTATAAGGCATGCTGCTTTTCCAGTCACCAAATAGTGTTGCAGCAAGTGTTTTGATTTCATTGGCATCAAAGTCCCCAACAATAGACATGGTGGCATTATTGGCACCGAAGAAATCTTTATAAAACTTCTTCACCTCATCAATTTTCAATGCCTTTAATGAAGCGGTAGACTCATCAAAGCTTTCAGAATAACGAGGGTCTCCTTTCGGATAAGGAGAAGTATGTTGTTGAATCCTGTTGAAAGCAATAGCTTGTGGCTCGCTGCGTTGTGATTCAATGCCGGCAATCTCTTCACTGATGGCTTTCTCGAACTCATCGACAGGGAAGGCGGGATCGCGTAAAACTTCTTTAACAAGCTTTAATGTCTCCACAAGATTTGGTCGTGTAGTAGAGATGGTAACAAAAGCCTGTGAAGCACCACCACCAATAAATACATTGGCTTTCAAACGATCAAACTCATCTTTGATTTGCTGACGTGTCATTTTTGACGTTCCCTTGTTCAGCATACTGGCTGCGTAACGTGCAGCAGTAGATTTGTTTTGCAATGATTTTTCATCTCCAAAACGAAGTGTCAATCTTACTTCAACGGCTTCGCCCCTTGTTTTCTTGCTGAGCATGGCAAGCTTCATACCATTTGCCAGATCAGTGCGTGCTGTTCTTGATTCAATGTTAGCCGGAGCTGGATCAAAAGCTTCGCCCGCAGCTACTGCCTGGTTGCCTTTGTAATCCTTCACAAGAGCATCAACATCGGGAATACCTGGTATTTCAGCGCGCTCAGGTTTTTCAGTTGGTACAAATACACCCACCGTTCTGTTATCGGGTTTCAGGTATTGCAGCGCCACACGCTGAACGTCTTCCGGGGTAACCGCTTTGATACGGTCTCTATATAAAAATAGTAAACGCCAGTCGCCCATACCAATATATTCAGTTAGCTGGAGAGAAATAGCTTGTGAGGAGTTAAATGATAATTCTATTTGTTTTAACACTTCATTTTTTGCACGTTCAACATCTTCTTTTGTCGGAGGTGTTTTTGTAAAGTTGTCAGTAACACTAAGCATTACATTTTTTGCATCGTCCATCGACTTCTCTTTTAACACTTGAGCATATGTAAAGAGTAAAGACGGTTCCTTATATCCTCTGGCAAAGGCACCAGCATTGCTTGCCTTTTTTGTATCAACTAATTCTTTGTATAATCTACCGGCAGGGGCACTTCCAAGTATGCGTGATAAAATAGTAATCGCTGCATAATCCACATGAGAGCCCGCAGGAATATGATAAGCACTTATCGCTACCTGTACATCACCAACACGTTTTAAGGTAACAGTACGCTCACCATCTTGTGTGGGATCGAGTGTATATAGCTTTGGTAATTCGCGTTCCGGTTTAGGGATAACACCAAAGTATTGATTAATCATCTCTAAGGTCTTAGCCTCATCAATTTTTCCGGCTACCACTAAAACAGCATTGTCAGGCTGGTAATAGCGCTTATAGAAAGCTTGTAAGCGATCGATAGGAACATTCTCCAAATCAGCCTTTGAACCAATAGTTGACTTACCATAGTTATGCCATAAGAAGGCAGTGGAAGTAACACGTTCAAGTAAAATTCTAAACGGATCATTCTCACCTGATTCAAATTCGTTTCTTACAACGGTCATCTCACTGTCCAAATCTTTTTTAGCAATGTAAGAGTTAACCATGCGGTCAGCTTCCAGATCTAAAGCCCACTTTAAATTTTCTTCAGTGGCATTAAATGTTTCAAAATAATTGGTGCGATCAACCCAGGTTGTTCCATTCGGACTGGCACCGTGCTCTGTTAATTCTTGCGGAATGTTTGGATGCTTGGGTGTTCCTTTAAACACTAAGTGCTCCAATAAGTGAGCCATACCGGTCTCACCATAGTTCTCATGTTTAGAACCAACCATGTAGGTTATGTTTACCGTAATGGTTTGCTTCGATTGATCGGGAAAAAGTAATACACGCAGTCCATTGGTTAATCTGTATTCAGTAATTCCCTCTACTGAGGTAAACTTAACAGGAGCCGCAAGTGCAGGTTTTGCCTGCTCCATTGCGGGTGGAGGTGTTTTGGCACTACTTGATTTTTCTTTCCCCTTCTTTTGTGCCAGAAGCGGTGAAACTGCTATCATTATGAGTAGCAGCGAATTCATTAATAATCGTTTCATGGGTTGTGTTTAGTTTAACGAGATCTTGAAGGTAAATTATTGACAGTATTAATACAAGCATTTACTAACGCAATTTGTGGGATTCAACTTTAGACAATAATGTTTGAACCTTTAATCATTTCATAAGGAGAAGGAGATAAGCCGAAACTAAAATACAGGGCATTAAAAAAAGCAAATTCCCTAACCCAGATCGTAGTATGTGTTAATAGACCTTAAGATTTCTTTAACTATTCTTAACATGAATTCTGCAACTATCCCTTGCTGCACCTCGTCTTCAAGTCATAATAAATAACAAAGACGCATGAAAAAGACCTTCTCAATTTTCGTCATGCTCACAATTGTGAGTAGTGTTGCGCTTGCCGGTGGGATTGATAATCCAAAAGCTTCCTCTAAGATTGCTATTATGCAAAAAGATGCAGATCATATTCAGCTCTTTTACAAAAACACAAAAACAGCAACGATTGAAGTATCTATTTATGATACAGAAAACAAGCTTCTTTTCACGGAGGTCATCAGAAAGTCAGATGGATTTATAAGACCCTATGACTTGTCTGCCATGAAAGGTGGTGAATATACCGTTGTGGTGAGTGATGGCACTGAGAAGTTTGTTGAAAAAATAAATACAAGCGATCGCAAAGCGCCATTATTGTCAAATGTGATTAGGATGAAAAAAGAAGGATCGTTTTTGCTAACGGTTGCTGACGAAAAGGCGAAAAGTTTCACAGTTAGAATCACAGATCAAAATGACAAATTGCTGCATGAACACAAGGAAAGCTTAGACAAGCAATACAGTAAAATCTATAATTTTTCTAATAAAGTTGAAGGATTAAAATTTCTGATAACAACCGACCAGGGCGTATCGCACCTGATCAAGGCAAAATAGGCATTGTAATAATGCCTGTCCTGAACAAAGCATGGGCAGGCATTATTTACATTTAAATCAACTGAACTTTTATTTTACCTTTGCATACAAGTTATGCAAAAACTCCTGCTTCTATATTTAATCCTGACTTCTTCGCTGAGCCTGGCGCAGGAGTATTCCCTAAGGACTTTTGCCAAAGCACGAAAAGCGGAAGACAGTACACTTCACATCCTGGCAATAAAAAAGGCGCAAGCCGAAAACATTCCTTCAGTTTTAGTAGACAGCATCAAACAGCAAAAGTGGCTGCTAGTAATGGACGAAAATTTTCAATTCTCCTATCGAGCCCCATTAAACGATGGTGCGGCTAGAACAACAGGTGCTTTCAGTTTGATAAACCCACTGGGTTCTTTTCAGCTGGCAGGCAAGGGTATTAATTGTGGCGTATGGGATGATGGCCTGGTAAAAGAACATATTGAATTTGGAAACAGAATTCTTTCAAAAGAAGGAAGTGATTTTCAATCTCACGCCACCCATGTAACGGGTACCCTATTGGCTGCAGGTGTTAATCCGCTGGCGAAAGGAATGGCTCCCCAGGCAAACGCCTACACTTACTATTTCAATAACGACCTTTCAGAAATGAGTGTGGCTGCCAATGCTGATAAACCATTACTTTTTTCTAACCACTCTTACGGAGCAGTTACTGGTTGGTCGCTACGTAATGGAACATGGACCTGGTATGGCAATCCTGAAATCAGCACTGAGGAAGATTATCGACATGGCTTTTATAGCCAACGAACAAAAAATATTGACGCACTCGCTTATCTATCGCCTTACTACACAATTGTATGGGCTGCAGGTAACGATCGCTTCGACACTGGAAATGGTACGCGCCCGGCAGATTGCAACAGAGGCACAGGTTATGATTGTATCATCTCAGATGCTGTTGGTAAAAATATTATTACCGTAGGTGCAGTACAAAAAGTGATAAACTACACCTCGCCAGCCAGTGTGCAGATGAGTCACTTCAGTAGTTGGGGGCCTACCGATGATGGGCGGATAAAACCAGATATCGTTGCAGCCGGGGTCGATATATTCTCCACAAATGCCAATGGTGTAAATGGATATGAATTTTCAACAGGTACTTCGATGGCTACACCGAGTGTAACCGGCTCATTAATGTTATTGCAAGAACTTTATGCAAAACTGCATGCCGGTAAATTCATGAAAGCTGCAACACTAAAAGCTTTGGCCATCCATACGGCAAAAGAAGCAGGACCAAAGCCTGGCCCCGATTATCAATTTGGATGGGGTCTGTTGGATGTTAAAGCAGGAGCAGATTTCCTGGTTGCTGAAAACAATACAGACCAATTACTTACTGAGGAAAGACTGTTGAATAATGCAACCTACGAATTGACGATTCAACCGCGCGCAAATAAAAAAATCACTATAACACTTAGCTGGACAGATCCCGAAGGAACCCCTGTAAGCGCTTCGCTTGATCCGCTTGATAAAATGCTTGTGAATGACCTTGATGTAAGGCTTATCGATGAAGATGGACTGGTTACATTACCCTGGTCATTAAATCCAAGTGTGCCACAAGCACAAGCCATTCAGGCAGATAACAATAGAGATAACATTGAGAAAATTGAATTGGCTAATCCTTTAAATAAAAACTATAAAATTTTAGTTCGTCATAAAGGTGAGCTCAGACAAGGTTACCAGGATTTTTCCTTGGTAATTTCATATGAATCGCAAAATGCAGACTCAAAAATATTTTATTGGACTGGAGGAACTGGTAATTGGCAGGAGGCAAGCAACTGGTCCTTTACATCTGGTGGTAGTGTTGCAAATGAATTGCCTGCTGTTAACGATATAGTAATCATTGACGAACTGTCTATGAACAGAGAAGACACCATACGTTTAACAACTAATGCAAATATTGGTCAGATAAAGTGGCTGTGTAATAAAAAAGCTTTTTTGGATTTAAAGAGTAATACCCTAGCCATTAGTAAAGGGCTAACGCTTGCTTCAGATAGCACAGTTGTCATTGGAGATGGTATTTTTAATTTTTCAACAAGTCAGCAAGGTGCTATTCACTTTAGTAACACTGCTTTGAATGATACTGATCTTCATTTCCAATCAGGTGAATGGTCTGTAGATGGTTCGTTTAATGCTGGCGATGTTGAGCTTATCAATGGTGTGCTGCATTGTAATATGCCCAAGGCGAATATCAATAGCCTCAATGCAACAAACACGGTCACCTTAGATATCTCAAATGTTGAGCTAAGTATCCGCGAAGCGATGAATCTTGGAGCTACAATTACATTTTCTGCGGTTAAAACCTTGCTTTTGGTTTCAGAGAATGATGTTCAGTTAGCATTGGGCAACAATAATTTTGATGGAGAGATTCGAATAACAAGTGACAATGCACGACTGAATGGGGAAGGCAGAATAACAAAACTAATATGCGCAGGAAGTCTAACTACCAACGGCTCGCTTGCCTTTGATACACTACAGTTAAACAATGGTGCTCAATGGGTACTCACCAATGGAACTACATCACAAGTTCACACTTTGCTGGTAAACACCTCAGCATTGTTACCCTGCCTGATTAAAAGTGAAGAAGGAGCTACTATTAACTTTACAGAACATAAAAAACTTTGTTTTGAAAACCTGAACGTTAGCAACGTAGATGCTACAGGTTTAGCAGTGGTAAATGCAGGTCCACTGAGCCAGGTTGAAAATGCTGATCGTTGGCTTACACTGCCATGCGATGAGGTCTTGTTCTCCGATTTTGATTCATATTTTACCTGTGTTAATGGATTAACAGCTTTTGCGGATAGTTCTCTAGGTAATCCAACTGCCTGGCAATGGTCTTTTACAGATCCTTTAAACAATACAAGTAACTTCAACACACAAAGCGTAGTACGAACTTTTGAAACAATAGGATTATACAGCGTAACACTTGTTGTAAGCAATAATCAGCAAAGTCATTCTTTTACTAAAGAAATACTGATAAAAGAAAATGACCTGCCTCCAAACGAGATTCTAGTAAGTTCAACAGGCAAACTGGTGAGCTTGATCTCAACAAATCAATATCAATGGTATTTAAACAGGCAACTTGTAGAGAATGCACTCTCACGTGAATTCAGCGAAAACCTGCAGCCCGGTCTGTACGAAGTGTTAATATCAAACGAAACTTGTAATCGCTTGTCTGCACCTTACCTAATTTCTGAAATTACGGAAAGTCTGACTCCGCATCATATTTTCCCTAATCCGGCTAGCGAATACTTCTCGATTGATGCCCTTACTGGAGAGGCGCCAGAGGGGATGGCTCTCTTACTTAATAATCTCGGACAATTGATAAGCTATATCGACTTAACAAGGCCTGTGTATGTAAAAGACCTGCCAAACGGACTTTATTTTGTCAAAATGACCTACCCCAACGGCACTGTCAAACTTGAAAAACTCCTAATTGCACATTATTAAGTGCAGAAGTGAGAAACCATTTGCACATCGTATATTTGCAGCATGGTGTATGTAAGTCGCAAAGAGCATTTTAATGCTGCGCATAAACTCTATAATCCTGCCTGGTCGAAGGAAAAAAATGAGGTGGTTTTTGGCCCTTGCGCTAATGCTAATTGGCATGGCCATAATTTTGAATTAATAGTAACAGTCAAAGGAAAACCTGACCCGGACACAGGCTTTGTGGTCGACCTTAAAAAACTAAGCGTGCTGATCCGTACAGAGATTGTGGATAAGGTAGATCATAAAAACCTGAATGTGGACGTGGATTTTATGACTAACAAGCTTGCCAGCACCGAAAACCTTGTTATCGAATTCTGGAAAATATTATCACCCAAACTTTCGTCTATTACAAAGTACGGTGAATTACACAGTATTAAACTTTACGAGACACCTCGTAATTACGTTGAATATTTTGGTGAGTAAATCTTACGTACGAAGGACTAATCTATTCAAGCCTAGTGAAATATTATATAGTAGCCGGTGAACGCTCTGGAGATTTACATGGAAGTAATCTGATCAAAGCCATTAAGCTGCATGATGCGCATGCAGCCTTTAAAGGTTTCGGTGGTGATTACATGCAGCAAGCCGGACTTGATTTGTCTGTTCATTACAAGGACATGGCCTTCATGGGCTTTATTGAATTTCTGACCAACCTGAATACTATTGCCAACTACATTAAGCATTGTAAATCCGAAATTACAAGCTGGAAACCCGATGTGGTAATCCTGATCGATTATGCAGGCTTCAACAGACGGATCGGTAAATTTTGTAAAGAGAACGGCATCACAGTTTATTATTATATATCACCCAAGGTCTGGGCATGGCGGCAGAACAGGGCTTGGTCGTTAAAAGCAAGCATCGATAAAATGTTTGTCATTCTTCCTTTTGAAAAAGCATTTTTTAAACGCAAGGTCGACTGGGATGTTGATTATGTGGGCAATCCGGTTTTAGATGCCGTAAAAGATTTTAAGCCATCAACAGATTTTAAAAACAAATACAATTGGCCAGCCGGTAAAGAACTTATCGCACTTTTGCCCGGCAGTCGCGCACAGGAGTTGAAATACATTATTCCTGTAATGGCTGAAGTGGTAAAAATGAATCCAGTCTATCATTTTGCAGTAGCCACAGTTTCAAACCTGGACCGTAAATCGTATAAAGCTTTTGAAGGATTTCCGAATGTAACCTTTGTGGAAGAGGCTACCTATGATTTGCTCACCTATGCAAAGGCTGCCATTGTTACATCAGGCACAGCGACTTTAGAAACAACCTTATTTAACGTGCCTCAGATTGTGGTGTACAAAACAAGCGCACTCAATTATTTTATTGCTAAACGTGTTATTCAGGTGCCCTTTATTTCTTTGGTAAACCTCATAGCAGATCGTGAAGTGGTTAAAGAAATGATTCAAGAGCTTTGTACAGCACAGACGGTGTCTGCCGAACTCACTCAGTTGGTGAATGATACTGAAAGAAGACGTTTTGTCTTAGCAGGAAACCAGGAAGTCTATAGAATATTGGATATAGGCTCGGCCTCATCCAATGCCGGAAGATTAATGGTGAAATACTTAACAGAGAAAGCTAATTAAGCAACCTTGAGTTTGCTGTACTGAGAACCATTAAATTTCTCTTCAGCATAAGCACGTGTAATCACTAACCGGTCTGTAGTTTTCTCAGAAGGAAGGTCAAACATCGCATCGTTAATGATGGCTTCGCAGATGCTGCGCAAACCACGTGCACCTAATTTAAATTCAGCTGCTTTTTCAACAATAAAGTCTAGCGCGCCATCTTTAAATTCAAGTTCTATACTTTCCATCTCAAATAACTTGCTGTATTGCTTGATCAGCGCATTCTTAGGCTCAGATAGTATTTTCTTCAACGCTTCTTTATCCAAGGGATTCAGATAAGAAACAACGGGTAAACGACCTATTAATTCAGGAATCAATCCGAAACTTTTTAAATCCTGAGCAGAGATAAATTGCAATAGATTTTTCTCTACATCAGCAGGATGCAAGCCATCTACATTGGTAACAAAACCCAAAGGTCTTGTATTTAACCTGCCGGCAATAAATCTGTCAATACCTTCGAAAGCACCGCCACAGATAAATAAAATATTCTCTGTGTTAACTGTAATCATTTTCTGATCAGGATGTTTCCTTCCACCTTGAGGCGGAACGTTAACAGAAGTACCTTCTAACAATTTAAGCAATGCCTGCTGCACGCCCTCACCACTCACATCGCGCGTGATAGAAGGGTTATCAGATTTACGGGCAATCTTATCTATTTCATCAATATAAACGATACCACGTTCAGCCGCCTCTACGTTGTAATCAGCTGCTTGTAATAAACGTGTTAAAATACTTTCAACATCTTCACCTACATAACCGGCTTCGGTTAATACTGTAGCATCTGCAATGCAGAAAGGAACTTGTAAAAGCTTGGCTAAAGTACGGGCTAGGTAAGTTTTACCGGTACCGGTTTCACCGGCCATGATAATGTTAGACTTTTCAATGGTTACATCGCTCTCAACTTTGCGTTGCATCAAGCGCTTATAGTGATTGTAAACAGCAACAGAAAGTACTTTTTTAGCCTCATCTTGCCCGATTACATATTCATCAAGGTATTTCTTGATATCACGTGGTTTAATCAGCTTAAAGTTGGGGGCAGTACCAGATTCAACTTTGCTTTTTTTCTCTTCCTGAAGAATCTGCGTGGCTTGTGTTACACACTTGTCACAAATATGGGCATGTATACCTGAAATCATCAGGTCCACATCTTTCTTATTTCTCCCGCAAAATGAACAAGTTACTTCCGCCATGTTAATAAATAAATTAGTAAATAAGCCAATCAGCCAATAGACCTACAAAGATACAATTCCCCCGGCATATTGGCTAATTGGCACATTGAGCATTACTTCTTCCTTTCCAGCACTTCATCGATCATTCCGTACTCTTTAGCCTCAGAAGCACGCATCCAATAATCTCTGTCGCTGTCTCTCTCAATCGTGGCAAAGTCTTTTCCTGTGTGTTTTGCCAGGATTTTATACAGGTCTTCGCGAATTTCAATGGTTTGTTTCAACGAAATTTCCATGTCTTTCAAAGTTCCTTGCGCACCGGATGAAGGTTGGTGAATCATGATGCGGGAGTGAGGAAGTGCAGAACGCTTTTTATTGGCACCAGCTGCCAATAATACTGCCGCCATCGATGCGGCCAAACCTGTACAAATGGTGGCTACATCCGGATTGATGTATTGCATGGTATCATAAATACCTAACCCTGCATACACTTGTCCACCCGGGCTGTTAATGTACATAATGATGTCTTTTTTAGGATCGGCAGACTCCAAAAACAAAAGCTGCGCTTGTAAAAGGTTAGCGATTTGGTCGTCTACCCCCATGCCTAAAAAGATAATACGGTCTGAGATTAAGCGCGTAAATACGTCAATAGCACGAAAGTTACCGGGGCGTTCCTCGATAACGTATTGTGTCATATTCTCAATTTTTTGAGCATAGCTATCAACGGTGTTACCGCTCATACCCAGGTGATGCACGGCATACTTTCTGAATTCATTGTTGTTTTGCATAAAAGGTGTTTGTTTAAACTATTTCTGTAATCAAGACTAAGAACCGCGCCTCAAAAGATACGGGAACAAGTCCGGCATGAATTTCAATTAAACCATTGTAAATAAAAAATGGTTTTGATTGGAATAAATTTCCTACCAAAACCATAGTCGTAAAAATCAAGCCTTTATTGTTGAAAAGATTTGAGGACTGCTAAACTCGAATCTCTAACATCGAGCCTCGAGCTTCTAGCTTCTAGTGCGTGTGTTCCTCAACAACCTTTTTAAACTCTTCTACACTAACCTTTTTCTCATCAACTTTGATGGTTTCGCGTATCAGCTTCATAATCTTATCGTTACGTAACTGACTGTAAAGATTCATAAAGTTTTTGCCGTTTTCGTTCTGCAGGTAATTGTCAGCAATGGCATCCAGGCGATCTCCCAATTGTTCTGCAATCGCAGGGCCTCCAAACTGAGAAATAATCATCTCCTTCGCACGGCTCTTCACCTCATTACCATCAACAACTATTTTATGGTCTTCAGCTATTTTATTGCGTACTAAATCCCATACAATACTGCGCTTATACTGATCAAATTCCTTTTCAATCATCTCTTCAGTAACCTTGCCTTCGCTGGTTGCCTGCAGCCATTTCTTTAAAAATGCTTCCGGTAGATTGATATTAGTGTTTTTGATGTAGTAATCTTCAATATGATGCTCTAAGAAATGTTGCGTTTCGCGCTTGTAATTTTCACCAACAGTTTCTTTAATCTTATTAATGAATTCTTCTTCGTTCTTCACTGTATCCTTACCGAATACACGATCAAACAACTCCTGATTTACTTCGGCAGGCTCAGTGCGGCTAATGGTATTGATTTTCAATACAAAAGTGCCCTTCATTTTCTTGGCCTCATCCTCGCTAACACCTAATAAATTGGCAGTTAGTGAGATCTCATCAAAGATTTTGGTGATATCAAATTCTACCTCATCCTCTTTCTTTAAACCGAGGAAAGTCTTTTGTTCTTTTTTGGCAACTTTATCGGTAGCAATAAAACCATACTCACGTTTAAATGCTCCGCCCTTCTCACGTAAATCGCCATATACATTATCGCCAATGGCAGAAGTCTCCGGGTATTCCACCTTACCAAATCGCTTGCGCAAATCTTCAAGTGTGTCATCAACGATCTTCTTATCTAATTCAATAGGGTAAGATTTCACTTTTACCTTATCCGACAACTCATATTTAAAGTCCTCAACGATGCCAATCTCATACTCGAATTCAAAATCTTTCTGGTTATCCCAGTCGATCAAGCGGCTTTTCTCTAAGTTGGGCAGAGGCTCACCTAAAATCTTCAGGTTTTGCTCTTTTATATAATCGTTAAGCTTGTGCGAAAGAATGTGGTTGATTTCTTCAACAAGAATTGACTTACCAAACATTTTCTTAACAACACCTGCCGGCACCTTACCAGGGCGAAAACCCTTGATACTTGCCTTTTTGGCATAATCGCCAAGTTTCTTCTCTACCTGCGTCTGGTAATCAGCTTCTGCAAGCTTGATTTTGATGCTACCTTCTGTGCCTTTCTGTTTGTTGAGTGTGATTTCCATTTTTTCTTTATTGCTTATAAAGTAAGAACCCTCAATACCCGTTTTTTCTTGCGGGCATTAAGGGTTCGGTTGTGCGCATGGAGGGACTCGAACCCCCACGCCTTGCGGCACCAGATCCTAAGTCTGGCACGGCTACCAATTACGCCACATGCGCATTTTTTAAAAGATGCTGATTCTCAGCTTATTCAGCGCTTCAACACCCCCAATGGCTGGAATTGGGAGCGCAAATGTAGAAATTATTACGAAATTAGAAATGTGATGACGAAAATATATCCGTTAAAATATCGAAAAGCGCTTGATAAGTTCTTCTTAAATTAGAAAACGAGGTAGTATATTGAAGCAAAGTGTCAATTTTTAGATCGTTCCCGATTAATGGTGGCAATAGACGTAGAAAAGGAGAAGAAAGAAATAATCAATCATTACCGCAAACTGCTGCGCAAAGCTAAGCCGGTTCTAAAAGATGGTGATGCCAAACTCATAAAAAAAGCATTTACCATAGCTGCAGAAGCGCATAAGGATATGCGCAGAAAATCGGGTGAGCCTTATATTTTACACCCATTGGCCGTTGCTGAAATATGCGTTGAAGAAATAGGCTTGGGTACAACCTCGATACTCGCAGCACTAATGCACGATGTGGTAGAGGATACCGACATGGAGCTGGTCGATATTGAAAAAATATTCGGGAAAAAAGTGGCTCGCATTATCGATGGCCTCACAAAAATTGCGGGTGTTTTTGAGTATGGTACTTCTCAGCAGGCAGAGAACTTCCGAAAAATGCTCTTCACCCTTTCGGAAGATGTACGTGTAATCCTGATCAAACTTGCAGATCGCTTACACAACATGCGCACACTAGAAAGCATGCCGCGTAACAAGCAGCTGAAAATATCTTCCGAAACAATTTACCTCTACGCACCGCTGGCGCATCGTTTAGGTCTCAATGCCATTAAAACGGAATTGGAAGATCTTTACCTACGCTTTACCGACCGTCCGATTTATAACTCGATCGCTTCTAAAATTGATGACACCCGGGCTACCCGAAACAAATTCATAAAGGCCTTCATGCAGCCGATTGTAGAAGAGCTTAATAAGCAAAACATTCGCTGTGAGGTAAAAGGAAGACCTAAATCCATCTATAGCATTTGGAATAAGATGAAGCGCCAAAACATACCTTTTGAAGAGGTTTATGATTTGTTTGCCATTCGCATTATCATCGATGCTCCACAGGAACAAGAAAAAGCACTTTGCTGGCAAGTGTATTCTATTGTTACTGATTTTTATACCCCCAATCCTGATCGCCTGCGCGATTGGATCAGCACGCCCAAGTCAAACGGATATGAATCTTTACATACAACCGTTATGGCTAAAAATGGTCAGTGGGTGGAAGTGCAGATTCGCACTGAACGTATGGATGATATTGCCGAGAAGGGCTATGCCGCTCATTGGAAGTATAAAGAATCCAGCGGAATCAACGAGTCTAACCTCGAGAAATGGTTGGCACGCGTGCGCGATACGCTTGAACACAATGACCACACTGCACTCGACTTCGTTGACGATTTCAGGGGTAATCTTTTTACAGAAGAAGTCTTTGCCTTTACGCCCAAAGGCGAATTAAAAACCTTGCCATCTGGGGCAACCGCGCTCGATTTTGCATACGAAATCCATAGCCAGATTGGGTCCAAATGTATTGGAGCCAAAATCAATAACAGGCTTGTACCCATAAGCCATGTTTTAAAAAATGGCGACCAGGTTGAAATACTGACTTCATCTAAACAAAAACCAAATGAAGACTGGCTGCGGTTTGTAGTCAGCTCAAAAGCTAAAGGGCATATCAAAGATTCTCTAAAAGAAGAAAAAAAGCAGGCTGCGCAAGAAGGTAAGGAGATTATCATGCGCAAGCTTAAGCAGCTTAAGGTGGAGGCCTCACAAGATACATTCGAGCACATGCGCGAATACTTCAATGCTAAAACACACTTTGATCTGTATTATCGTGTGGGGCGCAATATTATCGGAACAGCTGATATCAAGCGCTTTACAGAGTTTAAACCGACTTCACCCATAAGATCTAAACCAACTACACCCATCAGCGATGCTAAGCTGATTGAGAAGGAGATAACAGCACTCAAAAACAGGTATGAAGACATGCTCCTTATTGGCGAGGACATGGATGTGGTTGATTATAAGCTTGCAAAATGCTGCACACCCATTCCGGGCGATGAAGTATTTGGCTTTGTTACGGTCAACGAGGGCATTAAAATACACAGAACCAATTGTCCCAACTCAGCGGAACTTATGGCCAACCATGGCAACAGGGTGGTTAAAGCCAAATGGACTTCCCAGCACGAAGTAGCCTTCTTAACTGGTTTAAAAATTAAGGGTACAGATAGGGTAGGGCTTATTAATGGCGTAACAAAGGTTATTTCAGAAGAGCTTAAAGTAAACATGAGCTCCATGTCAATACATACAGATACAGGTATATTCGAAGGCGAAATCATGTTATATGTAAACGACACCAGACATTTAGAGCACCTTATTGCGAAACTGGAACAAGTCGAGGGCGTTGTGAAAGTCAGTCGTTTCGATTCTAAAGAAACAGAACCCAGAGAACTGTAGTCACCCTTTAGCCTAAACGCTACCGCCATTGAACCTGGTTGCCCACATTTCTAGGGGCTCGCAGCCAGAAGCTAGTAGCTAAAATCGATTCTTTTAGTTGACTCTATCTCCACACATCTGTGGCTTACAAAAGTTTTACAGTTTATACAGCACTCATATTTTCGAATCTTCAAATTGTCATTACATTTGCCACCTCTTATGGCGCTAAATCCAAAGATTTATGAGGAAGTAAAGAAAATTTTCACAGCCTATGTGGAAAGCAAAGAGCTTCGCAAGACGCCCGAACGCTACGCTATACTCGAAGAAATCTATACACGCGATGGTCATTTTGATGTAGAATCACTCTACATCAGCATGAAAAATAAAAACTATCGTGTAAGTCGCGCCACAGTTTATAATACCTTGGACCTTTTAGTAGAGTGCGATCTAGTTAGTAAGCACCAGTTTGGTCAAAACCTGGCGCAATACGAAAAATCGTATGGTTACAAGCAACACGATCACCTGATTTGTACCGATTGCCACAAGGTTATAGAATTTTGCGATCCACGCATACAAAATATTCAAAACACAGTACAAGATTTACTACAGTTCCAGGTTATGCACCATTCTTTAATTCTGTATGCAGCCTGCAAAAAAGAGAACTGCGAAAACCGAAAAGCATCATGATCAATTTTACACATACACAGAAAAGCGATTTATTAACCCTTAACCTTTCAGGTGACTTGATTGGCGAAACTGGGGGCACCGCTATACTTGAAGTGGCCAACCAATCAATTGCAAATGGAATAAAAAAGTGTTTGGTCGATATTTCAGACCTGCGCTATATCAATAGTAGTGGTATAGGTGTGTTAATTACGCTGCTGACAAAATTCAGAAACAAAAGTGGTGAACTGTATTTAATGAAGCCCTCCGACAGCGTTCAAAAGCTGTTGGTGATCACAAAATTGAATGCAATTTTCACCATCATTCAATCAGAAGCAGAAATTAAATAGTTTCTTTAGTCTTTGTTTGATCAATGACGATAAGGTTTATAATAGATTCACTAGTATTAATTTAAATTCCCTAACTCCCCTTTCTGAAGGTGAGGGGCTGGGGGTGAGGCAAATGACAAAAGTAGATGTTCTTTTAGGTCTCCAATGGGGCGATGAAGGTAAAGGTAAAATTGTAGATGTGTTAGCACCTAAGTACGATGTAGTCGCACGTTTCCAGGGTGGTCCTAATGCAGGTCACACCCTTGAGTTTGACGGCAAAAAACATGTACTGCACCAAATCCCTTCTGGCATTTTTCGCGAAAAAACTAAGAACATCATAGGCAATGGTGTGGTCTTAGACCCTATTGTCCTCAAAAGAGAAATTGAAGGTGTTACCGCTAAGTTCAATCTCAACCTCAAAGAGAATTTATATATCTCCAAAAAGGCGCAACTTATTATCCCAACCCACCGGCTGTTAGATCAGGCCTATGAAACAGCAAAAGGCGTAGATAAGATAGGTTCAACACTTAAGGGCATCGGCCCTACTTATCAGGATAAGATCGGTCGTCAGGGGCTTAGGGTAGGCGATATACTTTCCGATAAATTCAAGGAAAAATTTAAGAAACTTGCCGACATACACTTTGCCATTCTTAAAGAACATAGTATCGAGTATAACTGGCAGGAACTCGAAGCCAGCTTCTTCGAAGCAGTTGAGTTCATAAAGCAATTCAAGCTCATCGAAAGTGAATACGTAATCAACAACGAACTCAATGCTGGTAAAACAATTCTGGCAGAAGGAGCACAAGGCTCTTTACTCGATATTGATTTTGGTTCTTATCCCTTTGTCACAAGTTCCAACACCGTTTCAGCAGGCGCCTGCACAGGCTTAGGTGTGGCACCAAGCAAGATTGGCGAAGTTTACGGTATCTTCAAAGCGTATAGCACACGCGTTGGCAGCGGCCCCTTTCCTACAGAACTTATGGACGAAGAGGGTGAACGCATGCGTAAAGAAGGAAATGAATTTGGTTCTACGACAGGCCGCCCAAGACGTTGTGGTTGGATCGACCTGCCATCATTAAAATATTCCATCATGATTAATGGCGTCACGCAGCTACTCATGATGAAAGCAGACGTACTTAGCATCTTCTCAACCATAAAAATTTGTACACACTACAAACTTAGAGATGGCAGCATCTCCGATACACTTCCATACGAACTGGTTAACGAGCAGATCACACCCATCTATACAGAGATGAAAGGATGGGCTTGCAACGTCAAGGGTATCCTAAAGCAAGACATGCCCAAAGAGCTAAATGACTACATTCATTTCCTTGAAAAAGAACTGAATGTACCCATCACCTTAGTTTCAACAGGCCCTGACCGCACAGAAACCATTCATCGATAATAAGTTTGGTAAATACTTTTGTATTTAACACATCCTGTTAATCCTCACATCCGGCCCATCCTGATCAAGGCGATGAGTGAGTAGTTTCTTGTACGCTGTAAACAAGCTAAACACTCACTAATCCTGTTAATCCTTACATCCTGCCCATCCTGATCCAGACGATGAGTGTATAGTTTCTTTTACGTTTTAAATAAACTAGACCCTCACTAATCCTGTTAATCCTAAAATCTTGTTAATCCTGATCCTGATCCGGGCGTGCCCCTGCCTGCACACAAACCACGCAACGGGTCGGGCTATACGCTGCAAGTCTGCCATTACATATTGTAGTCGATTGAAAAGTTTATTAAAGCAGACTTTCCGCTGCTATCCCTCACGCAGCAGCATGTTATCAATTCACATACTTATTCACCGATTACCATTATCATCCTTTTGATATTTTCTAATACCTCATCCTGCCCATCCTAAAATCCGATTCATCCTGATTCAGACAATGTGCTCAAAGTTTCCGCCATCTTGTTTTATGTCTTCATGAACTAATTCCTTTCGTATTATAAAAGGCATTCTTAAACTGGCAACACAATCCAATTGTGCCAGATCATTCACCAATAACTACGGCTATGATATTCTTGTCGTTAGCGGATCCTGTCAATCCTAAAATCCCACCCACCCTGATCCAGGCAATTTCCCCAACACACCAGATACTTTATCCCATCTATTCACTAACCAACCTTTTCGGTTAAATTTTTTTAGTTATTTCTTCACTTTTCCCCTCATGATTATCAGCACATTATGACAATGTGGAAAACTTTTTAAAGAAATATTGAAATATTTCTTGACAGCACTTGCACAGTCCAACCTCTTCTCCTACTTTTGCCGTCCCATTCAGAAGGAACGGGGCACAAAAATTGAAAACTTGGTTCTAAAATAAACAGCTTTTAAAACCACATTTAGTAGCAGCCTTGTGAAGGGCAAATTACTAACACGTTCTTTGAATGAATGATTAATTGATAGCGGACCTTAAAGGGTTTTGGGATGATTTAGCAAATGTCTCAGATGAACTTTAGAGGTTGATTCTTTAAGAGGATAAATTTTAATAAAGGAGAGCTAGGACAACAACTATTG
>NZ_JBMRCF010000019.1:0-159713 GCF_057350905.1 Chryseotalea sp. | reverse complement strand
ATACTCTTTTATCACTATTTCAAATCTCTTCCTCTTGGGCTTGAACCAATCCCGATTCTTCGGGACTGATTAACAGTCATCCCGATGTTTCGGGATAACCAGCTGAGCTAAGGAAGAAAATGAACTATTCCCTAAAATTTGGGAGTGCAATATTACGGCTTTGAACATTATATTTCCAACAACCGAGACAAAATTTCATCAAAAAACCGATTATTTCAGATCATTTTTTTTTCTGAATAAATTAAACCTTGTGAATTCGTGTCCGTTATCTAACTTTGGTAAACAAAGTACTTTTAAATGAAGGAAATTAACGAGTACCAGCAGGACATTGCCTCCATCCGCTCAATCATGGAGCGTTCAGTAAAGTTCGTATCACTCAGTGGATTATCTGGTGTTTTGGCTGGCATCTATGCCCTGATGGGGGCACTGGTAGCATATTTCATCATTTACTATCCACATCCCCCCTTTGGTTTTCGATTCTACTATATCAATGAGCATGATACACTTATCCAACTTTTTGCACTCGCTGGTGTTGTTTTAGGTGCTTCGCTGTTAACAGGATATATAATGAGTGCCCGAAAAGCCAAAAAGCTTGGTTTAACTGTTTGGAACAATACAAGTCAACAATTGGTAATGGATCTTTTGATCCCACTGGCAACAGGTGGCGTATTTATACTAATACTGGCATTAAAGGGATACTTTGTCATCATTGCATCGGTATGTCTTTTATTCTATGGATTAGCCCTTGTTAATGCCAGTGGTAGAACTTTTAAAGAAATTAAATACCTGGGCATACTTGAAATAATTTTAGGCCTTAGCTCCTGTCTTTTCCCCGGCTTCGGGCTCATTTTTTGGGCCATCGGATTCGGTGTTTTACATATTGTTTATGGCATTTTAATGCACTACCGCTACGACAAGTGAAAAATCCATTTGACAATCTTGATAAAACACTGGAGCATAGGGTAAGACTTCAGATTATGTCTGTATTGATTGCCAATGAATTTGCTGACTTCAATTCATTGAAGGAAATGCTTGGCATTACAGACGGAAATCTGGCTTCGCACATGAAAGCACTCGAGAAAGAAAAATACATCAGTGTCAACAAATCATTTGTAGATCGCAAACCTATTACAAAATATAAGGCAACCGAAAAAGGCAAGACAAGTTTCAGAAAACACCTGGACGCACTTGAAGAAATTCTTAAACAACAAAAGAAGTAATTTTTTTACCCATTTACTTTGAATTTGAAAGTACTTTTAAATTTTTTACTATATGGAAACCAATCAGACTCCACTCAATATTTTTGAACGCTTCAATCAATGGGTTGAAGAATCTATCACAGTTAAACTTTTCTCCATCGGCTTTCTGGTCATCATCTTACTTATCCCTTCTTCCTGGATTGCAGATTTAATGGAAGAGCGAGAAGGAAGAGCATCTCATGTAATCGAAGAAGTTGCAGATAAATGGTCGCATAGTCAAACCTTGTCTGGTCCCATATTGGTTATTCCTTACAGGGTTAGCGATAAACTAACACAAGCAAAGGGTGAGGTAGTGGTCAAGGAAAGAATAGAGAAATATTTTTTTCTTCCTGAAAAACTGGATATTACAGGAATTGTAGATCCAAAAATTCTTCACCGCGGCATATTCGATGCTGTTGTTTACAATTCAACATTAAATGCAAGTGCAGAATTTAGTAAACCTGATTTCCAAAAATTAGGTATTGCTGAAGATATGATTTTGTGGAATCAGGCACAAATGATCTTTTCAGTATCTGATCTGCGGGGCATCAGTGAAAATCCTGTCTTCCATGTTGGCTCACTTGCAAAGGAAACTGAACCATCCAGTAACCTGGGGCTGGTGATTGAACCATCAGGAAAAAATATGCCTCAACATGGAGAAAGTGCGACTATCGAAAATGTAAGCATCGCGTCTAATGGTATCATCGCCAAATTAAACTGGCAAAATGAAGAAGACTTTAAAGGAAACACTTTGGTTAATCTTAGTCTGAAAGGAAGTAAAAGTCTGCGCTTTTTACCCACCGGAAAAACAACCCTTGTAGATTTAAACGGTACGTGGGGCAGCCCAAGTTTTGATGGAGCATTTATTCCCGAAAACAGAAATGTTAATGATAAGGGATTTTCTGCCAATTGGAAAATTCTCAATTATAACAGGCCCTTTTCTCAACAGTGGACTGGAAAAAGTCAAATTATGGATGGTTCAGATTTTGGTGTAAATCTTTTAATACCTGTTGATCAATACCAGAAAAGTATAAGAACAGCTAAATACGGGCAGTTGATTATCATACTCACTTTTATTGCACTATTTCTTGTGGAGATTACAAAGCATATTAAGATCCATCCTTTTCAGTATATACTGATTGGTGCAGCATTAATTATTTATTACTCACTACTGCTTAGTCTATCCGAGCACGTAGGGTACAACCTCGCTTATAGCATTGCTTCCCTTGCTACAGTTATTTTAATAAGCTTATATGCAGCATCTTTTCTTAATAGTGCAAAACTTGTTATCATGTTAACATCTCTGCTCACTGTATTCTACACCTTTATCTTTGTCATCATTCTTCAACAAGATTTCTCTTTGCTCTTAGGTAGTATCGGATTGTTTTTCATTATCGCAGTACTTATGTTTTTTTCACGAAAAATTTCCTGGTATAAATCTACAGCACTCAACTAAAAGAAAGACCCTCGCCTTTTGGGCGAGGGTCTTTTATTAGCTTAACGACAATCAAAGCCTGTTATCGCTTTACACTTTTAACCAACCACTAATACACTTAGTTGTTGATATTCTCCAAACGCACACCTGTACCGGCATTAATTGTTAAGTTATATACTTTCCCAGTTTGAGCGTTGATTGAAGCAGCAGTGCCTGTATAATCTTGCGCAGCAGTGGTTCTGTTCAGGTTTGACAAATAACCTGAACCTGGGCTTATCCTGGTTGATAAACCAAGCCAGGAAAAGACTCCCGTATTAACATTATGTGTAGTGTTCAGATTAAATTGAGCGCCACTACCAGGGGCTCCTGTAATGGTTGGTACAATGGCAACACTAATACCATCATAACCTTGACCAGTAACAGTGTTGGCAGCTAAAGGAATCAGGTCGTTTATACCAGCAACATCAGCTGCTGGATTAAGTAAGGTAACCTCGCCTGTGGTTGCACTAATGGTAAGATTTACGGCAGCTGCCTGTATGGTTCTGTCCTCTACAAACACAGTAGGTGGTGCAGTCCACGCGGCATTTGTTCTAAAAGTAAAACCCTCATTCAACGCTACAATGTTAGTACCGTCTGTCCTCACATGGTCGATAAGATCCTGACTTCCTAATTCTGTGTTGCCTATAGGATTGATAAGGTCAATCACGGCACCATTCTCAATGGTTTGTCCATCTACAGCATTGGCAGGATAAATAAAGCCGATGTCGTCTGGTAATACACGGTAGGGCGTTGTAGCCACATTCGTTGGTAAACTAAAGTCAAATTGTGTTCTGAAGGCAGGTACCGTTACACTTGCTGTAGCTGTTGGTGATCCACCTCCTGAAAGAACGATGGTTGGAGCAGCATTAAAACCTGATCCAGGATTTGTAATTACTATGCCACCCAATTCAGTCTGGCGACTTACAGTAATGGTGGCAGGTGTTGCAGAAGTTGCTGCTATACCTGTACCCGTATCGATTACCCGAATACCTAAACCTTGAATTTGGGTTGGTGTAATGGATGGACCATTATTTCCAAAACCTAATGCGTTAGGCAAAGTTACTAAACCCGCTGGCAAAGCCCCACCGGCTGTAAGGAATGGAGCGGTTTGGGCGTATGGAACTACTGTTCCATTATTATCAGTAATGGTAAATTCAATGAGATGTGGGTTAGCTGAATAACCAGTTCCACCTGCAGCAATATTAACCTGACTGATATGAACTCTTAGAAAACTTTCAGCAGTGGCACCGCTACCTCCGCCACCGCTAATCGCTACAGCAGGAGAACTTGAATAACCAAGACCGCGTGTATTGATTCTATATGTTGTATTACCTATTGTAGTATTACCTGTGGCTGAAATAGGACCCGCATCCAATGGACGTGCCACTGGTGTAAAATTGTTGATAGTGAAACCACGGCCAGCAGGTGCGGGTGTGCTGGCGCCATTATAAGTGAACACTGCACGCGCTCCAGGTATAACAGGAATGGCAGCAGTGGCGGTTACTCCAGGCTCCCAACGTACAGGTACCTGACGAAACTCTGGTGTAATGTCCACACCATTGAGACGTCTTACCGCAATTCTTTGCGTACCTGTAATGGTGGGGTAAATTAAGTTAATAGTCATTCCATCAGCTGTTGCAGGCACACGCATAGAAAAGGCACCTGTGGTGGCATTAATTGCTGCCACTCCCAAAGATCCGGCAGCACCTGAAAACTGGTAATCCAATACGCAGCTGCAGGATGCAGAAATATCACCTTCGCTGATTAGTGCCGTACTTAAATCAGCTGAAACTACTAATCCGGAAGGGATAGGATCAACAGCAGTAGGATCATTGGTTAAATCATTCTGTATGTTGAATGTACCTTGAATAATTGCTGTCTTACCCTCAGTAGCAGATTCTGAATAAAGCGGTAAAGCAAAATTTTCAAATCGCTTTGGTGGTGCTATATAGCGAGTAACAGTGGTACCATTAATAGTAGTAGTAATAGGTGTTGGGTTAGGAGGCGCACCAAAATCTACACGGGCTGAGGCCGAAACATAATTTGCCTTAGATAAAGAAATTACATTATCTCCGATTGTTGCACGTTCAAAAACTGCTCTTCCGGCTGCGTCAGTTACCACAGTGACGATATCCTGCGTTCTTCCTGATCCAATGGCAGCAGAACCAGAGCCTAATGAAACGGAAACCCCAGCTACTGGCGTGTTATCTTCGCGTACCAGTACTGTTACCGACATTAAATCACCTAATTCATTTTGGGCAGCAATGTAGGATTCAGCTTGTTCTTCAGTCATGGCTGCCAGATAAGCAGAGTCTCTCTTTTCTTTTTCTTTTGCCAGATCATTCTGGAGTTTTAGGAAATCCTCTTCTGTAAAGTCATCTTTACAGGCGAGAATTGTTGCAGAGGCAACAATAGCTATTAAGCTAAAAAGCTTTAGTTTGTTTAGGATCATAGTTAATTGGTTTTAGTTTTAATTGTTGAAGAATTATTAGAATTTGAATTATTAGAATTTAAAGAGTGTCATTGCAAAACTGATGGTCAGGCTGGAGGTATAGAGGTCACCTTCTTGTCCTACAGTGCCGGGTAAACCATCCAATGGTGGAACCACATAACTCAAATTATTGAGTTGATTAAGGCCCTTACGATAGCGGACTTCAAAAGTGCAGGTTTGATCACCACTGGTAAAATCAATAGCAAAGCCTGCTATCATACCCCATTGATTTTGTGTATAGTTTGATCCAACATTTTCAATTTCATCTGAGGTATTGGCAAAGGGTACTGTACTGTTCGTAAAAAAGTACATTTTATCATGCTGCTCATAGGCGCTCAAATTCATACCATAAGCAGCACCTATTACAAGGCGCGGAGAAACAATATCATCCGAAAAAGAGGGGTGCGATAATTCGACTAAAAGAGGAATTTCCAGATTGTGTAAAACAACAGAACGATTATAATAATTGATGTACGATACATTTCCACCAAATGAGGTATAATCTTTCTCATAATCTTGTCTTGCACCGCCTTGCTGATTGTACAAAACTTCTGCCCTGACGTCTAAAAATGAAACTGGTTTATATTTAACAAAGGCTCCACCTGTAAAACCAAACAGGGTTCCTGGCTGATTAAACTGATTGATGTTAGCGCCAACCTTGGCACCAACAGCTATTTGCGCCCAAGACGCATGTGCGCCCAGGCATACAAGGATTAAAACAATAAGTACTCTTTTCATCTTCATAGGTATTCGGTTTTGCATTGATGTAATTTTTATTGGTATAGCCTCTCGATTTGCCACACGCGTAAAGGTGATATGAGAAAGATCGTAACACCAAGTTTTGAGCTGTATGCAACAACAATTGATTGAAAAGTGGGATAAGTAATTGGTTGTTTGAGAAACTTCAGAAGAGTAAACAGGGCAGATTATATTTTGCTCTGGACAAAATAAGCCTATGACAATACTAATTGGTGCTTTTCCTAAACTCGCATTTTGCGCATTAGGTTAACATAGAAAGAGAAACGCAAAGTAAGTGAAGTGTTACGCGTGGACTTATTTGAAGCGCGTTAATAAAGTTGCTTACGCATAGTAGAATGGTTACAATCCTGAACTATCGACACAACTGATCTATCATTAAATTTAGGATAGACACAAAAAAAGGTGCTGACTCTACAGTCAGCCCTCATTACTTTATTAAAAAAAATTTTAGCTTGTAAGCTTTAATATAAAAATCAATGCTAAGATAACTTTTGATTATCTCCTTAAACAGATTTAAAATTTAGTTGATTTCTTAACAATTTTTCCGAGTTTACCTTTTAGTTCAGTAAACAATATCTCAGTAGCATCTTCACACAGGGGCTGAATTTTTTTCGGATCCATTACAGGAATGCCTGCAACGGCAGCCACCTTTTCTTTTGACTTTCCAAATTCACGGATTCTGAAAATTTTATCGCATTTCTTGTCGTACATGTACATATTCAAATACGCTGTTATTCCAACTGCCATACCCATGAGTCTTGATTCGAACTCATAATCCATCGATACAAATAAAACTGCATCGGCCTGGCTGAATATTTTGGCAAGGTTACACTGATCTTTTTTATCATCAGACATGAGTGAAACTCCGCCATAAGCAAATATTAGATCTTTGGCTGTAACATATTGAAGTCCCATCAACTTATTACCTGTTTTTGCAGTATCAACCAGAAAAGTAGATTTGTAACTCTTGTATTCCTGATTGCTGATAATTTCGTTATTGTCTATCAATGTAAAAGGAAAATCCTTTGCAAATTCATTAACAAAGCGCTCATACGATTTGTCAACCAAAGGCTTTAAGTTAAAACTAGGGTCATTAATTAAAGACTCCATTGCTGTACCCAGGCCGGTGCCACCAATTTTCTTATCACTATAGAATGATACTAAAGCTACTTTTTTTGTTTGAGCTAAAAGGCTTGTGCTGCATAAAAATATCAACAAGCAAGCTACTGAGATTCTACCAACGAGGTTCCTCATAGATTTTTGGGGTTAGGTTTAAATGATTTAAATGTTCCCCAAATGTATGAACTTCGTTGTTTATTTTAATAATCAATAAATTACTTCTTCTTTTTGTTCTGCTTCAGCGATTGAATAAACTTGGCCCAGTTAAATGGATTAAGCAGTGGATTAGTGATGGGCACATACTTGGAAGTTTGCGTATAGTTAAGCTGATCTAACATATAGCGTTGATTAGAATAACTATCCATAGGTGTTGTCTTTAATATCAGTGCCAACAGTTCTGCATCTAAATTATTTTTATCATAGGCAGCATCATCCAAAGGCAGGTTAAGTGCCAACACTGCTTCTTTAAAAACTTCTTCAGTAGGAAAAGGTAAAACTGTTAATTCCTGTAAATAGGTAACGTCTTCACTCAATTCGAAAATGAGGGTTAAAAATTCTGACTTATGGTTAGGAATAATGTAGTACTGGCGCTCATATCCTACAGCGCTGATCACCACACTGTCGCCCACCTGTACCGGCATAGAAAAAAAGCCCATAGCATTAGTGGGTGTACCTCTACCCGCTTTTGGCACGTATATATTTACACCCGGTATACCACCTTGGGTACTATCGGGGCCTAACACTATACCCGATAATTGTATTAGGCGTTTTTGTCCCTGGGCCTGGCTATTGGTAAAGAATAACGATGCCGAAGAAATTAGAATAAACAATAATAAAGCCTTATTCTTCACAAATTCGTATGTTTTTGAGCAACTCAAATATAGAGAGGGCAGGGATAAGTGCCTAATTTCCATACCTTTGTTGGGCATAAAACGTGCCATGCGGTTAAAAAATTTCAATCTCACGCTAGGATCGCAAATTTTTAAGGCTTGTGCCGATGAATCTCGCCTCCGAATCTTGTTTCTGATCTTCGAAAATGGAGAAATGTGCATCGCTGATTTGGAGAAAATTCTGGATTTTACCCAGGCTAAAACCTCCAGACATTTGATTTACCTTAAAAATGCTGGAATACTCTCCCATAAACGCTATAATCACTGGGTGTTTTATCAGTTAAAAGATGAAGTAGAGGATATTATTGGCCAGATTTTTCAATTTTTGAAGAAAGACCAGCAATTGCAAAAAGATCTGGAAGTTTATCAAACTCTTTTTACCAATAGGGAGTTAGCTGTGAATAAAATACAAGTACAACAATGGCTGAAAAGTAATTGAAGACTGGTTCTTACCAATTTTTCGATAATAATCTGCCTGTAACTTATAAACTGTGAATACTAAAAAATACAAAACCGTTTTCTTCGATCTTGATCATACACTTTGGGATTTTGAAACGAATTCTCGTGAGACGTTGAAAGAGCTTTATGATAGCCATCAATTACAGAAAAGAGGCGTTACATCACTCAGCGCTTTTCACGAAATTTTTGCTCAGGTAAATAGCGATTTATGGTCGCAGTACGATAAGGGTTTAATTAAGGGCGATGTAATTCGTGCCGAACGTTTTAAAAGAATATTGTTACCCTTTGAGATTACGGATGAGGCGCTGATCGCAAAACTTTCTCATGACTATTTATATACCTGTCCACGTAAAGGCATTTTACTACCCGGAGCGATTGATACCCTAAATTATTTGAGTAAAAAATATTCGCTTTCGCTGATTACCAATGGCTTCGATGAAGTGCAGCACATGAAGCTTGCTTCCGGAAAAATAGCGCATTATTTTAAGCATGTAGTTACTTCTCAGCAAGCAGGTCATAAAAAGCCATCTCGCGAGATCTTTGATTATGCGCTCGGACTTCATGCAAATCAGGCCGATGAAGCCGTGATGATCGGTGATAACCTGGAGACTGATATTGCGGGTGCTCTAAATGCTTCCGTAGATGCAGTTTTTTATAATCCAAATGCAATAAATCACGATCAAAACCCACATCATGAGATTAGTAACTTAAACGAATTACAGCTAATTCTTTAATTCTGTTAGTCTCAATTGCTTAATTTTGAATTTCGCTAATCTTGAATTTTGAATTATACATATGAACGGATTTTTTAAAGTACCCGCCCCAAAAAACGAACCGGTTTTAAACTATGCACCAGGTTCGAAAGAACGTAGCTTATTGCAAAAAGCATTGGCAGAAGCCCGTGCGAAAACCCTCGATATCCCCATGTACATTGGTGGAGAAGAGGTAAGAACTGATAAGAAGAAATCCTTACACCCTCCACATGATCATCAGCATGTATTGGCTTATTTTCACGAAGGTGATAAGAGCCATGTAGAACAGGCCATTAATGCTGCGTTAGGTGCTAAAGAACTTTGGGCAAATCTTGATTGGGAATACCGCGCGAGTATATTTTTAAAAGCAGCAGAATTATTGGCTGGTCCATACCGCAATAAAATTAATGCAGCAACCATGCTAGGACAATCTAAAAATGCCTATCAGGCTGAAATAGATTCTGCTTGTGAGCTCATTGATTTCCTGCGCTACAATGTGCATTTCATGAGTGAGATTTACAGTGATCAGCCGGACTCAGGGCCAGGTATCTGGAATAGAATGGAGTACCGACCGCTGGAAGGTTTTACTTTTGCGCTAACACCTTTCAACTTTACAGCCATCGCAGGCAACTTACCTACGAGTATGGCCATGATGGGTAATACAGTAGTTTGGAAACCAGCTAACACACAGATTTATGCGGCTAACGTAATTATGCAAGTGTTGAAAGAAGCAGGTTTACCTGATGGTGTAATCAACTTAGTATATGTGAGTGGCCCAGATGCAGGTGAAGTAATTTTCAATCACAAAGACTTTGCGGGCCTACACTTTACAGGAAGTACGGGTGTATTCCAAAACATGTGGAAGACGATCGGCAACAACATTCATAAGTATAAATCGTATCCACGAATTGTTGGTGAAACAGGTGGCAAAGATTTTATCATGGTGCATAAGAGTGCCGATGCCAAGCAAGTTTCAACCGCTATTTCAAGAGGGGCTTTTGAATACCAGGGACAAAAGTGCTCAGCGGCATCACGTGTTTACATTCCATCTAATTTGTGGGATGATGTAAAGAAATATTTGCTTGAAGATTTGAAGAGCATGAAGATGGGACCGACTGAAGATTTCGGGAACTTCATTAATGCCGTTATTGATGAGAAAGCATTTACCACCATTACTGGTTACATAGAAAAAGCAAGACAGAATCCGTTAAATGAGATCATTGCCGGAGGAAAATACGATAAGTCAAAAGGTTATTTTATTGAACCAACTGTTATCGAATCCAAAGATCCTTCTTCCTTAACCATGTGCGAAGAGATTTTCGGGCCGGTGTTAACCGTTTACGTTTACCATAGCGAAAATTTTGAGCAGACTTTAGAATTGGTTGACAGTACATCGCCTTATGCATTAACAGGTTCAATTATGGCTAAGGATCGCTACGCGATTGAACTGGCTACTAAAAAGCTAACACATGCCGCTGGTAACTTCTATATCAACGATAAGCCTACGGGCGCAGTTGTAGGGCAGCAGCCTTTTGGTGGCGCAAGAGGTTCGGGTACTAATGATAAAGCTGGTGCAAAAGTGAATTTATTGCGTTGGGTAAGTATGCGCACGATTAAAGAAACTTTTGTAACGCCTGTTGATTACAAATATCCTTTTTTAGATAAGGAATAAGCTGATATAATTTTACAGCCACAGATAACATAGATTTTCACAGATACACAAATGAAAATCTTTGATGTCTGTGGCTTTTTCATTCAAAGCAGTTCTGCATTTGACTTTCATCACACAGTAAGAATGTTTGGATTAACTTGTGATTGGGTGTTTGGACAGACCACAGACCTTACTGCCAGATTTTGTAATGATCTGAAGACAGAGCAACGTAGATGCGGTTCGGTGAAAACATCGACCGCAGGTGAATACACAGTAAAAAAATACTTGGATTGTTATACACCCAGATCAGCCGCATCGGCAACGATCAATAGCAATTCTTTTACTTCTTCTGCTTTAGCGTGTTCGCCCATTTTATCGAAGGACATTACCAGGTTGCGCAGCGTTCTGCGAATTATTTCCAAATTTGAACAAGGCTGAAAAAAAGATTCCTGTGGTGTTAATCTCAATTCATGTATGTAGTTCTCAATATCCTGTTTGGAAAATATCAGGCCACGGTTAAATGCATTGATATAGAATTGAACTTTCTCATCCTTAAAGGTGAGGATAAAAAGATTAGGCAGGTTAACACCATAAATGGGCAACTTCAATTTTTGTGCTACCAGCATATAGATAACACAAAGTGAAATGGGATTTCCTTTTCTGGTTTCTAAAACGATATTGATGAGTGAGTTGCCCGGGGAATGAAAGTTTTTTGTATTGGCGCCAAACTTAAGTTTATTAAAAAACACACTGTTAATTACCTTCACCTGATCGAATGGATGCAAATCTGGTCTGAACTCAAGCCAGGCCTCGTAATAAATCTGTTCTAAGTCTTGTTTCAGTTTAGTCAATTCAATGTCCGGATATTGATAGGTAGAGATTAACCAGAGCCCTGTAAGCAAATCCTGCTCGGGATCTTCGTACCAGTTTTGCAGTCGTTCTTTCAGCACCTGAAACTGAAGTGTGTGTATCAGGTCTTCAATTTTTCTTTGCAGTCCTGGATTAAAGGTACTCTCCCACTCTTGCTCCAAATAAGGTATTATCTCTTTGCCAAGAGAGCGTATCTTTTCTTCGATGTGTGCCACGATTTGATCGTCCTCATCATCCAATAAAGAAACTAATGCCTTAAGTTCTGATTCCTGCAAAATTTTATTCTTTTTATAAAACCTAAGTTACAAAATTGATTTATTCCCCGGACTAGGTTTGAATAACACCCACATTGAATTTTTCAACGGGCGCATTATTGGCAGCCTCGATACCCATAGAAATCCATTTTCTGGTGTCCGCAGGATCTATTACAGCATCAACCCACAAACGCGATGCCGCATAATAAGGACTTAACTGATCGTTATAGCGATCTGTAATTTCCTTTAATAAATTATCCTCCTCGTCTTTACTGATGGTTTTGCCTTGTGCTTTTAAAGAAGCCACTCTGATTTGCAATAAAGTTTTAGCTGCTGAGGCGCCACTCATAACCGCTATTTGTGCTGTAGGCCACGCAGCGATCAAGCGAGGATCGTAAGCCTTACCACACATGGCATAATTACCGGCACCGTACGAATTACCCATAATAATGGTAAACTTAGGTACGGTGCTGTTCGCCATGGCATTCACCATTTTAGCACCGTCTTTAATAATACCACCATGTTCAGATTTGCTACCAACCATAAATCCACTTACGTCCTGTAAAAAGACCAAGGGTATTTTACGTTGATTGCAGTTCATAATAAAACGGGCTGCCTTATCTGCTGAATCCGAGTAGATAACACCCCCCATTTGCATTTCGCCCTTTTTACTCTTCACAACTTTGCGCTGATTGGCTACAATGCCAATAGCCCAACCGTTAACACGTGCGAAACCACAAACAATGGTTTTTCCATACAAGGCTTTGTATTCATCAAAAGAACCTTCATCAACAATACGATGAATGATATCAACAGTATCATAAGGCTTCACCCGATCGCTGGGGAATAAACCGTAAATTTCTTTAGGGTTAAAAGCCGGTGCTTTAGGCTCAACATGGTCGAAGCCTGCTTTTTCAAAAGCTCCGACCTTGCCTATAATCGAGCGGATATAATCCAGACAGGCCTGGTCGTTAGGAAACTTATTATCAGTAACACCAGAAATTTCGCAATGTGTTGTTGCACCTCCCAATGTTTCATTATCTATATCCTCACCGATAGCCGCTTTTACCAGATAAGAGCCTGCTAAAAATATTGAACCTGTTTTATCTACAATCATGGCCTCATCGCTCATGATCGGCAAATAAGCCCCGCCTGCTACGCAACTGCCCATGATGGCTGCTATTTGAACAATACCCATGGCCGACATTTTTGCGTTGTTGCGAAATTGTCTGCCGAAGTGTTCTTTGTCAGGAAAAATTTCATCCTGCATAGGCAGAAATACACCCGCGCTATCTACAAGGTAAATAACAGGCAAGCGATTTTCCATCGCTATCTCCTGTGCACGTAAATTCTTTTTGGCTGTAATCGGAAACCAGGCGCCTGCTTTAACGGTGGCATCATTCGCTACAATCATGCAAAGACGACCCTGCACATAACCAAGCCCCGCTACCACACCACCCGATGGGCAACCGCCTTGCTCTTTGTACATACCCTCACCAACGAATAAACCAATCTCCAGAAATTCAGAACCTTTGTCGGTCAGGTATTCTATACGCTCACGGGCAGTTAGTTTTCCTTTTTGATGTTGTTCATCAATTTTTTTCTCACCTCCGCCCAACTTTGTTTTTTTTGCTTTTGTATCTAGCTGATAAATAATCTGCTTATACTGGTCTTCATTTTTGTTGAATTCCAGGTTTTCCATGTGCTTGTCGTTTAATTAGTTCGATTTACTTTCTTTGGCGTGATCACGCGCAATTTTCTTGCTGCTCTTTCCTAATGGCGCCAAAAAATGTTTCGGATGTGTATTGAAATGATTCGCCAGGGTATCCATGGTTAATACCAGTCTGTTTAAATTAACATAAAGAGAATCTTCTGTCATTAATTTACTAACTGTGTTATCTCCGCTATTAAATCTTCCCAGGGTTTCATTGAGTTTAACCATGGCTTCTTCTGTGCGTTGCAGGGTTCCGCTCAGGCGCAGGTCTTTCAATGAATCAGAAAGTGTTTTGAAATTATTTAAGGTAGGGCGAAGATCGCTTAGGGCACCGTTCAGGTTTTGCGATACTGTTTTAGCCTGATCTGAAAGCTCTCCAATTTTTTGCTGTGTAATGGTAAGCGTTCCGTTTATCAGCCTTGGCGTCGCAGCTAATTCTGCAAACATTTTATCCATTTGTGCTGTATTCTTTTCGAGGTTGCTCAAAATATTGTTAACCTTAATCAATGTTGACTGTAGACTACTGGCTACTGGTGCAGCCTGCTCTAATAATTCAGCCATACCTTTATCTAATTGGGCTTTTAGGGTGTCGTTTTGTTGTAAAACTTTTTGCCCTTTACCCAGATCAAGTAAAATTGATTTAGTGCCCAGAAAATCGCTTGTTAACATTGCAACAGTCTGGTCGTTGAGTTTAACATCGGAATCGATCTTTAGTTCTACCAGCACCTTATTAACTGTACCCTGGATAATGCGAATGTCGCTAACTCGGCCAACCGCTAAACCATTTAAAAAAATCTGATTGGATTGGGTAAGCTTATCGACATTATCATACACAGCATAATATCGGTTTTGTGTCGAGAAAAAATCAATCCCTTTTAAAAAATTAAAACCAAAGTAGAGAAGTACGAGGGCTGTGACCATGAAAATGCCCACCTTTATTTCTTTAGAAAATTTCATAGAGTCGAAGGTAAGGAGAATTGATAGAAAATAAATTATTTAACTGCTTCTACTTCTGCTTTGTATTCCTTAAAAGCACGGTAAATACCGGAAGCCATATAGTCCTGACCCTCAGCAGATAATAGATATTGTTCTTCTTTTTCGTTAGACAAAAAACCAGTTTCAATTAAAACACTTGGCATGGCTGTGCTCCATAGCACCCAAAAAGGGCCTTGTTTAACGCCTCTGCTATGCCGACCTACCCTGGTTTTAAATTGGCTTTCTACTTTATGCGCAAAGCTTAAACTGTTTTCCTGAAAGGCGCTTTGTGTTAATGAAAACAAGATGTAGGATTCCGGGCTTTCCGGATCGAAGCCTTCATACTTTTCTTTATAATTTTCATCTAATAGTATCACGGAGTTTTCTCGCTTCGCCACTTCAAAGTTTTTTTGTTCTTTGGCCAAACCCATAATATAAGTTTCTGTTCCAAATGCTTTTGTATTGGCATTAGCATTGGCATGTATAGAAATAAACAGGTCGGCATTGTTGCGGTTAGCAATTTTAGGCCGCTCTTCCAGGGCGGGAAAGGTGTCACCCTTTCGGGTATAAATCACTTTAACGTCTGGTAAATTATCTTCTATGTATTTACCCAGTTTAAGCGCTATTTTAAGGGTCACATCTTTTTCTTTGCCTTTAAGTCCGGAGGTGCCCGGATCTATGCCGCCATGGCCTGCATCAATCACCACCACGTCTACTTTAAAGTCGGTGAGTGAGGCGCTCGCAGAATTTAGCAGGGTTATTGCTATAAGTGCGGCTGAAATACCAAGATTCTTAAAAGGCTTACTAATGATCACTAGATTTGCAATAACTTTACGCAAAAATGCGAAAAAATCGCAAAAAGCTGAATATAATCCGAAAGGTGTGCGCATACGTTTAGTCCTATTTATCCTAGTTATTGGCCATTCTTCTGGTTTTGCTCAGGTTGAACGTCCTGTGAGAACACCTGTTATTGCCCAACCTCCCGTAAATGACTCTATAAATAAAGCCCCTTTAACAGGTGCTGATACCCTCAAGCTGAACAGCGACAGCTTAAAACAGCAAAGAAAAAGTGACATCGAAACAACCATCAATTATACTGCCAATGATTCAATTGTTTCCAGCATCAACGGTAAACTCATCTGGTTATATGGAAGCGCAAAAATTACGTATGGTATTATTGAGCTGGAAGCCGATGAAATCTTAATTGACTATGGAAATAATACCGTTACTGCTAATGGAAGGCGTGACTCTACAGGAAAACGCATAGGCTTTCCGATATTTAAGAATGGTAACGAAATCTATGAGACTAAAGACATTGTCTATAACATCAAAACCAAGCGGGCTAAAATATCAGAAGTAGTAACTAAACAAGGCGAAGGGATTATTCATGGAGAAACTGTTTATAAAAACGAAAAAAATGAGCTACTGACAAAGGGGAATATTTATACTACCTGTAACCTTGAACATCCGCACTTTGCCATCCGCTCTACAAAAGTAAAAGCTATTCCTAACGACAAGATTGTATCAGGGCCCTTTCACCTTGAATTTAACGATGTACCCATTTACCCCGCAGGTTTTGCTTTTGGTATGTTCCCTGCAGAACGCGAAAGCAAATCAGGTATCATTTTTCCATCCTATGGTGAAGAGCGAAGAAGGGGCTTTAACATACGCCAGGGGGGGTACTTTTTTGATATCAGCGAGTATCTGAAATTAATGATTGTTGGCGATCTCTATTCAAAAGGTGGCCATGCTCTAAGGACAAACATTAACTATAACAAGCGGTATGCCTATACCGGTGCTTTCAATTTCAGTTATTCAAAAACACCCCAAAGCAATGATATTGAAGACAGGTCTTTTGCCAACGACTACTCTGTAAACTGGTCGCACTCACCTCAGTCAAGAGGAACGGGTCGCTTTTCGGCATCGGTTAATGCTGCAACATCAACGTACAATCTGAATAATAACCTGTTTAGTAATAATGTTTCGCCCACTTCTGGCGGACTTAACAATACACAAAGAAGGATGCAATCAAATGTATCGTATGGAAAAACATTAAAAGGCACTCCCTTTAGTTTTGGATTGAATGCCAGTCACAGTCAGGATTTAGTAACGCGCAAAGTTGATCTGCTGCTTCCCTCCCTTACTGTAAACATGAATAACATTTATCCATTCCAAAAAAACAGTGGTGGATCCAGTGGACCCTTGCAGAATTTGAATTTCCGTTACACCATGGCGGCTCAAAACAAAATAACCAACAATCTGGGACGAATTGGTTCTAACGCACAAGAAGATAGTATTGCTGCATTTTCTCCCGCAAACTTCAGTAGCTTTTGGGATAAAGGTAATCGCGGTATGCGGCACACTATCCCCATTTCTACTTCAGCAAAAGTTTTTAAATATTTTACACTTGCCCCCAGTGTGCAGCTTGAAGAGGTATGGTATGGAGAAAGACTCGAGTGGGGTCGTGATGAAAATGGCGTAATTGTTAAAACGGATACTGCTAAAGTTTTTAACCGTGTAACATCCTATAGCGGTAGCATGAGTTTGAATACGCGCATCTACGGAACAGTCTTTCTAAAACGCGGTTCAGTCAAAGCAATACGTCATGTGATTAACCCAAGCGTTTCGTATAGTTATCGCCCCGATTTTTCAACGAATGAAGACTACTTCCAAAGGTTTGAAGATACTGAAAGAGACAGAGTTGAGTATAAATCAAGGCATGAAGGCTTTATGTATGGTGGGGCTTCCATCGGGAAAAATCAATCGATGGGTTTTTCGATTAACAACAACCTGGAAATGAAGGTAAAGGCTAAAGACGATACCGTTGCTCGCAAGGTTACCATACTCAATCAACTATCACTCGGGTCGAGTTATAACTTTTTAGCCGACAGTTTTAAATTGGCACCTATCGGTTTAAGTGCTAACACCAATGTGTTAAATAATAAACTCAACATCAACGCTAGTGCAACACTCGATCCTTACACTTATGTGGATGGAAGAAGAATTGATGTGTATGCACTTAAGTCAGGCAGGTTAGGTTACATTACCAATGCCAATATTGCTATGGGCACTAACCTGAATCCCAAAGGTCAAGAGAGTGATGCAAAGACGCAGGAAAAAATAGGTAAGTCGAACATGTCTGAGGCTGATAAACAATACATGCTTAATAATCCAGGCAACTATGTAGACTTCACCATACCCTGGAATTTGCGAGTCAATTATAATCTGAGCTATAATAATACGCCACTTAATCCGAGAGACATTAAACAAAATTTACAATTCAGTGGTGATCTGTCTTTATCCGAGCAATGGAAAATCCAATTCAATTCCGGCTTCGACTTTGAAGCCAAGAAGCTGACACAAACCAATCTTGTTATACTGCGTGATCTCCACTGCTGGACTATGTCACTAAACTGGACACCCTTTGGTTACTTTACACAATACGATTTCAGAATAAATGTAAAGGCCAGTGTATTGCAGGATCTGAAGATGGAAAGAAGAAAACCTTTCTTTGACAACTTCTAGAGAAGAGACTTTAGTAGTAAGACATAAGTAGCAAGATATGAGTAGCATCTTACGCCTTCCTAATTATGTCTAATGTCTTACTACTTATGTCTTACGTATCAAGTCTACTTCTTCAGCCAGGCCTCAACCTCCTCCATTGTAGGATTCTGAACGCTTTCGAGTTTCATCTTCTTACGCATACCGCAGACATCGTTAAACAGTTTGGAAGCTTTCATTTCTTTTAACTGCTCTATTGATTGTATGTTCAGCTTTTGAATAACAGGTACTAAATCTTTTCTGATACCCAAAGCCTCCATTGCAGCTTCATCAAAAACAGGTGCTGCTTTCTCAGGTTTCATTTGCGGGAAGAAGAGTACATCCTGAATGGACGGTGAGTTGGTCATAATCATACTTAGGCGATCAATGCCAATACCTAAACCTGCCGTTGGCGGCATACCATATTCAAGTGCTCTTAAAAAGTCTTCATCAAGGGTCATGGCCTCTTCATCACCACGCTTACCCAAGGCAACCTGTTCTTCAAAACGAGCACGCTGATCAAGTGGATCATTTAACTCGCTGAAGGCATTACAGATTTCTTTTCCATTGCAAATCGCTTCAAAGCGTTCAACCAATCCTGGTTTAGTACGGTGCTTCTTGGCCAAGGGCGACATCTCTACAGGATAGTCCGTAATGAAGGTTGGTTGTATTAACTGTCCTTCGCACTTCTCACCAAAAATCTGATCAATGAGTTTACCCTTACCCATCGTGTCATCGTAAGGCACATGTAGCTTTTTACACGTTTCAATCAACGCAGCTTCGTCCATTGTCGAAATGTCGATACCTGTAAAGTGTTGTATCGCTTCAAACATGGTGAAGCGTTTCCATGGACGTTTAAAGTCTATTACTTTATCGCCTACTTGCACTTCTGTTTTACCATGTAGTTCAAGGGCTACTTTCTCAATCATCTCCTCCACCAGCTCCATCATCCAATAGTAGTCTTTGTAGGCTACATAAAGTTCTATCTGGGTAAACTCAGGGTTATGGAAACGCGACATGCCTTCGTTACGGAAATCTTTTGAGAATTCGTATACGCCAGGATAACCGCCAACAATCAATCTCTTCAAATACAACTCATTCGCTATGCGCAAATAGAGCGTCATATCTAATGTGTTGTGATGTGTTTTAAAAGGACGCGCGGCCGCACCACCATAAAGCGGCTGCAGTATAGGTGTTTCTACTTCCAGGTAGTTTTTATCGTTCAGGTAAGAACGCATGGTGTTTACCAGTTTGCTGCGCTTCACAAAAGTGTCGCGTACCTCGGGGTTCACAATCAAATCCACATAACGCATTCTATAGCGTTGCTCTGGATCTGTAAAAGCATCGTGCTTATGCACAACACCCTGTTCATCCACTGTTTCTTTAACGATGGGCAGTGGCTTGAGTGATTTTGAAAGTATTTTAAATTCAGTAACGTGGATAGATATCTCACCGGTTTGCGTAGTAAAGCCGTAACCTTTTACACCAATGATATCCCCTATGTCTGTCAACTTCTTGAATACAGTATTATACAGTGTCTTGTCTTCGTCAGGGCACAGATCATCTCTGCGGAAGTAAACCTGGATACGACCGGTCTCGTCCTGCAACTCAGCAAAGGAAGCATTGCCCATTACCCTGCGGCTCATAATTCTACCAGCTATAGATATTTGACGGTAGTCGCTCTTATGGCGCTCGTAATTTTCCAGGATTTCCTGAGCAGAAGCGTTTACTTCAAACAATTCGGCCGGATAAGGATCAATACCTAATTTGATCAATTCGGCCAGGCTTTGCCTGCGTATTAATTCCTGTTCGCTTAGTTGCATATTTTAAATTTTGACAAAAATAAATAATCTCTTATCGTATATCCTATTTGAATTCCTATCGCCACTGATTACACAGAAAATAATACTTACTTGCTGCGTACGTCTGTAATCGTTCCTTGTTAGGAAGATGTGACTATTGTGCTGAACTCCTGCTCTTTCTTCTATTTAATTCTTTTCTTATTAAAGTTAGCTCTCTGCTGCTTTGTCCTGCCACTGAAGTATTTTCTTCTGCTCTTCTCAACAAGTAAGGCATTACAGATTTAACAGGACCATAGGGCAAATATTTGGCTACATTAAATCCTCCCTTCGCCAGGTTAAACGAAATATTGTCGCTCATACCAAATAACTGTGCAAACCAAACACGGTTATCGTTCGGTTTCATACCGTGCTTGTTCATGAGTATCGTCAAATAATAGTTGCTATAATCATTGTGCGAACCACACATGAAGGTGATGCGTTGCTTATTATCTATACAAAACTCAAGTGCCTTATTAAAGGCCTCATCGGTTGCCTCTTTAGTAGGTTGAATCGGATCAGCGTAATTATTATCTGCAGCACGTTTTCTTTCTTTCTCCATGTAGGCACCACGTACCAGCTTCGCCCCTAAAAAATAGTTGTGCATGGCAGCCACATGAAAAGCTTCACGCAAATTTTTTAATGACTCGGTTCTATAAAGTTGGTAGGTATTAAAAACAATAGCCTTTTGTTTATTGTACTTAGCCATCATTTCATAGGCCAGTGCATCGATAGGATTTTGTATCCAGGTTTCTTCCGCATCAATTAACACGGGCACACCGGCTTCAAAAGCTTTTGCACAAACGGTATCTACCCGTTTTTTTACTCGCTCCCAAGCCTGCTGCTGATCAATAGTTAATGCCTTGTTGTTTTGAATAAGCTCCAGTAAATCTGCCGAAGCCAGCCCCGTCATTTTAAAAACCGAGAAAGGAATATGCGCTGAATTTTCAGCTTTCTCAATAGTTCTCAGGGTTTCTTGCAGGGTGGCGTCAAATGCAGCCTCGTTATGTTCACCCTCCACAGAATAGTCCAGAATAGCGCCTACATGGTATTTACCCAACTTTTGTATAGTCTGTTCAGCCTTGTCTATACTTTCTCCTCCACAAAAATGCTCAAAAACAGTCGTTCGAATCAACCCTTCAATAGGCAGACCTATTTTAAGCCCGAACTTCACGACTCCCGTTGCAAAACTTGATACCCAGGGATGGTTAACCACAGTAAACACGAAGTTGGCTTTACGTATTTCTTTATCGCTTTTATAAGAAAAAGCTGTGGCGGTGTCATCAAATGAGATTTCCGGTCGTGTTTCCATAGTAACAGAAAAGGTGCGCAAATATAGGTATTGATTGTAATTTAGCCCCGCTAAAACAGGCATGGCTATTAACTAAAACAAGCATTGGCTGGCGCTGTTTTATAATCGATATTAGGAGAAGCATTTTACATGGAAATTAAGCCCTGGTTAGCAGATTTTAGTCAAGCAAAACAGCCATTCATCATTGCTGGCCCCTGCAGTGCTGAAAGTCCTGAGCAATTACTGACGATTGCCCGGGCGGTTCAGACACTGGGCATCAATACCATGCGGGCCGGTGTTTGGAAACCCCGCACACGACCAGATTCTTTTGAAGGGAATGGCACTATTGCTTTTCAATGGATTGAAGAAGTAAAGAAGGCCACTGCCATTCGCTTTGCTACTGAAGTGGCTACTGCAGATCATGTGGAGCAAGCATTGAAGGCAAACATTGATATTTTATGGATTGGTGCGCGCACCACTGTAAACCCATTTACGGTTCAGGAGATTGCTGATGCGCTACGGGGCGTAAAAATTCCAGTGTTTGTAAAAAATCCGATTAATCCTGAACTGGCACTATGGATTGGTGCCCTTGAAAGAATCTATAAAGCAGGCATAGAAAAAGTAGGCGCTATTCACAGAGGTTTTTCATCTTACCAGAAGTCCCGTTACCGCAATCAGCCTTACTGGCAAATTCCCTTATCCTTAAAGAGTCAGTTTCCCGATCTTCCACTTATCGCTGACCCCAGCCACATTGCCGGCACTCGCAGCCTGATCCAAGAAGTTTCGCAAAAGGCAATGGACTTAGGCTACGATGGTTTAATGATTGAGACCCATCCTGACCCCGATCATGCGCTCAGTGATGCGCAGCAACAAATTACGCCCGCAAGTCTTGGCCAATTATTATCAGCCTTACGCATTAGTAAACCCTCGTCTAGCAACGCCTTGTTTGTAAATAAACTGGAAGGCCTTCGAGAAAAAATTGATAATCTTGATCAGGAATTAATTGATACCCTCGCCACCCGTATGAAACTGGTGGAACAAATTGGTGAATACAAAAAAGAAAATAATGTTACGGTTTTTCAATTAGAACGCTGGCAGGAGATTATCCAAACCAGGCCTGAATGGGCAGGCCGACAGCAACTTGCTATCGACTTTGTTACCGAACTTTTCAAAACCATTCATGACGAATCCATTCGCATACAATCCGAAATAGTAAACAAAGAAACCCCAACCAAAAGCTAATGCTTCCGGCACATATTCAAATAACCACTGCACCTGGCCTGGCGCTTGCCCGGTTTATAGCAAGCAAAAAGTATAGTCAAGTAGTTGTGCTGACGGACAACAATACCAAAGAACACTGCTATCCTCTGATTAAAGCTGAACTACCATCTCACATCCTTTTTGAAACCAAAGCAGGCGAAGAACATAAAAACATAGAGAGTTGCTTATCGATATGGCAACAATTGACTGATGCACAGGCAGACCGGCATGCCCTGCTGATTGTATTGGGCGGTGGTGTGCTGGGCGACATGGGGGGCTTCTGTGCGGCTACTTACAAAAGAGGAATTGATTTTGTTTTGATACCCACCACCCTGCTTGCCCAGGCCGATGCCAGCATTGGTGGTAAACTCGGGATTGATTTCAATCATTTTAAAAACCATATCGGTGTGTTTCAGCAACCTGTACTTACCCTGCTGTGCAGCAAATTTTTAAAGACGCTAAGCACTGATGAGCTGCGTTCCGGTTTTGCGGAAGTGATTAAACACGCTTTGATTTCAGATGCTCAACTATGGAAGGAAATTTCTTCAAAAACACTGGAGCAGCAAGATTGGGACAGGCTCTTACTGCATTCAGCTGAATTCAAATACAGCATCATTGAGCAAGACCCTACAGAAAAGGGCATACGGAAAATTCTAAATGCTGGCCATACCATCGGTCATGCCTTGGAGAGTTATTTACTGGCTAAGGGAAAAAAAGTAATGCATGGAGAAGCCGTGGCTGCAGGCCTGGTGGCCGAGGCTTACCTGGCACATAGTAAAAACATGATCAAGAGCCAGGAACTTGAGGCAATTCAACAATATATATCAAAGATTTACGGAAAACTGAATTTCCAGGAAAATGAGATTGAAGGCATCTCGCTACTAACGCTTCAGGACAAGAAAAATAAAGGCAATGAAGTATTATGCGTCCTCTTAGAAAGTATAGGGACGCCTGGGTGGGATTTTGCTATTAGTTTAGAAGATGTAAAAAGGGCTCTGACATTTTACCGTGCTTCTTAAACGTAGTGTGCTTCAGAATCATCAAAAGCTCCTTTGTTGCTCTTCAGGTCATTTCTAAAAGAAGATGCCTTCTTCACAATAAAGTTCTTTGTTCTCTTTTTACGGTCACCAGTCAGTAACCATGCCGCTAAAAGAGCACCTGATGCTACACCCAATCCAATGGCTATTTTTTTTGTTGCGCTCATACCATTCATAACTCATTTAAAGCTGAAATTGTTTCATCACTCGCTAAAAAACTTTGCATTCTCTAACTTGCCCGCATGAATTCGATCACGCTCTTTCCTAAAAGTTCCATCCAAGGCGAAGTTATTCACCTGCCCTCTTCTAAAAGTATCAGTAACCGTGTGCTTGTGCTTAATGCACTGGCAGGTAGTACAGGCAAGCTTTACAACTTATCCGATGCTAATGATACGCAATTAATGCAGCGGCTGGTTTTCAGTAACGATGAAATAATAAATGTGGAGGATGCTGGCACTGTTATGCGTTTTCTTACCGCCTACTTCGCAGTGAGTGGAAAAGCAAAAGTGTTAACTGGCACTGCGCGTATGAAGGAACGCCCTATTGGCATACTGGTTGATTCCTTACGTTTGTTAGGGGCCGATATCACATATCTTGAAAAAGATGGTTATCCTCCTATTCGTATCAAGGGCTTTCAACATCAAAAGACAAATACACTTCAGGTAAGGGGTGATGTGAGTAGTCAGTTTATTTCTGCCTTGATGATGATTGCCCCCAGCCTTCCACAAGGATTAAACATTGAAATAACAGGACACCTGGGCAGCAAGCCTTACATAGACATGACAGCCAGCCTCATGAAAGGTTTTGGTGCTAAGGTAAATTTTGATGGCCGACTGATACAAATTGAAAAACAGACATTATCTGTGAATGAGCATACAGTAGAAGGCGACTGGTCCGCGGCCAGTTATTGGTTTGGTTTTGCTGCACTTTGCAAAGAGGCCAACTTAATATTGCCCAACATGGCTTTACGCTCACTACAAGGAGACCGTGTTGTAGTTGACATGATGGAGAATCTGGGGGTGGCTTGTGAGCCCCGTGGCAACAAACTACACCTGCGCAAAAAAGATCACATGCCTTCCCTCTCCTGGGATTTTACACATTGTCCTGACCTGGCACAGACCATTGCAGTTGTTTGTGCTGCTAAGGGGATTGAGGGGAGTTTTACAGGCTTAGAAAGTTTGCGCATTAAAGAAACCGATCGTATTACTGCGCTGCAAAATGAACTTGCCAAAATAAATGCACAGCTGGTTGAAGAAGGTGACACCTGGCACTTAATTCCTTCAGGTAAATTACCTGACAAAGTAAAAATTCACACCTACCATGATCATCGCATGGCGATGGCCTTTGCGCCCCTGGCTGCGTTTATGCAAATTGAAATTGACGATCCGGCTGTTACGCGTAAATCTTATCCGAAATTTTGGGATGATGTAAAACGTTTAGGTATTCAGGTGGTGAGTCAGTGAAAGCAAGTAGGCAGGGAATTTTAATAAACGACTACCATACCAGGAGAACATCTCACCATCAACCAGTATAGTCTTAGCATCTGGAAAAATACGTTGGAGTTCATCCATGTGTTTTTCTTTGAAAGGATATGGCTCTGACGAAAGAAATATAAAATCCGGTTTTAGCTGCGCAATACCTGATGCCGTTAATTCAGGGTAGCGCTCAAGCGCTACACAATTCATGAATCCGCTATTGACAAGCATATTGTTAATAAAGGTATTTTGCCCGGCCGCCATCCAGGGCTTGCGCCAAATCAGATACAATACCCGCTGCCCGTTGAATGTTTTAATGGTAGAGAATTGTTGCTGAATTGCCTGAACCAACTGACCTGCCCTTTCCTGCTTGTGTGTGAGCATACCTATTTGCTCAATCATGGTAAAAGCATCATCCAGTTGGTAAATGTCGCTCATCCAGACTGGATAGTCGCGCATCAGTGTTTCAATACCCTCCTGATAATTTTCTTCCTTATTGCCGATAATCAGATCAGGCTTAAGTTTATGGATGGCCTCTATGTTAAATTGTTTTGTTCCGCCAATGATGGCTTTGCGTTTTCGCCAGTCAGCCGGGTGAATACAAAACTTGGTAATGCCTACCACCTCGTGGTCAAGGCCTAAGTCGTAGAGTAACTCTGTCTGCGAGGGCACTAATGAGACTATGCGTTGGACTTGTGCCGGAACATTTACAGGTTGCTGAAGTTGGTCGTACACCAGAGACATAATAACAAAGCTAAGCCAACAGCCTAAAAAGCAAAAGTCCTGTACAACTATTGCTGCACAGGACTTGCATGTGTTACGCACAGGGTACGAAGAGAAAAGACCCTCTCAACAAAAACTCAACGACCCCGCGCGTAATTTCTTATAATATCGTACGACCTGATTGATTCGGTATTTCCACTACAAAGGTAGTACCTACATCTTTCATCGAAGAAACATCAATCGACCCATTAAGTCGTTGAACGGTATCTTTTACGATAAACAAACCGATTCCATTTCCATAGGATTGACCTGTGGCTCTGAAGAAGCGATCAAATATTTTTGATTGGTATTGCGACTCAATACCAATACCATTGTCTTGTATGCGAATGATGCACATGAGTGCATTTACTTCAACTTCTACTCTTATGCTGGGTGCTGCTTTAGAAAAATCAGCATACTTAATTGCGTTAGAGATAAGGTTGGTGATAATTGTTTTTACCCGGAAATTATCAGAGTAAAAATCAAACTGTTGATCAACATCCAACGCTATGTCTATGCGCTCCGTCTCATGAAAGTCACGAAGATTGTCAATTTCTTCGGAAATCAAACGCTTCAACTCAATTTTTTCTCTCTTTATTTCAAGCCTTTCTCCTTTGAAAAAATCATTTATTTCCTCAAGGTAAACATCAAGTTTTAGTAAGCTTTTTTTAATAAGTGCGATATACTCCAGGCGTTGTTCATCTTGTGCATTTTCTGCCAGTCTGATAAGCCCCAGCACAGATCGCAAAGGTGCTTTAAGATCGTGTGTGGTTTTATAAAAAACCTGATCCAGATGCTGATTCGATTCAATCAGTGCCTGTTCACGCTTTTTGATATCCGTTATGTCATGAAGCTTTACGATAATACCTCTCACCTGTTTATCATCTACCAGGTTATTGAATTGAGCAGAGAAATAACGTTGCTCTTTACCAACAGGTATTCTGATGCTGATGTCAACTGTTTTATGCTCGGCTAATGAAGAAACAGAATCTCTCCACTCGTCTGCACTCTTGTCATTAATAAATTCAAAGATCGGGCGGCCAAGTAAAGCCATGGGCTCCTGACCAAAAATATCTGTTACGGATGACGATATATAGCGGATCTTAAAATCCTTATCGGTAACCACCGTAATGTCGCATGAGTTTTCTACCAACTCACGGAACATTTCTGTTTGAACGTCCAACTTTTCCATACCCAACCCCTCTTAAACTTTCTTGCTGGAATTTTCTTAAATGAGAATTGCCATGCTGCTCAACTGACTGGACACTTTTAGGTTATTACTGCCAAAAGTTCCTTGATTCATTTCAAACTTCAGTTTTCCATCAATTACTTTAAAGTTGATGCAGCTTCCTTTCTGAGCCAATCCGTTACCATTGGTAATGGTTAGTACAGGTTTGCCTGTTATGCTTCCTTTTATGGCTTCAAATTGATTGCTTTTACCTTTGCCCAGATAGACCACAGCACAGGTGGCTGCCTCTTCTGCTGAAGCTAATTTCTTGATTACGTATTTCTTGCTGCCTTTCGGCTTGCCGTCATACCACTGCTTTAATGTGTTAAATACATCTTCATCGCCCATTACGCCTACAACGAAATCGCCTCCTTCGGCCTCGTTAGGCCATTGCACATACTTAATGAAGTTGTACAACATGGCTGAATGTATTTCATGAACGGGCTTATCCTGACCGAAAGCCAGGCTAAGCGAGAAAAGCATAATGCTTGAGAGGATTAACTTTTTCATGGGGCTCCTTGATTTAGATTATTGGTATTGCAATCTACAATTTTCATTCCACAAGAAGAAGCCCCGACCGCAAAGCCGGGGACTAATTCCCAAACAACCCATTAAATCACTATTGCCATTGAAGAGAGTGCACTAGACACCTTGAGGTTTGAGGCCTCAACTGCCTTTTGATTTAGCTCAAACTTCAATTTATTATCGATGGTGCGGAAGTTAATCGCGCTACCTTTTTCGCCAAGACCTGCTTTATCTGTAATAATCAAGGTGTTCTTACCCTTTACTTTATTGCTGATAGCGTCAAAGTCATTGCTTTTAGATCTGTCAATGTATACCACATCACATTCAGTCAAGTCAGCTGCTGAATTGAATTTTTTAATCACATAAGTTTTACCGCTGCGCTCTTTGCCACCGTGCCATGCATTCAGGGTATTGTAAATTTCGTTGTTTCCAACAACTCCGATTACGAACTCACCGCCACTAGCCTGGTTAGGCCACTGAACATACTTCACAAAGTTCACCATCATCATGGAGTATACTTCGTGGATGGGTCTTTCTTGAGCGAAGGTGTTAGCGCTTACAAGCAGTGCGAGGGCTAAAACTACTTTTTGAATTGCTTTCATGTTGTTTGAGAGTTTTTGTGTCATTTGTTGATACAAAAGTAGGCCTCCCCAGCAACCTGGGAAGGCCTATATAAAACTCAAACTTTCTGATGTAAGGTTTTTACAAATGCAGTCCTATAAAAAGTCCATTTTATATAAAAAATGGCTTATTTGGCCCAAAATCACTTAATATACCTAAAGTCGTGGCCCGATTTGAGCTGCAGAAGGAACTGATAAATTAACTGAATTACATTTTCTACGTCCTTTTTGTGCACCATCTCTACAGTTGTGTGCATGTATTTGAGTGGTAGCGAGATTAAAGCAGACGCTACACCCTCTGCAGAATAGGCAAATGAGTCGGTGTCGGTGCCTGTTGAGCGCGAAACAGCCTGGCGCTGAAAAGGTATTTTTTGCTTCTCCGCAGTCTGTAAAACCATCTTTAAAACATTGTTTTGAACAGCTGGACCATAGCATAAAACAGGGCCTGAACCTGCCTTTAAATTGCCACTTTCCTTCTTATTGTACATGGGCGACTGCGTGTCGTGGGTAACATCTGTACAAATGGCCAGGTCTGGCTTAATTCTTCGGGAAATCATTTCTGCACCGCGAAGACCTATTTCTTCCTGCACTGAATTGACAATGTAAAGTCCGAAGGGGAGTTTTTTCTTATCTTCTTTTAACCTCCTGGCAACCTCTGCAATCATAAATCCTCCCATGCGGTTATCCAGGGCGCGACCAACCAGCCAATCACCATTCAACTCCATAAGTTCATCCTCAAAGGTGATGACGCAGCCAACGTGTATGCCCATGGCCTCCACCTCTTTCTTATTTTCTGCGCCCACGTCAATGAATATATTTTTTAATGTAGGCGTTTCTTCCCGGGCAGCATCACGCACATGTATGGCGGGCCATCCGAAAATGCCTTTTACAATTCCTTTCTCAGTATGAATGTTTACACGTTTGCTCGGAGCAATCTGATGATCCGATCCGCCATTCTTTCGCACATAAATGTAGCCATCGTCTGTTATGTAGTTGACAAACCATGAAATTTCATCAGCATGTGCTTCGATCACAACCTTGTAAGCGGCCTTTGGATTGACCACACCTACAACAGTACCATATACATCAACAATATAATCGTCAATGTAGGGCTTCAAATAATCAAGCCATATCTCCTGACCAGAGGATTCGAAACCTGTAGGCGATGCGTTGTTTAAATAGTCGTATAGAAATTTTTTGCTCTTCTTATCCATATTCTAAATTTCAAATTCAAAATTTCAAATTGTTAATTACAAAGGGATATTTCCATGTTTTTTCTTAGGTAGTTTATCCACTTTGTTTTCCAACATCTTAAATGCTCTCATCAGCTTTTCTCTTGTCTGATCAGGATAGATTACTTCATCAATGAATCCGCGATGCGATGCACGATACGGGTTGGCAAACTTGCGCGTGTATTCATCTACCTTCTCATCCAGCTTTGCTTTCGGATCTGAAGCTTCAGAAATTTCTTTCTTAAAAATAATTTCAGCTGCACCTTTCGCACCCATCACTGCAATTTCAGCTGTAGGCCATGCATAATTTAAGTCTGCACCAATGTGCTTGCTGTTCATTACATCATAGGCACCGCCATAGGCTTTGCGTGTAATAACCGTTACGCGCGGCACCGTAGCTTCAGAAAATGCAAATAACAATTTGGCACCATTGGTAATAATGGCATTCCACTCCTGATCGGTACCCGGCAAAAAACCTGGCACATCTTCAAACACCAACAAAGGAATATTGAAGCAATCGCAGAAGCGAACAAAGCGTGCTGCTTTTACACTGGCATCGATATCTAAAACACCGGCCAATACCGCAGGCTGATTACCTACAATACCGATACTTCTGCCACCTAAGCGGGCGAAGCCGACAACAATATTTTCTGCAAAATTTTTGTGCACTTCAAAAAATGACTGTTCATCCACCACGCCACTGATTACCTCACGCATATCGTAAGGCTGATTAGGGTTAGCAGGTATGATTGTATTGAGCGCAGGTCTCAATTCGTTAACTTCTGTATATGGTTTGCGTGGCGCTGTATCCTCACAATTCTGGGGAAGATAACTCAGTAGCTGTTTAATGTTTTGAATACACTCAACTTCATTGGCGGATGCGAAATGAGTTACACCGCTTTTTGTGCTATGTGTAGAAGCACCACCCAACTCCTCTGCAGTTACGTTTTCATGTGTTACCGTTTTCACAACGTTAGGTCCGGTTACAAACATGAAGGAGGTATTTTCTACCATGAAGATAAAATCGGTAATGGCAGGTGAATACACAGCACCACCAGCACAAGGGCCCATGATGGCCGATATCTGAGGTATAACGCCTGACGCTAACGTATTGCGATAAAAAATATCTGCGTATCCGCCCAAAGACACAACGCCTTCCTGAATACGTGCTCCACCAGAATCGTTCAAGCCAATAACAGGGGCTCCGTTTTTCATGGCCATATCCATGATCTTGACAATTTTCTCAGCATGGGTTTCTGAAAGGGAACCTCCAAAAACGGTGAAGTCTTGGGAGAAAACATAAACCAACCGCCCTCCTACTGTACCATATCCGGTAACTACTCCATCACCCAGGTAATATTCTTTATCTAACCCAAAATCTTTGGATCTGTGCATAACAAATTTGTCAAGCTCTTCAAAAGAACCTTCGTCCATTAACAGATGTATGCGCTCTCTGGCGGTAAGCTTGCCCTTAGCATGCTGTTGTTCAATGCGTTTGGCGCCCCCGCCCTGCAGTGATTCGTTGTTCTTGCGATCTAACTCATCAAATTTTGCTTGCAATACCGGGTCGTTTATGCTCCTTTTTGTCATGATCTATAGTAAGTAATAACAGTCCGAAATATAGCGCCCTTTAGGCTATACAGGAAGTCTAATTGGTAAATCCTTCTATTTTTGCGTGGCCAAAAATATGCAGGAAAGAATAGCCATTATTGACCTTGGAACCAATACTTTTCACCTGCTGATTGCAGAGAAGGTTAAAGAACACTACGCTTTTATCTATCGCGAACGTTTGGCGGTGCGTTTAGGCCAGGGTGGTATTAATGAGGGAATTATTCAGTCTGATGCCATCGACCGGGCTGCACGCGCCTTATCCAGCTTCAAAACTACCATCGATCAACATGATGCAACAGCCATTTTTGCCTTTGGCACAAGTGCGCTTCGCAATGCAAAAAATGCATCTGATGCAGTGCGTGTTTTTAAAGAAAAAGCAGGTATTGATATTAACATCATTTCAGGGGAAAGAGAGGCGGAACTGATTTTTATGGGTGTGCGCTCAGGACTTGCGTTGGGTAAGGATTATTCTTTGGTGATGGACATTGGTGGTGGCAGTGTGGAGTTTATTATCGGCAACGATACTGACATTGTGTGGAAGCAAAGTTTTGAAATTGGCGCCCAGCGTTTATTAGAAATGTTTCATCGCACTGATCCTATTGATCAGATGGAGATCAATCAACTCAACCAGTATTTCGCTGCACAATTACCTGCCTTATTTGAAGCACTCCATCAATGGAAACCCCAATCACTCATTGGCTCTTCGGGCACTTTTGACACCCTGAGTGATATTCATTGTATCAAGCATGATTTAAACATCCGCCAGGAAGACATTGAAACACCGCTGACCATTCAGGGATTCTACGATATCTACGAAGAACTACGCATGAAAAACAGACAAGACCGCATGCTGATTCCCGGCATGATCGAAATGCGGGTAGATATGATTGTGGTGGCCTGTTGCATGATCAATTTTCTGCTGGATAAATACAGCTTCAAGCAAATAAGGGTATCTACTTATGCACTGAAGGAAGGCATACTCGCGTCCTTAAAATAAAAAAAGAGCCAGCATGACTGCTGACTCTTTTTGAAAAAAATCTCGTTACTAATCTGCACTAAATAATTTCATGCGCGAGTGCCTGCATTTGCGTAGAGGTCTTTATGTTTCTGCCTGTCAGTTCAACATTGTTAATGTCGATGCGCAATTTATTGTCAATCGCAATAAAGCTCATACCTGCCCCTTTCTTGTGCAGGCCTTCGCGTTCTCCGATAATCAATACCGCTTTTCCAGAAGTTAATTTCTTAATCTCATCCAACTGTCCGCTCTTACCTTCTGACACATAAAGTATCTGAGGCTCTCCTACTGACGAAATATCTTCTGCCTGAACAATTTTTATTGGCAAACCATTTACTGTTTTTCCGGAAAGTCCCTTCATCATTTCATCATGCACCTTTGATTTGCCAAATACGACAATCACAAACTCTGTCTTATTTGATGAAGGCCAGGACATATACTTGGTCATACCATACACAAAAACAGAATACGCCTGATAATTGGTAGTTTGACCCTTCGCAACAAAGCTGAATGCCATTGCATATATCAACAGTAAAATAAACTTACTTCTCATTTTTCTTGAAGTTTAATTGATAGGATAACTTAACTATGAACTCTCTGCTTCTACCCGGTATAGGAGCAAATTCGCCATTATACGCCTGGGCAATGGCTGGTTTTTCATTTAATAAATCATAAACACCTGCTCCAATATTCAGGCCAGGAAGTAAATCTCTGTAGTTTAAGAAAAGATTGGCCAGTGTATAGGAAGGTAATTCTTCGGATATGGGGCCGTTACCTGTAGGATCTGCTAAATAAGCATAACGTTTACCACCTGCTACCAATGAAACATTAACCGATAACTTTTTGGTTGCATACACATTAGCCTGCAGTGTAAACTTGTGCGCCAACTGACCTGCATATTGTTTAGTTGTTTGTATTACGTTGTATTTATCAACTGTATTCCCTGTCAATGCTTCACTAAAAGAATAGGTTGCGTTAACATACCATGAAGCTTTTCGCAAGCTATAAATCAATTCCAGTCCGCGGCTTCCTGACTTGTCATAGTTTTCATACCACTCATTAAAATCGATATCTGTTTCTTCAAACCCGTAAATGAGTACATCTTTTGTTGACAGATAAAATGCATTGACTGAGAGCAACATTTCTGGCGTAAACTGATAGCCCATCTCTAATTCAAAAACATCAGAAATTTCAGGAAGAGCACCCGTTGTGTCAAGCTTTACGTTCTGTATTGAGGGTGAGCGGAAAGCTCTGCTATATAAAAGTTTAAAATGAAAATTTTCGATTTTTTTGGTTAGGGCCATGCGTGGTACAAAGGCACCATCGTAACGATTATTTTTTTCAAAACGGAAACCGAGGGTAGCATTTGCCAGACGATGTTTGAATAAAGCCTGTGTATAGAATGCATAGTTCTTTAGTTTGAGCGTTTCTTCATTGAGTTTATCAACCCCTTTATCCTGAAAATAAAGTGCCCCCATATTAAGATTTACTCTTCTGCTTATATCATAGTTGGCGTCTAATTGTCCGAGCACTCTGCTTGCATCGGTGTCAAAATCGTTTTCAGGTGTATCAAAATAATCGTAATCCCACGGATTTTGTTTCTGCATTTGAAACTTAGGCGACAGCGTAAGTTTATCGTTTGCTTCGTATGCATAACCAGCCTCAAGAAAATAACTCTGGTAAGAAACTTCCGTTGTCGGATCCGTCACCTCAAAATTATCATACACACCACGCACATAGGCGTTTTTATACTTTACACCAAGGTTTATATTTGTTGGATCTGACGAAGCAAGATCTGTCAGATTCACAGGCTCCGACTCTCCAAAATAATCCTGGTAATCACCATCGCTGGCTATTGCTTTACCCTGATAGGCCGTGAGATCCCACGAAAAGTCTTTATTTTTTTGCGAAAGCATTACACCTGCATTACTGCGTCCTACCGATGATGCGTGTAAACCACCCGATGCAAATACAGCCACACCGTTTAACGAATTCGCTGCTCTCGTGATGATATTAATTACGCCATACTCTGCAGAGCCACCATAAATAGCCGAACCAGGTCCACGAATTATTTCAATTCTTTCTATCGTCTCAATCAGAAACCGATTACCCAGGGCCACCGTCTGGTAGAGCAGGTCATTCATAGGTTGGCCATCTAACAAAAAGAGCACCTTGCCCTCGTTTGCCCAGTTACCGCGTAAGCTTACGCCTTGTACAAATTGCAGGTCTTGCGAAATATCGAAGCCCGGAATGAGGCGTAGTACATCGGTGATATCGCGTGCACCTGAATTCTCCAGGTCTTCACGCGAGATGACACTTACAATACCTGGCGTTTCCCTTGTGGTGAGCGAAAATCCGGAACCTACTTTGGTAGATTGGTTAAGTTGTTTTTGCAGATCACTTTCTGCTGTAAAAGCACTTACATTCAATAATGAGTCCAGGTCCTGTGCCTTGGCAAGGCCCGAAGCAAAAGCGATTAGTAAAACCGCTCTTAAAAGAGGTTTAAGCATAATTATAGACAGGGGGCTTAATTGGAATTCAAAAGTACGAATAGGAAACAAGAATACAATTGTCCTTCAGCCCTGAATTATATGATTAAAAAAGGCCCTCCTATGAGGGCCTCTTTTCTATTCCAGACCGCTTATTTGCTTGTCTTTGGGATATTTTACTTCGTATTTAAACTGGAATTTCTTTGTCTCATTGGGTTGTAAAGTTAAGTCCCAAACAAGCTTACCAGTTTCTTTATTATACCTGGCGCCACCGTTGTCCAATGCGGTTATCTCAATCTGGCTATTCATGGATACAGGCAATTGATCTTCCACAACGAGCTGAATGGATTCTGATTTGGTGTTTCGTACAGATATCTCAAACGTATAGGTATCCCTTTGATTGCTGCCTATGGTTTTTCTGCTGCTGAAATCTTTTAGTTTTTCACGTTTTACCACTACACGCTTATCGCGACCCAACGAAATAGCCAATGTATCCTTGATAGAATTAGGATCGATAAATGAGGTGCTTACAAAAGTGCCTTCAAAGAAGATGTTTGCTTCACCAGGTAGTAAACTAAAGTCTTCCCAGCCTACGGCCTTCGCCAGTAAGAATGCATCCTTATCAAGCTTAGGTGCTACTGAATATACGTAGCTAGCTTTCATCTCGTAACTTCTGATATCGACCATCGTTGGTTTATTAGCAGAAGAAACTGTATAGGGTAAGCTAATGGCAAACTCCGTATTGAGTGACGTCTGGATTGTACTTACAAAAGCAGCAGTACTTTCAGACACTTTCATATCGTCAGCCAATACAGAAACTTCCTCCGCTGCAACCATGCCACGAGGAGCTGATTTACTTTGCATTTCCATTCTTCTGCTGCCATAGATGGGTTGTGGATTGTAGAAATCAAGCATCCATGTATAGAGTTCTGGTTTTAAACCGCCTTCACTGGGATTTGCAGTGCTCAGGGTAAGCTTAACATTGTTCCATTCTTCGCCTGTGCTCTGATAAACATTTGCTTTGTAGTTAAGTTGAACCGGGCTTTTGGTATTGGTAGCCCTTAAGTCATACACAGGTTGCCAGCCGGCATTATTAACCACATAATTTACTTCTAACTCAACAGCGGTTGCAGCCTCTGCCGAAAGCGCCACTACTATCTCGCTTGTATTGCGGCTATACATGTCATGCTGCTCTGCAATCTGGCGTTGTAAGCGCACAATACGCTCATTTGATTTTTTAATTTTATCATCATGCTTCATTCGCGTAGTTACAATGTCCGTCATTCTTGCTCTGAAAAAGTCAGACATTCCTTTTAACTCCGCCACCGTCAGGTTACTTTGCGTGCCACCAATTTTTTGATTGCTGAGCAACATCTGTTCTTCCTTGTTCAGTATTTCTTTCTGGCTTTGCTCCAATTGCACTTGCCTTTGCAATAACTCAACAGAATCTTTTAGTGACTTTAACCTGGCAGGCATATTAAAGTCATTTAAAAAATTCTGACGATGTGAGATCCCTTCGATCACCACTTTACCCTTACCCGATACTTGTACAGATTGTTGATCCAGGACTGCCGTAAGACCGCTGATCACCAATGTGCTGCGCCCCGCGCCTACCCTGGTGCTAACTTGCCTTGTAACCTGGGCTTTATTTAAAAACACAGTTACATCGGTAATTTTACTTTCAACGCGTTGTTCGGTTTGTGTATGACCTTGTAAGTGCATTACAGCAAACAAGGCTACTAACATAAGTTTTCTCATATATAGAAATTTACAAAGAAGATGCAGTTAAAGGGCTAATTCCATACCAGAACTCAAAAATATTTAAGCTTCGTTCTATCTTTGCGTTATGACAGACGTTCACTTCCCTTTTGAGCAACTTCGATCCTTTGCACTAACTGTTTTTACAAAAATTGGTTGCTCCCCAGAAGACGCAACATTGGCAACAAATGTATTGCTTAGCGCTGATTTACGCGGAATTGATTCTCACGGACTTGCCCGCTTATCCGGTTATGTGAGACTTTGGGAGGCCAAACGGATTAACGCGCAAGCCCATGTAAAGGTAGTGTATGAGACCCCAAGTACAGCCGTAGTGGATGGTGATTCCGGGCTTGGTTTGGTCGTTGCTCCCAAAGCCATGCAAATCGCTATAGAAAAAGCTAAGATTGCAGGCACCGGCTGGGTTTCTGTCAAGAATTCAAACCACTTCGGTATTGCAGGCTATCATGCGATGATGGCATTACAACATGATATGATTGGCATGGCCATGACCAATGCAAGTCCATTGGTGGCGCCTACTTTTTCAACGGAACGCCTATTGGGAACAAACCCTATTGCCGTTGCTGTACCGGCAAAAGAACAACCAGCTTTTGTAGCCGACCTTGCTACAACAACTGCGGCTAACGGCAAGCTTGAAATTCTTCAGCGAAAAAATAAAATAGCACCCACGGGCTGGATACAAGACAAGGATGGTAACACCTCAACTAATCCACACGAGTTAAAAGATGGCGGGGCACTTATTCCACTGGGTAGCGATTATGAACACGGCAGTCATAAAGGATATGCTTTAGGCTCTGTTGTCGATATATTTTCTGCCGTACTTTCGGGTGCTAACTACGGCCCATGGGTACCTCCCTTTGTTGCTTTTCTGCAGCCACCGGCTGATCCTGTAGGCCAGGGCATCGGACATTTCTTTGGCGCCATGCGTGTAGATGCCTTCAGGCCTGCTGATGAATTTAAAGCACACATGGACAAATGGATTACGCGTTTCAGAAGTGCCAAAACTGTAGCAGGCAAAGATCGTGTGTTGATTCCTGGCGATCCGGAAAGAGAGATGGAGAAAGTACGTTTAACCGAAGGCATACCACTTAATGCCAAAGTGGTGGAAGACCTGACCGAGTTGGGAAAAAAAATGGGTGTAGCTTTTTAGAAGGAGAAGAAAACCCTGAAAACCCAAGGCGAGCCGAAGGGACCTGTATTTGAGAATTTAAGATCGTAAAGGGCAACAAAGTTAATAGCGCCACGTGCGCCTATTCTTTGAATGTAACCGGCACCCAATAGAAAACGATCGAAGACTTCCCGCTTATTATTATCGTTTAATATATCGGGGTCAACACTTATGAAACTATACTCAGTAAGTGCAAATAGCTCAGGGGTTACGTTGTAACGCAAGAAGGGATTACCCCCATATTGAGAAGTTGAAAGATCCAGGTCTGTATATTTTAAATAGGTGTAATTAATGCCAAGCCCGGTAGAAAGTTTGGGGGTCAGCATATAACCAAGTATTGGTGACACTTGTGCATAGAAATAGCGGTTGCCATTAAAGTCGCGTCCGGCATCCATACCCAGACCACCTCCCACGTACATCCTGTCCTTCAGACCCCATCCGGTATCCTCCCCTATTTCGCGTTGTGCAAAAGCAAGGTTAATGGAAATAATCGCAACGATCAGGGTAAGTGCGTGTTTCATTTATTCTTCAACGACTAAAAAGATTTCTTCGCTCTCTTTTTTCATTAAATATTTTTCACGCGCGAATTTCTCAACGGATTCGCGGTCACCAAAAAGATCGTCATGATCCTTTTGTACCTCTTCAATCTTCTCCTGATAATACTCCTTCTCTGCATTTAGAGAGCGGAGTTTGGCGGTTAGCCTGAATCTGGACAGGAAGTCGTTTTGATCTAAAAAAGACATCCATACAAGAAAGAAGACTGTCCCAACAACATAAAAGTTGCGAAAAATGGGGTGTACTCTTTTCAACATAGTTTAAAAAATGATAGCTAAGATAAGCAAAAGCAGTTAATTCCGAAAGTTAAGCAAAATGTGCTTAGCGAATACAATATCCCCAACCTGTGGAGGAATGGGGCAATTCCCCGAAGTCAATCGCTGAAGTCATTTGCACTTCAACGCCAAAAACAGCAACCAAAGTGTAAAATCAGCTAATTTTCTTATTGGCACAGACCTGTGTCACGCTTTTTGTAAGTAGCTGGGGAAACAATATGAATATGAAAACGAACATGATAGTACTGGCATTTCTGGTGGTAGCTTTCTGGGGATGCGATAACAAAGAAAAAATTGCGTTACAAGCAAAAGTTGACTCTCTCTATGTTGAAGTACAGGAGCAGGACGAACTTTTATTAACCCTGCAAAATGTTGGCGCCCTGCTGGATTCTATTGACATCAACAGACAAGTGCTGCACACCAATATGGTAGAGGGAACTTCATACAAACAGTACACGGACAGGCTGAGTAACATCAATGATTACATTCGCCAGACCACTGATAAGTTGGAGTCATTGGAGAAAAAAATCAAAAATCAATCTTCTGGTTATGCCCTAACTATTAAAAAGTTAAAAGCCGATTTAGAAGCAAGTTCGTTACAAGTGGCCGCTTTGCAAGAAGAGGCTGATAAAATGAAGCAAGAGAACCAGCTACTTTCCATGAACTTGACTCAGAAAGACTCAGTAGTAGTGCAACAAAACACCATGCTAAAGTTAAAAGATGAGAACATTGCTTCACTGGATAGTAAAATCATCAACATCAGCACAGAGGCTAAACAGAAAGAAGCCGACCTGCTGTTTGCACAAGCTGAAGCAATGGAACTGGCTGCAGCAAGAACCAAGCTGGCGCCACGCAAGAAAAAAGATACCAAACGCGAAGCTTTAGAATTATACAAGATGTCTTACGCACTTGGAAAATCAGAAGCCCAGAGTCGAATTGCATCATTGGAAGATACCATCTAAACGATCATCCATCGAAAAGCATAAAGAGTGGTTCTCCACTCTTTATGCTTTTCTTATATTAGGGAATAATCTGTATATCCGGATACATGTTTGATTCTGAAAAAGTAAGCTTCCTTCAAGGAACAAAACAAAAAATCATTGCGGCTTTTTGTATTGCTATCCTTGCTATCAGTCTTGCCGGTTTAATTACCTACTATAGCTTTAATGAATTATTACAAACAGTAGACCGGCTGGCTGAGCCTAATGTCAAAATAGAATCACTCAACAACTTTTTCAGGCAGATTACCAGTCTCGATCAGGAGCTGAGAGCAAAGGCAATCAAAAATCCACGTCTCGCCACAACTACCTTTCTACAAGAATCCAAAGCCCTGATGGCGCAACTGGATAGCCTGGATAACCTGAGCTGGAGCGACAGCACACAATACGAACGACTTGCTGACATCAGGCGAATTTTGCAAAAACGCAACAAACTTTTTCTGACTTACCTGCAAGCCAAACTAAGCTCTTCGCTAAATTTTCGTACCTCATACCAATTAGATTCACTCTCTCAATATTTAATCAATTACACAGCCGGTGCTGATACTAGTGTGAGGACTACTAGTAAAAAAGTGACAACCAAGCGTTATGAAAATATAGAGGATGAAGAAAAAGAAAAAGGTTTCTTCAACAGGTTGTTCAGCAAAAAAAAGAAAAAGGATGAAGCGCTTCCACGCATTGAAATTGAAGAGGAGTTAAGTACAACTACCGACACCCTTTCAGTGTATCGTGAAAATAATGCCATTGAAGAAATAGGGCAAATTGTTAAAAATCTCGAAGCCGATAAACGTCTTCAAAGCAAAATAGTACTTCAGCGTGAAATTGACTTTATTGATGAAAATACAAAATTACTTACTCAGGTAATCGGTATTGTAAGAGATGTGGAGCAGGAAGAGCTTCAAAAGATAGAGTTCAATTATTCAGTAGCCTCAGCATTAGCATCCAGGAGCACAAAACTTATTGCTATCGTTGTACTCATTTTTGTGCCCAGCTCCGTCATTCTGCTTTTTCTTATATTATTGGATATTACTAAAACACGGTACTACCGGCAGCAGCTTATCAAGGCAAAAGAGGAAGCTGAAAATCTGGGAAAACTAAAACAGCAGTTCCTCTCAAACATGAGTCACGAAATCAGGACGCCTTTACAATCCATCATTGGTTTCAGTGAACTTGCAGCTACGCAATATTCATCAAGTGAAGAAATAAAAGCCATACAACAAGCTTCAGATCATCTACTGCACGTGGTTAACGAAATTCTGGATTTCACTAAAATAGATTCAGGTAAACTGGTTTTACAACGCACACGCTTCACACTAAGCAAAGTGTTAGAAGATGTAAGCAAAAGCATACAAATTCAGGCGACACAAAAAGGGCTTCACTTTGAAACGACAATCGAAGGCCCCATCGATACCGTATTACTTGGGGATCCTTATCGCTTGAGACAAATTCTTTTCAATCTGCTGGGGAACGCCATCAAATTTACGGAGGAAGGATTTGTAAGACTTACAGCTATTATCGAAAATACCGCTTACCGGCAAAATTGTCGTTTCCTGATCAGCGACTCTGGCATAGGAATAGACCCTGAGAATCACACAAAGATTTTTGAGGAGTTTGAACAAATAATTAATACTAACCAATACGCAAGAGCAGGTTCAGGTATTGGTTTGGCTATTGTAAAATCACTTGTACTGGCACAGTATGGGAAAATCGAAGTGGACTCCACACCGGGTGCAGGGGCACTCTTTACAGTCACTTTAGGATTCGATAAAGCACCTGCAGGTAGCAAGACGGTAGAAGACACTGTTCATACCTTACACAATTTAAAAGCAAAGGTGTTGATCATTGATGATGATGCTCTGATCTTACGTTTTTGTGAACGTATTTTTAAGGCCCATCTTATTGAATGCAATAGTTTTCAACACCCGCAACAATCCCTTCAAAGAAAGGACCTGATGTCGTACTCACATATTTTGATTGACATCAGAATGCCCGGTATGCGCGGTGATGAGCTTATTGTTTTACTGAAAGAAAAAACACAAAAGTCCACAAAATTTATCGCCATTACAGCCCATGCCCTGCCTGAGCAAAAGCAGCAATTACTGGAAGCAGGCTTTGATAAAGTATTAATCAAGCCCTTTAAAGAAGCAGACTTGCTACAGTTATTTTCAATGGATACTTCAGTAACTGAAAAGGAAATAACCAAAGCAGCATTTGATTTTAGTCTTTTAGATCGACTTACCATGGGAGATCCTGAAGCAAGACAAGAAATTATTCAACAATTCATTGGTGACACAGAAAATGACTTACTTATGCTTCAACAAGGTATGGCTGCCCAAGAGGCAAGTGCTGTACGGGAGGTCATTCATAGACTTAGTGGCCGCTGTAGCCAACTAGGTGCCACAAGCTTGGGTAGTGAACTAAAGCTGATTGAAACGGCCTTAGAAAATGGCACTGCACTGCACTTACTTCAGCAAAAAATTAATCTTGCCGAATTATCTGTAAAAAAAATAATCACTCAATTGAACCAAGGGTAAGCGATTCAATTAATGCCATATTTTTCCATTTTTGCATAAAGGGTTTTTCTGTCGATATTCAGCAGCTTAGCAGCCTTAGACTTGTTGTACCTTACTTCTTGCAGGATTTGAATAATCTTTTCACGTTCGTTTTTCTCCTGAATTGCCTTCAGATCAAATTCATTTACACTCATCGTGTCAACAGACTCGTGCTTTGACGATTGTATCATTTCTGGTGGCAGACTAGCCATTTGAATTTGGGCTGTAGTGCTCAATAACACTGCTCTTCGTACACAATTTTTTAGTTCGCGCAAGTTACCCGGCCAGCTATAAGACTGAAAGAAGTCCAGTACTTCATCACTAAAGCCTGAAATATTTTTTTGTAATTCCTGATTGGCTTGTTCTCTGAAAAAGTCAGCAAACCCAATTACATCCTTACCTCTTTGTTGCAATGAAGGCACATTAATTTTAAATTCATTCAAACGATGAAACAGATCTTCTCTAAAATTTCCATCGCGAATGGCATTCAGCAAATTCTCATTGGTTGCAGTAATAATTCTTACATCAACACTAATTTCTTTATTGCTGCCAATCGGCTGAATCTTTCGTTCTTGTACAGCTCTTAATAACTTTACTTGTACTTCGTAAGAAAGATTACCCACCTCATCTAAAAATAAAGTACCACCATTGGCCATTTCAAATTGACCTACTTTATTATTTAAGGCACCTGTAAAAGATCCTTTCACATGACCAAACAATTCACTGGCTGCCAGGTCTTTTGATAAAGCTCCGCAATCTAAAGCTACAAAGGGTCCAGCAGCACGTTTACTTAAACGATGTATGGTGTTTGCTACATTTTCTTTACCAGTGCCACTCTCACCTTCAATAATTACACTTAACTCGGTAGGCGCTACCACATTTACTAATGCCAGCAGTTCTTTCGAAGCAGCACCAGTGCCTTCAAAAAAAGTATTTTTTATTATGGGGGTAGTTTGAGCAACTACATCACTTGATTTACTTAAAGCCTGCTGAACTAAGAGCTGTAATTCGTCTGGGTTTACAGGTTTGGTAATGTATTCATAAGCACCTGCTTTCATACAACGTACGGCAGTACGCAAATCCGAAAAGCTGGTCATGATAATAACAGGTACCTCTGGTTTTTCCAGCTTGATCTCTTTTAATAAATCTATACCCAAGGTATCTGGTAATCTGTAGTCAAGCAGCACCAGATGAAATGGTTGACTTTCTAATTTTCTTAGCCCCTCTTTTCCGTCTGCAGCCACCGTAAGCGCATATCCCAGTTTCGTCAGAAACATACTGATCATGCGTGAGAAAGTTGAATCATCTTCAATTAACAGTATACTTTTCATACGCAGTGAAAATAGCAAAGAAAGCCGGAAAAATATCCGGCTTTCTGATGATTGGCCTGGAAAAACCCAAATTATTCAGTCACCACTTTTCCGTCTGCACTAAACTTGAAAGTTTTATTCTCAGCGCCATTCTTCAACTCCACTTCATATTGATTTTTATCTTTCAATACATAGGCATTAACAACCTCCCAACCCTTATAGGTGTCGCCAGCCAACGTGGTTTGAACTGCTTGCGGCAATTCTTCCGCTTTAATTTTTGTTTTTTCTTGTGCTACTACTGTTGATGTTTCAGTTGTTGTCACTTCAGACTTTTCAGTTTCAGTTTTAGCAGCATCTTGTGCATTTACAGAAACAACAGCTACAAACATTAATGATGCGATTGTGAAGAATAATTTTTTCATGGTATTGTTATTTTAAGTTTATCAATATCACTTCCTTTTCAGAAGGTGTGCCAGCATTTCAAACCTTGATTAAAACGATTTTAGGGCACTTTAAACTAATCACTGTTTAAAAATGTGTAGCACAATGCTACAGCCTGCGGAAGTCGGCTACAGTAACGGAGGACCTTAAATAAAAATGTCTTGGTATGCAACCCGGACTTTGATCCGGATTAATACCAAGACACTTAAAAAAAATTATGCTTAGAATTTCAAACCTGGGAAGTAAGCTGTCTCGCCCAATTCTTCTTCAATGCGAATTAATTGATTGTACTTAGCCATACGATCTGAGCGTGAAGCAGAACCAGTTTTAATCTGGCCCGTGTTTAACGCAACCGCTAAATCAGCAATGGTATTATCTTCAGTCTCACCAGAACGGTGCGACATTACACTCTTGTATGAATTATTCTTAGCCAGGTTTACAGCAGCTATTGTCTCACTTAAAGAACCAATCTGGTTTACTTTAACAAGAATGGAGTTAGCAACACCTGTGTCAATACCTTGTTGCAAACGCTTCACGTTAGTTACAAATAAATCATCACCTACCAGTTGTACTTTGCTTCCAACTTTATCTGTCAATTTCTTCCAGCCATCCCAATCATCTTCAGCCATGCCGTCTTCAATTGAAATGATAGGATATTTCTTCGCCCACTTAGCCCAGTATTCCACCATCTCATCAGACTTCAATTTCTTGCCGTCTGATTTGTGGAAAGTATAGGTTTTTGATTTTGCATCGTAGAACTCAGATACAGCTGCGTCCATGGCAATGAAAATATCCACACCTGGCTTGTAGCCTGCTTTCTCAATTGCCTTAATTACAATTTCGATTGCCTCTTCATTTGATTTGATATTAGGTGCAAAACCACCTTCATCGCCAACGTTAGTTGAAAGCCCTTTATCGTGCAATACCTTCTTCAAAGTATGAAACACCTCAGTCCCCATGCGTAATGCATCAGAGAAAGTATCAGCCTTCACAGGCATTACCATAAACTCCTGAAAATCGATTGAGTTATCTGCATGGCTACCACCATTCAGAATATTCATCATGGGTACAGGCAGTGTATTCGCACTTACCCCACCGATATAACGATATAATGACAACCCAGACTCCATCGCTGCAGCCTTAGCTACTGCCATTGAAACACCCAGAATTGCATTGGCTCCCAACTTTGCTTTGTTAGGTGTACCATCCAATTCAATCATGATCTTATCGATCAGGTTTTGTTCGTAAGCAGGAAAACCAACAATGGCTTCTGCTATTTTAGTATTTACATTGTTAACAGCCTTCAGTACACCTTTACCCATGTACTTTTTCTTATCACCATCGCGAAGCTCTACAGCCTCGTGCGTTCCTGTAGAAGCACCAGACGGCACAGCGGCACGACCAAACGCACCGGCTGAAGTAGTTACTTCCACTTCAATTGTTGGATTACCGCGACTATCTAAAATCTGGCGGGCATGTACACTTTCGATTAAACTCATGTCAATGTTAAATTTAAGATTTGAAATTTAAAATTATCTCGTTACTGATTCTTTAGCTCTGATCATTTCAATAAACTGATCGAACAAGTAAGCTGAATCATGTGGTCCTGGAGAAGCCTCAGGGTGATATTGCACACTGAATGCATCTTTATCTTTTCTTCTGATACCCATGATGGTATTGTCATTCAGGTGAAGATGTGTTACCTCAACTTTTTCGTTCTTATCAATACCTTTTTCACTGATAGCAAAGCCATGATTCTGTGAAGTCATTTCACCAAGTCCGGTAAATAAATTTTTCACCGGATGGTTTAAACCACGATGACCATGGTGCATTTTATAGGTTGAAAGTCCAGAAGCCAGACCAAGTATCTGATGCCCTAAACAAATGCCGAAAAGCTTTTTGTTGGCGGCCAGTATTTCCTTAACAGTTGTAATAGCGTAGTCCATTACAGCAGGGTCGCCAGGACCATTGGAAACAAAGTATCCATCAGGGTTCCATTTGCCCATTTCAGCGAAGGAAGTTTTTGCAGGAAACACTTTGCAATAACAACCACGTTTGGAAAGATTTTTTAAAATATTGCGTTTAATACCAAGGTCTAACACAGCCACCTTAACAGGCGCATTTTCATCACCGAAGAAATAAGGCTCTTTGGTAGACACTACAGACGATAATTCAAGGCCATCCATAGATGGTACTTGTTTAATGCGCTCTTTCATTTCGTCAGGCGTAAGCTCTGATGAGATTAAAGCATTCATGGCACCCTTACTACGGATATAACGCACCAACATGCGTGTATCTAAACCAGCAATACCCACAACATTATTCTTTTCAAGGTAGGCCTGCAGACTATCATTAGCTCCCTTTCTGCTGTGATCTTCTGAAAAATCATTAATCACAACTCCTGCAACTTGTGTGTGATTAGATTCCTGATCTTCATCTATAGTTCCGTAGTTACCGATGTGCGCGGATGTAGTTACTACCACCTGTCCGAAGTACGATGGATCCGTATAAATCTCCTGATAGCCGGTCATTCCAGTGTTGAAACAAATTTCACCACCACTTGTACCCAATTTACCAACGGCAACACCCTCAATGAGGAAGCCGTCCTCCAGTAATAAATATGCTTTCTTTTCTGCCTTCATTTAACTACGCTTTAACAAAAATAAGTTTCTAATATTAATACTGCCCTTTAAAAAGGAATAAACTTCTGCATTCGTTTGAACCTGACCAGCAAAGGGGCAAACTCAATCTGCCAAACGCTACTGAGGCTACACCACAACAAACAAAAAAGGGATTGAGTCAGACTCAATCCCTTTTATATGTGCTTTGTGCTCCACTATTACGCTTCGCCTTCAGTTTTATCAGCCTTCTTAGCCTTCTTTGGCTTTTCTTCTACCGCAGTGACTTCAGTACCTTCTGCTGTTGTCTTCGCCTTAGAACGACCTCTTCTGGTTTTAGCTTTCTTCTCGCCACCTTCTTTTGTGTAAAGTGTATTGAAGTCAACTAACTCCATCAAGCAGACTTCTGCATTGTCACCAATACGTGTGTCGCTCAACTTGATAATACGTGTGTATCCACCTGGTCTGTCAGCAATTTTTGAGGCTACTTCACCAAACAATTCTTTCACAGACTCCTTGTTGCCAAGGTAAGAGAACACTGTTCTGCGTGAGTGAGTAGAGTCAGTCTTTGCTTTAGTAAGCAAAGGCTCAACATATTTCTTTAAAGCTTTGGCCTTCGCTACAGTGGTAGTGATGCGCTTATTAATAATCAGGGAAGATGCCATGTTCGACAATAATGCCGCGCGGTGGCTATGCTTTCTTCCTAAGTGGTTTATTTTCTTACCGTGTCTCATGATCGCAAAATTCTCTTAATCTTCGTCCAACTTATATTTGGAAAGGTCCATACCAAAGGTCAGGCCTTTATCTGCTACTAGTTGCTCTAATTCAGCTAATGATTTCTTGCCGAAGTTTCTGAACTTCATCATGTCTGAAATCTCTAATTGAACAAGTTCGCCTAATGTTTTTACATCAGCTGCTTTCAAGCAGTTGTATGCACGTACTGAAAGATCAAGGTCATGTAAACCAGTCTTCAATAATTTGCGCATGTGAAGCATGGCTTCATCAACAACTTCCTCTTCTGCATTCTTACCGGTTTCCTGCTCGATAGGTTTATCAGAGAATAAACGGAAGTGCTGAATTAAAATATGAGCTGCTCCTTCTAATGCTTTTTCAGGATGGATTGAACCATCTGTTTGTATTTCGATAACCAGTTTTTCGTAGTCAGTCTTTTGCTCAACGCGGGTGTTCTCTACGCTGAATTTTACATTTTTTACCGGAGTAAAAATTGCATCGATTGGAATGAATCCAAAAACTTGTTCGTTAGGCTTGTTTTCTTCTGCAGGCAAGTAACCTCTGCCCTTCTCAACAGTCAACTCAATTTCAATATTGGCAGACTCATCAAGGTTGCAGATTACGTGCTCAGGGTTTAATACTTCAAAAGCTGAAGTAAACTTGGCGATATCGCCAGCCTTCAATTGCTTTTGTTTCTTAGCGCTAACTGTAATCTTAGTATCGTTATTGTCGTTGATCTTGCGGAAACGAACCATTTTCAGGTTCAAAATGATTTCAGCTACATCTTCAACTACACCCTCTACGGTTGAGAACTCATGTAATACACCAGGAATCTTAACACCTGTTATGGCGTAACCCTCTAACGAAGAAAGTAAAATTCTTCTGAGCGCGTTACCCATTGTAACACCATATCCTTTTTCCAGAGGCTTGAAGGTAAAAGTACCGTGAAAATCATCGGCCTTTTCCATTACAACCTTCTCCGGCATTTGAAACGCAAGTATTGACATAGTCAGGTTCTTTTTCGTTAAGAATTACTTAGAGTACAATTCAACGATCAACTGCTCGTTGATATTTTCAGGTATATCAGAGCGCAAAGGAATGTGCAACAGTTTTCCGATCATTTCAGAATTGTTCCACTCTAACCAAGCGTACTTCTTAGCTGATTGAACAGACAAGCTGTTCGAAATAGTTTCTAAAGACTTAGAGCGCTCGCGTACTCCGATCTCATCACCAGACTTTAGGCTGAAAGAAGGGATGTTTACGATCTCTCCGTTTACAGTTATGTGCTTGTGAATAACCAATTGACGTGCAGCTCTGCGTGTAGGTGCAATACCCAAACGGTACACAGTGTTATCAAGTCTTGCTTCCAATAACTGAAGCAATACTTCACCGGTAACACCCTTCTTACGAGAGGCTTTGTCGAACATCTTTGCAAACTGACGCTCTAACAAACCGTAGATATATTTTGCTTTTTGCTTTTCAGCTAACTGCGTAGCGTATTCAGAAACTTTACGCTTCTTGGTTTTGCCATGCATGCCTGGAGCATAGTTCTTCTTCTGCAACGCTTTGTTCTCGCCCATTACAGGCTCATTGAAGCGTCTTGATATTCGTACTTTTGGCCCGGTATATCTTGCCATGTTTTTATTATTTCAGATTCAATATTTCAAGTTCAAAATTCCTCTACTCACGAGTAGATTACACTCTACGCGCCTTAGGAGGACGGCAACCGTTGTGCGGTAGTGGTGTCATGTCCTTAATCGTGGTGATTTCAATACCAGCGATTTGGATAGTACGGATCGCAGATTCGCGACCTGCACCAGGACCTTTCACAAACACTTCAACCTTGCGCAAGCCTAATTCAAAAGCCTTCGTTGCACAATCCTGCGCTGCCATCTGAGCAGCATAAGGAGTGTTTTTCTTTGAGCCTTTGAAACCCATCTTACCGGCAGATGACCAAGTGATCACCTGACCTGTAGAATTGGTCATTGCTACAATAATGTTGTTGAACGTAGCGCGGATGTGAGCCTGACCAACAGCCTCTACATTAACTACACGCTTTTTCGATTTATCTTTTTTCTTATCAGCAGTCGCCATTATTGAAAAGTGTTTATATCAATTAACCTTTCGTTGCTTTCTTCTTATTCGCTACCGTCTTACGCTTACCCTTACGAGTACGTGCGTTGTTCTTGGTAGTTTGTCCACGCACAGGTAAGCCCTTGCGATGACGCAGACCACGGTAGCAACCGATGTCCATCAAACGCTTAATGCTCATCTGAACTTCTGAACGAAGCATACCTTCTACTTTGAACTGCTCAGAGATAATACCACGAATTGCGTTCGCTTCATCATCATTCCAATCCTTCGCCTTCTTGTCGTAGGTAATACCTGCTTGTGTTAGGATGCTTTGCGCTCTTCTTCTGCCTATACCGTAAATATAGGTAAGGGCTATCTCGCCACGCTTGTTATCCGGAATATCGACACCTTGTATCCTTGCCATGTCTTTATATTAATTCGTTGTTCGTTCTTCGTTGTTAGTTCACAGTTTAACCTTGTCTCTGCTTGAAACGAGGATTCTTCTTGTTGATTACATACAACTTACCCTTGCGTCTGATAATCTTGCAATCAGCGCTGCGCTTTTTAATGGATGCTTTTACTTTCATCTCTATAACAGTTACTTGTATCTAAATACAATTCTTCCTTTTGTTAAGTCGTAAGGAGACATTTCCAGTCTTACCTTATCACCCGGTAAAATACGTATGTAATTCATGCGCATCTTTCCGGAAATGTGGGCTAATACTTCGTGCCCGTTTTCCAATTGTACCCTGAACATAGCGTTTGATAACGCTTCTGTAATGGTACCGTCTTGTTCTATTGACTTTTGCTTCGCCACTTATAGCTATAATTTTCTTCTATATACTGGTGTGTTGTCAATACATCCGTTTTTCCTTCCCAAATCGCTACCATGTGCTCAAAGTGCGCAGAGGGCTTTCTATCCGATGTACGAATTGTCCAACCATCTTTCTCCTGTACCACATTACGGGTACCCATGTTAATCATTGGCTCAATTGCGAAGACCATTCCTGGCACCAACTTCACTCCCTTACCACGTTTTCCGTAGTTCGGTACTTCAGGATCTTCATGCAGTTGTTTTCCAACGCCATGACCAACCAGTTCTCTTACTACTCCGTATCCAAAGCTTTCTACATAACTCTGGATTGCATACCCCACATCTCCCATTCTGTTTCCGGCCTTTGCTTGCGCAATAGCCAGCCAGAGTGATTCAAGTGTTCTTTCCAACAGAAGTAACTTCTCTTGAGAAGCACCTTCCAGCGGATAAGTGTATGCGGAGTCACTGTGGAAGCCTTTAAAATAAACTCCACAATCAACTGATATTACATCTCCGTCTTTCAGTTCGTAGCTACCCGGAAAACCGTGTACTACAACTTCGTTTACAGAGATACAAAGAGAGGCCGGAAAACTGCCGTTGTAATTCTTAAATGATGGAATACCACCATTGTCACGAATATACTCTTCAGCAATTCTGTCGAGCTCACTGGTTTTAACACCAGCTTTTACTCGCTTAGCAACTTCTCCGTGCGCTTTCCCAAGTATCTGGGCGCTTTCGCGGATGATCGCGACCTCTTCTTCAGTCTTTAAGTGAACCATTCAGCACTTAAGCTGCAGCAAATTGAGAACGTCCTTTTACTCTGCCAGACTTCATCATGCCTTCATAATGACGCATGAGCAAGTAACTTTCTATTTGCTGAAGCGTGTCAAGCACTACGCCTACAAGAATCAGCAACGAAGTTCCTCCGAAGAACTGGGCAAAATTTTGTCCAACACCGGCTATTACTGCAAATGCAGGCATAACCGCTATAATCACCAGGAATATTGCACCTGGTAATGTGATGCGTGATAAAACAGTATCTATAAATTCAGAGGTTTGTTTACCTGGCTTAACACCTGGTACAAAACCACCATTTCTTTTTAAGTTATCTGCGATGTCGTTAGAGTTGATGGTAATCGCTGTGTAAAAGAATGTGAACAACAGGATTAACGAACCAAACACTACGTTGTATTGCCATGAAGTAAAGTCAGAGAAGGTGGAGCCAATGTAAGCACCTGCTTCGCTGTCTCTCCAGATTCCACCAACTAGCGCTGGGATAAACATTAATGCTTGTGCGAAAATGATTGGCATTACACCTGCAGAATTCAATTTCAATGGAATGAAATCGCGCTTACCGCCATATAATTTATTACCTACCACCTGCTTGGCATATTGAATAGGGATTCTACGTGTTGCCTGTGTAATCAGGATAACACCCATCACTACAGCAAACAGTGCTAGTAATTCTATTACGAAAATGATACCACCACTCAAGCCACGGTTGTTTACCGCCTCATCAATGATAGAACCAGGGAAACGAGATACTATACCAATCATGATCAGCATAGAGATACCGTTACCAATACCTTTATCAGTAATTCTTTCACCTAACCACATGCAGAACATTGTTCCTCCAATCAGGATTGCTATCGCTGAGAAGTAAAAGAAGAAACCAGGATCAATGATAGCCTCAGCAGGTATAGTACCTCTGATGTAACCATAAGACTGGAAACCTGTGATGAAAATAGTCAATACACGTGTGATTTGATTCAAACGCTTACGACCTGAATCACCTTCCTTCTGCATTTTTTGGAAGTAAGGAACCGCTACAGTCAACAACTGCACAATGATAGATGCCGAAATGTAAGGCATGATACCCAATGCAAAAATTGATGCACGACTAAAAGAACCACCTAAGAAAGTGTTCAGCAGGGCTAAAATACCTTCCTGAGGAGCACCTGTTAATGCTGCTGGGTCAATGCCCGGTAACACAATAAAAGATCCTAATCTGAAGATAATCAGAAAGCCCATTGTGTTAAGGATGCGCACGCGCAGGTCCTCAATGGAGAAAATGTTCTTTATAGTCTGAAAAAAGCGCTTCATTACTTAACAGTTGTAACAGTTCCACCTACTTTTTCGATTGCTTTAATAGCACCATCTGAAAAAGCATGAGCTTGAACATTCACTTTAGATTTTAATTCGCCACGACCCAACACCTTAACTTTATCTCTCTTGTTAACAACACCGTTGTTAATCATTACTTCTAAAGTCAAATCAGTTTTCACTTTCGCTGCCAGATCCTCTAATACATCAAGGTTCACTGCTTTGAAAGTAATTTTATTAAGTGGTGTAAAACCGAATTTAGGAACGCGTCTTACCAAAGGCATCTGACCACCTTCAAAGCCAGGCTTACGTGAGTAACCTGAACGAGATTTGGCACCTTTATGACCACGACCTGCAGTGCTACCGCCAGAGCCTTGGCCACGGCCTAGTCTCTTGTTAGTCTTGGTTGATCCTTCGGCAGGTTTTAGTGTATGTAATTTCATTACTTAACTTCTTTAACGGTGATCAAATGATTTACTTTTCTGATCATACCGGCAATTTGCGGAGTGTTCTCGTGAATTACCGTCTTGTTCATTTTACCCAAGCCTAAGGCTTGCATTGTAAGCTGCTGCGTGTAAGGGCGCTTAATGATGCTGCGGGTTTGTTGTATCTGTACTTTCGCCATAACCGTGTTCGATTAGCCGTTGAAAACTTTTGATAAAGAAACGCCTCTGTTTCTCGCAATGGAGAATGGATCACGCATGCTGGTTAAAGCTTTGAAGGTAGCCTTCACCACGTTATGTGGGTTTGAAGAACCTTTAGACTTTGCCAATACATTGTGTACACCGGCACTTTCCAATACAGCGCGCATCGCACCACCGGCAATAACACCTGTACCAGGAGAAGCTGGCTTCAACAATACAAAACCACCACCGAACTTGCCTAATGACTCGTGCGGAACAGTTCCTTTGATAACAGGAACCTTCACCAGGTGCTTCTTGGCATCATCGATACCTTTAGAGATCGCATCTGTAACTTCATTTGCTTTTCCTAAACCGTAGCCTACTACACCATTTCCATCACCTACTACTACGATAGCCGCGAAGCTGAATCTGCGTCCACCTTTTACTACTTTCGCTACGCGCTGAATGGCTACGACCTTTTCTTTAAGATCGATTTCACTTGCCTTTACTGCGCTTATGTTGCTTGCCGACATATTCGTTGTTTAGAATTTTAAACCACCCTCGCGGGCTCCTTCTGCAAATGCTTTGATTTTTCCGTGGTACAGGTAACCGTTACGATCAAATACGATCTCGGTAACACCAGCAGCGATTGCTTTTTCAGCGATCTTCTTGCCAGCACCTTTACAGTTTTCCATACTGTTGGTTGCCTTCTCGCCTAACTCACGTGTAGTTACAGCTACCAAGGTTACACCTTTTATATCATCGATCAATTGGGCAGATACCGCTGTATTGCTTCTGAACACTGATAGTCTTGGACGCTCAGTTGTACCGGAGATCTTCTTGCGAACTCCCATTTTGATCCTGTCTCTTCTTCCTAATTTGCCTGCCATAGTTTTAGTTTTTACTAGCTATGATGCTTTATTATTTAGCAGCAGCCTTACCAGCCTTTCTGCGTACATACTCACCTGTGAAGCGAACACCTTTACCTTTGTAAGGCTCAGTCTTACGCAACGACTTTAATTTCGCAGAGATCTGTCCGATCAATTGCTTGTCAATACCTTCCAAAATAATGGTAGGGTTCTGACCTTTCTCTTGCATAGCCTGTACCTTAATTTCTGAAGGAACCGCTAAGAAGATATTATGAGAATAACCAAGGCTAAGCTCCAATACGTTTGCCTGGGCAGTGGCTTTGTAACCCACACCAACCAATTCTAATTGTTGCTTATAACCTTTAGATACACCCTCTACCATGTTAGCAATAAGCGCACGGTATAAACCGTGTAATGCTTTATGTCTCTTCTGGTCTGTAGGGCGCACTACAGTTATTTCGCTATTTTCATTCTTCACCTGAAAGTCAGGGTCGATAGCCTGATGAAGTTCACCCTTAGGGCCCTTCACGCTAACTTTGTCCTTGCCGATCGTAATCGTTACGCCTGCAGGAACTGAAACTGGTTTTAAACCTATTCGTGACATGCTCGTAATCGATTAATAAACGTAACACAAAACTTCACCACCAACTTTCTGTTTGCGTGCCTCCTTATCGGTCATTACCCCGCGAGAGGTAGATACGATGGCGACACCTAAACCATTAAGCACGCGTGGCATTGAAGCTACGTCTGCATATTGGCGCAAACCTGGAGTTGAAACCCGCTCCAAATGCGAAATGGCACTCTCTTTTGTTTCAGGATTGTATTTCAAAGCGATCTTAATGATGCCTTGTACATTCTTCCCGTCCTCAAACTTATAGTTAAGGATGTAACCCTTGTCGAACAACACCTTGGTGATCTCCTTCTTAAGGTTGCTTGCGGGTATTTCCAACACTTTGTGGTTGGCTTTGATCGCGTTACGCAACCGGGTTAAATAATCTGCTATTGGGTCCGTCATTTTTCTCCAATTTTTCGCTAAAAAAGCAAGCCCGTTTAAAACCGGGCTGCAAAGATATTGAACTTTTTTTAAAATTCAAACTGTTATCTGGTTTCGAATTTAATCGACCTGGATACTCAGCAGCAATATGTGTTTTTGATTCAAAATTCAAGATTTTAGATTCGAAATAAGGAATCTCGAATCTGAGATCTTGAATTTTAGCTTACCAAGAAGCCTTGGTTACGCCAGGGATTTTTCCATCAGATGCCATCTGGCGGAACTGGTTACGGCAAATACCGAACTTACCCATGTATCCTTTCGGACGACCTGTAAGTTTGCAACGGTTCTTTAAACGAACCGGGCTGGCATTGCGCGGTAACTTATCTAGTGCCAGATAGTCGCCTGCTTCTTTAAGAGCTTTGCGCTTAGCAGCATACACTGCTACTAAATGCTCTCTTTTTGTTTGTCTTGCGATTACAGATGTTTTCGCCATACTAGTTAGATTTAGTTGCAAACGGCATCCCGAATGCTTTTAGTAGTTCAAAGCTTTCTTCATCAGATTTTGCACTGGTAACGAACGTAATATCCATACCACTGATTTTCGTTACCTTATCGATAGAAATTTCAGGGAAGATAATTTGTTCTTTTACACCCAGGGTGTAGTTACCACGACCATCAAATCCTTTAGCGCTAACGCCTTTGAAATCGCGTACACGTGGTAGAGAGATGTTCATCAGACGATCCATGAATTCGTACATACGGTCACCGCGAAGGGTTACACGTACACCAATTGGTTGATCTTCACGTAACTTAAAGTTAGAGATCGCTTTTTTGGATTTGGTTGACACGGCTTTCTGACCAGCAATCGTTGTGATCTCTTCCAAGGCCACATCGATCAACTTCTTGTCGGAAACAGCTACTCCCATACCTTTGTTGATGCAAATCTTTTCTACTTTAGGAACCTCCATGATTGACTTATACTGAAATTTCTCTTTCAGTGCAGTCATGATTTCCTGCTGATACTTCTGTTTTAATCTAGGCGTTGCCATTACTTAATGATTTCTCCGGTTTTCTTAGCGAAACGTTGCAAGTTACCCTCTGCATCTTTTTTACGGCCTACACGTGTAGGTTTACCGCTGGCAGGGTCTACTAACATCAGGTTACTGATATTGATTGTACCTTCAGTTTTCTTAATACCTCCTTCAGGCTTGCCTGCAGAAGGTTTTGTATGCTTAGTGATGATAGCGATACCTTCCACCACAGCTCTGTTTTTCACAGCCTGGATTTCCAACACCTTACCACTTTTACCTTTGTCGTCTCCGGCAATCACTTGTACAGTGTCGCCTTTGCGGATGTTCAACTTAGGTTGTTTGTTAAATTTTCTTTCCATGACTTATAACACTTCAGGGGCCAATGAAATAATTTTCATAAACTGCTTCTCACGAAGTTCACGTGCAACAGGACCGAAAATACGCGTTCCGCGTGGCTCGTCCTGATTGTTCAACAACACGGCTGCGTTGTCTTCGAAACGGATGTAAGAACCATCTTTACGTCTGATCTCCTTCTTTGTGCGAACGATAACTGCTTTTGAAACAGTACCTTTCTTAATTTGGCTGGTTGCGGTAGCTGACTTAACAGTTACTACAATCTTATCGCCTACAGAAGCTGAACGTCTTTTAGTTCCGCCAAGAACGTGAAAACATAAAACCTCTTTTGCGCCACTGTTATCGGCAACGGTTAATCTGGATTCTGTGGTTATCATGATTACTTGGCTTTTTCTAAGATTTCAATTAATCTCCAACGCTTGTCCTTGCTCAAAGGACGAGTTTCCATGATGCGCACTGTATCTCCGATACCCGCCTCGTTTTTCTCGTCATGAGCTTTGAACTTCGTTGTTCTGTTTACAAACTTACCGTAGATAGGGTGCTTCACCTTTCTGTCTACAGTAACAGTAATGGTCTTTTGCATTTTATTGCTTACAACCTTACCTACTTTTTCTTTTCTGAAATTCCTTTCTACTGTTTCCATAGGAATTATGCGTTGCGCTGTTTAGCGGTTAATTCTGTATTGAGGCGCGCAATGAGTTGGCGGGTTTCGCGCAACTTCATTGGGTTTTCTATAGCTGACACCTGGTGAGCAAACTGCAACTTGCGAAGTGTTTCTTTTTCGCTTGCGATTTTCTCGTTTAGTTCAACAACACTCAATGCTTTGATATCTGCGTTTTTCATTACTTAGCGGTTTGTACTTCTACGTAATCTCTTCTTACTGAGAAGGCTGTCTTGATTGGAAGTTTACCTTCAGCAAGACGCATAGCTTCTTTTGCAGTGGCAATATCCACACCACCTGCTTCGAACAGAATAGTACCTGGTTTCACTACTGCTACCCAATATTCAGGCGCACCTTTACCCTTACCCATACGAACTTCGGCTGGCTTTCTGGTAATTGGTTTGTCTGGGAATATACGGATCCAAACTTGTCCTTCACGTTTCATAGCGCGTGTAACCGCGATACGAGCAGCTTCAAGCTGACGAGCTGTGATCCAGCCGCCTTCGAGCGACTTAAGGGCGAAAGAACCGAAAGCGATAGAGTGCCCACGAGTGGCAATACCCTTTACGCGTCCTTTCTGCATTTTTCTAAACTTGGTTCTTTTAGGCTGTAACATTATTCCTAAGCTTTACCTGTTCTAATTAATTTTTAGGGCCTCTTGCGCCACGGTTATCACCGCCACGACCGCCACCTCTGTTGTCGCCACCACGGCCACCACGATTATCGCCACGGCCTCTGCCGCCACGATCACCACCGCGTCCGCCTCTGTCGCCACCGCGATTTTCTCCACCACCCTGGCCTGCTGCTGCATTCGCAGCTGCGCCTACGTTAGGGGAAAGATCACGCTTACCGTATACTTCTCCTTTGAATACCCATACTTTGATACCAATCTTTCCGTACACGGTTTGTGCTTCAGAAATTGCATAATCGATATCAGCACGCAGGGTGTGCAATGGAATTCTACCTTCTTTGTATTGTTCAGTACGCGCCATGTCAGAACCGGCCAAACGACCAGACACTTTCACTTTGATACCTTCAGAACCAACACGCATGGCTGATGCAATTGCTTGCTTCATAGCACGCTTGTAAGAAATACGCGCTTCGATTTGCTGAGCTATTGATTCGCCTACCAATTTAGCATCCAATTCAGGGCGCTTAATTTCATAGATGTTTATTTGAACATCTTTGCCGGTAAGCTTCTTCAATTCTTCTTTAATCTTGTCTACTTCCTGACCGCCTTTACCAATAACTACACCTGGGCGAGCCGTGTGAATAGTTAAGGTGATGCGCTTCAGTGTGCGCTCAATTACCACTTTAGCGATACCGCCTTTAGGGATACGAGCGTCTACGTATTTTCTGATTTTCTGATCTTCTACTAGTTTTTCTGACAAGGTATTGCCTCCGAACCAGCTGGAATCCCAACCGCGAACGACACCTAATCTAAAACCTACCGGGTTAATTTTCTGTCCCATTCTTATTTCGTTTCAGCAGATTGAACCTTGTTTTCAGATGCTAAGCTTCCTAACACTAATGTTACGTGGTTAGAGCGTTTGCGGATTCTATAACCTCTTCCTTGCGGAGCAGGTCTCATACGCTTTAGCTGACGACCACCGTCCACCCAAATCTCTTTTACAAAAAGATCTGCGTCTTCGATTTTCATTTCGTGTGTATTTCCCCAGTTAGCGATGGCAGAAAGAAGGAGTTTCTCCAACTTCTCAGCACCGATTTGTGGTTGATACTTCAGGATATTCAAAGCCTGGCTTACGCGCTGTCCTTTAATAAGGTCAGTTACCAGTCTCATCTTGCGGGGTGATGAAGGCACATTTTTAAGTTTTGCTACCACCGGACCTGTTTTAGCAGCTTCCTTCTTAGCATCACGCTTTTCGCGCTTCAATACCGATTTCTTTATCTTTTTAGTTTCTGTCGCTTCCATGACTCACTAATCTTTACGGTTACCGGAATGTCCTTTGAAAGTGCGGGTAGGAGCAAATTCGCCCAACTTATGACCCACCATGTTTTCAGTTACATAAACCGGAATGAATTTATTTCCGTTGTGAACTGCGAATGTGTGACCAATCAAATCAGGAAGAATGGTTGATCTTCTTGACCATGTTTTGATCACTGACTTTTTACCGGACTTTTCCGCAGCCTCTACTTTCTTAGCAAGGCGGAAATCGCAATACGGTCCTTTTTTAATCGAGCGTCCCATTATTTTTTCCTTCTAGATATGATTAGACGATCAGAATACTTCTTAGGGTGACGAGTCTTCTTACCTTTAGTGTACAACCCGTTGCGAGAACGAGGGTGACCACCTGAGGCGCGACCTTCACCACCACCCATCGGGTGATCAACAGGGTTCATTGCAACCGCACGTGTACGAGGGCGAACGCCTCTCCAACGGTTACGACCTGCTTTACCTACACTTTCGTTCATGTGATCAGCATTTGAAGCTGAACCCACAGTTGCCATGCAAGTTTCTAATACGTTACGCATTTCGCCTGAAGGCATCTTCAATGCTGCATAACCATTTTCGCGTGCTAACAATTGTACGAAAGAACCTGCGCTTCTTGCTACAGCTCCACCTTTACCAGGCTTCAACTCTACGTTGAAAATGATGGTACCCAATGGAATCTTAGAAAGTGGCAGTGCATTACCTACTTCAGGTGCTACGTCTGGTCCGTTCATTACAACCTGACCAACCTTTAAACCTGTAGGAGATAAAACATAAGCTTTTTCACCATCTGCATAATGCAAAAGGGCGATACGTGCTGTACGTCCTGGATCGTATTCGATCTCTTTTACAGTAGCAGGAACGCCAAACTTATTTCTCTTTGTGTCGATGATACGAAGCTTCTGCTTGTGTCCACCACCGATATAGCGCATGGTCATCTGACCTTTGCTATTTCTTCCACCAGTTCTTTTGCGGCTGGTCAACAATGACTTCTCAGGCTTTGATGCAGTGATGTCATCAAAAGAAGGAGCTAGTCTGTGACGGGTTCCCGGTGTAACTGGTCTTAATTTCTTCAACGCCATAGTCTATATATTATACGTTGCTGTAAAAGTCTATTACTTCACCTGCAGCCAACGTTACGATGGCTTTCTTATAGTTAGGCTTGCGTCCGGCAAGTACACCCGCTTTTGTGTAACGAACTTTGAATTTGCCCATTACCTTCATGGTGTTAACGCTTTTCACGTTTACTCCGTACTGCTTTTCCACAGCCTTCTTGATCTCTACCTTATTGGCATTTGTATCGACAATAAAGCCGTACTTGCCTTTTTCATTCATGGCAGAAACCTTCTCTGTTACCAATGGCTTCTTTAATACGCTCATGATTCTTTATTTAATAAGGTTACAACTTTGTTGATGGAGCTTTCCACGAAGATTACGTTATCGGCATTCATCACATCAAAAGTGTTGATCTGATCAGCTGTTGTAACTTTTGTCTTCTGGATGTTGCGTCCTGCCAACACTACGTTTTTCACTACTTCAGGAAGTACGACTAGCGTCTTCTTATCTCCTAGTGAAAGTGCGCTAAGCATTTTTACGTATTGCTTGGTTTTAGCTTCAGCAAAATTGAAGTCTTCAATGATAGCAATAGCGTTATCTTTTGCTTTATAAGACAGCGCTGATTTACGAGCGAGGTCTTTAACTTTCTTATTAAGCTTGAAAGAATAGTCGCGGGGTTGAGGGCCGAATACACGTCCACCACCTTTGAACTGAGGGTTTTTGATGTTACCCGCACGGGCTCCACCTGTACCTTTTTGTTTCTTTAATTTCTTAGAAGAACCTGAGATTTCGTTACGCTGCTTAGCCTTGTGAGTACCCTGACGCTGATTAGCGAGGATGCTTTTTACGTCTAAGTAAATTGCGTGATCGTTTGGCTCAATTCCAAACACTTCAGTCGATAAAGCTACTTTACGACCGGTGTTTTCTCCACTATGTTTTACAACTGAAATGTCCATTACTTCTGAAGAATTACGGTTGCATTAATATGTCCGGGAACGGAACCACTTACAACGATCAGGTTTTGCTCAGGCATGATCTTTACTACTTTAAGGTTTGTAACCTTAACGCGGTCAGTACCCATGCGACCTGCTAAACGCTTACCTTTTGGTACACGTGAAGCAAATGAAGCGTTACCCATAGATCCAGGTGCACGTAAGCGATTGTGCTGACCGTGAGTTTGACCACCCACACCGGCAAAATTATGGCGCTTTACAACACCCTGGAAACCTTTACCTTTTGATGTACCTACAGCGTCCAAAAAGTCGCCTTCAACGAATACATCTTGTACACGAATTTCCTTACCGAGTTCGACCATTCCGTCAAACTCTTTTCGGAAATCACGAAACTCCACTACATCCCTCTTAGGGGTAGTGTTAGCTTTTTTGAAATGTCCTAGCAGAGGCTTGCTGGTGTTTTTTTCTTTCTTTTCACCAAAGGCAAGCTGCACAGCTCTGTATCCGTCAGTCTCAACGTTTTTCACTTGAGTGACAATACAAGGGCCGGCTTCGATAACAGTACAGGCAATATTCTCACCCTCCGCACCGAAAATGCTGGTCATACCTACTTTTCTTCCAATAATACCAGGCATGATATTTTCCTTGTTTTTGTTAGTTACTGGCTACGATACGTTCGCAACCTTCCCCTTTTTATGCCCTTTCTGTGCGTTTTTGGCACACTGGGCGGAAAAAGGACTGCAAAGATAGGAACTAATCTCTTGTAACCAATAGCGCACTCAAAAATTTCTGAAATCACGCGCTTTTTGCACTTTTAAGGGTGCTGACTGATGGAAAAGCACTAACATTGCTGCCAGCACTTATTAGATGAGAAAACAGGCTTTTTTACAGTATAAATGGACTTTTCTGCTGTTTTTAGTAGTGGCATTATTTGTCTTAAACCTCTCTATTGGGAGTGTTAATATTCCTCCAAAGGAAATTTTGCGAGCACTGTTTGGGCTTGAAACTGAGCATCCAATCTGGAGAAATATTGTTCTTGACTTTAGACTTACCAAAGCATTGACTGCTTTATTGGCCGGTGCAGCACTTGGTTTAGGTGGTTTACAAATGCAAACCTTGTTTCGCAACCCATTGGCTGGACCGGATGTGCTGGGTTTAAGTGCCGGTGCCAGTTTAGCGGTTTCATTTGTATTTATGGCTGGCGCTAAAGGTTTGTCGCTCCTGCCCTCTTCGTGGAGTATTGCTGTGGCTGCCTGCCTGGGTTCAGGCGTAGTGCTACTCATTGTGTTGGCAATAGCCTCTAAAGTAAAAGACAATACTTCTTTATTAATAGTAGGTCTGATGATTGGCGCTGCCACTGCTTCTTTAGTAAGTGTGCTTCAATTTACCAGTCGTGCAGAGGACCAGCAATATTTTCTGATATGGACTTTTGGTAGTCTTGGAGGCCTGGATGTTACGGAGCTTGGCATCTTAACTTTAGCTTTAGTGATTGGATTAATTTTGTCTGTAATAAATATAAAAGCTTTGAATGCCTGGCAGCTAGGTGATGATTATGCGTTGAGCCTCGGCATCAAACCTGCAAGCGCCAGGTTGTTGATGATTATCACAGCCAGCTTATTAGCGGGTGCTGTTACTGCTTTTTGCGGACCAATCGCTTTTGTTGGTTTGGCTGTTCCTCATCTCATTAAGTTGTGGATCAAAACTTCCGATCACAGAACACTGGTGCCTGCTGTTGTGTTAGGCGGAGCCTCGCTGCTCTTGCTTTGCGATAGCATAGCACAGTTGCCCGGTGCCCGTTTTGTTCTACCCATTAATGTGATAACGGCTTTGATTGGCGCCCCTGTGGTGATTTGGATCATTTTAAGAGGAAGGAAAGTTTATGTTTGAGTCAGCGCTCTCCTTTAGTAAGTTAAGTGTAGGCTACCAACAAGGTAAGACATCTAAAATTCTATTCGATGCGATAGACCTTACTTTAAAGCCTGGTGAATTGGTCTGCTTTATGGGGCCTAATGGGATCGGCAAATCTACTTTGCTGAAGACAATGGCTGGTTTAACACCTCCCCTGTCCTCCTCCAAAACAAACATAGATTCAAAAAAGATCGCGATTGTGCTGACCGATCGTGTGCACGCCATGCACATGCGTGTGCGCGAACTAGTGAGTTACGGACGCTACCCTTATTTAAATTGGAACGCTCAGTTAAAAGAAGCAGATGAAGTTGCTATTGACAATGCTTTGAAGTTATTGCATCTGGAAGACATTGCGGATAAGGACATCAATACATTGAGTGACGGTCAGTTGCAAATGGTAATGATTGCACGCGCCATTGTACAAGACACACCGATCATCTTATTAGACGAACCCACTGCCCACCTCGATTTAAATAACCGGGTTGAAGTAATGAACATGTTGCGCAAGCTGGCGCGACAAAGTAACAAAGCCATATTGGTTTCTACACATGAACTGGATCTGGCTTTGCAAACAGCAGATCTTTTATGGTTGGCTGATAATCAAAAACTGCTAACGGGCATACCAGAAGATTTAGTACTAGACGGTTCGCTTGACCGCATATTTCAGTTTAAAGGCTTTGATTTAAAGACCGGTAAGGTGTTTCATGAAAGCTACCGTGGTGTTACAATAAATCTCGTGGGAGAAGGCCATGAATATCTGTGGACGAAGAATGCTTTGGAGCGTTGTGGGTACGAGGTGGCGGATCATGGGGGATTGAAAATCGAAATTCGAAATTCAAGATTTGAAATTTCAAATGGTGTTAATTGCGAGAGTATACATGAACTGCTGAAGGTGGTGGGCATGTATTCAAATTCGGAAAATCAGCATTGAAAATCAAGATTTCAAATTTCAAACGCGGTGAGTTGTGAAGGTGTAGATCAACTGCTTGAGTATCTTTCAAATTAATTACAACACTAAAATTTTAGTTAAGTCTTACTGTAAGAAATAGTGAGCCTGCAATTGTACTTCTACCGAAGACTAGAAAGTCAACCCTAACGTTACTATCTCGATAAACCCACTCATCATACACAGCATCTCTTGATAGCTTCCATATTGCTTTGGGTAGAATAATTTGACCACTTATTACTAGACCGACTTGTAACCAGGAACTACCATTTTTTCGGAAAGAATAGCCCAAGATGCTGTATGGCCGTACAGAATTGCTTCTAAGTTCAAGGCCAAGATTTTTTGAGTTTAAGAAACCAACTGATGGACTGGATGCAAAATTTCTGTCAGTTAAATTCATGAATAAGTAATTCCTGGTAAAACTGGCACCAAAAACCAGATTAAATAATTTATCCCTGATGATCTCATTTTCAACGTATAAACCATAGCCATATCCAGACATATAAAACGTTCGCTCAATTTGATTGATATTTTTTGTTGCTGTTTGAGACCTTAAATGAAGAAGATGCATTCCTACATAGGTATGATCTTCATTAGGTATGGTAATACCAAAAGAATAAGTTAACGACACAAACAGGTCGTTAACATTATCCATTTGAAATTGATTGTTGAGTGCCTCCATCACTTTTGTGTTGTCTGTAAAGAATTCGGCACCAACACTTACTCGATTTACTAAGGGCATTCTTTTTGTTGAATCATCAGTCACTTGAGCAATTGATGACTCAAATATCATTAGAAGAAGTACAAAAATTAATAGTTTACTGTCTAACATGATTTATCAGAATATGGCTGATAAAAAACCAGGTGAATGTTTAATGGCTTCTATAACTTCAAACTGTCCTAAAGAATGTTTTATCACTTTTCGCCATTTCAAATTTCGTTTGAAATTTATTTGGCAACTTTAGCACTTACTTTCTTCTCATTCGAATTAAGTAAATCCGCTATTGACATTAAGTTGTTATCCGACCAAAAACTAGAACAGGAAGCCCAATATGCAAGAATCTATTTTTCCAATTAATCTCATTTGCACGTAATCCCAAGACAGCGAATAGTAAATTATTCTCTTTATATTTCCTTTCAACTTTATCGTATGTCAACATCTTCTGCCCCAGCATCTAAGAAAGGACTTTGGTTTGTAATTACTGCTTCCTCTGTAGGTACCCTCATTGAATGGTATGACTTTTATATTTTCGGAAGTCTGGCTACCATATTATCGGAACAGTTTTTCCCTAAATCAAATCCTACTACGGCTATCCTCTCAACGCTTGCTTTCTTTGCCGCAGGTTTTGTGGTGCGCCCTTTCGGTGCCTTGGTGTTTGGCAGGCTCGGTGATTTAATTGGACGTAAGTATACTTTTCTGATGACGTTGGTGCTAATGGGTGGTTCTACCTTTGCCATTGGTCTTGTACCTTCCTATAGTTCTATCGGGCTTTTTGCACCCTTACTTGTTTTAATTCTTCGGCTAATCCAGGGACTTGCCCTGGGTGGAGAATACGGTGGTGCTGCAACCTATGTTGCAGAACACGCACCTTTGGGACAGCGTGGCTTCTATACGAGCTTTATTCAAACAACAGCAACGTTGGGGCTATTTGTTTCGATTGGCGTTATTCTGGCTACACGTCAGTATGTGGGGATTGAGGCTTTTGCTGACTGGGGCTGGCGTATTCCTTTTCTATTATCTGCTTTGCTGGTCGTGGTTTCCATTTTTATACGCATGCGCATGGATGAGTCCCCACTCTTTACAAAAATTAAAACGGAGGGAAAGATTTCTAAGAATCCGTTGAAAGAAAGTTTCGCCAATAAGGAAAATCTGAAATTAGTATTGATCGCTTTATTTGGAGCCACTGCAGGCCAGGGGGTGGTTTGGTATACAGGGCAGTTTTATGCCATGACCTTTATTGAAACTACGTGTAAAGTAGACTTTGTACAAACGCGCAACATTATTGCTATTGCTCTACTACTCGGCACACCCTTGTTTATTTATTTCGGATGGCTCTCTGATAAAATTGGCAGGAAGATGATTATGATGCTGGGTATGTTGCTGGCCATCATTTTTTACAGACCGATTTACAAACAAATGTATGCGATCACGGATGTTTCACTGAAAACCGAAATTGCAGATAGTAAAACTATTAAAAAAAAAACAGAAATACTTGATGATATTCAGGTAGAAGTCACTACATCCATTCAGCAGTATACGGATGGCAGCACACTTGAAGTAAAAATAAATGAAAGTACTGATGCGTTACCAAAATCAGCATGGCAGTTGTCGGATGATCAATTTTGGTTAATGGTATTTTTAGTATGGGTACAAGTTGTTTTTGTTACCATGGTGTACGGCCCGATTGCTGCATTCCTTGTCGAACTTTTTCCTACCCGTATTCGCTACACATCCATGTCTCTGCCTTATCATATTGGCAATGGTGTATTTGGTGGGTTGACTCCTTTTATCGCCACCAGTTTATTTATTGCGAGTAAGACTGATGCAAATCCAGCGGGTGATCCTTTTGCAGGCTTGTGGTATCCGATTGGTATTGCCGCCATTACGCTTGTAATAGGGATGATTTTTTTAAGTAATAAAAAAGTGAACGCCACTGAGTAAATTAAATTATTGTAACATGATTACGTACATCTGGTGCGATTAATTGACTTTACCGTATTTGTAAATGAAAAAGCAAATATTTTCTGAATTACGCACCCGGAGAACAAGTAAACATTAAATTTTTTTCTAAGTAAAAATACTTACGTAGGTATAACCAATTCAATGTACCCATGTCTTTTGAGCCTTGACTTGTAATTAAAATCGGCTAACTTTCTTATATCCCAACCCGCTGTCTACTGGTTTTATAGTATAGTCAGTGATTTCATTCTTTACTTACCGAATCATTTTAAACCCTCGAAATGTATGAGAAAGTTATTGATTGCCTCCCTTTTTGCTTTTTGCTCAACCCTTGGATTCGCCCAGCAAGAACCCTTGGTTGCAACCCCTACCGATCTATTTGACATGAGTCTTGAAGACCTCCTCAGCCTAGATTTGGTCGACAAAAATTTTTACTTGTACGGATACATCAACTCTAATCTTCAAAAAACATTTAGTTATCCTTCGCTAAACGGAATCGAAACAATAAGAAGGAATGATCCTACAGAATGGACACCTGTACGAAATTTTCATATTTATGGCCAGGGTAATCTATCCAAGAACATTGCTTTTCTATTCAACCTGGCGCATAACGATGGCTTAGTTGAAGTACGAAATGCCTGGGGAAATTTTTTAGTGAAGGATGCCTTTCAGATTAGAATTGGAAAAATGTACCGGAAGTTTGGACTTTACAATGAAAGGCTTGACCAAGTGCCCACGTTTATCGGAATTGAACCGCCCGAAATGTTAGATACAGACCACCTCTTCTTAGAACGCACCACCAATTTTATGATTCATGGGAATTTCAATAATGGAAAACGTTCTATATCATATGCACTGATGACTGATAATGGAGAGGGAGGTCCTGCTCAAAAGTTATTCGCTTTGGGTTGGGACTTGCGCTATAAATCATTTACGCAATCAATCATTGTTGGCACCTCTGGTTATTCATCAAGTATCAATGGAGAGAAAACAATTTCCACTGTTGGCTTGGGCGCTGGATCACCGCAGGGCGGTGTGCTTCCTTGGATGGCCGGTGATAATTTTACCATAGTTGGTTTGTATGTTGAGAAGCAACTTGGAAAATTTTTATTACAAGCTGAATTCTATAACTCAAAGCATAATGCTGAGCGAGATCCAAACAATGTTTTGATTTTGGTTAATAACGCAGACATCAACCAAAACCAACGTGAACGTTTTTTGGGAGCTAATGCTTCTACACCCAATGGTTCACTGACTACTGCTGACGTTGTTACCACAACATCTTTTAATGTTCAAACCTGGTATTTACGCTTAGGATATGATGTACAAACGGATGTTGGTCAATTTGTGCCTTATGTATTTCTTGACTGGATGAGTCATCCGGAGGTGATACAAAACAAAGATTTTGGTGGCGATGACGAAGCCGGACTCGCTGATGACGGAAAGTTTCTGAAGCCGTCCCTTGGTGTCGTTTACCGCCCTATACCAAGTGTGGCTATTAAACTGGATGGAAGCATTCACTCGCAAAAGTTTAATGACAAAACAGTTAGCTATCCTGAAATACGACTCGATTTCTCTTTTGCTTTCAGTAACATTGGCGTAGAAAAAGCCTTGAAGTCGGATAACTAAAAAGAAGTATAAAATATGATATTAATTCTCTCTGCCATTGGTGTTTAATACAACACCAATGGCAGAGATGTTAATTAGCATTAACAACATCAATCCACCTTTATTGCTTACGCTGAGCTTTGTCAATTGTTTCTTGCCTATTGTCAATTATGGTAAATCAACTTTTTATAATGCTAAATCAATTCAACACCTAAGCCCGGTTTATCAGTGCAAGACATCACACCATCTTTCAAAATAAATCCTCCTTTTACAATATCTTGCGCAAGATCGAGACTTCCATCCAGGTCGATGTATTTTGTGTTTGAACATGCAAAAGCTGTATGTAAAGCAGCAGTTATACTTACTGCACTTTCATCATTACAACCCCAGAATAAATCAACACCTGATTGCAGGGCAATGTCAGCAATTTTTAAACCCTGACTTGGGCCACCACACTTCATTAATTTAATATTGAATATACCACTTGCCCTGGGTGGTTTCACCAATTCGAGAGCATCTTTAGGGCTGATCAATGATTCATCTGCAGCCACGATTTCTTTTATCTCATCTGGCAAACTCTTCATTTCAGCAATAGCCCTGGCCGGCAAAGGTTGCTCTATCAATTCTATGTTGAGATGTTTTGTTTTGTGGTAAAAGTCTATGGTCTGTTGCACATTGTATCCCTGGTTGGCATCAATGCGAATGACGATGTTATTACCAAAACGTTCACGCAGTTTTACCATGCGCTCAATGTCTTCTGCCGGATCCTTACCTAGTTTTACTTTTAATATTTTAAATCCTTTTCCGACAAACTCCTCGGCTTCTACCAGGGTAGCTTCCACGTTTTTAATGCCAATGGTGTTTGAGGTTGGCATTGCCTTTATTTTTTGTCCAAAATATTGAACCAATGGAATACCTAAGAATTTTGTGAAGGCATCATGCAGTGCAATATCAAGGGCTGCCCGGGCGCCTGGGTTTTTAGGGAAACGCTGCCATACCTCAAAAGTGAGTTGATTAAGTTCTCGGATATCGCGTCCGATTAAAAAATCAAGATTATTTTCGTTTAAGGCTTCCAGCGTTTGCTTCAGGTTTTCGCCCACCACATATTCGCTAGGATTGCCCGAGCCCAAACCTGTGAGACCGTTTGCCAGTGTAATTTCGACAAAGGCGTTTTTAACTTCGTCTACAGTTTTGAATGCAATTGTATACGGTCTTTGGTTACCCAAGTCTACGCTCCATACTTTGATATGCTTGATTTTAGTACTCATGCTTTTTGCGATTGAAGTTTCAATTACTTTTTTGATTCTTTTATTAATTTTTCAAAGGCAGGGAGCAATGCCTCCAGCCCATCTTCCAAAGGAAGAATGGCCGGAATATTTAATTCTTGTTCGTAAGAGACAGCATATTTTCTTGCCTCCTCTGTAGTCATCTTGGCTGTATTGATCGTGATGGCGATGGTATCTGCGCCATACATTTTTATTAAGCTTACTTCATCTTTTAAAGAAGGGAGATAAGCCGGATAAAACTCCATGTCTTTATATTGTTTGCGTATTGGGCTATGTTGTAGCACAACGGCCTTTGCTTCAGCCGATACGATCCACTCAGCACCTGCAGGCCCACTCGGATTACGCAAGGAAGATTGACCTTCAATAAAAATGATATCGGGTTTTTCTTCCTGGTAGCAAGACCATACAGCATGCTCCATTTCACCCGAAATAAAATCGTTAAGTGTAGAGTCGAAAATGAAACCATGTTTGGCACCTTGCATCCACCCGGTTTGCCCTGTATAAATCATTTCTGCTTTGTAACCAGCCTTGCGCATCATCTCTACTAAAAAGCGTGTGGTGGTGCGCTTACCCATGGCACAATCAGTACCCAGCACTGCCACCTTGGGACATTTGGCTTCCACAATTTTACCTGACCAGAAATGAAGGTCTTTGAATTTTTTAGGCTTGCGTACGTCAATGATTTCCAGCTCTCTTTGTTTGGCAAGAGTCGCCAACTCTTCATGCTCCGATACATAATCGTGCAAACCATTTACAATGCTCAGGTTAAGCTCCAAGGCTTCCTTGATCATGACGCGCAATGTTTCAGGTATAACACCACCCTTAGTTGCTACCCCAATCACACAATACTTTACAGGTTCTTTGCTTGCATGCAGGGCATCGGCCATGGTAGCAAAAACCGGAATGTTTCTTTTCTTTTTATCTAAGATCTCGCCTGCATCTTTACCCGGATGCTTATGGTCAATAATACCTACAATATTAAAACGATCTGTTCCCCTGATGAGCCCGTGGGCAGTTTTAGCATTACTTGTATCTAAATATCCTCCGGTGATGACAATGGCGTTAGTCTTTTGCATATGGTTAAATACTGTTTTTAATTATCTCTTTCTTTCGTACTCAAATTTAAAGGCACTTACATCAGGCTGATGCTCTCTGTTTCTCAACAATTCATAATCATAAATAAGATTACCCAGGTTTTTTAAAAAGGGCTGGCCGACACTTTCGTATTCGTATTTGCCATCGTTATAGATACCGTCTTTGTTCACATGGATGACTGCACTTAACATAAATTCGATGTTATTTTCAAAATCAACGATGTAGGCATTATCAATCAAATAACCATAAGCATCGCCTACCTTATTGAACACCCTGATGTTTTTCGGCACTACACCCTTTCCACCAAACATTAAAAACTTACAATACGCATCGGTATACAAATCAGGCTCTTGATAGTAAGGTGGGTACGTTGTTTCCGTTGGTAATTGCGACATGTGCTGCAAGACAAATAAGCGATCTTCTTCGGGAATATTAAAACGACTCGCTGATGACACTGACTCCGGAAAGATAATTGACTTCAACATGCGCTGTTGTTCGTCTAAGGGAAAGAAATTTTTATAGGTAAAATCAAAAGGTGCTGATACAAGCGTGTCATTCTTGATAAAACCCTTACCCTTTAAGATGGGAGTACTGGATACGTAAGGATTTTCATTCACCAACATGGCTTGCTCATACACTACACCATGTTTTTGGAAAAAACGAATGGCTTCAGTATGTGCATTTTCATCGGGCGATAGTGCCCTTTCGAGTCGATGTAAAATTCTTGTATCGCCATATCCTTTTTTATGGAGTTCAGTGTTAAAATTTTCCTGACCAATAAATTCGTACAAGCGATTGTAGGCATCGTTATCACTAACGACCAAAATCTTTTTTGCGTAATGCGCTACCGAAGCCATGTTATTGGCCGAGGTGGTATCGGTGTGTACCGTACTTTGCCCGCTGTAAACACTGTCGTGCAACATGGGGGTATATTTATCAAGGTGTTGAATGTTGAGTGATCTCAATTTTTCCAATGCCAGTAAAACGGCAGGTAATTTAACCGTTGATGCGGGGTAAAAGTATTGGCTGGAGTCCAAGTTAAAATAAAAGCTTTTGAAAGCCGGTTTATTTTCATGGTCTCTGTTTACCTGTGTGTAGATTATCTGAACTTCGTAAAAATCTGCACTATCCAGGATGTGTTGAAACTGGCCGGGCTGATTTTTCATCAAATTCTCGAGCAGCCTGTCATCCTCTTTTGGGATTTTAGAACAGGCTGTTAAAAGACCAAACAGGAGAATAACCAAAAAGTAGTGCTTCATGCCGAAAAGATACACAGGCTGGCCTGAATTTTGACTAACTTCATAAAAATTGAATGCTATGAAAAGTCTTGTATGTCTATTCCTGACCCTTGCCAGCTTTAGTTTATCTGCACAGAACATCATAGGACGCTGGCAATTGATGAAACAAAGCAATTGTATGGACGAAAAGCTGGACAATCCCGAGCAATCGGAAGATATGGATGAGCTCATGAGCGATTTTAACAGCATGAAGAAGCGCACCCCTGATGTAATTGAGTTTAAAGACAAAATGAAGGGCGAACAAAGCACCACCTTATTGGGTAAGCGCAAAGAAGTGAATGAAAAGAACTTTTTATATCGCTATGATGGGACCACTTTGCATTTATTGGATAAAAAATCCAGAACCATTATTGCCAGTTATAACGTTGAAGAGCTTTCCAGTGCCAAGCTTATCGTTAGTGACGTAAACCGGCCTTGTGAAGTACGTGTTTTTGAAAGAATTCGCTAAAAAAGTCAGCGGGTTGCATGTTCGATCGCGAATTCAATATCGTTTAGTTAAGCCTGTTTTATGGCCTCACCTCCAATCCTCTCCGAGGGAGAGGATGAAAGGGGAAGCTTAACTAAACGACATTGATTACGAATTACTAATTTTGCAGGATGGTAGAGGTAAGCAAGCGCGATATTCGGAAGCTAAAACTAGAGGAGCTTAAGCAGTTTTTTACAGAACAGGGTGAAAAGGCTTTTCGTGCCCAGCAGGTATACGAATGGCTATGGCATAAATCCGCCAAGGATTTTGACCAGATGACGAACCTTTCGCTGCCTGTGCGCGAAATGTTAAAAACAAATTTTTCTATCAACCACATCAAGGTTGATAAAATGCAGCGCAGTGCCGATGGCACCATTAAAAACGCTGTTATGCTACACGATGGTTTAATCGTTGAATCGGTATTAATCCCTACAGAAAAAAGAATTACAGCTTGTGTTTCATCGCAAGTGGGTTGCAGCTTAGCTTGTAAATTTTGTGCCACCGCTCGTTTAAAACGCATGCGTAATTTAAATCCTGATGAGATTTATGATCAGGTGGTAGCCATTAAAGAACAAGCAGAATTATTTTTTAACCGACCGCTAACCAACATTGTGTTTATGGGTATGGGGGAACCTTTGCTCAACTACAATAATGTATTGGATGCCATTCATAAAATTACAGATCAGAAAGGATTAGGCATGGCCTGGAAACGCATTACGGTTTCAACTGTAGGTGTAGCCAAAATGATACGCAAGATAGCAGACGATCAGGTGAAGTTTAACCTTGCTGTGTCTCTGCATTCGGCCATCAACGAAACACGATCGTCCATTATGCCAATTAACGACAGCACACCACTGGAAGAGTTGGCCGATGCATTAAAACACTGGTACCAGAAAACCAAAAGAAAGGTGACCTACGAATATGTAGTGTGGAGAGGCATCAACGATAAAAAAGAAGATGCCTTGGCACTATTAAAGTTTGCCAAAATCATACCGAGTAAAGTTAATCTGATCGAATACAATTCTATTGATGATGCAGCGTTTCAACAGGCAACACCTGAGTCGCTGCGCATGTATCAGGAAATACTGGAAGCTGAAGGCATTACCACCCGCATACGCATTAGCAGGGGTAAGGATATTGATGCAGCCTGCGGACAGTTGGCGAATAAATAGAGGTTCGAGGCTATAAGTTGGAGGTTAGGGGCTAGAAGATTAAAACCAATTTATATTGATACAACTTTTTGATGCCTCTAAGCATCTTCGTAAAAACTAAATGTGAGACTTTTACTTTTCCTTCTACTCATAACTATAAGTCTGAACCTTAATGCCCAACAAAGCTATAGGGGTATTGTTGTGGATTCCGTAACGATGGTTGGTATGCCTGGTGTTTATGTTGCCGTAAAGGGTAGTGCTAAAGCCACAGTAAGCAATCAAAGCGGATTATTTACACTGACAGCCACCTCAGCTGACACGCTGGTTTTTTCTTATCTGGGTTATGTAACCATTGAGTTGCCTCTTTTTCTGGAAGAGGATGCCCTATTCATCCGCATGCGTGAACAGACGCAGATGCTTCAGGAAATAGTCATTAAAGCAACCCGCCTATATCCAAACGAAATTCTTGATCGTACGCGAGCAGCTCCGCGTAAAATGGCTGGTTATCAGGCTGCGCAATCACCTTTTACCTATTTCTCGAAAACAGAAAAAGAAAAGCGAAAGATTTACCGCTATGTGGAGGAAAGCAATAAAACACAAACCTATATTCAGGTAATTACTGATCCGGTAGTAAAAGAAATATTTACCAAGGATTATGATTTAAGTGATGAAGAATACTACGAATTGCTGGCTTCATTTAATCAGCGTTACCGAACTATACAGTATGCTACGAATCCCGAAGATATTATGGAAGCTTTGCATGCTTATTTTGGGGCGATGAAATAGGGAAGAATATAGAATTCAGAAAGCAGAATTTAGAAGAATGTCTTGGGACAATATGAAGTACCAGCATAATAATACAGCATTACTTCTTTGAAGCGTTGAAGAGTTTTTCTTTTTCTTCTTTGGTTAAGCTTTCGTAGCCACCATCGGATATCTTATCCAAGATTGCATCAATCTCTTCCTGAGATATCTTACCCTTTTCGGTAGCAGCTTTAGTGGTTTTGGTGCTCTTCTTTTGTGTAAAGGCTGCCTCCTCTTTGCGATAGCTCACTTTTACTTTGGGTCTGGGTTGAAATAAATCCTGCACCCAATCAATCACTACCGTTATCCACGAACCCCAATTAACACCTGCTTGTAATTGCTTCATGTACACAAAGCCCATAAAGGCACCGCCTAAGTGGGCCAGATTACCGCCAGCATTCGGACCTACAGATCCGATGAAAGAGATTACTATGTAAAAGAATACAATGTATTTTATTCTCACCGGCCCCAGAAATAAAAGGAAGAAGGTGTAATCTGGTAACAAAGTAGCCACTGCTACCATAATGGCATATACTGCCGCTGAAGCACCTACCATTCCATTAAAGTTAGAGGCTTCAATGAAATACGGAATGGTGTTAAACATGACAAGGTAAAAGACAGCTCCCGCCATTCCACCCAAAACATATAATGCTACCAGTTTATCACTACCCAGATACTCAATAAATAGTCTGCCAAACCAGTACAAAGCCAACATATTAAAAAGTATATGAAAAATATCGGTGAGGCTATGCGCAAATGAGTAAGTGAAGAGCGTCCAGGGTCTGGTTAAGAATTCCGCAAATTGTGGCGGAATCGTAAACTGATCATACACCACTTCAAACAGAGCATCAAAACCTGCTATACGAGAAAACACAAAAATAACACCCATGAAAAGAAAGATCGCCACGTTAATGATGATCAACTGGACATGCGCATGATTACTGCGCTGAAAGGCGTTTTTAAATTCGTTAAAAATCACTTTAAGTTTCCTCTAATTGTTATTTCTAATTCAATGTTGTTTAGTTAAGTCTTTTTTATTGCCTCACCTCCGGTCATCTCCAAAGGAGAGGATGAGTACGGAAACTTAACTAAACAACATTGTATTTCTAATTGCTAAAACTCTGCTTCTAAAAATATCCTCCTCTTCCTCCCTGACTTCGCCAGTATTGTATCATGGCAAAAGCAAATACCACACCACCTAAGTGTGCCAAGTGCGCCACTCCTCCACTTCTGTCCAGTAAAAATGACATTCCACCCAGTACAAATACAAGATACTTGGCTTTAATTGGAATAGGTGGTATCAGTAGCATGATTTCCATATTGGGGAACATCATACCAAAACCCATTAAAACACCATAAACAGCACCAGAGGCTCCTAACATGTAGCCAAAGGAATTGCCGTCCAGAAAGAAATAATCAATCGCAATGTTAAATACCCCAGCGCCAATACCTGTTACCAGATAAAACAGTAAAAAGCGCTTGGTTCCCCAGTAATTTTCTAAGATAGGTGCCGTGAAGGCAAGACTTAGCATATTAAAGAAGATGTGCATAAAACCACCATGTGCAAACATGTACGAAAACAGCTGGTAGGGTCGAAAATTTTCTGTACCCACGTTCCATAAAGAAAGTATTTCGGTTACATGTAAAGACCTGAACATGTTTTGCAGGATAAATACAATCACATTCAGAATAATAATGTTACGGACTACCGGTGTCAGATTCAGCATAAGTATTTATTGGTTCACAGTGCCATGGCAGTTTTATCAAGCTGCAGGCATGCTCTAATCCAAGAGCGGGTCACGTCATAACCGTGATGTTTAGTTTAACTTATTGTCGTTTAAAATAACTTTCCATTTTACCAGATTCAAAAATAAAGAATGTTGGTGAACCTTCTGGTGTATAGTTCGGTGTTTTACAAACCATCAAGGCATCAGCCAATGAACGCATTTCCTCGATCATAAGTTTTTGTCCGGCTTTTAAAGAGGCTCTTTTTGCCAGAGCCCTGGCTAAATTTTCCTGTAAAGGGACTGACAGCTCAGACTGATTGATTTTAAACTGCTCTAACAAGCCTTCTAAGAGTTGCTTTTCTCTACCGGTGGGCAGGTGGGCAGGTGTGCCCGAAATCAACAGGGTGTTCTTACCAAAGACCTCCAGCATAAAACCCAAAGCCTTTAATTCTTGCTCCATTTCCATTATCAGGGCAAAATCTGCTGCACTTAGCTGAACATTTTGAGGAAAGAGACTTTGTTGACTTTCCCCGGTTTTATTTCTTAGTTGGCTTAAAAACTTCTCAAAAAGCACTCTTTCGTGCGCAGCTTGCTGGTCAATAAACATCAAACCGGGTTTTACTGTTCTTACAATGTATTTGCCTTGCCATTGAAACAGAACAGACTCCTCTGGCAAGGTCTCACCCTGCTCTGGAGTTGTATGGTCATGCTGCAACATAGCCAGCTGATCAACAGGCCGCTCGTAGGTAGGTGTACTTTGTTTACTGAGCCATTCTCCTTCTACAAGTTTTTCCCAATTTTCAAGGTTGGTGCGTTGGTTAAGTGTCTGAAATCTTTCATTATAATAGACATCCTTATCCAGGTGCTGGGCAGAAAGTTTTTCAACAATATTCAGATCATTTTGAAAGTCGAGTGAGGGTCTAAGGCTGTGTGCACCCAATGCCTGCCTTACCGCAGCTTGCACCACCCCGTATACTGAGCGTTCATCATCAAACTTAATTTCCGTTTTGGTGGGATGTACGTTTACATCGATATGCTTTGGGTCGAGCGTAAGAAACAAAACATAAAAAGGGAAACTATTATCCGGCAGCAAACCTTCGAAGGCCGTCATTACGGCATGGTGCAAATAATTACTTCTGATAAAACGGTTGTTTACAAAAAGAAATTGCTCGCCCCGTGTTTTCTTGGCAGACTCTGGCCGGCCGACATAACCAGAAATTTTCACGTAATCTGTTTCTTCTTCGCAAGGTGCGAGTTGCTGCTGGTAGCTTTTGCCAAACAAAGCAATGATGCGCTGACTCAGTTTTCCTGCTGTTACATCAATTTCAATATCATCACTGTTCACATACGTAAAAGCAATATCAGGATATGCCAGGGCAAGACGTTGAAATTCGTCAACGATATGCTTTACTTCTACTGAATTAGATTTCAGGAAGTTTCTACGCGCTGGAATGTTATAAAAGAGATTTTTTACGCTGATACTGGTGCCTTTATCACATGCTGCAGGCTCTTGCTTTTTTACTTCAGAGGCTTCTACTACCAATAGTGTACCTAACTCTTCTGTGGCTTGTCTTGTCTTTATTTCGAGTTGAGATACCGCGGCAATCGAAGCCAGCGCTTCACCCCTGAAACCCATGGTGTGCAGGGTAAATAAATCTTCCGCTTTTCTGATTTTAGAGGTGGCATGTCGCTCCAAACTCATGCGCGCATCCGTTTCGCTCATGCCTTTTCCGTTATCTATAACTTGAAGCAAGGCTTTGCCTGCGTCTTTAATAATCAGCTTAATGTGGGTAGCCTCTGCATCGATAGCATTTTCAATTAACTCCTTCACTGCAGATGCTGGTCGCTGCACCACCTCACCTGCAGCAATCTGGTTGGCAATAGCATCAGGAAGTAACTGTATAATATCCGGCATGGTCAGAACTGGTGCTTAAAATCAGGATCGTTTAAAGTTTCTTAGTTTTAAAAAAAGATAAAAGGGAATTATAATCAGCACACCGTACAATGCAATGTTACCATACTGAAGGTACACCCACAATTCAATAACAATGAAAAGTGTAATCAGTGTGCGCAATACGGCTGCAGAAGGTTCGGTTTTTTGAACAGACCTTTTTCTGGCCGCCTGAAAGGAACCTTTAATGCGCGATTGATGAAGCTGCAAATCCTCCTCGGTTTCTTTGCGTAAACCTGCCTCCAACTCCTTACGGATACGCTCCTGGCGCTCTTTCATCTCTTCTTCGCGCGGATCGTAATGTCGTGGCGTATAGTTAAACCTTTTATGCGCTGGTGTTTTCGTAAATAGTCCGCTAAACTTCATCTTAATCGTATATTTATGATTTCAGGCTTAAAATACAAGCTTGTACAAAATTGACGTTAATAAAAGGCAATTCAAATCGAAAACGGGCGGATGGTAAAAAAAGTTTTAGGCCTTATTCTCTTCTCTGCAATTTACGTTGCCGGTTGGGGGCAAAGCAAGGAGCAGTGGGTAGACAGTGTATTTCAACAACTTAGCTTAGACGAAAAAATAGGCCAGCTTTTTATGCTGGAGGCCGACTTGTATAATGAGGAAGTACAGCAGCGTTTTCTTAATGAGCTCAAGAACCACCATTTAGGCGGAATCATCATCCATCGAGGATCCTCTACTGTAGTTAAACAAAACATTGAGCAATATCAGGCTGCAAGTAAAATTCCCTTGTTTGTAGCACTGGATGCAGAATGGGGCGCTGGAAAAACACTCGATAGTACTTTTTCATTTCCAAAGCCATTTATTTTAAGTACGTTGCCTGATTCAGCCTTTATACTTACTACAAAATGGCTTGCGTATCAATTAAAAGACCTTGGCATTAACCTGAATATGGGGCCAAATGCATTAGTAGCTAAGTCAGGAGCAAAAGACACCTTATACTATTTCTGGGGAAATGATGCTGACCATATCAGTAAACGTCTTGCACTTTATATGAAGACCTTACGGGAAGAAAATATCCTCACGGGCCTATCTGATTTTCCTTCGCAATGGCCCATACAGTACAGTGCGCAGTCTGCCAATGATCCTCAACAAACAATTTACAAAAACCTGTTGGCTTCAGGTGCTGATGCCGTGTTGCCTAAATCGCAGACCGTTCCCCTTACTTTTGAGCGTAAAGCACTCATGCAAAAAATGAAATTCGTGCCCAGTGCCATCAGCAATCTATTGACCAATACGCAAGTAGAAAAATCATTTGCGTACGAAGGCTTGCTGATGAGTAATGTACCTGACATCAAACTCTCTAAAGGTAAAATTCGCTGGGGCGAACCCGAGTTATTTGCTTTTCAGTCTGGAAACGATATCCTGATCAATCCGGAAAACATTGGCTTCGCCATAAGGAAAATTAAAAAGCTGGTGCGCAAAGAAAAAGTTTATGCTTTACAATTGGATAAAAGTGTTAAAAAGATTTTAGGTGCCAAGTATGATGTCATAGACAAAAACAATCCCGCTGAAACTTATTCATTTTCAGAAGAACAGGGCCGGATATTAACACATAAAATTCAACAAGCTTCTGTGGCGCTCATCAGCAACAAAGACAAACTACTTCCGCTTAAAATCCTCGACAATAAAAAAATAGCTTCTATCTCCATTGGCATTAATGCCAATAATGCTTTCAATCAATATTTGGCTCGTTACACAAATGTAGATGAGTACTGTGCAGTACTACCGCAGGACAGCATTGTATTTCAACAGTTGTCTGATTATGACATCATTGTTGCGGGTATCTTTCCTTTTGCTGAATCGTGGTTAACACAGGCACTCGATCAGCTTAAAAAAATTAAACCTGAAACAAAAGTAATATTGGTATACCTGGGCAATCCCGAATTAATACCTGCTGATGAAAACTTTGCTGCTGTGCTTGCCACCTACGAGGCAAGTGAAGCCATGCAGGAAATTGCAGCAGAGCAAATTTTTGGTGCCCTGCCTGTTGTTGGGCATTTACCAATCACTACCGAATTTTATGCATCCGGAAATGGCATTACCACACAAGCGCTTGGACGAATAGGGTATGCAAATCCGCAAGAGGTTGGTGTTGATGAAAACACTTTATCAAAAATTAAAGACATTGCTTATGAGGCCATCAATGCAGGTGCTACACCTGGTTGCCGTGTATTGGTTGCCAGAAAAGGAAAGGTAATTTATGACAAAGCTTTTGGCTGGCTTACTTATGAAAACCAAATACCAGTAACAGAAGAAACCATCTACGATCTGGCCTCCGTAACAAAAGTTGCGGCTACCTTGCAGACAACTGCCTTCCTACACGAAAAAGGACTTATCGACATCAATAAAAAAATATCCGTTTATCTGCCAGAGTTGAAAGGAAGCAACAAAGAAGATTTTATCATCAAAGATATACTCACGCATCAGGCGGGGCTTTGGCCTTTTCTACCCTTCTGGGCACAAACCATGAAGGATTCATTGCACATGCCTGATTATTATGCGACAACAAGATCGGAGCTTTTTCCTTTTGAAGTAACGCACAATCTTTTTGCTGCACAAGCCATGAAGGATAGTCTTTGGCAATGGATTATTAAATCTAAAATAAGAGAGAAACCTGCGCGTACTCCTTACGACTATCGTTATAGCGATATGGGTTTTTACATGTTACAGCGATTGGCAGAACGCATACTCAACCAACCGATGGAAGATTTTTTACATCAAAATTTATATGAGCCCCTGGGTGCAACATCCTTAGGGTATTTACCACGACTTCATTTTGATCCATCACGCATTGCACCTACAGAAAAAGATAGATTGTTCCGCAAATCTTTGTTGTTAGGTTATGTCCATGATCAGGGTGCTGCCATGCACGGTGGCGTTGCCGGTCATGCTGGTTTATTTGGCACAGCCATGGATCTTGCCAAACTGGGGCAGTTGTGGCTTAATGGGGGTACTTACGCTGGCTTACACTATTTCAAACCTGAAACCGTCTCTTTATTTACAAAGAAGCAGTATGCCAATAGCAGAAGAGGTTTAGGTTGGGACAAACGTGATTTTGTAAATGAGGCCATCAGCCCCACATCCAAATATGCTTCAGCCAGTACTTTTGGGCATACAGGTTTTACCGGTACTTGCATTTGGGTGGATCCGGATAATGATCTTGTTTTCATATTCTTATCAAACCGTGTACACCCAGATATGACCAATAATAAACTTTTGAATATGAACATACGTACACGCATGCATGATGTTGTTTACGAGTCAATATTCAATTTCAAGGGAATGCCTTTAAATCTTTCTGTTCAGCGAAACTAAGCAGGTATAAAAATGGTTTAACCCTCATAACCAATCTGAAACCGTGAAAAAAATCAAAATAGGTATTGTTTGTTATCCCACTTTCGGGGGTAGCGGTGTGGTAGCCACTGAATTAGGTAAGGCACTGGCACAGGAAGGTCACGAAGTTCATTTCATTACATATTCTCAACCGCAACGCCTTGATTTCTTAAACGAAAACCTTTTTTACCACGAGGTGAATTTCAGAAACTATCCGCTGTTTGAATATCCGCCTTATGAATTAGCACTCGCCAGTAAAATGGTAAGTGTTGTGAAAAATGAAAAATTAGATTTACTACATGTGCACTATGCAATCCCCCACGCTTCTGCAGCTTATATGGCGAAGCAGATTCTTCGTAAGCAAGGCATTTATATTCCAGTAGTTACAACCTTACACGGAACAGATATAACCCTGGTGGGTAAAGACTCAAGCTACGAGCCCGTAGTAACGTTTAGTATTAATGAGTCGGAGGGTGTTACCGCTGTTTCGGAAGATCTGAAAAAAGAAACACTCGAACACTTTGACATTACCAATGACATCCGGGTGATTCCAAATTTTATTGATTTGGAAAAATTCAAAAAGCAAAAGAAGGATCATTTCAAAAAAGCAATCTGCCCTAACGGAGAAATGCTCATTGTGCACACGTCTAACTTCAGAAAAGTAAAGCGTATTCCCGATGTGATCAGTGTGTTTTATAATATCCACAAAGTAGTTCCATCCAAACTCCTCATGATTGGTGATGGTCCTGAACGAAACGAAGCTGAAGAAAAATGCCGCGAGTTAAAAATTTGCGATGATGTGCGTTTCTTGGGCAAACTTGAAGCAGTAGAAGAAGTGTTGTCAGTAGCTGATCTATTTTTAATGCCTTCTGAAAAAGAGAGTTTCGGTTTAGCTGCACTGGAAGCCATGGCTTGCGAGGTACCCGTTATCTCAACCAATACAGGAGGTATACCTGAATTAAATGTGCAGGGTGTTACAGGATTTATGAGCAATATTGGTGATGTGGAAGATATGACTAAAAATGCTTTAATCATTTTAGATAAAAACAACCTACCCACTTTCAAAGCCAACGCATTAAAACGCGCACAGGAGTTTGATATCACCAATATACTTCCGCAGTACGAAGCTTACTATGAAGAGGTGTTGGCGAATTCGAAGGTCGAGGTTCGAAGCTAGAAGTTGGAGGGTGGAAGCTAAAGGTTCGAGATTTAGCTATTAGTTGAAAGTTGACAATGATCAATTGATGAGGTTGCTCAATAATATATAGTCTTTTGGACAAGCTACTTCATTTAAACACATTCTTCAATTGTCAATTGACCATTGTCCACAGTCAATTAAAACTTACCACCTTTTTCTTTACCACCCTTACTTAATTACCCCTAACTCTTTTCCAACCTCCGTAAATGCCTGAATAGCTTTATCTAAATGATGCTGGTCATGTGCTGCAGAAATCTGAACGCGAATACGTGCCTGACCTTTAGCAACCACCGGGTAAAAGAACCCAATTACATAAATTCCTTTCTCTAATAATTGCTCAGCAAATTTTTGTGCCAACGGTGCTTCATATAGCATAATGGGCACAATCGGATGCACACCAGGTTTAATGTCAAAACCAGCTTTGGTCATTGCCTCGCGGAAGTATTTTGTATTTCGCTCCAGTTTATCGCGAAGGTCTGTGGTTTCTGATAAAATATTGAACACTTCAATAGATGCACCTACAATAGCGGGGGCCAGGGTATTTGAAAACAAATAAGGTCTTGAGCGCTGGCGTAGCATTTCAATAATTTCTTTACGGCCAGAAGTAAAACCACCTAACGCACCACCTAAGGCTTTGCCCAGTGTGCCCGTAATAATATCTACCCTACCCATTACACCACAATGTTCAGGTACACCACGACCAGTCTTACCTAAAAAACCAGATGAGTGACACTCATCTGTCATTACCAAGGCTTGATACTTATCTGCCAAATCACAAATTTTATCTAATTGTGCAATGGTTCCATCCATGGAGAAAGCGCCATCTGTTACCACTAATATTTGCTTGGCGCCTGCAGCGCGTGCATCTTTCAATTGCTGTTCAAGGTCCTCCATGTTATTATGTTTGTAGCGATAACGCATGGCCTTGCATAAACGAACGCCATCAATAATAGAGGCATGGTTCAATTCATCAGAAATAATCGCGTCTTCTGCACCCAGCAGTGGTTCAAACACGCCACCGTTGGCATCAAAAGCAGCAGCATATAAAATGGTGTCTTCAGTGCCTAAAAAATCGGCTATCTTTTTTTCCAGCTCTTTGTGTATGTCTTGCGTGCCACAGATAAAACGAACTGACGACATGCCAAAACCATGTGTATCAATTGCCTTTTTTGCGGCAGCTAATATGCGTGGGTGAGATGACAAGCCCAGGTAATTATTTGCACAAAAGTTGATTACTTCTCGTCCATCTGCAGTTTTTATGTCGGCACCTTGAGGAGAGGTGATTATTCTTTCTTTTTTGTACAGTCCGGCCTCGCGTATGGCCGATAATTCTTTTTCTAAAACAGGTTTCAGCGTAGCGTACATAGGTTCTAATTAATTTTAGGTCTCATGATGGGTTTAGGCTTGGCAGGTGTTGGCGCTGCCACTGGTTTTGAATCATTCGTTTCTTGATTTACCAGCTCAACTTTTAAGGGAAAGCGTCTGCGTATGCCGTTAATCAGGAAAAGTTTCTGAGCCGTAAAACTGTTGGGATGCATCTGGTCAAACTCTTGACGCCAGTCACTGACAAGCTCCTTCTCGGCCTGTTCAAAAGCCTTTGCATCTATCTTTTTACCGCTTAAGTATTCTTCGAAAGTCACCATACAAAGGTAAGTGCTAACAGATGGTAGGCAACTAATAAATTTTGGTAATTTCGCGCCCACAATCTTTAGCATGAAAAAACATAAAATACTGGTTATAGGGGCTGGCGGCCAGCTGGGCTCAGAGCTTACGCAAGGCCTATGGGCTATTTATGGAAAAGAAAACGTAATTGCCACCGACATTAAGGATCCAGGTGGTATACTGACACAAGGCAATTTTGATATACTGGATGTACTAAAGCAAAAGCAGCTTTTCGATTTTGTCGCTAAAAATGAGATCACCCAGGTTTATCACCTGGCAGCAGTATTGTCTGCTACTGGCGAGCGGAATCCGAAATTCGCCTGGCATTTAAATATGGACGGGCTCATTCATGTGTTAGATGCGGCTGTGGAATACAAACTCGACAAAGTCTATTGGCCCAGCTCAATCGCTGCTTTCGGGCCTACAACACCCAAAGACAATACACCGCAGGACACCATTATGGATCCGACTACCATTTACGGCATCACTAAACAGGCAGGAGAGCGCTGGTGCGAATGGTATCATCAAAAACAAGGCGTGGATGTGCGTAGTTTGCGCTATCCTGGCTTAATCGGATACAAAACCAAACCCGGTGGAGGAACAACCGATTATGCTGTAGATATTTTCATTAAAGCACTTACGGATAAAAAGTTTGAGTGCTTCTTAAGTGAAAACACTTATTTACCCATGATGTATATGGATGATGCTGTTAAAGCAACGATTGATTTAATGGAAGCACCTGCTGAAAAAGTAAAAATCCGTTCTAGCTACAATGTTTCTGCCATGAGTTTCAGTCCGGCTGAAATTGCGAAAGCTATTCAAAAACATATCCCTGATTTTACAATCACTTATAATCCAGACTTCAGACAAGCCATTGCAGATTCATGGCCAAAATCTTTAGATGATAGCGCTGCCCGTAAAGATTGGGGCTGGCAACATGCTTTTGATTTAGAAAAAATGACTGCAGATATTTTGAAGAATTTACCTGCTTATTTATAACAAGTTAAGTGTTGCAAATCATACGCCATGTGCTTAAAAGACAAAGGCTTCGAAATTCGAAGCCTTTGTCTTTTAACGATTAGTCTATTATCAAACGAACTACCTGATTAACAGCTTGTCCTTTATAACGAACTAGGTAGGTGCCTTTCGCCAATGAATTTGGCAAAGTGAACTCTTTAGTAAACATTGACACCGTGCTTGACAAAACATAACCACCCATTAAGTCATACACAAGCAACTGATCGCCTTCCATTGGTGCAAAGTTCATTTCGTAATTAATAACGCCTCCTTTTGCCGGATTTGGTGACACAGTAAAGGCATTTTTAGCATTCACGTTTATAGATTCAATAGGTGAATATTCGAATGTCTCATCTAAATCTACCATGCGCAATCTGTAATAGTTTTTACCATTGTGAGGATAAGTGTGGTCAAAGGTATATTCATTCAACTCATTGGTTGTTCCCTCACCTTGTATAGATCCTAATGCTGACCATGCTTCTGCATTTATTGAATGCTCTACTTCAAAATGACTGAAGTTAAGCTGAGTGGCTGTAGACCAGTTCAGGGTAACATGATCACCCAACAATGCTACAGTAAATGAAGTCAGTTTAACGGGTAATGGATTCGCAGGATCTGAGTTTTCAGTAATTGTTCCAGGGCCTGTTAATGTGCCATTATCGCAGACAGGTTCGCACACTCTGCCCCAAACACCGTTGCCACCAACTTCTAGGTAGGTTCCCGAGCTGTTATTGTCGGCAATTAGCTCTGCCCCTGTTTCAAAAATCACCCTTGCCCCTGAAGGTAAAATTAACTGTGCATTGGAACCAAAGTGCAGTTCCGAGCCAGCCCGTAAAGTGATTGTTGAAATTCCTGAATTGCTGAGATCGATTACTACGTTATTGGGAATTTTTATATCATCGTTAGTATCTATTATGATATGAAGACCATGATCCCCTGCAAATGCTGCAGTTGATGCATCTTCATCAAAATCATTGTTAGGGAAACCTTCAAAAGCAGAAAAACCTGCAGGAAAAGACCAAGCACCGCTTGTATTCCAATTTTCCTGAGAGACGCCAATAGAGGAGGTTACTGTAAATTGAGAAAATGCAACCTTACCTGCCAATAGACACACCGTTAATGCGATAAAATGCTTCATTTTTGATTAGGGGCTTGATAAATAAATACCGAATATAAGTGAATCAAATTTTACTCCAGTTTAAACAAGATTTTATGAACTTAATGTCGAAACTTATATTTTGTTAAGTTTAATACGGATTCCAGGTAAATAAGTAACCTCGGGTCACTTATTATCATTGAACTTATCATTACAACTAGCTGTCTACTGAACAAGTATTTTATATGATCTCGAAAAATTTAAACCGTTATATTTAACGACATATGCACCCTTTTTAAAATCTGAAATCGGCAATTGAATTTTAGTTATGTAAACCGGAAGACTTAAGAGTTCTGTGCCGTAAACATTATACACGATAATACGATCTCCTTCGTTTGGTACAAAATTCAGTTCAACTGAAACTACATCAGATTGTTTTATCGGGTTGGGATAAACGGAAACAAGCATAGGCTCCTCTATGGTAACCTTTAATACTTTCGAATATTCAAAAGTACCATCCAGATCCACCATTTTAAGCCTATAATAATTATTGCCTACCCATGATCTTATCGCTTTAAGATTGTATTCATCTCTATTTTCAGTAGTGCCTTTTCCTTTAATCTTTTTTACCTCATTCCAATGTAAACCCTCTGCAGAATGCTCTACTGAAAAGTAATCGAAGTTAAGCTGTGATGCTGTCGCCCATGTAAGCTCAACGGAACCATTCTGTTGAAACGCATTAAAGAATATTAATTCTACAGGTAGAGGACTGCCGGATTGCGTGGATATCCAATTAGCAAAATCTGGGTTGGTATCAAACAAGTCTTGCTGATCTCCTACATTTGAATCAATGGTACTTCCTCCACCTGATGAGTTCACACTGCCATTTACATAGAGGCCAAAAGGTTCAGTAGCGTTGTTGTTAATAATGTCATCGCCACCTCCTACTAAGTTAATACTTCCATGCACATAAACCTGGCCACCCTGGTTGACTGTTATCACCGTATCTCCCCCCGTATCATTCGTTACATTTCCATAAACTGCAAAACGACCATTTTGATTGATTGTAACATCTCCGCTGGTCTGTGATATTAAATTTTGTTTGATAACCATATCAGCATAACCAGGAGGTGCCGCAGCTGTACCTATTGTCAGATACTGAGCACTGACAATTGTTACTGAACCGTCAACAATTACCTTGCCTCCGGGGAATATGTTAAAATTTGAATTCAGTGTAAGATTTCCAGTGATGTTCAGCTCGCCATACACATTTACTACAGAGCCTCCCGTTACTACCAAATTTCCATTAATTGTAAGTTTTCCGTTGGGCGAATTTACATTGAGCGTTCCTTCAACATTATGCCCGCTGGTTTTGGTGACAGTGTGGTTTACATTGATGGTCGTCCAACCTGAAGGGACATTCCCGCCTGACCAGGTTGAACCGGTTGTCCAGTTACCATTTACTGCGGAATTCTGCGCTGAAACTTCAACAGAAAGAATTAAAACAAAAAGTAAAGACGCATTTCGCAAGAAAATCTTCAAATTTGGGCTCATTGTAAAGATTATTAAAAAGCAAATTTAACTCATTTCAACATGTTAACAATCGTTAGTCACGAAGGAAATATCAGCACCATTACCATCAACAGACCCTCCGCTTTGAATGCCCTGAACCAACAGGTACTTTCAGAACTTAAGGATGCGCTTGCCTCTATAAGCAAACTTCATTCCACTAGGGGGGTCGTTATTACTGGGGAGGGCGAAAAGGCCTTCGTTGCTGGCGCAGACATAAAGGAACTGGCAAGCCTGACAAAGGCACAAGCTGTCGAATTATCGCAGAAAGGACAGCAATTATTCAAGTTTATTGCAGATTTTCCAAAACCTGTAGTGGCCCTTGTCAATGGTTTCGCCTTGGGCGGTGGTTGTGAGTTGGCCATGGCTTGCCACATTCGTATTGCTACAGAAAATGCCAAATTTGGACTACCTGAAGTCAACCTGGGATTGATACCTGGGTATGGCGGCACGCAACGGCTTACCCAATTGGTAGGACGGGCGAAAGCACTGGAACTAGCCATGACGGGTGATATGCTTGTTGCTAAAGATGCCAAAGAGCTTGGACTTGTAAACCATGTGGTTGCCAGCAAACAAGAGGGCATGGAACTCACCATCAAAATGCTTAACAAAGTTGCTCAAAAAGCTCCTTTGGCTATTACAGAATTGATCAAGAGTGTTAATGCCGGATTTAGTTTTGAAAAAGCTGGTTATGAAGCTGAAGTAAATAGCTTTGGTCATTTATTTACTACGAAAGATTTTATTGAAGGCACAAGCGCATTCATGGAGAAACGTACAGCCGATTTTAAAGGGGAGTAGTCGCTGAAGTCGTTGATCGTTGTTGGTTATTCGTTAATCGCAGACTTGCTTAACGCCTAAACCATCACGGAACGAACAACGATCAACGAACAACGAAATAACCAACAACTAATAAACAACAACGAACAACCACCCATTGAGCAAACTAAAACAACTTGCAGGCCAAACAGTTCTTTATGGTCTCGGTAGCATGCTGCCGAGGGTACTGAACTTTTTATTAGTGCCACTTCATACAATTAATATGTTCAGCAAGGCTGAGTACGGGGTGATCACCAAACTCTTCGCTTATGTTGCTGTTGTCAATATCGTTTACATGTTTGGGATGGAAACTGCCTTCTTTCGTTTTGCCACAAAAGCACAAGCAGATGTAAAACGTATTTTTAACCTCACACAAACTACGGTTATCATCATCAGCGGATCTTTGTCTGTCCTTTTCATCATGTTTGCTCAAAGCATTGCTACTGCGTTGGGTATCCCGAAACATCCCGAGTATATTATCTGGCTCACTTCGCTTATGCTCATTGATGCCTTGGTTGCAATTCCTTTTGCCCGGTTACGCCTTGAGAAAAAAGGATTGCACTTCGCCATTATCAAGATTGCCAATGTACTATTACTCATTGCACTTAATTTTTACTTTTTAAAAATTGCTTACGATCCTGCCATTGGTGTTGGATATGTCATTTTAGCGAACCTGCTGGCCAATGCCTTGTTCATTCTTATCTTTATCAAAGCGCTGACTGCCTGGCGACCTGCCTGGGACCAGCAAATTTCGCCTCAGCTGTTTTCTTATGCGTACCCTGTCATGTTAACGGGTGTTGCCGGTATGGTTAACGAAATGTTTTCCAGAACGATGCTGGACATGTGGCTGCCTAAAGATTTCTATCAGGGACAAACGAGGGAAGATGCGATGGGTGTATTTGGTGCATGCTACAAGTTTGCCGTGTTTATGAATTTGGGTATCCAGGCGTTTCGCTACGCTGCAGAGCCTTTCTTCTTTTCTAATGCAAGCGATAAAAACTCACCGGCTCTTTTTGCCAAGATTAATCACTTCTTCATTATCGTTTGTTGCATAGTACTTGTTGGCATCAGCATTAACCTGGATGTTTTCAAATACTTTATCGGGAAAGAATTTCGGACAGGCCTTGAAATTGTTCCTGTGTTGTTGCTTGCCTATTTATTTCTGGGCGTTTACTACAATTTGAGTGTCTGGTTTAAACTGACCGACAAAACATATTACGGAACCATTATTACCTTAATCGGTGTGGTGATAACCGTTGCCGGGAATTATTTGTTAATACCACTGGCCGGTTTTATGGGTAGCAGTATTGCTGCCTTTCTATGCTATTTTGGCATGACTATTTTTTGTTTTATTTGGGGGCAGCGCCACTATCCTATCCCTTACAATATCAGGGCAGCAATCGTCTATATCACTATTTCATTCGCTTTGGTGTATATTGTCAACGCCATCCCCGTTAAACATGATCTTTTAGCCCCTCTCTTCCATTTAGCAGTATTGTCACTTTACGTTTTTGTTATTTACCGGAAAGAAAGAGCCTATTTAATGCAAAGGGTTTAGCTATAATTGGTCAGAAGTCATTCACTATTTTTTATTATTTTTGAAATTACTTTGTGTAGAATTTCGTTTAATTCACACAAGACCTATAAAACAGTACTAATGCTTCCATTTTCAAAATATTTGCCTTTACTTTTAATCAGCCTGATACTCAGTTACCCGGGTTTTGCTCAAAAGCGAAAGAAGGCAGACATTGATGCCATGGAGGCCAGCGCGAAGGATAGAGAAGCTGAGTTTTATTTTACAGAAGGGCAGAAATTTTTTATTCTTGAAGACTATGCCAAAGCACTTCTTTTTTACCAGAAAGCAGTAGCCCTCGCACCGGAAAATGCCACCATTCATTTTAAGATTGCTGACGTTTTAAACAGAGGTACTAAAGAAGAAGATCTTCAACGCGCAGCTACCAGCATTGAACAAGCACTGCGTTTCGAAAAGAAAAACAAGTACTTCTACCTGCTTGCAGCCAACATTTACAACGGTCTATCGCGCTTCGATAAAGCAGCAGAAGCTTATGAGCAATTGATCAGACAAGTTCCGGGATCTGAAGATTTTTTATTTGAGCTGGGTGCTACATATCAATTTGCCAACGAGATAGACAAAGCCATAAAAGTATATGATCGTGCAGAGGCAAGCATGGGCGTCAATGAAATGTCATCCATACAAAAAGTAAGACTCTATCTTGAGCTTAACAAGGTAAGCGATGCACAAAAAGAAGCTGAAAAACTTTTGACGCTTGATCCCGCTGAGATGCGATATCCTATGAGTCTTGCAGAACTCTTCTCTCAACAAGGACTGAAAGATCAATCCATTAATTTCCTTGAAAATTTCCTCAAGGTTAATCAGGAAGAAACCGGTCAGGCACAAATGATGTTGGCCGGACTATACCGGGAAACAAAGCGTTATGAAGCCGCGGAAAAATTACTACTTGTTCTCTTTGATAATGACGAAATTGAGTTTGGCAGCAAAGCACTCATTATTGCCACCCTTAATGCAGAAATCAATCAGGCAAAAGGCACAGGCACAAATACAACAGAAACCCAGTCACTGGCTTTTACGCTTTATGAGAAGTTAGTCAAAACCAATGCTGGTGAGTCTCAACTCTACATTCTTGGTGGCGATTTATACCTGACTGCAGGCAATCAACAGAAAGCAAAAGAAGCTTATCAGAAAGCCATTTCACTGGATCAGGTAAATATTGAGGTCTGGCAAAATCTTCTTTACATCGAAGCACAACAAGAGCAATTTGATGCACTGGCTGATCATGCTGAACAGGCCTTGGAATTTTACCCTAACCAGGGTATGGTTCATTATTTTAGTGGCTATGCCAAATTTCGCAAAAGACAATTTAAAGAAGCCGTAACAGCATTAGAACAAGCCAAACGATTATCACAAAGTAATCCTGCCTTTGTAAACGACCTGAATAGTTTACTGGGCGATGCTTACCATTCGCTAAAAGATTATGTGAAGTCTGACAAAGCTTATGAAGAAGCGCTTGCCTTTAACCCAAACAATGATGCAGTATTGAACAACTACAGTTTTTATCTGGCCATTCGTAAAGAAAATCTGGAGAAGGCAGAAAAAATGGCTGAACAATTAATTAAAAAAAATCCTGATGAAGCCACCTACCTTGATACCTATGCGTGGGTACTCTACAGCAGAGAAAAATATAAAGAAGCAAAAAAGGTAATTGAGCGTGCCTTGAGTAGTAATGGTAACAATGCTACACATCTTGAGCATTATGGCGACATACTTTTTAAACTGGGTGAAGTTGATAATGCTGTGCAACAGTGGCAAAAAGCAAAAAGTCTAAATGCGAACAACGAAGTCCTTAATAAAAAAATTGCCAACCGTAAAATCTATGAATAAACTACATGCAGTACTCCTGCTTGCAAGTGTACTCGTTGCTAGCTCCTGTAGCAAGAAAACGTTAAGCCCGGTCAGCACTGGTGTTAAGAAAGAACTAAACATTGAAAGCATAGATTTTGAGTATTTTCATGGCAAAGCACGCATGGTGTTGCGCGATGCCAATAAAGAACGTGAAGTAAAAGCCAACATTCGTGTTAGAAGGGATAGTGTAATCTGGATGACTTTTTCTGTTATTGGTGTGCAGGGAGGTAAAGCGCTGATCAATAAAGATTCTATTACCATTGTTTCTAATGTAGATAAAGAGTATTACGTTTTTGATTATGCTGAATTATCAAGAAGATTCAATTTCCCAATCAATTATGATGTTATTCAGGCAAGTTTATTAGGGAATGCAATCATTAAACCAACAACTGAGGATCAGGTAGAGGAACTTTCGTCCATGTATCTGTTAAAGCAAAAAGCAGGCACGGTTGATGTCGTTAATTTTGTAAATGCTGCTTCGCTCAAGATTGAAAAAATAGAATTAAAGGAATCAAACTCTAACAACACGCTAAATATTAACTATTCCAACTTCCAGCCTGTTGGTAATAAATTGTTTCCATACAATGGCACCATCTCTTTATTCTACAAGGCGGTATCAGGTTTACTTAATACCACTATTATTTTTGAATACAATAAAGCAGAGGTTGGTGACCGTGAGCTAAGGTTTCCATTTAACATCCCTAAAAAGTATGACCGCAGGTAAGCACACCTTTATCTTACTGCTTTTACTGCTCAGCTTTTCTGTTGCTGCTCAAAAATCAAAGAGTCAGCTTCAGGCAGAAAAGCAAAAGAATCTGAAGAAGATTAAAGAGGTAGAAAAAATACTTTCTGAAACCGACACCCAAAAGAAAAACACCCTAGGTGAATTGTCGGCATTGAATCAGCGCATTAGTGCGCAAGAAAGTCTGATTCAGTCCATTAAAAGTGAAACAGAATTACTTAACAAAGAAATAGGCGAAGACAATGGCATTATAGCGGCCCTTGAAGAAGACCTGAAGCACATGCGTAAAGAATACACCGCTATGCTTTTTGCTGCTCAGAAAGCCAACAACAGTGCCACCAGACTAACCTTTTTATTTTCGGCCTCCTCTTTTGATCAGTTAGTGATGCGCATGCGTTATATGAAACAGTATTCTCAGCTAAGAAAACTTCAGGCCGATCAGATCATTAAGACTCAAGACCAACTCGCTTCGCAAGTAAAAACTACAGAGGCCAAGCGAAACGAAAAGAACACACTGCTGGCAGAAGAACTTGCTGAAAACAAAGAATTAACTGACCTAAAAACAAGACAAAAAACCTTGGTAAAAAACCTTGAGCGTCAGGAAAAGAAATTGAAAGCAGATTTGGCAGAAACCAAAAATGCCGTGGCCAAGCTCGACAAACTTATTGCTGATATCATCAGAGAAGAAATTGAAAAAGCAGCAAGGGAAGAACGCGAGGCTAAAGCCCGTGCGGCCAAAAACAAAACAGTTGCTGCCCCAGATGCCTCTATAGCCTTATCTGCCTCATTTGAAGAAAATAAAAATAAATTCGCATGGCCTGCAGAAGGCTTTGTCTCTGATCCTTTTGGCACACACATGCACCCTATTCTAAAAGGGATCGTTGTTAAGAATGAAGGCATTAACATACAAACCAAGAAAGACGAAATAGTAAAATGTATTTTTAATGGCACAATAAGTAGAGTAGCCTTTATTCAGGGTATAGGAACCATCGTTATTATAAAGCATGGGGGCTATTTTACTGTTTACTCTGGTTTAAATGAAGTAAAGGTTAAAGCTGGAGAAGATGTAAAAACCAACCAACAGATAGGTACTGTTGGCACCAATAAAGATGGTGTGCCAGAATTAAGGTTTCAAATCACCAAAAATTTCGCACCTGTCGACCCCCAAGCCTGGCTTAGGAATTAAGGCAGTAATCCATTTAAACACACTTTTGCCAATCTTTCAACTTATCTTAACCCTTTACAGATAAGCCCTTGGCTTTATTGGTTTTTACCTATCTTTGTAATCTAAAATTATCAATCATGGAAGCTATCCTATTATTCGGAATTGGTGGTACTGAGGCGCTTTTGATTTTTGGCGTGGTGCTGCTTCTGTTTGGCGCAAAGAAAATCCCTGAATTTGCAAAAGGACTTGGTAAAGGTATCCGCGAATTTAAAGATGCTGTTGGTGGTGTGGAGAACGACATTAAGGATGCCGGAAGGGATGCAAAACGCAATATCGATTCTACCCGCGAAGCTGGTCGTATCGATATGAAAGACTAATCGCAATTACACTACAGCATTGAAAAAGTATGCTTGCTTTCGCGCCATGCAAGAAGATCTCCTGCATGGCGCGATTTCTTGTACGGACATCGTACAATACTTCCTCTCCAATATTCATACACAGCAACACCTTAATGTCTTTTTAAGTGTGTACGATAAAAATGCGCTTGAACAGGCCGCGCTTATCGATCAAAAAATTAAGCTTGGCAAAGCCGGTAAACTAGCAGGACTCATAGTCGGCATTAAAGATGTGATCGCTTATAAGGATCATCCATTACAAGCGGCCAGCAAAATGCTGGAGGGCTTTCAGTCACAATTTAATGCTACGGCTGTTCAACGCTTATTAGATGAAGATGCGATTATTATTGGCCGGCAAAATTGCGATGAGTTTGCGATGGGTTCGTCCAATGAAAACTCAGCATTTGGTCCTGTTTTAAATGCCATCGACAACAGTCGCGTACCTGGAGGATCATCCGGAGGTTCGGCTGTTGCTGTCATGGCCAATATGTGCCACATCTCTCTTGGATCTGATACAGGGGGCTCTGTTCGCCAACCAGCCGCTTTTTGTGGGGTATTAGGACTGAAACCTACATATTCCAGAATCTCCAGGCATGGGTTAGTTGCTTTTGGGTCATCTTTCGACTGCATTGGCATTTTTGGAAACCATTTAGAGGATGTTGCGCTGGTTTTGGAACACATCGCAGGTGCTGATGCGTTTGACAGCACAGTTTCTCAAAAGACAGTACCTGACTATACAAGCCAATTAACACAAACTCAAAAATTCAGGGTAGCCTACATTCCTGAAACCATAGAAAATCCGGCACTTCAGCCTGAGATTAAAGATGCTATACTGAACGAACTTTCGCAATTAAAGGCGGCAGGGCATCAGGTTGAGCCTGTTAACTTTCCTTTAATGGATTATTGCTTGCCAACGTACTACATACTGGCAACAGCCGAAGCGAGTGCAAACTTGTCGCGTTACGATGGTATTCGTTACGGGCACAAAAGTGCACAGGCAGGTGATCTGACCATGCTATACAAACAATCACGCACCGAAGGCTTCGGCACAGAGGTGAAACGCAGAATTTTACTGGGCACTTACATTCTTAGCGCCAATTACTACGACACGTACTATGCCAAGGCTCAAAAAGTAAGGCGGCTTATCCGTGAACAAACCAAGGCTTTGTTTGAGAAATGTGATGTACTGTTAATGCCTACAACACCCACTACAGCCTTTCCTTTAGGGAAAAACACAAAGGATCCGATGGCTATGTACTTGGCAGACATTTACAGCGTTCATGCTAACGTAGCCGGCATTCCGGGGATATCCGTACCTTGCGGTGTGGATCATCAGGGATTACCCATAGGCCTACAGTTATTGGCCGATGATTTTGAGGAAGGCAAACTATTGGCCTTTGCAGATTTTTTAATGAAATTGAAGGGAGATGCGTAAGATTTTTGGATGTTTAATTTTTCTTTTAACCCTGAGCGCTGCAAAAGCGCAGGTATTACCCGACTCTGTTATTGTTGCTGATTCCCTGGAAATTGCAGAAGCGGAGTCTGATTTGCTGTTTAAAGAGGATTCCGTAGAAATCAATTATTATTCCCTGCCTGCCAATTGGGAGTACATCCCTGGAGATGATGACCCACTTGTTATTGCTGATCGTTTAGCATGCATAGAAAACAAAATACCGCTTCGTTACAACGAAAAAATTCACGGCTTCATTAATTATTTTACGGTTAAGGATCGGGAATATACGCGTATGATTATTCAGCGGATGAATTTATACTTCCCGCTTTTCGAAAAATACCTGGCTCAATATAATCTCCCTGATGAGTTAAAATACCTGGCCATTATTGAGTCCGGATTAAACCCAAGGGCCATTTCACGTGCACGCGCTGTGGGGCTCTGGCAATTCATGTCTGCTACCGGCCGCTATTTTGGTTTACATATCGATTGGTACATTGACGAACGAATGGACCCGGAAAAATCTACCAAAGCGGCATGTCAGTATCTAAAGCAACTGTATGGTATGTTTGGCGACTGGGAGCTGGCACTAGCTGCCTATAACAGTGGCCCTGGTAATGTAAAGCGTGCTATTCGCAAGGCTGGATACAAAAAAAGTTTCTGGGACATCTATCCTTATGTACCGCGCGAAACAAGGTCTTATGTTCCTCAATTTGTGGCCATCACCTACACCATGAATTATCTGAGCGAGCATAACTTCATCATGAATGATCAGGAAGCTTTTCCGCTAAGCGATACCCTGCGTGTAAAAAAATACCTGCACCTGCCCACACTCGCTAAACTTACAGAAACCTGTATGGACGACATCATTAAACTCAATCCATCCATTCAACACAATGCATTACCTGACTTGAACAAACACTACACACTACATCTGCCAACGTATACACTTCAGGCATTAAACCAAAATCGCCTGGCCATTTTAGACTCAGCCTCCAGTGTGGGCAAAAAAGATCTTGAACTATTAGCCCGCAATGCTGCCGGAAGTACCTATGGAAGAGACAAACTCGTTTACAAAGTAAAATCAGGTGATGTACTGGGTGGTATTGCCATGCGACACAATGTAAAAGTAGCTGACCTTAAAAAATGGAATAACCTGAACAGCAATACCATTCGTGTGGGGCAACGACTTAACATCTGGTTAAAGCCAAGTGCTTTTGCAAGTACGAATATCACTGTTGCACAAACACAAGTCAGTGTACAACCATTACCTGACTCTAAAACCTATACCGTGCAACCCGGAGATTCATTGTGGAGCATCTCACAAAAATTTCAGGGGCTTACCATAGAAAAAATCAAATCATTAAATAAACTCACTACCTCAAAAATTCAACCAGGTCAAAAATTAGTCATTGGCATTTAAGTCAATTGTGTATTTTTCGAATGAATTCAGTGACTATTTAGCCCAGCACCTATTATGACTAAAAAAGCATCTATGTCTCGTTTTATAGTTATTATCATAGTTGGTCTGCTAACTTACGCCTGCACCAGTACTCCAGAACAAAGAGCTCAAAACCTGCCTGCAGCCACTGGTAAATCAGGGGATGTACTGATTCTGATGGATTCGACACAATGGAAGAGTGAGCTGGGGGATGCGGTGAGAAATATATTCAGTCCTGAGGTTGCCGGCCTGCCCAGAAGCGAACAGATGTTTAAAGTCATCTGGGTTCATCCAAGCAATAAAATAAAACTACTTACACAGATAAGAAATTTAGTCTACGTTTTCGCGCTTGATCAGGCTAGTGCCGGCACCAGATCAATCACTGAAAATCTTTCAGAAGAAACAATCAATAATATTAAAACCGACAGCAGTTTTTATTTAGTCAATACAAAAAATGAATACTCGCGCGGACAAGAAGTAATGTACTTGTTTGGCAACACCACACCGGAACTCATCCATCACCTTAAAAGAGATGGCGAACGCATTCAGGAATTTTTCAACAATGTTGAAAAGCAAAGAATGATGGTCAGTATCAATAAGACCTCCTCCACTAAAAATCATACGGCTCTTTTAAAAAAGGAATATCAAATAAGTTTGCATTTCCCTGCAGGCTTTCAGTTAGTCCAAAAAGAAAAAGATTTCATCTGGTTTCGCTCGCCTGAAACAGAAATAGATAAAAATTTCTTTATCGCACGTAAGCCTTACGAAAGCGAGTACCAATTGTTGCCTGACAGCTTATTGGCATGGAGAGAGAAAATTTGCATGCAATACATTTTCGAAGATCCTGATATGCCTCAGAGTTTCATCACTACAGAAAGAAGCATTCCATTTAATCCTGTTAAAGCAAAGCAGGTGAATTTTAAAGGATCATTTGGTATGGAGATAAGGGGATTGTGGCGCACGAATAACAAAACCATGGGAGGTCCTTTTATCAGCTATTCATTTGTGAATGAAGCTGACAAACACATCTATTACTTGGAAGGTTTTGTTTACAGTCCTGGCAAACCTCAGCGCGAACTGATTCGGGAAATGGAGGCCATTGCTTTTACTTTTGAAGCCGCCTCGAACATTGCACCAAGTAAAAATTAATAAGGGGAACTAATTACTCCTGCAAAACCTTATTAACGGCAAAAAACACAATGAACTGGAACACACTTCACGAGCCTCAACAATTACAGACAATAAAAGAAGAATCTGCTCAACAGACCGTGCTTATTTTCAAGCACAGCACTACTTGCTCTATAAGTCGTGCCACACTTGACAGACTAGAACGTAACTGGAAGGATGAGGACATGAAAAATCTGAAACCCTATTATCTCGACCTTCTCTCTTTCAGAAATATCTCTAATGAAATAGCCAATACTTTTGAAGTGGAGCACGAATCCCCTCAGGTTTTGGTCATTAAAAACGGTAAGGTCGTATACCATAATTCGCACTTTGGCATCGACTATAAATCGCTTTTACCTTTTGCTAAAAATTAAAAGTAATAGTCTGTTTAACAGAATCAGCCAAACTAAGGGCTACCGGACAAGTAAGGGCTGCTCGTCTTAATTTTTCTTTCTGTACATCCGTAGCTACAAGATTGGGATGCGTAAACGTAACCTGTATCTCTGCTATTTTTCTTGGGTTCGATGCCATGATCTTAACAACATCTGCTTTTAAACCGATCAGGTTAATTTCTTCGCGTTCTGCCAGCATACCCATTAAGGTCATCATACAACTGCTTAAGGCTGCCGAAACCATATCTGTTGGGCTAAAAGCCTCGCCTTTACCGTTATTATCTACGGGTGCGTCTGTAATAATTTTCTGGCCTGATCGGGTATGAGTAGCTTCTGTGCGCAAAGCGCCCTGATAAATTGTAGTTGCGGTTGTCATGAATAAACTATCGGTTTGAAAATAACGTTTAGGAGTGTAGATTTAATCATTCAAAAATACGGATGCGCTACGGAATAATCTTGTCTCTTTTGATTTTATCCTTCACTGCTGTTTCACAAACGCAAGACAGCTATGAATACCAATCAGAATTTATCTGGGGCATTAATAAAAACACTTCAGGTGGGCTAATTGGTGGTCTGGTATTTAAAAAGGCACGTAAACTGGGTAACGACCGCATTCTTGAAACTTTTGGTGTAGAGCTCATGAATGTGAAACACCCCCAGGAAGTACGTGAAAACGCAACTTTCTCTGGAAATCTATTCATTTTTGGAAAGCGCAACTACCTGTACGCCATCCGTACCCAGTATGGACGTGACCTCATTTTATTCAAAAAAGCACCTCAGCAGGGCGTAGAGATAAAAGCTGTTTTTGCAGCAGGCCCTTCCTTGGGTATTGTAGCACCTTATTATGTAGAGTTTCAGACCGAAAATCTTAATTATTCTCAGTACGCACAGTACAGTAAGTCCATTGCTGTAGATGACATTCTTGGGCCAGGTCGACTTTTTCAAGGCATTGGTGAATCCAGCCTGGTATTGGGTGCCAATGCAAAAGCAGCAATTAATTTTGAGTTAGGCACTATTAAAGATCAGGTAACAGGATTTGAAGCAGGCTTTTTATTGGATGTTTACAGCCGTAAAATTGAGCTGATGACCGATGCCAAAAGATATGCTGCTTACCCTACGCTCTTCCTAACACTCTTTTACGGAAGAAGAAGATAGATTCATAAAATTTTTTGGTTTGGGGTTGTGACCTTTTTCTATATTTGGCATTCTATTGTCAAAACATACTAACCTATGGAAGCTAAAAAGACAGAAAAAGCCGATTTGACCAAAAAAACCTGGCTTTTCTTTAACATCGGTCTTACTACGAGTTTACTCCTTGCTGTTATGGCATTTGAGTACCGTAAATATGATGATACGGGTGTAAAGGACTTAGGTCCTAAAAATTCGAACATGGAGGAAATTCTTGAAGTACCCCCTACCGATCAGCCACCACCACCACCACCAAAAATTCAGCAACCTCAAATCATCGAAGTTCCTGATGAAGAAGTAATTGAGGAAGAGATCAAGGTGGAATTTGACGTAGAAGTAACAGAAGACACCAAAGTTGAAGAAATTACTATTGCTCCGGTAGAAGAACCGAAAGAAGAAGTAGATGAAATCTTTACTGTGGTAGAAGAAACAGCTACCCCTAAAGGTGGTATGCAAGCTTTCTATGAATACGTTGGTAAAAAACTTAAGTATCCCGCACAAGCAAGACGTATGGGTACTGAAGGAAAAGTATTCGTTCAGTTCGTTATTAATAAAGATGGTTCCATTTCTGATGTAGTGGCCATCAAAGGTATTGGTGCAGGTTGCGATGAAGAAGCAGTTCGTATCATCCAAGCATCACCCGCCTGGTCTCCAGGTAAGCAACGTGGTAAAGCTGTGAAGCAACGCATGGTATTGCCTATTACTTTCAAGTTAGGTTAAAATTTATCATCCAATATTTAAAAGCCCTGCTTTCTTAACGGAAGCAGGGCTTTTTGTTTTACGGTTTCCAGGCACTGAAACCGCAGAGAGCACAAAGGTTCTTGCCGTTATTGCTCTGCGAGCTTTTCGGTTAATAAAAATAGTAAACCGCGGAGGGCACAAAGGTTCGCAAAGAGAAGTACAGCTCAAGCACTATGAACCTTCAGGAACTTTGCAGTTAGAAAAAACAGTAAACAGCAGAGAGTGCAGTTCTCGTTCTGCGAACCTCCGTGAACTTTGCGGTTAATATAAATAGTAAACCGCGGAGGGCGCAAAGGTTCGCAAAGAGAAGTACAGCTCAAGCACTATGAACCTTCGGGAACTTTGCAGTTAGAAAAAACAGTAAACAGCAGAGAGTGCAGTTCTCGCTCTGCGAACCTCCGCGAACTTTGCGGTTAATAAAAATAGTAAACCGCGGAGGGCGCAAAGGTTCGCAAAGAGAAGTACAGCTCAAGCACTATGAACCTTCGGGAACTTTACAGTTAGAAAATCAAACTTTAAAAATAAAACCTAAGCCCAAGCCAATCAGAATAATAAAGGGTGAAGGTATTTTGGTGAATGCCAATAAACAGAAAGTACCAATCGTAAATCCGAAATTCATTGGCGTATTATCAAGGGGCTGAAAAAGTATGATGGCTGCTGAAGCCACAAGCCCCGCACTTGCTGCGGTTATACCTTCCAGAGAAGCTCTCACACCTCTGTACTTTTTTAAGGCATCCCAAAAGCGTATAACGAAGAAAATTAAAAATGTGCCTGGTAGAAAAATAGCAATCGCACATAGAAAACCTCCCAGTATTTCACCGAGTAAACCGTATTCGCGCATACTCAGTGTACCTATGAACGCACTGAATCCAAAAACAGGCCCTGGCAAAGATTGTACAAAAGCATAGCCTGAAAGAAATTCATTAGAGGTGAGGTATTTTTTAAACTCAACAAACTCCGTGTACATCATCGGAATTAAAACCTGGCCTCCCCCAAAAATCAAACTGCCGTTTCGATAAAAGTTTTCGAACAAGCGTATAGGCAATAATCCTGTGATCCGTCCAACAATAGCAGCAACAATCAATACGCTTGCCCATAGGATAAAGTTAGACCAATCAATTTTTACTTTGTCCTTCTCACGCTTGGGCTGATTCCTGTACTTTAATGCGGTGATGGCTCCGGCTACTAAGAGTATAATAGGAAAAACATAGGGTGTTTGGAAAAAATAGGAAGCAATGGCAGCACTCACCATTAACACAGCGCCTGTTTTTGAGTACACTGTCTTCAGACTAATGGTATAAGCAGCATAGCTGACAAAACCAACAGCCATGGGTTGTATGAAGCGGGTAAACTCCATGGATAGATTTTTCTCCTGAATGCTGGAGAGTAGAACACCCGCGGCCGTCATGATGGTAACAGAGGGCAAAATCCAAACCAGGAGGGTGAGATAAGCCAAGGTAGGACCTCCCACCCTGTATCCAATGGCAGTTAGCGTTTGCGTAGATGCGGGGCCTGGTAAAATCTGACAAAGAGAATTAAGCTCCATCAGTTCGTGGTCATCTATGTACTTGCGTTTGTCAACCATGATTCGTTGAAAGTGCGCAAGATGGGCGTGTGGCCCCCCGAAAGTAGTGAGGGCCAACCAGAACACATCTTTTAGAAAGATGAAGAAACGAACCCGCCTGATCACGGTCTATTGTTTATTTCTTCTTCAAACCAATTTCTGCAAGGCGTTGATCCAGGAAGGCGCCTGCCGTAATGTCTTCCCATAACTTTGGATGTTGTGCATCTACACAACTTGGTAAAGAAGCCAGACTCATTTCACTTCTCGGATGCATGAAGAAGGGTATAGAGTAACGTGGCTTATCCATTTGGTCGCGGGGTGGGTTAACCACGCGGTGTATAGTTGATTTCAATTTCTTATTGGTGAGCCGTTCGAGCATATCGCCCACGTTAACCACCAATTGCTCTGGTAAGGCTGTTATCGGTATCCATTTACCATCATTGCGCAGCACCTGTAAACCATCTGCGCTTGCGCCCATTAGTAAAGTGATCAGATTGATATCACCATGTTCAGCGGCACGTACGGCATCAGCCGGTACTTCATCTGGATTAGGAATCGGATAATAATGGATAGGTCTCAGAATACTGTTACCATGTTTTACTTTAGCATCAAAATAATCTTCTGGCAGGTTAAGATACAGTGCGATTGCCCGCAACATATACACACCTGTTTTCTCTAATCTTCTATATACTTCCAGGCCGATTTCTTTCAGCTCAGGTATTTCATTGGGCCATACATTGTCTGGGTATTCTTTTTTAATCGGGTCATTGTCCAAAACCTCCTGACCGATGTGGTAAAACTCCTTTAAGTCACCGGTATTACGTCCTTTGGCATGTTCCTTTCCTTTTCCGATGTAACCACGTTGTCCGGCCAACCCGGGTATTTCATACTTACTTTTTATTTCATCGGGTAAGGCGTAGAATTTTTTAATCACTCCATACAGTCTATCTGATAAATCATCATTGAGATAATGATTTCTGATGGCTACAAAACCTATGGTGTTATAAGCAGCACCCAAATCAGCAACAAACTTTTTCTTCTTCTCTGCATCGCCACCATAAAAATCTGCCAGGTCCAGTGAAGGTATTTGATCGTATAGAATAGGCTCCATAATAGTGAGTATTTAACCCTGCAAGCTAAAAATTTTTAGCTAATTTTACTTTCAGGCCTTTAATCGGGAGGATAGAGAACGAAGCTTATGAAGACGACCAGAAGGAAATTTATTGCCACCAGTGCCAAAGCGGGACTGCTTACTGCCATTGGAACACCACTTTTTTTTGGCAAAACCACTGCATGCTCACCCATAAAAATGGTTAACGAATCAAAAGAAAACTTTGCTTTTATCCAGGAGTTGATGCCTTATAACTTCTCTGACCTGGAGCCTTATATTGACAAGCAGACCATGGAGATTCACTATACAAAACACCATGCTGCGTACATTAAAAATGTAAATGAGGCAATTCTGGCTGAGGGCATAACTGCTGATTCAGAAAAAGATTTTTTTTCCAGTACCTCACGCTATACAGCAAAAGCGCGAAACAATGGTGGTGGTGCCTGGAATCATAACTTCTTTTGGAATAGCATGAAACCGGCCAGTCAAGCTTCTGCCCCTACCGGCAAACTTGCAGAGGCACTCAATGCCAGCTTTGGTACATTTGAAAAATTTAAAGAGCAGTTTACACAAGCTGCCATGACCCGCTTTGGGTCTGGATGGGCCTGGCTCGTTGAACAGGATGGAAAACTTGTGATCGGCTCTACACCCAATCAGGATAATCCCCTCATGGATGTCAGTGAATTTAAAGGCAAACCATTATTAGCATTGGATGTTTGGGAGCATGCCTACTACCTGAAGTACCAAAATAAAAGGAATGAATACGTTGGCAACTGGTGGAATGTGGTGAGTTGGGAAGCGGTAGGAAAAAGGCTCGGTTAAATTAGAATCAGTTTTTTTTATATTTTAGTACTATTAAAACTTAACACTATGGCAAAAGGAGAAGACAGACGTAAAGAGGACAAAAAAGAGCCTAAGAAGTCTTTAAAAGAAAAACGCGCTGAGAAAAAAGCTAAGAAGGCCAGCAAGAACTAAATTTCTTCTGCAATCTCAACAGCAAAAAAAAAGGAGTGGTCGATGACCACTCCTTTTTTCATTTTATCCAACTAAGAATTATCTGTTCAAATTCAAAGTAAGCCCTTTTAATCCTTTTTCTTTACGGATTGACTGGCCCCCCACTCTTGATTTATTTTTGCTCACGATATTTTTTCCATCTATCGCAGCATCATCAAGCTGTGCACCACTTCCTGAAACCGGGATTGTCATTGCAGAGAAGTTAGTAAATGTACTTCCGTTCTTTACAAAGGTTTGAGAAATGTTTGATGAGGAACCTGAGTTAATGTTAGACAAGGTATAAGCACCATTAAAAGCCAACGTATTATTGGCTGTTCCTGAAAAACTTCCACCCTCATTAAGTTTGAAAGTTGATGTAAACGAAAGTGTATTTGAGGAACCTGAGTAATACTTGTACCTTAATCCATACGTTCCATTAGGAGAATCACCAGGCAATGTTACAGTCTCAGTTGGGGAGCTGCCAGAGGTAGAAGCATCAACAACTTCATAAAGACCTGTTGTTGGGTTTAAGTAAGACAGAATCAAATCCATGTCTACATCACCCGCAGTTCCTGCACCGGCATTCCAGGATAAGGTAATGTCTAAAGGTGTGTCAATAAAAAGGCTTGAGAAGCCTGAATAGTTGAAGTTGTTCTTAGTAAAAGTAACATTAGACAATTCAGCAGATTGGTGGTACTGAGTTAACGATCCGTTAAATGCAATTTCTTTAGCATTGGTATTTACCGTACCCGCAGTAGTTGATAGGGTTAATGTGAAATCGATGTCATCAGAAGAACCACTATAGTATTCTACAGCAACAGCATACTTAGCGTTAGTATTATCTCCTCTTAGCACAAAACTTTCAGTTGTTCCTACACCAAAAGAACCACCAATTTCAGTATAGTTACCTGTTCCAGGAGTAGTTTCTCTTAATAGAACAAGATCTAAATCGGCAGATCCTCCGTCTTGTCTTGTCCAGGTTAATTCAACCAGCAAGCCTGGGTCTGAAATGTTAATGGTGTGTGTTACCGTAGAACCTACATTCGCACTACCATTAAAACCAGTTATTTCGGCAATGATGGTTTCATCGTCAAAAGTATTATCAGCAAAAGTTTCAAAAATCAACTCCTTACCATCAGCAGAAACAGCCCAGCTAAAATCTACGTCTTCTGTAGCAGTACCTGTGAACGCCACAATTGGAGTTACACCGCTAGGAATAGCCACACTCAACAATACTGATACTGTACTTCCTTCAACAACATCAGAAGTAGTTGATGTGAATCCTATTTTAGGAATTTCATCTTCACCGCAGCTTGTCAGCGTGAAGGCTGCAACTGCAAAGGCCAGGGCACAACGAGTAATTAACTTCATATTCAGATTTAGATTGGTTAAGTGACAAAAATAAGACTTGGCATTATGCTTTCAAAAGGGGGATTAAAAAATTGAAGTATAGACTTACTTAAGTTAAGTATTTATTAATTTGTTACCTGAAGTTAGATTGATCACTTTTACAAAATTTTTTAGGGCATTCACACAGTAACCAGTCTGGCTTAAAAAAATATGCTTGAAAAACTCTTGATTCAGGATAAACAGCAGATTTTATTGCCACTGATTTTTTTGATTGTTAATACGCAAAGCACGTTATGATTGCATTTCTTAAAGGCAGACTTATTCAAAAAGAACCCTCGCATGTACTGATAGATGTTAATGGGGTAGGTTATCATGTAAACATTTCTTTACAAACCTTTTCTGCTATAAAGGATCAGGAAAATATTTCTTTATTCACCCACCTGAGCATACGGGAAGATGCCCACGTACTTTTCGGTTTCAGCACCGAGGCAGAAAAAAGACTTTTTCTTCATCTTATCTCCGTCAATGGCGTTGGCCCAAGTACTGCCATTGTAATGCTTTCATTTATGGAAGTGGAGGAGCTCAAAGCTGCCATTGCCAGAGAAGATATTGCCACCCTACAGCGCGTAAAAGGAATAGGGGGCAAAACAGCCCAACGCTTAATTGTTGAGCTAAAAGACAAACTCAAAAAAGAAGTAACAGAAGAAACTGGCTCCTCTCCTGTCGGCTTACACAATACGGTCAAACAGCAGGCGTTATCAGCCTTGGTTACCCTTGGCATACCAAGACCGGCAGCAGAGAAAAGTGTTGATGCCATCCTGAAAAAATCAGGAAATAACCTTACTTTGGAGGATTTGGTTAAACAAGCTTTGAAAAACGCCTAAACGTTTGTCGCTCAAGATTCGCACTTACTATTTTACCTGCCTGGCAGCTTTATTTCTATTGCTATCCCAGGCATTTAGCGCGCAGGCGCAGCGCATCCGGCAAGATACGACCCGTGCTAAAAGGCAGCCGGTTTTCCGTTTTAGCGACAGGTATGGCGATCCTTTTTCTGAGCCTGCCAATGAATCTCCCCTCTTTTTGAAAAATCCGTCTCTGATGACGCTGGATGTTGAAATAGACACTGGCATGAATTATACGATTTATGAAAAGATCGGCTCCTTCAACTACAGGCCGATCACCACCATGAGTTTTCAGGAGTTTAAGCGCTATCAGGATCAGCAACAGCTCAAAAATTATTGGAAATCGCAAAGCAAGGCCGCCAGTGGCGAAAGTGAAGTAGCAGGAAAGGGTTTTATTCCCAAACTTTATATCAGCCCGGTGCTGGACAGGCTATTTGGGAGCAGCTATGTTGAGCTTGTTCCCCGCGGTTTTGTTATGCTTGATTTTGGCGGGGAGTTCCAAAAGAACAGTAACCCCAACTTAAATATCCGCCAGCAAAGAAACGGGGGCTTCGTTTTCGATCAACAAATAAGCATGAATGTTACTGGTAAGGTTGGGGAGAAACTAGCCGTTACTGCAAACTTCGACAATAACAACTCCTTCGACTTTCAGAACAACTTTAAGGTTGAATACACTGGCTACAAGGAAGACATTCTAAAAAAACTGGAATTGGGTAACGTTAGCTTACCGCTTAATAATACTTTGATACAAGGCGCCCAGAACCTATTTGGTATCAAGGCACAAATGCAATTTGGTAAGCTTACCGCCACAACAGTAGCCTCCACCCAAAGAGGCAAGGTTTCTTCCATTGATATTCCGGGCGGCAGCAATGGCCAGGGGCGTCCATTCCAACTGATTGCCTCAGGCTACGATGAGAACCGCCATTTTTTTCTAGGTCATTTTTTCAGAGAAAATTATACCCGTTGGCTGGCTTCACCTCCCAATGTAATCTCAGGTGTTAACATCACGCGTATTGAAATTTATGTATTGAATAGGAATAATGATACACAAACACAGCGCAACGTTATCGGCTTAATGGATCTGGGTGAAGGCCGCAGGGTTTATAACGATGCAGTCGGAGGCAGAATCGCCTCTTCGCCAGCAGCCAACACAGCCAACAATTTGTTTACGCAGGTACTGGGCATCCCCTCGCGTAACTCCGATCAGATTGCAGTGGCCCTTGATGGACTTTTTGCAGGCGACAATAACAATGGACTCGATTATGAGAAAATGAATGTGGCCAGAAAATTAGCTCCGACTGAATTCACGTTCCATCCTCAACTCGGTTACATTACGTTAACGCGCAGACTTCAAAACGATGAAGCCCTTGCTGTTGCTTATGAATACAGCTACAATGGCGTTACCTATAAAGTTGGTGAACTCTCTGAAGACTATGCTAATCTTGGCGATGAAGAATCCATCTTTCTGAAATTATTACGTCCTCGTCAAATTGCTATCCGCGATCGCAACAACACTACTATTCCTACCTGGGACCTGATGATGCGCAACATTTACTCTCTTAATGTAAATCAATTAACGCGTGAAGGATTTGAGCTCCGCATTATCTATCGCGATGACCGCACCGGGATTGACAACCCGCAACTACAAGAAGGCTCGCGCGTTCGGAACCGACAGCTCATCGAAATTTTGGGACTGGACAGACTCAACCCTTCTAACGACAGGCAAAGAGATGGTAATTTTGACTATGTAGAAAACCTAACCATTGTTTCTAAAGAGGGCTTGATCATATTTCCATTCCTGGAACCTTTCGGCCAGGGATTGAGGCAAGCCTTTGAAGGAGAAAACAACGAAGATTTTCTGATTTCGAAGTATGCCTTTGATACACTCTACAGCACCACAAAGGCTGAAGCCGAATTAATAACCACTAAAAACAAATTCTTCTTAGTAGGCCGATACAATGCCGGCTCTGCTCAAGACATTATGATTCCTGGTTTTGGTGTATCACAGGGATCGGTACGCGTTTATGCCGGTGGCATTCCTTTGCAGGAAGGAACAGACTACCAGGTTGACTACACCTTTGGTCGTGTTACCATTTTAAATGCTGCTATTTTAACCTCAGGCAAAAATATCAGCGTACAATACGAACAGAACGATCCTTTTTCTTTTCAAACCAGAACACTTATTGGCACGCGCCTGGATTATCGCTTAAGTGAAGATGTAAACCTTGGGGGAACGCTTTTATACTATAACGAAAGACAACAGCTAACGCGAAATCAGATTGGTACTGAGCCCGCACGAAATGTACAATATGGTGTTGATTTAAGTGTGCGCAAAAACAGCAGGATGCTTACTAAAATTATTGATGCACTTCCAATCATCCAGACAAAAGAACAATCATCTTTTTCATTTACGGGTGAGTTTGCTCAATTACTCCCTGGCACTTCTAACCGCACCGATGGCGAAGGCGCCAGCTACATTGATGACTTTGAAAATTCAGCAACACCTTACACCTTAATGAGTCCGTTGGGATGGAAACTTGCCGCTACACCCAAGAGTAATGAATTTGAATTTGACCCGAGTCGCGGAGAGAAGAACGATATCAGTGCAGGTTTTAAAAGAGCAAAACTGGCCTGGTATCAAATTGACAATCAGTTTTACCGCAGCGTTGGCCGATTTAAGCCAGATAACATAACAGACAAAGATTTACAAAATCACTACATAAGGGCTGTGGCGCCTAATGAAATCTTTGCTGGCTTTCAGGCACAACAAGGAAATTTTTACGAGCAAATTTTCGACCTCGCATATTATCCGGAAGAACGCGGCCCCTACAACTATAATCCTGATTTAACCAATGACGGTTTACTGAAAAATCCTAAAGAAAACTGGGCAGGTGTTACTACTGCTTTCAGAACAGAAGTTGACTTTGACAAGGCCAATATTGAATACATTGAATTATGGATGTTAGATCCCTTCATCAATACAGATAATGGAAAGATCATTGACGGTCGATTAAATAAATCAAACACCACGGGTGGTAAACTTATTCTACAACTTGGTACCATCTCTGAAGATGTACAACGCGATGGCAAGCAGGCTTTCGAACAGGGTTTACCAAAAGGTGGAATTGAAGGAGGAGATGCTTCGCAAGGTCCATGGGGTTATGTTACTTCTAAGCAATTTGTTGTAAATGCTTTTGACGATGAGCCCGCCTCGCGTGTTAATCAAGATGTTGGATGGGACGGTGCATCCAATGCAGTAGAACAGGAGTTTTTTAATAGTGCTTTCATCAGTCAACTTCCTGCCACACTTAATCCAGAGGCGCGCAATGTTATTTTACAGGATCCTTCAGCAGATGATTTCAGTTATTTTTTGGGTGGAAGCTTTGATGATGCTGACGCCAAATTATTTGAGCGTTATAAAAAATTCAATGGTCTTGATGGCAACTCTCCCATCATTACCGGCAGTGATGAGATTACACCCTCAAGTACCGTTATACCCGACAATGAAGATTTAAATGCTGATAATACCTTAGGAGAGCAAGAAGAATATTATCAGTACACAATTGATCTTAAACCCGGTCAACTTGATATAGGGCAAGGTTATGTTGTCGATAAAATAACAAGACCAGCCTCAGGCACAGGTAATAAAGATGAATTAGTCACCTGGTATTTGTTCAGAATACCTGTGCGCCAGCCTGAAAGTAAATATGGCGATATCAGTGGCTTTAAATCCATGCGCTATGCACGCCTGGTACTTACCGATTTTGCAGAACCTGTTGTGTTGCGCATGGCTAAGTTCCGTATGGTGGGCAGCCGCTGGAGACGGTACGAAGCATCACTGCTGGAAGGTGGTTTAGTGGAAACACCTGAGCCCGCTGTGGAGGATTTTACTGTATCAACTGTAAACATTGAAGAAAACTCTGCGGGTGATGATCAGAAGTCGCCCTACGTTATTCCTCCAGGTGTTATTCGCGACAGAGACATTACTTCTGCTATTAACCGACAGTTAAACGAACAATCCATACAAATCTGTATGGATCAATTAAAGGATGCGGATTCACGCGCCATTTACAAAAATGTAGAAATGGATTTCTTTAACTATGGTAGGGTTAAAATGTTTATACATGCTAATAGTAATGCCCCAGATGGCGAACTCTATGCCTTTTTACGCTTAGGAAATGATCCTGATCAAAACTACTATGAGATTGCGATTCCTTTAAGAGTAAGTAATCCGCTAAACAGCAGTCCGGAAGAAGTGTGGCCGGAAGAAAACGAAATTGATATCGCCCTTGATGAGCTCTATGCTTTAAAAGTAGAACGCGACCGAAATAATTTTTCACTTTCTCAAGCCTATCCGCTCAATGGTCCTAGGCAAGTAGGCAAACATTTCATCCGTATTTTTGGCAGACCTGATTTAGCCGGTGTGCGTTCCATACTCATTGGCGTTCGCAATCCGCAAACAGTTGATCAGCGTAGCTACCAGATTTGCTTATGGGCAAACGAATTACGCCTCACTGATTTTAACAGACAGGCAGGGTACGCAGTGAACACAGCACTTACAGCCAAGTTGGCTGATTTTGCTACGGTGAGCGGCACCCTACGTTACAACACTTTTGGTTTTGGAAGCATCAACTCAAAAATTAACGAACGTGCCCGCGAGGAGCGTACTGCTTACGACCTAACCGCTACCGTAAACGCAGATAAATTATTGCCCGGTAATCACGGCATTAAAATTCCGATGCTGGTGAGCTACCAGAACACTACAATAAAGCCCCAGTTTGATCCGGCCAATCCCGATTTAAAAATTGATGCTGCACTTGCTTCTTTTGAAACAGAAAGTGAAAGAGAAGAATACCTGAATACAATTCGTGATGTGGAAGAGCGAAGAGGTATAAACTTTACCAATGTTCGAAAAACGAAGGTGAAGAAGGATGCCAAAAGCCACATCTATGATATTGAAAATTTCTCTTTCAGCTATGCATACGCTGAGGCCTCAAGAAGAAGTTTTACGCTGAAAGAAAGCACACAACGTATGTACAAAGGCAGCGTGGCCTACACTTTCTCACCAAAAGCCACCGGTATCGAGCCTTTCAAAAAAATGAAGATGTTCAGTTCTCCATACCTTAAACTGATCAAAGATTTTAATTTTAGTTTGTTGCCATCAAGTATCAATTTACGTGCTGACCTGGATCGATCATTTAGCAAAATTGTTTATCGCAATGATGGCTTCAACTCCTCCCCTAATTACCTGAAGTATTTCAACTTCAACCGATCGTATAACATGCGCTGGAATTTAAGCAAAGGACTAAGCCTTGATTACACCGCGCGCGCCACAGCTATTGTTGACGAATTCGACACCGACCCGCTGGGGGGTTATTCAACCGTGTTGAACAGAGAGGTGACCGCGCAAGAGTATCGCGACTCAGTTATAACAAATCTTAAAAAACTGGGCCGTATGAAAAACTTTGATCAGAGTGTTACGGTAAACTATGTATTACCACTCGACAAACTACCGCTAACGGACTGGCTGGGGGCAGAGTATCGTTACAATGTAAGCTACAATTGGAAGGCCGGCTTGTTAAACAGACCCGATGAATTAGTTGGACCCGATGAACTTGATGAACCTGACAGTCTTGATTTTAAACACACCATTCAAAACAGCCGCGATCAACAGCTAACAGGTAAAATCGATTTTGTAAAACTGTATAATAAAGTAGCCTTTCTTAAAAAACTAAATACACCACCACCACCTAAACCAAAAAATCCTCAGGTAAAAACCAAGCCTGATCCTGCTGACACCTTGCCCAAACCTCCTCAGCTATTAACAGGTATAGCGCGCTTGTTAATGTCGGTGCGCTCTATAAACGGAACCTACTCACAAAATGAAGGCACCATACTGCCTGGCTTTGCCAATACACCTAAGTTTTTTGGTATGGATGAAGTATTTACTTCACCTGGATGGGGCTTTGTGTTGGGAGATCAGGATCCGAACATTCGTAAAGAAGCTGGAGCCAATGGTTGGCTCACCAACTCTACTTCACTTTCATTGCCTTTTACACAAACCAAAAATATTAACCTGAGCGGCCGGGCCATGATAGAACCAGCCACCGATTTTAAAATTCAGCTGGAAGTAAAACGTGAGAATTCTGAGACCTATACGGAGATCTATCGTTACGAAGAAGCCTCTAATGGCTACGAATCATTAAGCCCTACCCGAAGAGGCAGCTACAGGATTTCTACGATTATGCTGAATACTTCTTTTGTAAAAAGTAATGGAGAAACCGTCTCAGAAGTTTTCCAGCAATTTGAAGAGAACCTCCTTTTAATAAGAAATAAATTCATAGGCATTACCGGCAATGAAGGTTACGACACTACTTCACAGGATGTATTGATACCTGCTTTTATTGGTGCTTACACAGGAAAAGATGTTAACACACTCGGACTTTCCCCTTTCCCTCAAACACCATTACCTAACTGGCGCATAGATTATACAGGGCTTAATAAGATCAAGTTCTTCAGTAATATTTTCCAATCCATTACACTGTCGCATGCTTATCAGTCAACCTATGCGGTAACAGAATACATCAATTCACAGCGATATAACGAGGCCGGCTTCAATGGACTTGAAAGACCCATCAGTGATTATAACAATGGCTTCTACGGTAGCCAGGAAAATGAGCAGGGGGATTTAATTCCGGTTTACGTTATTTCTGGTGTAACGATGTCGGAACAATTTCAACCACTGATTGGTATTAACATGCGTACAAAAAGTCGTGTGTCGGCCCGTCTGGAGTATAAAACCAAACGCGATCTGGCGCTGAACATTACCAATGCGCAGATAACTGAGGCCCTCGCAAAAGATGTAGCCGTAGAATTGGGTTATACAAAAAACAATTTGAAACTCCCCTTCAGGTCTCAAGGACGTACGATTGTGCTTAAAAATGATGTCACATTCAGAATGAACCTGACTGTTTCAGACACCCGTACCCTTCAACGAAAAATCAATGAGGAGAACCTGTTCACCAGCGGCAATGTCAATTTTCAGCTGAGACCCAACATTAGCTATTCCGTAAACCAAAAATTGCAGATTCAAATGTATTTTGAACGCAATATCATCGACCCGAAAGTATCTAACAACTTCCGCAGAGCCACTACCAAGTTTGGCGCCCAGGTTAGGTTTAACCTGGCACAATAAGTAATTGACTTGCTAATGGGTGTCTTTCTTAAATCCTTCTGCTACAAACCCTTTTTTCTGCACAGCTAAAGGCTCGTGGTCGATGGCTCCTAGCTAAATAGAGGAAATAACTTTACCAGCGCCCTCTAATTAATTTATATTCGGCTGCTGTCGTTCGTCTTTTGTCCTTAATTTTGGGGATCAAATTATACAACCATGAATATTCCTGACGGACTACAGTACACCAAAGACCACGAGTGGGTTAAAATTGAAGGCAACACCGCAACTATCGGCATTACCGACTTTGCACAAAGCGAGTTAGGCGATATCGTTTATGTTGATATCAACACGGTTGGCCAGGAAATCAATCATGGGGATGTATTTGGAACGGTAGAAGCGGTTAAAACTGTTTCTGACTTGTACATGCCGATTGCCGGAAAAGTGATTGAATTAAACTCCGTTTTAGAAGGCAATCCTGAAAAAGTAAATGAAGATCCGTACGGTGCAGGATGGATGGTAAAAGTTGAAGTGAAAGGTTCTCCTTCAGACCTGCTTTCTGCAGCGCAGTATAAGGAACTTATTGGCAAATAAATAGGTAGTAAGACATAAGTAGCAAGCGGTAAGTGTAAACAGGCCGTTTTTCTTATGTCTTGCTACTTAAGTCTTAAGTCTATTCAAAAATGATTGAACTACCTGTAATTGCCCCCGAAAACCGCAGACGCAAACCCGATTGGCTTCGAGTAAAACTCCCCGTTGGGCCTGAATATGCGAATGTCCGCAAAATTGTTGATGGCCATAAGCTGCATACGATTTGCGAAAGCGGCAATTGTCCGAACATGGGCGAGTGCTGGGGAGCAGGTACAGCGACTTTTATGATTCTTGGCAATGTCTGTACCCGCAGTTGCACTTTTTGCGCTGTGGCTACCGGCCGACCTACCGAGTATGATACTGCAGAACCTCTTCGCGTGGCTGAGGCGATACAATTAATGGGTGTAAAACATGCTGTTATCACCTCAGTAAACCGAGATGAATTAAAAGACCGTGGTGCTGAAGTTTGGTATCAGACCGTTGTTGAAACAAAAAGATTATCACCCGAGACCACTATTGAAACCCTGATACCTGACGTAAAAGGAAACTGGGAGGCTTTGTATCGCATGATTGAAGGCGGACAGGAAGTAGTGAGCCACAACATGGAAACGGTGGAGCGTATGTACCGCAGGGTACGACCACAAGCCAAATACGAAAGAAGTCTTGAAGAAATTAAACGCATACGAGAGGCTGGCAAACGCACCAAGTCTGGCATTATGCTGGGCGTAGGCGAAACCAAAGAAGAGGTTTTTAAAGCCATGGACGATCTTGTTGCCCATGGTTTAATGATCTTAACCCTGGGGCAATATTTGCAGCCGACTAAAATGCATTTGGAGGTAGCGGAATATATTCACCCCGATACTTTTGCCATGTATAAAGAAGAAGGCTTGAAGCGAGGGTTGAAGTATGTAGAGTCCGGACCCCTGGTTCGCTCTTCTTACCATGCTGAAAAGCACGTGCATGTTCCTTTTGATTAGGAATTTTTAATCAAGGTTTCTCGCAAGCACAAAACAGATACTAGCCATAGAATTACTTTTCATTATAACATACCAACATGACACTAATTGTTAGCTTATTGATATTAGCCGGTTTAGCGCTGCTGGTGGTAGAAGTTATTTTTATACCTGGCACAACGGTTGTTGGTATCCTCGGATTAATACTGGCAATGGCTGGCATTGGCTTTAGTTATTGGGCCTTTGGAAGTACCATTGGCTTTTATACCCTTATCTCAACCCTTGCTGGTTTAGGTTTGCTGCTTTACTTCAGTTTTAGAAGTGGTGCCTGGAATAAGTTCGCCAACAAGAATACCATCAGCAGTAAATTCAATGAAGGATTAAACGAAAGTTTTTCCGTAGGCGAAGAAGGCATCAGCATTTCAGTTTTAAGGCCCATGGGCAAGGCTGAATTCAATTCACGCGTTGTGGAAGTTAATTCCCTGGACGGCTACATTGAAAGCGGTGTGCGCGTTCGAATAAAAGAAGTTTCACAGGCGGGTGTCATTGTGGAACAAATCGGTTAACTTGCTTTGCTGTTAAGACTCATTTTCTTTGAATGGCCCTGATAATACTCAAAAGGCCCTCATTTTGAATGACTTAGCATAAGCACAGTCAAAAAAATAAACTATGGAAGCAGCAGCATTACTATTTGTCGTTCTGGGAGGTATCGTCCTCTTTTTTACCTTTCTTTATTTCGTACCTATTAATCTTTGGATCACAGCCCTGTTTTCGGGCGTAAAGGTTGGGTTGTTTGAACTCGTTTTCATGCGCATTCGTAAGGTGCCACCACGTATAGTAGTCGATTCTTTGATTACTGCTACTAAAGCCGGCTTAAAAGTTACCTCCACAGACCTGGAAACTCACTACCTGGCAGGTGGTAATGTACCTAAAGTAATCCGCGCCCTTATCTCTGCGGAGAAGGCCAACATTGTAATGGACTTTAAACAAGCGACAGCTATAGATCTGGCGGGTCGCGATGTATTTGAAGCTGTTCAGATTTCTGTAAATCCTAAAGTAATCACTACTCCTAAAGTAGCAGCTGTGGCTGCTGATGGTATTCAGGTAATTGCGATTGCACGGGTAACTGTTCGCGCATCCATTTCGCAACTGATTGGTGGTGCTGGTGAAGAAACTATTTTAGCCCGTGTCGGTGAAGGTATTGTTACCTCTATCGGTTCAGCCAAATCGCATAAAGAAGTGTTAGAAAATCCTGATAAAATCTCCAAGCTTGTTTTATCAAGAGGTTTGGATTCAGGTACTGCCTTCCAGATTCTCTCTATCGATATTGCTGATGTTGATGTGGGTGCAAACATTGGTGCTAAACTTCAAATCGATCAGGCAAGTGCTGACTTAAAAGTAGCTGAGGCTAAAGCAGAAGAGCGCAGAGCAATGGCAGTTGCTGTAGAGCAGGAAATGAAAGCAAAAGCGCAAGAGGCTCGTGCGAAGGTAATTGAAGCAGAAGCTGAAATTCCTAAATCTATCGCTGCGGCTTTCCTTAACGGAAACCTCGGTGTAATGGATTACTACAAAATGCAAAATGTACAAGCTGATACTGAAATGCGTCAATCGATTTCAGGTTCAGGTAAGGGCGGATCAACTACCGCTAAATAAATCTATACTACTCCAAAAAAGGTGGGTTAACATGTTAACCCACCTTTTTTATTTTATACCTTTTCACAATTTTAAATTCAAATTTGAAATATAAAATTGTTCTTAATCTAGATTAAGATTTACGCTATAAACTCATTTTGTTTAACGTTTATTAAACATTTCATCCGACACAGGGTTATTACATTAAGATGACGGAAATGAAGTTAGAAATGAACAAAGAAATGATTATTGAGAAGTCCTTTAAGCATGCCAACATATTACGCGTAGTCGGGAATACCGGGGTGATGATCGTAGAAGCAACCACTTCTTATATTCCAATAGAAGATTTTAAAACAATTTTTAATTATATAGGTGATAGTGTTGCGAAAGAACCTGTTACTAAACTGATTTTCGACAAAAGAAAATTAACAGTGTTTCACCAACCTTCTATGGAATGGTATTTCGTGGAGTGGAAAGAAAAAATGTTTGGCTTGGGCTTAAAAGTACACCGTAAAATTTTGCCAGCCGATGATGTATTCAAGCAAAGTGTAAAAATTGGTCGTGATCGGATAAAGTCTATTTTCCCCAATGGAAAGTATAAGGATATGGATATTCAATACGCTGATTCAATTGAAGAAGCGATAGAAAAATAACGGTAAATCTTGGAGTAGCATGGACGAGTCGACACGTAAAGTGTGTGAAGATATACTGCGGGAAAAAATACTTTCGCTTCAAAGCGATTATGAAAGTAGAATTACCAAACTCCAGCAAGCGTACGAAGTTGCCTTATTAAAAATAAAAACAGACGAAGCCCTAAAAAGGCAGCAGCTTGAAATCGAGTACAAAGAAAAATTTGACTTTCTACAAAAAGAGTACTGCCAGAAAACAAAAGCACTGGAAGAGGAAATCGCTTTTTTAAATGAACGCCACGACTCGCAACGTCTTATGCTCAGCGACACCCTCACCTATGTACAAAGACTTGAACAGGAACTGGATGCACTTAAAAAAACAATAGCTAAGGGCGATCAATCGGTATGCTGATGCTTACACGCAGGCCTTTACTCAATTGCTTTAATAGCGCTTGACCTCCAAGCCGCTGTGTTATTTTCTTCACCATGTACAGACCAAGACCGCTCCCTTTCGATTTCTCTGATCCTCGATAAAAAATATTAAAAGCTTTCTGCATAACCTCATCAGTCATGCCTTCTCCATTATCCTCCACTACAATTTCGAGTCTTTCATTAACTACCGATGCCGTTATACGGACAAATGGTTTTTCCAAACCTCTAAAAATAACAGCATTGGTGATAATTGCTTTCAATGCTTCACTTACCAGAATAGCATCTGTACTAATGACGAGATCCTTATCAATTTCAATTTGAAATTCGACAAGATTAAAACCTTCCAGGTATTGAAGGCGTTCATTTGCGTTCATTACCAAATCTCTTACCGAAACACGCTCGTAAAACACTTCCTCTAAACTCGCTTGTGTAAAAAGAGAGAGTGACTTGAGGAAATCATTCATCTGTCGCATGGAGAGGTCAATGCGATGAACATATTCTTTTAGGGTTGGCGACATGGGCTCCATTTTTAGTAAATGGACAAGGCCAAGGGTTGAAGTGATGGGTGTTTTAAAATCGTGTGAAGCCCTGTAAACAAGCTGATCGAGTTCCTGATTGCGCTCCTGCAATTCTGCCAGCGTTGCATTCAGGTAATTATTCATCTTTACAAGTTCTTCAATGGCCGCTGTAAGCTCTTCTTTTTGCGCCTCCAGTTCTTCTGTTCGTTCATTTAGCTCTTGTTCATAGGCAACAAGCTGTTTTTTTTGTTTCTCTAAGTCTGTATAATCAGCTTTCTCCATTATGAAACGGTAATAAATAATAAGCGAAGAGGTAACGCAAATTTCAGTATTCGCATTATAAGTTCATATCCACTCATCAAAAAAGGTCAGCCTTGCGACTGACCTTTTTTAAAGTTGTTTTTTGTGCAATTAAGCTTTAACAGGCTCCCGATGACCTACCCAGGTAAATCGTTTATTGATAAACTCCGGGTTGGTAAAGGAGGCATTGCCTGAAGGATTGCCACCAGTAACATGGTAATCGCTAAAGGCAGCATTCTGATTCATGTAGATACCACCTGTGAGGTTGAAAGAAACAGGCGTTGCTGCCAGGGCCATCTCATCTGCAATCTTTTCTCTTACTGCGGCATCAGTGGTATAGGCACCACAAGAGATCGCACCATGCTCCATGGCCATCTCTTGCGCCAGTGCAATAGACTGATCCGTATTTTTTGTTTTAATCAATAAGGCAATAGGGCCGAAAAGCTCTTTACTGAAAATCTCCTTTTTACTTGCATCAACTTCCAGTAGGGCTGGCGTTGCAACACGTGCTGTTTTAAACATCGGGTTTTCGAAAGTGCGGGATGCCAGAATTACTTTCCCGCCTAACTTATCAGCACCGGCTACTCTTTCGCTTGTCTTTTTATTTTGTACTGCACCCAACACAAAAGGTCCGGCTTTAGGATTATCTACCAGGCCATTGATGTTATCGGCTATCTTCTTGGCAAACTCATCAAAAGAAAGTACACCGGTTGGTGTTTTAATGCCACTTTCAGGAATATAAAAATTCTGAGGTGCGGTACACATTTGTCCGCTGTAAAGCGACAAAGAGAAAGCAAGATTGGCCGCCACTTTATCAGCATCTTCTACAGAATCAAGAATTACAGAGTTTACACCTGTTTTTTCTGTAAACACTGCTTTGCCTTGTAAGGCCTCCAGGTAAGATCCAAAAACTGAGTTACCCGTAAAGTCAATCACCTTCACATCTTTGTGCTCAGCCAATTCTTTGGTGATCATCTTATCAAAAGTATCAACGCCTAACTGACAGATATTGGGATCAAGATTATTTTCAACCAATACCTTTTGTAATTCAGCAACAACAATAGCAATAGGCAAAATAGCCCCCGGATGTGGTTTTATAATTACAGGATTGCCCGTTATCAAGCTCGCGTACATACCCGGCACTGTATTCCAGGTTGGAAAAGTTGAGCAACCAATTACTACTGAAACACCTTTAGGTATAGCTCTCCATTCTTTATTTAATTGAATGTTAAACTTACCCATAGGCTTATCCCATAAAGCAGTTTTAGGGAAACGCTGCAATTCCTCATAACCAGAAGCAATCGCTTCCAAGGCACGATCGGCTGCGTGTGGCCCTGAAGCCTGAAAGGCCATCATATAACCCTGACCGGTAGTGTGCATCGTTGCATAGGCTATTTCAAAGAAGCGTGACTTCATACGCTCTAAAGATTCAATCAGAATACCGGCACGATCTTCAACACTTACTTTGCGCCATGCATGAAAAGCAGCTTTCGATTTTTCAATAAGTGTTAGTGATGAATACGCAGGGTATGTAATTTTTAATGTGTCTTGCAAGTAGGGAGACTCCTCTTGTCCAGCCCATGATTCCGGATTGCTTTGCTTCAGCTCTTCAAATTTTTTTCCAACGCTGGCTTTAAATTTTGCCTGGCCGTCTGCATCCGCTGTTTCCCCATAAATGGCTGGTGCCGGATGCTCCGGGTAAGCTGCATAGAAAGTGCGGTGGTGCAAAGCATCAATCGCTTTATTCAGAACGTCTTTGTGTTTGTTGTATAGATTCATAAAAGATATTTCTATTAGGTTTTTATTTTGCTTGTGCGAAAACACGTTTCAATAAATCGGTTGTGCGTGCTACGGGATCTTGTCTGATGTTTTTTTCTTCTTTAGCTATTTGCATGAAAAGTCCTTTCATGGCAAGGTCTGTTGCATACTCATTCAAATCCGGATTTACTTTTTCAATAAACGGAATTTTGTTGTAAGTGTTCACCAGATCGGCATAGTAACGGGCCGCACCCACTTTATCTAATGAATTTTGTATTACAGGTTTAAATTTGGCTTTTAGTTGTGTTGAAGTGCTGCGTTGCAAATAACTGGTCGCTGCATTATCCTCCCCTTTTAAAATACCCCAGGCATCTTCAATGGTCATTTGTTTAATGGCATCAACAAAAATTGGCTTAGCCTCTTTTGCGGCTTCCTCAGCGCCACGATTTAAGGTCATAATAAATCTATCGACATCATTACCTAAACCAATCTGTCTCAATTTATCTTCTACCTTTTTTACATCGGGTGGAAACGGAATTTTGATCTCCGGGTTTTTAAAATAACCATCCATTTGCGAGACACGATCAGCGCCCTTGCTAATTCCATTGATCAAGGCTTCTTTTAAACCTTGTCCGACTTCTGCGGTGGTCAGCGCCTTTTCTGTTGTGGTGGCCTTGCTTACTTCATTTAATGCCTGCGTTATTTGTGTGCTGGTGCAAGCAGATAACACCAATAAACATGCGATTATTATATATTTCATGAGTTACTAATTTTATTTAAGGTCAAGTGTCTGCTTATCCAAGCGGTATTTCAGCTCCCAGCTATTGTATAGTAAAGCTTGTTATTGATTCAATTGAAAAAATGGTTTTACAGCCATTTCATACGTTTGAATTGAAGGGCAAGTTAAGTAAGAAATGCTTAAATCGGCTAAGCATTTAGGAGTGTTGTTGTCTTAATTTCGGTTACTGATTTACAGCCACTTAGGGCCATGGTTAACTCAAAATCAGCTCTGTAGTTTAAAAGCAGTTGCCTTACTCCCTCCTCACCTGCCAATGCCAGGGCATACACATAAGGTCTGCCCAAACAAACAGCATCTGCTCCCAATGCCATAGCCTTAAAAGCATCAGCACCTCCGCGAATTCCACTATCAAGTAATACAGGAATTCTTTTTTGCACCACTTTAGCAATTGCGGGAAGCATTTCTATTGTGCTCACTCCTCCATCTACCTGACGACCACCGTGATTAGAAACAATAATGCCATCTACACCATAATCAATTGCCTTTTGTGCATCATCAGGATGTTGAATACCCTTTATAAAGATGGGAAGTTTGGTGAGGGTTTTCAAAAACTGAAGATCTTCCCAGGTAGTATAAGGATTGGTATAGGTGCTGGTAAATGTTTGCACTGCTTTTAAAGGCCTGCCTGATTTCAATTTCTTTAAAAAACCAGTACCAGGATAGTTGTTAACCATCTGTATTAGTCCCCTAATTGTTTGCAAAGTAATTTTTCGTTTAGCCTTTACTATACTCGTTTCATCCATGAGTTGTTGAAACACAGGATCTGAAGTGTATTGTGCAATTCCCTTCCCTTCTAAAAAAGGAAGGTAAGCCAGTTCAAGGTCGCGCGTACGCCAACCTAACATGGTTGTGTCCAGGGTAACCACGATGGCTTCGCATCCACATTTTTCTGCCCGTTGCACAAAGCTGGCTACCAGTTTTTTAGATTTACTCCAATACAATTGAAACCAATGTGCTGCGTTTTTCATCTCGGCCGCACAACTTTCCATAGGAAACGAAGCCTGATTAGAGAAAACATAAGGCACCCCTATTGAAGCCGCTGCCCGCGCTACAGCTAAATCGGCTTGGGCATGCACCATTTCAAGTACACCTATCGGTGAAAGCAGGAAGGGTGATGTTCTTTGTTTTCCTAAAAGTGAGATAGTAGTGTCGCGCTCACCTACATTGCGCAACATGCGTGGTAAAATAGCATAGCGCTCAAATGCTTCAATATTTCTTTTAACTGTAGACTCTACACCAGCACCCCCAGCGATATAAGCAAAGGCTTTTTTACTGATACGTTTCTGTGCTGCCTCCTCTAAGGCCTTATTGCTTATAGGAATGATTGGCCCTTGTCCATTAAATCCATTCAGGTAGATTTCTTTTTGTCTGTCTAATGCAGAGAATTGCATGCTGTAACTATTTATTTAAAAATAATAAAAAGCAATCGGTATCTGCTAAGATACTTTCAATCATCATCTTTGTAGGTATGAGAGCTAGCCCATTTTACCATTAAATGAATCAATAGCATATAGAGCTTTCTTATAAAAACTCTCACCATAAATAAACATTTTGTGGCCACGACACGATAATCGTGCGAATTAACGAATGTAGTTGTGTTTATTGTGATGATGAATTGAATATCATACAGAATGATACTAAAGTACCATAAATAAGGGTATGTCTTTTTAGAGCGATTACTCACCAAACTTATTCCCACAATAATTTTGAACAGTAAAATATTGAGATCACTTTTACATTTTGCAATATCTTATGAAGCAAGTAACAGCAGAACTCCTGACCATAGGCGATGAAATTTTGTATGGACAGATTGTGGACACCAATTCGCAATGGATGGGGGTTGAACTTGGCAACATAGGCATCAGGGTCGTAAGGAAAACCTCTGTAGGAGACATTGAATCAGAAATTTTACAGGCTTTTAAAGAAGCAGAAGAGAGAGCCGATATTATTTTGATTACGGGCGGCCTTGGTCCTACCAATGACGACCTGACTAAACCTTGTCTGGCAAAATATTTTACCTGCGACCTAGTGATGAACGAAGAAGCCTTGGCTGAAGTCACCGAGTTTTTTAAAAGTCGCGGAAGGGAACTCACTGAATTGAACAGAATGCAAGCGGCCTTGCCCAGTGCGTGCGAGAAGGTTACGAATCCCGTAGGTACAGCACCTGGTATGTGGTTCAATAAAGGCAACAAAGTTTTTGTATCTATGCCCGGTGTGCCCCACGAAATGAAAAAGATGATGGAGGAAAGAATTATACCTCGACTCAAAAAGCAATTCGATTTACCCGTCATTTACCACAAAGTGATTCGCACCATCGGACAAGGAGAATCTTTTCTGGCTGAAAAAATTAAAGATTGGGAGAACGCTTTGCCCCCGCATATCAGGTTGGCCTACTTACCCAGTTTAGGTGAAGTGAAGTTGCGATTAACCTGCTTTGGATCCTCATTAAAAGCACTGGAAGAAGAAGCTGAAAAACAAACAATAGCCCTTAAACAACTAATCGATCAATATATTTATGGATATGGCGAAGAACCTATTGAAGTTGTGATCGGCAACATGCTTAGGGAACGTAATTTGACGCTGTCCATTGCAGAAAGTTGTACTGGTGGCAAAGTGTCGCATATGATTACAAGTGTACCGGGCAGTTCAGAATATTTTCAAGGCAGCATAATCCCTTACTCTTACGACATAAAAATGTCTCAGCTAGGCGTGAAGGAAGAAACGCTGAACCAGTTTGGTGCCGTGAGTGAACAAACCATTATAGAAATGGCAACTTTGGTGCGCGAAAAATTCAAAACCAGTATAGGAGTAGCCACCAGTGGCATTGCAGGGCCCGGAGGTGCCACCCCTGAAAAACCCGTGGGTACCGTGTGGATAGCGCTTGCGAATGGAGAACGTGTGATCACCAAAAAACTTCAACTGGCCAAAGAACGCCACCTCAACATTCAGCTTTCTTCTATGGCCGTACTTAATTTAATACGACTGGGAATCAAAGAATCACCTGTAAAAGGCTAAAAAACTGAAACATAATTCGTTCATAATGGCATGTTTACCAAGAATTTTCCGTGCCTGAGCCAATTGCTTATTGAATCGATGAAAGCTGTAAAAGCATATCAAAAACTATTAACTTGCTGACCCAATTCAATCGTTTGAACCGATGGCAAATGTAGAACTGATCATGCCCAAGATGGGCGAAAGCATTATGGAAGCAACAATCTTAACCTGGTTAAAAAAGCCGGGCGATAAGATTGAACAGGACGAAAGCGTGTTGGAAGTAGCTACTGATAAGGTAGATACGGAAGTGCCTTCTACCCATGCCGGTATTTTACAGCAAATTCTGGCCAAAGAGGGCGAGGTTGTAAAAGTAGGTAGTGCCATTGCCATTATTTCAACCGGAGGAGAGGCCACACAAACGCCTGCGGCCCCGAAAGTTGAAACAGTCCCTGCGGCAACACCGGCCAAAGAAGTTGCGCCAGTAGCAAGCAATGGTAACGGTGCCCATATTGGCGATTTCAAATCTGCTTCCCGTTTCTATTCGCCCTTGGTAAAAAGCATTGCCAAAGAAGAGGGTGTAGCGGTTGCTGAATTAGAAAGTATTCCCGGTACAGGTCAGGAAGGCCGCGTTACTAAAAAAGATATTATGGCCTATATGGCCAATCGTAAACTAGGTGCGGTAGTTCAGGCTGTGGCTGCACCGGCTCCTGTTGCCAATGGCAGAACAGCAGTCAGCCCTACGCCTTCTGCTCCGTTAGTTCCTGCCAGCATCAATGCCGGTGATGAGATTATCGAAATGGATCGCATGCGCAAGATGATTGCTGAGCGTATGGTAGACAGCAAACGCATCTCTCCACATGTCACTTCATTTGTTGAAGCCGATGTAACCAGCATTGTGTACTGGAGAAATAAGTGGAAGAATGACTTCCAGAAACGTGAAGGCGATGCCTTGACCTTTACCCCTATTTTCATTGAAGCCATTGTACAGGCCATCAAAGATTATCCGATGATCAATGTACAGGTGGATGGCGATCGCATCATTAAGAAAAAAGATATTAACATCGGTGTGGCCGTTGCCTTGCCCAGCGGCAATTTGATTGTGCCTGTTATTAAAAATGCAGATCAGTACAACCTGAGTGGCTTAGCCAAAATCGTTAACGACCTGGCTAAACGTGCACGCGAAAACAAGTTGAAACCAGATGATTTAAGTGGTGGTACATTCACGGTTTCTAACGTTGGCTCTTTTGGCAATGTAATGGGTACGCCCATTATCATGCAGCCTCAGGTAGCCATTATGGCCTTGGGGGCAGTGCAGAAAAAGCCTGCTGTCGTTGAAACTCCTTATGGGGACAGCATTGCCATACGTCATAAAATGTTCCTTTCACACTCTTACGACCACCGTGTGGTAGATGGCGCTTTGGGCGGTAGTCTGGTAAGAAGAGTGGCGGATTACCTGGAGCGCTTCGATTTTAATCGCTCGATTTAAGTAAAAGTTTAAAATTTCAGATTCAAAATTGGTGTAACTTAGTCGCAAGACTTTCAATGCTGAATCTGAAATTTTAAATTTTGACTGAATGAAAATAATCTCCTTCATCAGCCGAAAAGGCGGCACCGGTAAAACAACTAATGCCATTAACCTGGCTACATCCCTACATGCAGCAGGTAAAAAGGTTATGCTGGTGGAAACCGACACGAACTATACCCTGAATACCCTACGCAAGATGGAGGCTGCCCAGGAGAGTGGCACCACTTCTTTTGATATTGTCGGATCGCAGGATAATAATGTTGCGGATGAACTTCAGTCAATAAAAGAAAAAGCACAATACGATTACATTATTGTTGACAGTGCCGGTAAGACTACCGATGAAGGCATTAAAAAACTCTGCCTGGTAAGTAATGCGGTGATCGTACCCACGAGTTTAACGCAAAATGATTTACTGGTTACCTATCAGACTGTCACCGATTTGATGCCTGCCAGAAGTATCAATACAGGTTTAAAAATATTGGTACTCCCCAATCGCATACACAGCTTCACCCGACTAAAAACCGTTCAGGAAACTCTGAGCAAAGTGAGTGCGAAGGTGCTGGAAGTTATGGTGCCTCAAAAAAATGCTTATGTTAATTTCAGTACGATGCATGCTGAGCAAGAGTATACACCAGTGATGAAAGAAATATTAAAAAACTTATAGCATATTATTCTTTCCTCGGTCTGTGTCCTCACAGACCGAAATAGTAAAGCATGATGCTGGTCTGTGAAGACACAGACCAGGGAATTGGAGTTGAGACAGACAGAGTAATAGAACTAAAATATTAAAACCAGGTGCTGGTCTGTGAGGACACAGACCGGGGAGTAGACACAGACCAGAGAAAGGAATAGGATTAAAATAATAAAATCTCGGACTGGTCTGTGAGGACACAGACCAGGGATGAGAAGACGTATTAAAAGAAAATTTAACTTACTGAAGCATGAAAAAAAATCCACTGAACGACCTGGATCAGTTTCTGAAACAAGAAGCTTCTTCTATTGTAACACCATCTTCTTTAAGCGATAAACTAAAACAAAACGAAAGCGCCTCGCCTGCACCAGTCGCTGGCAGCATCGAAGAACAATTACTGATGCTGGCTAAACAAGACACATCAAAATTCTACGACACCCTGATTAACGTAGGTGAAAAAATCGGCAACGAAAAAAGTGCCATGCTTATTAATACTGCCTTATACCTGAAACACGGTGACAACTGGAAAGAAGCGGTGAAAGCTTATTGGGAGAAGTAGCTTTTTTGAAATGTGTATGGGTTCTTGAATAATTGACAATGGTCAATAGACGATGGACATATTGACAATTGTTCATTATCAATTGTCAATTTTAATAACTTAAAATAAATAATTCAGAATCCCCTCAGGCAAGCCATTCTTTAAATGCTGTGGCTTTCTCTCGACTGATGTCAATCTCCACTCCAGGCGCACCTTTTAATTCAACAGTCAATCCTTTGTGGGTCGTCTTCACACGACCGACTGCCTGTATGTGCACAAGGTATTGGCGATTCACCCTGAAGAAAACCTTAGGATTGATCAATTGCTCAATTTCATCGAGGGTTTGATGCTCACTTATAAATTTATCGCCAGCTACAGTGTGCAGGTGAATGATCTCATTTTTATGGAAATAAGCTATTTCATTTTCATTAATGGGTACCAGTGCATTGCGCTGCAAAGCCAGAAATCTTTCTTTGTAGCGCTTAGCCGCCACATCTTGCCAGCGAGAAAGGAGTGTTTGTAATTGTTCATGCAATACTTGACTATCCTTAACAGCCTTGTATTTATGTAAGGCTGAGGCCAGCTCTTTTGCATCAATAGGTTTTAGTAAATAATCTATACTATTAATTTTAAAAGCTCGCAGTGCATACTCATCATAAGCCGTTGTAAAAATGATGGGGCAAGCTATTGAAAGCGTTTCATAGATTTCAAAGCTCACACCATCAGACAATCGAATATCCGAGAAGATAAGATCGGGCATTGCATGAGTTCCAAACCATTGTCTGGCAGCGACAACGCTTCCTAAAATCGCCACGATCTCCACCGTTGGCAAAGCCTCGCGTATTAATCGTTCAAGGTCTTTTGCCACTAAGGGTTCATCCTCCACAATTAAAATATTCATGCTTTAGGGTGGATTAATTTTATGCTCTATAACAAAGGTACTTTTACTGAAAAGCGAATATCTGTCTGCTCAATTTGTACAGGTTTATCTGACAAAAATCCATATAAGGATTGCATATTTTTCAAGCCTTGTTTATTAGATGACTCTACGTGTTTACGTAATTGTAAATTATTACTTACTACAAGGTAATCACCAGAATTGAAAATCTCAATATTCAAGGATTGGTCTTCTGAGATGATGTTGTGCTTAATGGCATTCTCAATCAGAATCTGAAGTGTTACAGGCACAATTCTGTGCTCTTTAGCTTCTTCATCTACTTCTATGGATATTGTGATCGCTTCTTTAAATCGTGTTTGCAATAAAGAAACATAATGTTGGATAAAATTCATTTCAGTGGTAAGGTTTACACTGCTCTGATCTTTATACTGCAAAACATAGCGATATACCCTGGATAGTTGTTGTACAAATTCAGATGCCAGTCGCTGATCTTCCATGATCAGCGAATTGAGGGAAGACAAAGCATTAAATAGAAAATGTGGGTTCAGCTGATTCTTTAAATTATCAAACTGCACTTGAGCCTTCTCTCTCTCCAGGCGCTCGTTTTGTATCACAGAGAATCGCCATCTTACAATAAAATGATAGGTAAAAAATCCAAGGTTAATAACGCCTGGAAACATTATATAGATTATCCAGATCGCTGCTGAAAACATTTCATCCAGCTTAAAGGGCAGAAGCGGTTCTCCAAAATAATAAACAGTTATCCTTATGAACAAGCCTAACACTACGCCAGCAAGTAATTGCACTGTTATGCGCAGTGGAATATTTCTCTCAAAGGGTAAGACCTTGTTTAAATAGCGATCAATATTTCTGATTACTTCCCATATGGCAATAACCAGCACTAAAGAAACCGCATAAATAGTAACATGGCCCCAAAAGGAAAATTGGTTAAACTTTGAAAGACGGACTAAAAAGCCAATAATGGATAGCCCGAAGATGATGCCATAGGCCAGATAGAGGTCCTTCTTTTTTTTATAGCCAAGCATTACTGCAAATTGTTCACCAAGTAATCAATAACTCATTTTTGAAATCAGTATAAAGCTAAAAAGAAATATCATTTAAAAACCTTACCTGTTTTTCAGTAACACTCTGAGGCACCATTTTCATGGCAGCATTGCGCAAAGAAATCAATACAGGGTTTTCCAATTGCGCTAATTTACCCAGGCGCCACGAATCATTTACAATTTTGGTCGTGCGTGATATTCTTCTTTTTTCAAAGTTGACAAAGGCTTTTTCAATCTGCTTTTCTTCATTCATGCAGATGGCGAGTATAGCTGCATCCTCTATGGCCATGCAGGCACCCTGCCCCATGTTGGGTGTGGTGGCATGGGCGGCATCGCCCATGAGAACAATTCTGCCAAAGGCAAATTTCTTTAAAGGCTCAAGATCAATAATGTCGGACCAGATGAGTTGTTCGTTTTTAGTCTCCTCAATAACCTGAGGAATGGGCAAATGAAAATCCTCAAACTCCTTCGCTAAATCCTGGGGTGTAAAGTTTTTTAATCGTTCATTTTTCGCACTGGCATTCATCGTTGCAAACCAATAAATCCTGTTATTGGTCAGCGGTACAATGCCAAAACGTTTACCCCTGCCCCAAGTCTCTAATGTTTCGTCTAAGTTGAGTGCCGTTTCTGATTGATCAATCACTGCGCGCCAGGCGGTGTAGCCGGCATAGCGTGGTTCGCTATTCTGTACCAACTTTTTTCTAAAGATGGAATGAATTCCGTCTGAGGCAATTACATAGTCAGCGTCTACAGAAGTACCATCTGCAAAATTTACCAGTACCCTATCGTTGTGTTGTTGAAAATCAATGGCCTGCTTGCCCAGCACTAACTTTTCTTTAGGAAGTTGTTGAAGTAACACTTCATGCAAATCCGCCCTGTGCACAGCAAAGTTATTAACAATATTAAGCTTAGCACTAATGTATTCAGCATCGGCCGCAGTAATTACACGCCCTCGATGATCTTTGATAGAAAGCTTTTTTAGAATTTTACCCGCTGCGAGTACCTCCTCCTGCAGTCCAATGGCTTTAAAAGATTGAATGGCATTTCCTGCTAAAGCCAATCCCGCACCCAGAAATTTCATTTCAGAGGCGTTCTCGTAAACGATTGCATGAATACCTTTTCTGTGCAAAGCGATGGCAAGGGTGAGCCCACCAATGCCTGCGCCTATAATGGCGATACTCTTTTGTCGATTCATGCAGCTTTTCGTCCGGCATGATGCCATCTGCGCTTGCGCTTCTCTTTACCCTCCTCTTCCAAGAATTTAGAGAAATTGTTGAGGGCATAGTTAAACTGCAAAAGATATGGATGCATGCTGTTTTTGATGTTTATGTTGTTTTCCATATGCACTAATTTCTGTTATGACACTTATACGGTCGTTTACCACTACAGTTTAGTGTACAAAATCGTTCTTAACCATGGATAATTTTTCCATCACTCATTTCCACCACCCTGTCAGAACGTTTTGCAAAGCTTTCATCGTGTGTTACGGCAATAATAGTTTGCTTATACGTATGAGTTAATTCGCTAAAAATGTCAAAAACCAGGTCACTGTTATACGTATCCAGGTTTCCAGTGGGTTCATCGCCCATAATGATATCAGGATCATTGATGAGCGCCCGGGCTATGGCCACCCTTTGTTGCTGTCCCCCTGAAAGTTTAGAGGACATCTTTCTGGCATGCTCCTGCATACCTAACATATTCAGTTTTTCAAGCGCTTTTGCTTCTACTTCTTCCTTACTTTTTGCGCCCAACTTTAAAGCAGGCAACATAACATTTTGTAATACGGTAAACTCAGGTAATAAATAATGGAACTGAAACACAAAGCCTATGTGTTTATTCCTGAATCCGGCTAAGAAATTCTGGGGCTTGTCGGTAAGTCGTGTGCCGGCTATTTCAAGTTCTCCATTGTACTGCGTATCCATGGTGGACAACACATACATGAGCGTTGACTTACCGCAACCTGATTTTCCCACCAAAGCAAGGAACTGACCTTTATCTACACTTAAATCAACCTCTTTCAGCACCTGGAACTTTTCTGGTTCATAGAAGTACTTGTTTATTTTATGCGCCTTTAAGACTGCCATGATGCAATGATTTATTTAACCTCTTAAAATTTCAATAGGGTCTACGTTGGCTGCTTTACGCGATGGGAGGTAACCCGCCAAGGCAGTAGTTACAATACCAAATACTATCCCGATCATATAGTACGTTGAGCTGAAGTTTACAGGAAGATGTTCAATGCTTAAAAAATCTCCACCATCAAAAGGTGCTCTTGAAATAAGGAGCGACAGTACAAAACCGATTAGCAAGCCTAGGAGACTGCCAAAAAAACCAATCACTAAGGATTGCACCATAAATATTTGTTTTACATCCTTGCCGGCAAAACCCATGGCTTTCAGAATGGCAATGTCTTTCATTTTGTTGTGTATTGTAATGCTGAGAATATTGTAAATACCAAAGCCTGCTACAATCAACAAGGTAATGGCTACTGAATAGGTAAGAATATTTCTGATGATGACACCCAACAACATGGTGGCGTTCGCAGTTTCCCAATCTTCAGACTTATACCCAAAAGCCTGTTGAAATTCAGGGGCTACCGCTTTTGCCTTTTTGAAGTCAAAGAGCTTAACGTTAACATCTGTTATATAACTTTTATCTTTTTCTAAAATGGTTTGCACCATACCCAGGTTGGCGTAGCTCTTCACGTTATCAACTGCACCAATACCCATTTGGAAGAGCCCTACTATTTTTAATGTTTTGGTAAAACCTTGTGGGGTGGTAATTACAACACGATCGCCAGTTCGCACACTCAATTTTGCAGCAAGCCCCGTGCCCATTAAAATACCATCCTGATTGGTGATCAAATTTTCGATTTGCCCTTCTTTCATTTTACTTTTCAAATCGAAAAGTTTGTCTTCTTCTAAAATATCTACCCCTGCAATAGTTCCATTAAGTTGAACGGGGCCATAGTTATAAAAGACTTGTGAATTCAATAAAATAGAAGCCCCTTTTACCAAAGGATGTTTACGAATTTGCTCAGCAATTTTAACAGCACCTCGTACTTTTAAAGATTCATTCTTCGGTTTCTGATGGTGTACTTTGGTAATGCCATTTGGATTTAATTGTTCCGCAATAGATTTTCTTTCAGTAGTTACATCGTGGTAGATGCGTATGTCAGGCGAGGAAGTCATGGCCAGTGATTCTGTCAAATCATTAAGACCTGTCATCATACTTACCATGGCAATGAACATACCTATACCAAAGGTCACCCCCAACATGGCAATCAAAGTCTGTTTGGGCTTGCTCACTAAATGCACCCAGGCAATCTGTACTGATAGTTTTAAGGATGTCATTTACTTTACCTTTAAAACACGACTGCTGCTATCAAGACCATTCAGTATCTCTACCTCATCCATTGTCTCTATGCCTTTGGTGATTTGTATTTTCATACGCTCACCTTCTTTTTCAATCCAGACGGAATCTCCTTGCACCAGATTTTTGGGTAATACCAAGGCATCTTTCTTTTCTCTGACAACAATATTTGCCTCCACAGCCAAGCCAGAAAAAGAGGATGGAAAAGTAGCGGGTATACTTACATCTACGCGAAGAGATTGCTGTCGTGTATCCACTAATGAATACACTTTAGAAACCACTCCCTCAAAAACCGAATCTGCAAAGGCATCTGCTTTGAATAGAACTTTTTGCCCTACTTGTAACTTGCGAATATCTTGTTCATCAACACTCAATTGTAAGTAGTAGCTGTCAGCCTTACCTATTAATGCCAGTTGCTCGCCTCTGCGCACTACCTCACCCACTTCTTTTTTTGTTGATAATAAGCGCCCGTCCATTAAGCTGCGCACAACTTGTCTGCCGCTATCATCACCAGCGATTAATAATTGTTGTCTGGCATTTTCGAAAGCCAGTGTCAGATCACTTTTAGTTTTATTAAACCGGTTTTTGGCTGCATTGTATTCATTGATTGAATTCTCATACGTAAGCTTAGCTCTATCATATTCCACACGCGTGGTTGCGTTTTGGTTCATCAGGTTTTGAAAGCGAATGAAATTGATAGAATCAAATTTCTTTTTGGTGGCCAAACTGTTTAGCGAAAAATACAATTCCGCTAAAATCGGTGAATCAGGCGCTGCATTTTTTTTTGTCAGTTCGAAATTTTGTCTCGCAATCTGGTAGCGCGCATCCGGTTGGTCGGCACTTAAAATATAAATGGCATCACCCTTTTTCAATAAGGCACCATCGCTTACTAATTTTTCCTGTACACGCCCCTCACCTTCTGCCAACACAATGTACTCATCACTTGCTTTTAAAAACCCCGATGCATACACCGCCTCCAGCAAGGGTTTGGTTTCTGGTTTTACATAGTCGTCACCCGATTGGCACGATCCCAGCAATAGCGATAATAAAATGGCAATCAGCGCCACTAAAAGACTCCATGCATTTTCTAAAAAATTGCGTGGTATTTTACTTCCGAAACGGTAAATGAGCGTTCTCACTGGCTTTAACATTGTTTTCGATACGAATGTACGCGCCTTTACCATGAGCGTTAAGGGTTAAAAAAGTGAGATGTGTTGGCAATAAATTGAAGTGTTGAAAAAACAGGTTAAGCCGAAAATGAGTCCTGAACCCTTGGGTGGTGTATGTGCCGCTTAAAGCAACTGGCCATTGATATATACTTAAATAAAAAAGCTTAAAGCTTAAATTGGTAATCCGCGCTTTATCTAAAATCCGTCTGACCGCTGTTTAATTCAGCATTCAGCGGTCTGACGGATTGGCTCTTAGAGGTTAAGCCGAAAATGAGTCATGCACCCTTTGGAGGTGCATGCTCTGCTTAAAAAACAAACTAATGAAATAAATCAGTTCAGGTTGGGCTGAGGTGTTACTCTCAGATAAGGTTTAATATGCTTAGCTCCTTTAGGGAAGCGCGCTGGTATATCTTCGTCTTTTACGGCAGCCGTTATGATTACATCTTCGCCATGCTGCCAGTTGGCGGGGGTTGCCACGCTGTAGTCTGCAGTCAGTTGCAGACTTTCTACTACACGCAGGATTTCATCAAAGTTTCTGCCGGTAGCTGCAGGATAAGTAAGCGTCAATTTTACTTTCTTATCAGGACCAATAACAAAAACAGAACGTACCGTAAACTTATCGGTCACGTTTGGGTGTACCATGCCATACAAATTCGCCACTTTAAATTCAGGGTCGGCAATTAAGGGATAGTTAACCGTTGTGTGTTGGGTTTCATTAATATCATTTATCCATTTCTTGTGAGACTCCAGTGGATCAGCACTTAATGCCAATACCTTTACGTTGCGTTTGTCGAACTGCGGTTTCAGTTTGGCTACAGCACCCAATTCTGTAGTGCACACTGGTGTAAAATCGGCAGGGTGAGAAAATAAAATCCCCCAGCTATTGCCTAACCACGCATGAAAATTGATTACACCCTCCGTTGTTTCGGCTGTGAAATCCGGGGCAATGTCTCCTAATCGTAATGACATATTATTAAATATTTAATTCCTATAGACTTAATAGACTATAAAAGTCTGCAGAAAAACCCATTTAAGCAAGTTTCTCCAGATCGCGGATCAATATTTTTTTACGGTCGAAGTAAATCAGGTTCTTTTCTTTTAACTCATTCAGAATGGTTGTTACCGTCTGGCGCGAGGTTCCGGTAAGCGCAGCAATGTCTTTATGGGTCAGTTTAGTAGGGATCATCGTCTCAAAACCTACTTTTTTACCTTTCCAGGATGCAGCATCCCGTAAAAATTCAATAATGCGGGTGCGGGCATCTTTAAAAACGAGCAACTCCAGTTTGCGTTCCATCCGCATAAGGCGTAAGCCAACCAATTTAAGTAGCCTAAAACTCAGCTCCTTATCTTCCCACATCAGCGCTTTCAGATCATCTATACTCATGGGGCAAATAGTGGTATCCCCATCCATGGCCTGTGCAAAATCTGTCCGTTTCTCTTCACCGGCCAGCGCCAGTTCACCGAATATCTCGCCTTTAGTTAAAATAGCTTTAACTACTTCTTTTCCATCATCAAGGTAGTGGCCTATTTTAACCCTTCCCTCGGCCACCATATAAATGTATTGAGACGGTTCTTCAGGTCTGTAGATAATCTGGTCGCGCTTAAAGGCACGAAACTCATGCTTCTTGTCCATGTCCTTTGTCTTATGCGGACAAAGAATATTATAAAGATTTACGCTCTCGAAATACCAAAGCGCCTGTGTGTTTGCCATCTGCAAGGTGGTTTTGCGTATGTTAGCACTAAATTTAAAAGAAAAGTTTCATGCAGGCGTTAAGGCTTACAGAAATATGGATTTACCCTATAAAATCGTTGGGGGGCATACGTTTGAAGCAGGCAAACGTTCTTGAAAAGGGACTTCAGTACGACAGGCGATGGATGCTGGTGGATGAGGCCGGAAAATTTCTTACCCAAAGGGTGCATCCGATCATGGCCTTGTTAAAAGTAAGCATTGCTGGTGATGCTATAATTATTACACACACGCAAACACAACAATCACACAGCGTACCATTACTGCCTCAGCAAGTGCAACAATCTCAGCCCGTAACCATCTGGGATGATACTGTATTGGCTTATGAAGTAAGTGTTGCCAGCAGTCAGTGGTTTACTGAACAGCTCGGCATTACTTGCAAGCTTGTGTATTTCCCTGAAGAGAATGATCGTGCTGTAGATCGTAGGTATGCCACAACGGAACATGTTAGTCTTGCCGATGGTTATCCTTTCTTGGTCATCGGACAAGCATCCTTAGATGATTTGAATAGCAGACTGGAAACGGCAGTACCCATGAACAGGTTCAGGCCCAATTTTGTTTTTACCGGTGGCAATGCTTTTGAAGAAGATCATTGGAAGGAATTCAGTATTGGCACGAATCGCTTTATGGGCGTGAAACCATGCAGCCGTTGCGTACTCATTACGGTTGATCAGGATACATCTCAAAAAAGTGATGAGCCTTTGCGAACGCTTTCTACTTATAGAAAAAGAGATAATAAAATTTACTTTGGACAAAACCTGCTCGCAATCGACCATAGCGTTGTAAGAGAAGGTGATTTGATTACATTGAACGCATGACTTTCTATTACTTAAAAGCTGTTCACATCATTTTTATCGTTACCTGGTTTGCAGGTTTGTTTTACATGCCGCGCTTGCTCATTTACATGCGAGAGGCTTTTGATAAAACAGAACCAGAGAAAAGTATTCTGCTGAAAAACTTTACCTTGATGGCATCACGCTTATGGTTTGGTATTACCTGGCCTTCCGCCATTATTACGTTGATTATGGGCACCTCCATGCTGATCAATCAACCACACTGGTTACAGTTGAGTTTTATGCACCTTAAATTGACGCTGGTTTTTCTACTTTACTTGTATCATTATTCTTTACAAATCATTTTTAATCAATTAAAAAAAGGCAACACACGTTATAGTTCCAACCAACTTCGCTTTTGGAACGAAGTAGCCACTCTTTTTCTGATCAGTATTGTTTTTCTTATCGTTCTAAAAAGTGCCCTGAGCATGGTCTGGGGACTTGCAGGGTTAATCGTTATCACTTTAATGATCGTAGCCGGTATGAGAATTTATAAAAAATACAGAAGTTAATATGTTACACCACAAGCAATTCACAAAAATCAGTTCTTTTTTATTTATTGCTGCTGTACTATTTACAGCATGCACAAAAATTTCTGAAAAGCCTTTGCCTGTATATGGTGAACGTGAAGTGATCAATGGTGATACTATCTTTCACACAATTGCAAAATTTCAATTTGTAAACCAGGATAGTGTATTTGTTAACAACGACACCTTTAAGGGTAAAATCTATATCGCAGATTTTTTCTTTACCTCTTGTCGCACCATTTGCCCGATTATGAAAACGCAAATGCTTCGCGTATACGATTCATTAAAAAATGATGATGATGTGCTCATTCTCTCACACACCATTGATCCGGAATATGATACAGTGGCTTTACTTCATGATTTTGCTGAGCGCTTGGGTGTGAGCAGCAGTAAATGGCATTTTGTAACCGGTGCTCAAGACTCTATTTACAAAATTGCACAAACCAGCTATTTCGCAACAGCTATGGAAGACAGTAGTGAACCTGATGGTTTTATACACAGTGGTGCCTTCTTACTAATTGATAAACAACAACGCATCAGAGGCAATTACGATGGCACCGTGGAAGAAAGTGTGAATCAGCTTATCAGGGATGTAAGAAAATTGCAGCGCGCATATGCCTCACAGGAAAAATAAATATCTTCTGACTTACTTAATGCTTAGACTTGCAGCTATAAGTTTTGTTGCCTGCATGGCAGGCTGTTCTCCGCCCAACACTAACAACGCAGATAACAGGTCTACAAAATTTCAGCAGTATTATATTCAGGGGGAAAAATTATACACTAGCCATTGCAGTAATTGCCATCAAAAAAGTGGAAAAGGTTTAGGAAGAGTCTATCCCCCCATCGACAGTTCTGACTTCATGATGCAAAATGTAGAAGAAGTGATTTGCCTGATCAAGCATGGCAAAGAAGGTGAACTACTTGTCAATGGCAAGTTATACAACCAACGTATGCCTGGGGTGCCATCCCTTACGCCTTTAGAAATTGCTGAAATAAGTACCTACATCTATAACACCTGGTCGAATGACCACGGACTGATTGATGTGAGACAGATCGAAATTGTATTACAAGATTGTATTACAACGAAGAAAGAATAATACGCAGCTCATAATTCACCATGGCATGTTTCAGTGTTTCTGCGTTCAAAGATTCCTTCTTGGAATTGATAAAGGTGCTTTCATAAGCCAATATGTTAAGTGATCCATCATTTACTTTAACCAATTGATCCACACAAATAGATTTATCACTCACCAGAGGCAAAATTTTCTGAACATCACCCCTGGCTGAAAGCTTAATTAAATAAGGATTAGTTTGCCCTGTTGCAATTCTTGTTCTAATCTCCTTTCCGGCATTATCTCGCAGTAAGGTAAAATTACCCGCCAAAACAAAACCATCACGAACCCGTACTACGTTTTGCAATGTACCCGCAAATGAAATATCTCTTCTCCAAACCAAATCACCCAACACATTAATGCATTGCACGGAAAGCATTTCCTCCTCTGTAAAACTTTGTATTAAAGCATTTCCTTTGAAAGTGAGTACGAAGGTGTTGGTTTCTTCTACGTACAATAGATCGCGTAAAAAGCTTACCTCCTTTAATCGCTTTTTCAGTTTCTCTTCTTTCTTTTCAGTGACATAAACAAAAGTATTAATGCTCTCTGGTCTTGTTATGTGGGTAGAGGTAACCACAAAGGCACAACCCTCTTGTGTAAGTATAGCAGATTGAATGCTGTTATTGGCATCCACAACAGCGCTATCAATAGAGAAAGAGTAGTTTTGCATCCATCCTGCCTTACCATCAGGATTAACTCTGGCAATAAATGAAACTAAATTGTTATTCTTTTTGTCAGGTTTTCCTACACCCAGTAAATAAGTACTACCATCAGGACTTATTAATTTTTTTTGGGTTACCCAGGTACTGTTATCCAAAGTACTAGGAATGCTGTCAGAGATGAATAAAGGAACGGAAGCACTACCAAATTTTAAGAGCTTTGTACTCACGGCCTCCTCTGACTTTAAAGAAGTAAGTAACCCTGACTTTAAGCTCGCCTGATAGTCAGCTATTGTTTTCTTGATTAATGCACTCTCATCTTGTGTGAATTTATCAAGACCACTCTTTCCTCCATAAAAATTATCCAAATAACGTTTATGCTTAATTACATTGTCGTTGGTAATAGTCGACTTAACATCCTGATACAAGCTGTCTGCTATTCTGTTTTGTTGAATTAAGGCACTGTACAATTCCAGTTTTTGATTCAGCAAGGTATCGCTTGCCTCCAACTTCTCTTTCAATAACCAGTCCTGTTTAAAAGCTTTGTAGCGCAGCAATGCCAATGCAAGGGAGTTTTTATCGTAGTTGTTTAATTTATAGATAAGCTCCTTATCCACTTTTACCGGAACCGCTGTGCCATTGGTCTTCAACGTGTTTAATACGTCCACTAACTTCTTCTCATTAGCAAAAAGCTGCTCCTGCATGGTAAGGATTTCGGATTTGTAGTTCGCTTTTATCTTTTCAACCCATTGCTTGTAATTCCAGAATAAGACTTTGTCCTCCAGAAAAGTCATACGGTTAATCAATCCATCCAGGCGATAGGTTTTAATCTCATTAACAATAAGTTGTTGTTTATAACCGGGCAGTGGATAGTCTTTGGTTAAGGATAGATAATTGCTAAAATAAAAAAGGGATGAATCGTAATAGCTCACCAATTCATCCATTTGCTTTTCAAAATCATCTGAATAGAACATATAAATGTCTTCTTCACTTTTATAGGTGGTACTGATCTGAGCAAACAGCTTCACCGCTTTATCGTATTGATTTACGCTTTTGGTAAAGGATCTATAAATGGCCGGAAGTTTTTGTTGAATTAATATCGCTGAATCATAACCGCGTTGCATTTTAGTTTGCACCAATACAAAAGGCGCATACAATTTTCCTTTGGCATCGAGTTGACCAAAAATCGGTGCATAATATTCGTTATCACTCTTCACCTGTTGCTCCGTAACCAATTGTTTTGATTTAATGTAGCGATTACCCGTTTCAGCCGCATGCGCCATTACACTTTCATATTGTGTAAGTGGATTTGCCTGTCTGTAGTTTCGCTCGTGCAACAAGGCTAATCTGAAATTGGCATTGGGGTGGTCCAAATCATAACCAATAAAATCCCTTAGTGCAGAGAGTTGTTCTGATGGCGACATGTCTGCCAGAGTCGGAAATAGATCTTTATACCTAACGCGTTGTGCATTAGCAACAAGACTTATTAGCAACAATACAAGTACGAGTATCTTCTTCATGTTAAATGCTGATAATCTTTAGTTCGACACGTCTGTTAATGGCCTTATTCTCATCGGAGTTATTGGGCACTTTAGGCAATTTTTCACCATAACCCTGGTTCGTGTATCGGTCTGGTGCAATTTTGTTTTGTAATAAATAGTCCGCCACACTCTGTGCCCGCTTTTTAGACAATACCAAGTTATAAACATCAGAACCAACGTCATCGGTATGCGCAGATACTTCCACACGCAGCGTAGGGTTTTCGTTGAGCAGTTTTACCACACGATTCAATTCGGTATACGACACATCAGAGAGTTGAGCAGAATTCGATTCAAAGTTGATATCTTTTAAAGTCAGCTTTGCTTCTGCTTCCAGTTTCTGGAGTTTAAACTCCAGGCCCTTGGCTCCACCTACAGCCATATCAAGTGTACCTGATTCAAAGGCGTAGCCTGCATCACTGGTAACTTCAACCTCGTAGCGATCGCCAGCCCGCAGGGAGACCATCTGATTGCCCGAAACTTCAATCACTTCATCCCGGTTTTTATTTCTCAGGATTACCTTCGATTTTACTTTTGCGTTGTTGGATATGTCTGCAACATTAATTTGCACCTCTTTCTTCTCTGGAATCAACTCCATGTATTTTTCGAAGTTTCTGTAAATCACCAAACCCTTGGTATCAAAATCAAGGATGGCACCTTTAAAATCTTTGGATGATACAATCAATTCATAAGAATAACCTATGGGAAGTTCAGTGTTTAAAATTCCAGTCGCAGGGTTATTATATGTGTCACTCAAAAAACTCGTCTCACCTTTCCGCCTGATTTTAATCTCCGCACCGATAGGCTCAAAAATCTCCTTATCATTGACATGAAGTGCCAGTTTCACGTTTTTAAATAATTCTATATCAAGACTTATTTCTTTATACTTTTTCTCAGCACGTAGGTCTAATGAATGTAGATAGCTAGAATAGCCTTCTTTCTTAAATTCAATGTTAAAACTTCTGCCTACGGGTAATACAATTGTGTACTTTCCATCCTCTTCGTTATTGCTAAGCGTAGAAACAACTTCTGATGTCAACGCATCGGTAATAACAATTTCTACACCAATACCTGCCTTGCTATCCATGTCTACCACACTACCTTGTACAATGTTGTTCATGAACTGCCTGAGTTGAAAAGGAATATCCACTGAATAAATATCCTGGTCGTTATAGGTATAAAACATTTTATCGCCCTGGGCAGAAATACATGGAAGCTGATCGCTCTGTGCCGTATTCACAAAGTTGAGAGGCACCGGCATACTCCAGGTACCCAGGTTAGTTAACTGTGATTGATATAAATCAAAGTCGCCCTTACCGCCTGGTCTGTTGGATGAAAAGATTAGGGTCTTACCATCAGCCATGATGCGGGGTGCCTTTTCACAATCCTGATTAATTGGAAAGGGTAAGCGTTCTGGTTTACCCCACGAACCATCTGTATTTCTAATGGAACGAAAAATAGAGGTGCAGAACATGTCATCCTGCTTTCTAAACTCCTTACTGGTGGGCCCAACTTTATTCTCTCTTACAAAATACAAAGTCGACCCGTCTGCACTAATGGAAGGGAAGGCTTCATAACCTTCTGTGTTAATAGGTGCACCAATAGAAACAGGCTCAGACCATCCTTCTTTCTGGCGAACAGAATAAAAAATATCATGATTACCTGTAAAGCCTACTGATCTGAAAAAATACAAAACGTTACCATCAAAACTGATGCTCGGGCCGCCAATCAAATCTGTTGAATCAACTTTCGAATTAATATCCTTCACATCAACAGCGCCACCCCAGGTTCCATCAGGCAAACGATACGATTCATAAAGTCGATATTTACTCCCTTGCACATTGGCCTCAAAAAAAATCTTCTTACCGTCAGCCGTAATGGAGGGTGCGAACTCGCGCACAGTCGGTTGACTGATAGCAGGCTTCTTAGTGTTGGCATAAACCAAAGAAGAATCTATCGGAGCTGTTGCTGGCGGATTAGCATTCTGCGCAAACAAGTAGCTGGACACTACCTGAAAAAATAAAATCAAAAGTATCCGTTTATTCATACATTCATTTACTTACCTATCATGATAAATGCTCCCCAAAAATAAGGATCATTAAATTTTGCTTTCATGGCAATCTGTGCCTGCCTGAAGGCTTCTTGTTGGTTACCAGTATTCAGCCACAGTGTGTAAAACTTTACCATCAGCTCCTGCGTTGCCTGATCATCAACCTGCCACAAACTCATCATGACTGCCTTGGAACCCGCCACTAAAAACGAGCGTTGCAAGCCATAAACACCTTCACCATTTCTTACTTCACCCAAACCGGTTTCGCAAGCAGAAAGCACGACCAAGTCTGTATTGTCTAAATACAAATTCATGGCTTCATATGCCGACAAGGCACCGTCTTCTCCGCTTTCTATACTCACGGATTGCCTGCGCTGTGCTGCGCCTGCCATTAAAATACCAGATCTGAGTAAGGGATTATTAAAAAATGTCACTTCATCACTTTCTCTGTCGTCCATGTCAATATCGCTCATGAAATATCCATGCGTAGCAATGTGTATGAGTTTGGGATTATCAAGTCCTTTGAGATTTTCTTCGCTCGCCTCTTTTACTTTAAAGCTTCTGGCCTCCCATTGCTGCTTGGCTAACAAGGTGTTAATCTCATCCACTTCTTTTTCAGTGGCGGGTAGGTTAGGAATTTCATTGTCGGTAAAGCCATAGGTGCGGGCAAGTGATCGAGTGGTGCCACTGGCCACCACGCCACTATTATTGAAATCTACTGCCCCAAATAGATAGGCTCCTTTTGAATTGCTTTGGCTCGCTTGCTGCTGACTATAGACTTCACTTGTATTACTCACCAAACCAATAGAATAATTGTCTAATACCCACGCTGATGTCTTTACATTTTGAAGCGTATTCAAATTTACCTTATTAAAAATACCATCGCTGCTAATGTAAACATGCCTTGTGCCCTGCAGTTGATTTTCCAATGGCAGCCAGAAATGTTTATAAGAAAGGGTATCCGAAATTTTAAACTTGATTGTATTTCTATGGTAACGATAAAGGCGTGTTTCTAACTTTGAACCATATGACCAGATAACTAAAGAAGGTATTGTTTGATTAGGCTTCAACACCAAGCCAATATAATAGATTGAGTCTCTTTCAAACTTTCTTTTTAGTCTGATGATCTCAACGGCTGCTTCATCAGCCTGTAAAGCTGACGCTACCTGCTCTGTTCTAATAACTTCCTGATCAAATTGCGATTTAAATAGTTCTGATTTCGATGAAAGCACTTTTTCAAGATCATTTGCTTTTTGTTGCAAAGCAGCAATGTCAATATTTTGCGCTTTCCTTTCTTCTTCAGATAATGTGTAGTAACGTACTACTTCTTCTTTTATCTTGATCCACTCTTCAAACGATAAAACGAGTGCGGCATCTCCACTCGTTAAAATTCTAGACCTTACTTTATTGGTGGCATTCAGCAGAATTGCTTTTGTAGCCAGCTGAATATCGTACAATTCTTTAAGAACAATTGCCGCCTCTGGATTTTGACTATTGCGTGAATAGTATTGAACACAGAAATCCTGATAAGTATCAAAAACAGGTTTGATTTTGGCGTAAAAGGCTCCCTTTTCCTTTTCACTCATGGAAGGGAAATTCTCGCGGATTTGTTCAAGGTATTTTTCTACCACATTTTCATAAAGTGCCTTTGCTTCTGTGTATTCACCTTTTGCAAAAGCGATGGTAGCCAAACCATACAGTGAGCGGGCATAGTCAGGATGATCCTCTCCTAATACTCTTTTTCTGATAGCCACACTTTCGCGCCAGGCTGTTTCTGCTTTTTCTGGTTGCTTGGTATCTTGATAGAGGGAAGCAAGATTACTCAGTGTAATGGAGTATGAAGGATGATCTTTTCCGACAGATGCTTCTGTGATCTTTAACACTTCCTCAAGTAAGGGTTGTGCTTTATCAAACTGTGCTTGCTTTTGATAAACCGTTGCCAGATTCTGTAAACTGATGGCATATTGCGGGTGTCTTTCTCCAAAAGTTTTTTTATCCAGCTCAAGCGATTGTTTCAATAGTGCTTCAGCTTCCGAAAATTTATCTTGTAACTGATAGAGGGTTGCCAGGTTTTGGAGTGTTGTTGAATATTCCGGATGATCTCCTTTAAACTGTGATTCAATAAGTTTGCGAGACTTCACATATAAAGGCTCTGCTTCATCATAATTACCCATGGTCAGATAGAAGGTAGCCAGACCGTTGGTGGCCCTTATCTTCTCGGCCTGTGTACCTGTACTGGACTGTTCTAAAATAGCAATGGCCTTTTTAAACTGAGGTTCCGCATTTGAAAACTCACCGGCATATTGATAATACCTGCCTAAATTTATCAATGCTGATGCATACTCTTCTGACTTATCGCCCAGAATAGCACTGGAAATAATCAAGACTGAATCTATGGCCAGTTTGGCAGAGCGCAATTCGCCCATTTGAAGATTTACATAAGCCAGGTTTTCAAGTGCGGTAGCATAAGACAAGTTTAAGGCACCTGCATTTTTTCTGGTGATTACAGCTGCCTGTTGCAAAAGATCTCTGGAAGTTAACAACTGACCCTCTACCTGTTTTAGCGCAGCGTAGTTATTTAAGACAGATGCAAAAATCATGTCTTCTTTTATACCCTGATCGTAGGAAGCAAAAATCTCCTGCACCACTGAATCAGCTTTAGTAAAATCTCCTGTTTGTTGATAAATAACCGCAATACCGTTACTGGCTACAATCCATTCGTCTGATGATCTTGTTGACTGGCCAACTGCGCTTTGATAATTTTTTAAGGCATCCGCGTATTTACCAGCCCTTAGCAAGGCTAATCCCTTTTTTGCGAGTATTGAAGAAACCTTGCTTCCTTTTTCTTTACCTGCTTGTTTCAGGGATGCCAGGGCATCATCCAATAATAGAATGGCTTCATCATACCTTCCTAATTCTGTGAGTAACACAGAAAGGTTTTGTGCTGTTTCTGCATAGGCCAGTAATTCTGTTTCAGTACTACGCCCGAAAGCCTTTAAGGCATCACGGTACAATTTTTCAGCTTCTGCAAGCCTACCCGTTTGTTGTGCAATGGCTGCTTTATTCGAGAGCGCAATTGAGGAAGAGAGTCCACCACCACTTTTTTCTAAAATATCAAATAGTGCTGTCGCTTCTGTTGATCTTCCTAATTTTTGCAAACACAAAGCCCTTGCGTTAATAACTTTTGTATATAACTCTTCGCTGGTTTGTGCTGTTGACTCAAAAAACTTTTGTGAAGTTGCTAATAAGGTCTCAGCCTCCGTCAATTGTAATTGTCTTAACCGAATGTCTCCTAGATTGTAGAGTGCTTCATGGTAATTAATATTTTCAATATCCCTTGTCGATTCATAATATTCTTTCAGCCATTTAAATCGGTCAGCTGCATCTTGAAGAAAATTATTCTCAAGACTTGCCAGCCCAAAGTAATATTGACTGGTCAATAAATCATCTGCATTAACAGATTTACCCGATAATTGAGAAAATGTTGATTTAAAATTTTCATAAGCAAGTGTACTGTTGCCCGACAAGTAAAGTGTTGAAGCAATGGCCAGTTGGTTCAGTAATAATGGCGCATCGTCAGCTCTGTGAAAAAGTTCAAGTATGCTTCTGGCTTTTTGCAAAAGCGCATTCGCTTTTCCATACTCACCCAATGCATTCTGGAATTGAGCGGCATTATCAAGGGCACTGGCATAGTTGATGTCCTGTTTCGCTTCACGAATCACCAACTCCTGTTCAATAAAAACCAAACCCCCGACAAAGTCACCAATGGCATAATGCGCATTACCCAAAAGCCGCAGAATGGCTGCATAATTTTCTGAAGTAGCACCATCTTCTTTTTTATAGGCAGTCAAACATTGATCTCCAATTTTTATGGCTTCTTCAACATTACCCGCTTCATAGGCTTGCTGAGCAGACGTGAACAGACCTCTCCAGTCCTGCGCCTGAGTTGTATTAATAGAAAAGCAAAAAATAAGTAATAGCCAACAACGCATAAGTAGATATTTTGCAAAATTGCTAACAACGCTGTCAAACTAAAATACCTTATTATAGGTATTCGCCAGCGTTATAAGGAGAGGTATTCAAAAATAGTCAACAAAAGGCTAACTACAGCTATGTTCAGCCGTGAAATACCTTGCAAAATCTCAGTAACTTATTAGACACATTTTGGTATTTGGCTCATTTCTTAACAATCAACGATCAGAGCCAGTAAATCACTCCTTTTCATAAAAAATATTAAACATTCGCATGTTTATCGAGCGCATCATTCATGACTTTGGTCTGAATCTGAATTGACTCCTGATGTACCAGTTTCAAAAATTCCTTGGAAAAATCTTCACTAATGCCCATGGCTAAGCCCATGGCTACACGTGTGTTAATAATTTCTTCCCAGCGATTTACCTGCAAAATAGTCACTCCATTCTCTTTCTTGTATTGACCAATTTTTTCAGAGATTTTCATACGGGCAGACAGCTTGTGCATGATATCATCATCCAGTTGATCTATCTGTTCACGTAGGGCTACCAATGTATCTTTAAACGACTTACTATCTGAAGAGGCCGTTCTTACAATCAAGGCATCCAGTATTTTACTTAATGCTGTTGGTGTTACTTGTTGTTTCGCATCGCTCCACGCGGCATCTGGTGTAATGTGGCTTTCTATCATTAACCCAGCCATATCCAAATCCAATGCCTTCTGCGATACAAAAGAAATCAAGTCACGTGCTCCGGTAATATGACTTGGATCACAAATAATATCTAACTCAGGTATTCTTGTTTTAAGATCAATGGCCAGCTCCCACATCGGTGCATTTCTGAAGGGCCCTTTTTCAAAAGATGAAAATCCGCGGTGAATAGCAGCCATTTTTGTAATACCTGCTTTGCTCAATCTCTCCAGTGCACCAATCCACAGCTCCAAATCAGGGTTAACCGGATTTTTAACCATCACAGGTATATCTACACCTTTCAACGAGTCGGCAATCTCTTGTACAGAAAAAGGATTCACGGTAGTTCTTGCACCAATCCAAAGTATATCAACGCCTGCTTTCAAAGCGGCTTCCACATGGGCGGCTGTTGCTACCTCTGTTGTTATGGGTAAACCTGTTTCTTTTCTGGCATTCACCATCCACTCCAACCCCACGTCACCAACACCTTCAAACTGTCCGGGTCTTGTGCGTGGTTTCCAGATACCGGCACGCAGCGCATGTACTTTTCCTGTGGCTGCCAGTTGCTTACAAGTAGTGATGGTTTGGCTCTCTGTTTCTGCACTGCATGGCCCTGAAATAATAATCGGGTGATTACTTTGTACAGTTACTGACGATTTCCTTAGTGCAGGCAACCATTTTTTTATTGATTCGAGTTGAAGTTCCTTTTTCATGTTTATTAATGTTCTGATTATGCAGTTATTGTTTTCTTTGTTTGTGCTATTGTACTCTTGGTTTCTATTCCTTCTAGAATTCTTCTAATGCTGTTCGCCTCCGTCATAGTTTTATGCAATTGCACTGAATCTCTTTTCAGTAAATGATATTGAAAGCGTTGCAAGTGAATAATGTATTCCTGCAAAGCCTGACTTAAATACTCCATATTTTGTTCAAAGATGGGCGCCCACATATCCGGAGAACTCTTTGCCAAGCGAACTGTAGAGGCAAAACCACTTCCAGCTAACATGGCAATATTTTTTTCGTCTTTCTCAATGTCAAGCACTGTTTGCCCTAATAAAAAAGCACTCACGTGCGACAGGTGTGATACATAGGCCACATGTTTGTCGTGTTCATCCGCTTCCATAAAAATTGTATTCATACCTAATGCGTTAAATACTTGCATGGCTGTATTCATGGCTTGCTCAGACGATCTACTCCTCTCGCAGATAATATTTGTTTTGTTTTCGAACAAGCCAGAGAATGCCGCTGATGGGCCTGAGTTTTCTGTACCCGCAATGGGATGGGCCGCTACAAACTGATTTCTTCTACTGTGTGATTGCACTGCTTTACAAATACTGCCCTTCGTTGATCCCGCATCGATTACAATCGTTTTATCAGTTATTAAATCCAACACACGTGGCAGCAAGCGTGTAAGTACATTCACCGGTATAGCCAGTATCACTACATCAGTCTCTGCTAACATTTCCTCTAGACTGCCAACCTGATCAACCAAACCTAATTGCAATGCTTCACTGGCATTTGCTTCATTGGCATCTACACCACAAAGAATAGAAGCAAATCCCGCCTTGCGAAGATCAATGGCTATCGATCCGCCAATCAGCCCCAAACCTATAATAGTTGTTTTCATACAGCTGCTGTTAAAGATTTTTCAACCGATTTTCCTTCCTGAAAAAGTTGAATGCGCGTTAGTGCTTCTTTTAATTTTGCCTCAGTAGCACAAAGTGATATTCTAACGAAGCGTTCACCATTCGATCCAAAAATAAATCCTGGTGTAATAAATACTTTGGCTTCATAAAGGATCTTGTCTACAAATGCCTCTACCGCATGAACTGTATCAGGCACTTTTGCCCAAACAAATAGTCCAGACTGGCTTGAAGAGAATGCGCATCCAAGCTGCTGTAATATTTGCTCTGCAAGCACTTTACGCTTAGCATAGCTTATATTGAGTTGTTTAAACCAATCATCTCCCAGGCGTAGCGCTTCAACAGCGGCTAATTGCGATGGCAAAAACATGCCAGAGTCCATATTGCTCTTCACACGCAGCACTGCATCAATGTATGTTTGATTCCCTGCCACCCAGCCAATACGCCAACCGGCCATGTTATGTGATTTACTAAGTGAGTTCAACTCCAGCACCACTTCTTCAGCACCCGGTATAGATAAAATACTGAAGGGTTGGTCGTTTAAAATCAAGCTATAAGGATTGTCATTCACCAATAGAAAATTTTTCTCTTTAGCCAAGGCTATCAGCTTTATGATATCGCCATGATATGCTCTCGTGCCCGTTGGCATGTGCGGGTAGTTCAGCCACATTAACTTGACTTTTGATAAGTCTCGCTGGCGCAATTCCTCAATGTCGATTCGCCAGTCATTCGCTTCATCCAAATCGTAGCTCACCAATGTTGCTCCCACCAATTTTGCTACCGATGAATACGTAGGGTAACCTGGATTTGGAATTAACACCTCATCGCCTTCATTGACAAAAGCCATGCTCACATGCATAATTCCCTCCTTCGAACCCATCAGGGGCAATATCTCCGTATCGGCATTTAAATTAACGCCATACATGCGCTGATGAAAAGCCGCAATTGCCTGGCGCAAAGCAGGAACACCTTTGTAGTTTTGATAACCGTGGTGTGCTGGAATTTCTGCAGCTGTAGTTAAAGCAGCAATCACTGCTGGTGCAGGTGGCATATCAGGACTACCAATACCTAAATTGATAATTGGAAAAGCTGCTGAATCCAGACTTCTTACTTCTGCGAGTTTTTTACTGAAGTAGTACTCTTCAACTTGTTCAATTCGTTTAGCGCTTGCAATCATATGACTAATTAATTTCAATCTTTCCTTTTTTATACTCTCCTAACACATTCAGATTCCCAACGTGTTTCGACACCTGTCTGATACTCTTTTCAAATCCACTTCTTTCTTTCCACTCTACATCTACATGAAATGAATACTCTTGTGGTCTGCCAATAATGGGTATCGATTGTATTTTAGTGAGGTTGAGTTGATTCTTTTTAAAATTTGTTAAAACTTCTGCCAGGCTGCCAATTGAATGCCTAACCTCAAAATAAAGAGAAGCCTTATTGCCTTTCTCTTCTACCGGCTGCTTACGCGTAAGCACCAAAAACCTGGTGAAATTTTTCTTATGCGTTTCTATTCTGCGTTTCAAAATCTGAAGACCAAATTTTTTCGCTGCAAACTCATTGGCAATAGCGGCCATATCTTTGCGCTGCAATTCCATTACATGTTTGGCTGACAAGGCTGTGTCTTCACTCTCTACAATAGATACATTGCTTAGTGAATGAAGAAATTCAGCACACTGCCTGATGGCCATTGGGTGTGACTCAATCAATGAAATGTCCGACAATTGAGCATCGGGCAAGGCAAGCAAATGCATGTGGATGGGAACATACAACTCCCCCACTATGCTAAAATGATATTCCTGCAGCAAAAAGTAATTGGGCAGTATACTGCCGGCTATTGAATTCTCAATGGCCATCACTGCAAAATCCGTTTCTCCCTTCTTCAGGCTTTCACACAAGGCATGAAAGGACAGACACTCTACTGTCCTAATATCCTTACCGAAATAGGTATGTGCCGCCACTTCGTGAAAGCTGGTGGCAATTCCCTGTATCGCAACGTTTGTTTCTTTAATTTGCTTCATCTCAAAACCATATAAAAACAAAAAGTCCCGGTTTTGCCGGGACTTTTTCTGAGTTGTTAATTGTATCTTTAAGATTATACAAATATTACCCTATCAGTCCCGAAGAGGAGCGATAAAAAAAGTAATAAAAGTAAAATCGGTTGTTTTTCATAAGTATGCATGCAAGAAGCGCCATTCGATTTATAATTCCAAACACTCATTGAAAAATATTTTAACTAATAAGCGTTAGTCTGACTAAAATCAATTGCGTTACCCTGGCCACAGCCTTACCTTTACAAGAAAAACGGTATGAAATGGCCATTTCAATGTGTTTCAAAGAATACAAATGATCATGTAAGCCATCACGCATAACCTTAAACAAAAATTATAGACACATGAAACACTTGCTTTTTTTCTTTGCAGTATCTGTTTTGGTTGTAAATCAGGCTTGTAATAACAAGGCGGAACACGACCATCATGAAAACGAAGCTTCGCCAGATGCCAATGGTGCACTTTATGATGAGGTGATGAAAATCCATGATGAGGTGATGCCCAAAATGAACGACCTATATAAAGTGAAAGAAGATTTAAAAAAGCAGATTGCTGATACGCCAAACATTACGGAAGAAAAGCGTAAAGAACTGGAGGACAAGATCAGTAAAATTGAAGCCGCCATGAAAAGCATGATGGTTTGGATGCGTGAATTTAACCCACCGGCAGATAGTTTAGGCGAAGCTGTTGTAAAAGAATACCTTGAAGGTCAGCTGGAAACAGTTAAAAAAGTAAAGGAGAATATCCTTGAAGTAGCGCCTACTGAAAATAAGTAGCAGATTTTTATCAATGGTGTACCGACAGCCCATTTGGGCTGTTTTTGTTTGCATTCGTTTGCATTACCTTTGTAGCCTTATAAATGACTATGGAAATTAAGAATATACCCCTTAACGATTTACACACACAACTTGGTGGCAAAATGGTACCCTTCGCGGGTTATAATATGCCCGTTCGCTACTCTTCTGATATTGAAGAACACATGGCTGTTCGTAATAGTGTGGGTGTTTTTGATGTGTCGCACATGGGTGAATTTACACTGAAAGGCCCAAATGCTTTAGACCTTATTCAACGTGTAACCAGCAACGATGCATCAAAGCTTATCGATGGCCAGGCGCAATATTCTTGCCTACCTAATGAAACAGGCGGCATCATCGATGACCTGATTGTTTATAAAATAAAAGACAATGATTACCTGCTGGTTGTGAACGCTTCCAACATTGATAAAGACTGGAACTGGATAAGCAAATTCAATACAAAAGGTGTAGAGATGAAAAACATCTCGGATGACATCTGCTTATTTGCTGTACAAGGTCCTAAAGGAGTAGCAACACTTCAAAAATTAACAAGCACTGATTTAAGTGCCATCAAGTATTATCACTTTACCATTGGAGAATTAGCGGGCGTAAAAGATGTTATTCTATCCAACACAGGCTATACAGGGGCTGGTGGCTTTGAAGTATACGTACATAAATCTTCAGCAGAATTAATCTGGAAAAAGATATTTGAAGCCGGTGCAGAATTCAATATCAAACCCATTGGACTTGGCGCAAGAGATACCTTGCGTCTCGAAATGGGCTTCTGCTTATACGGCAATGATATCGATGATACGACATCACCTTTAGAAGCAGGTCTTGGCTGGATTACTAAATTCACCAAAGACTTTACAAACTCAGCCGCCATTAAGCAACAAAAAGAAGCTGGCATAAATCGCAAACTGGTTGGCTTTAAAATGATTGATAAAGGTATACCACGTCACGACTATTTAATTAAAGATGCAGCGGGCAATGTTATCGGAAAAGTTACATCAGGCACACAATCACCGATGCTAAGCATTGGTATTGGCTTGGGTTACGTAACAACAGAAAACGCAGCACCAGGCACAGAAATATTTATCGAGGTAAGAGGAAAGGCTTTAAAAGCGCAGGTATCAAAGCTTCCCCTTGTCTAAACCTTGATTTATTTGATTGGTTTGATTTTCATGATTTACGAATAATGATTAAACCTGAATACAAATATTCTGAGTTAACTGGCAAGATAATCGGATGTTGTATGGAGGTTCACTCAGCATTGGGCAATGGCTTCCAGGAAGTTATCTATCAGCGTGCACTAGCGCATGAAATGGAACTTCAAGGAATTGGCTTCACGCGTGAATTTGAAATGCCCATATTCTACAAAGAAAAACAAATAGGTCTCCGCAGAGCAGATTTTTTAGTGGAGAATAAAATAAGTGTTGAGTTAAAAGCACTTACTCAAATGGAAAATGTACACTTGGCTCAGGCCATCAACTACCTTGAAGCCTACAATTTAGAGATCGGTCTTTTAATCAATTTTGGCAATACAAAACTTGAATTTCACCGATTGCAGAATAAAAAATTTAAGCAATAGTAAAAGCATCATGTCTATCACAAACATCACAGAAATCAAAGTTAAGACAATTGACGTTTGCCTAAGTCCAGACCTCATGCACCTCTACAACGTTAACGACAGAACCGTGGTAGTTGTCGATATTTTACGTGCTACTTCATGTATGACCACTGCCTTTGCACATGGCATTAATGCTATAAAGCCTTTTGCAAAGCTTGAGGATTGCCTGGCTATGAAGGCCCAGGGTTATTTTACCGCAGGAGAGCGCGATGGCAAAAAAGTAGAAGGAGTTGATTTAGGTAACTCTCCCTTTGAATACATGGACGAAAAGCTTAAGGGACAAAACATAGCCTTCACTACTACAAACGGCACACAGGCCATTGCAAAATCGGAGGGCGCTAAGGAGATCATCATCGGCTCATTTCTAAATCTCTCCACTGTTGTCAATTACTTAAGAGATAGTGAAAATAATGTATTAGTTGTTTGTGCCGGCTGGAAAGGAAAAGTAAACCTGGAAGACACACTTTTTGCAGGTGCGCTTGTTGAATTATTAAAAGACAACATCGAACCAGATTGTGATGCTCCGTTAATGGCCCAACATCTTTACAATCAGGCTAAACATGATATGGTCGCCTTCCTTCAAAACTCAAGTCATGTTAAGAGACTTGCAAGACTTAACATACACAAAGACATAAAATTCTGCTTAACACCCGATCAATTTACAGTGTTACCCATTTTGATAAATGGTATTTTAAAGCCATTTCAGCTTTAAAATCATCCATACAGGCATAGAGAAGGCTGATTCATTGGGCGATTAATGCCACTCAGCTTTCTGAAAGCATAGAAATAACTATATTCAGGTTCTTGAATATAGTTTTATAAAATTTTGATCAGGTTATCCACTTCTGAATACTTTGCTATGCGATTGTCAAAATACTTATTCGTGTTTTTCCTTTTTGTCACCCTGAAGTCCTGTTCACCTACTGAACCAGACTCCTTTACGCAGCCTCCAGCCTGGGCGAAAGATGCCGTCTGGTATCAGATTTTTGCCGAGCGTTTTCATAATGGCGATACTACCAATGATCAAAAATCAGTGGACATGTCTACACCCTATCTCAATAGTTATCCACCTAAAGGTTGGCGTACCAGCGATTGGACTGTTGACTGGTATGAGCAGGAGGATTGGGCAAAGCAACCCGGTAAAAATTTTAATGAACAGCTTCAGTATAGAAGGTATGGCGGAGATTTACAAGGCGTATTAGTCAAATTGGATTATCTGCAAGAACTTGGCATCAATGCCATCTTCTTTAATCCACTGAATGATGCTTCATCCTTACATAAATACGATGCGCGAAATTACCATCACATCGATGTAAACTTTGGCCCCGATCCAGAAGGAGACAAAGCCATTATTGCAAAAGAAAATCCCAATGATCCGGCAACATGGCAGTGGACTGCTGCTGATAAACTTTTTCTTCAGATTGTTGAAGAAGCGCACAAACGCAACATGAAAGTAATTATGGATTACTCATGGAACCATACAGGCACTACTTTCTGGGCATGGCAAGACGTTGTGAAAAATCAGGAAAAATCTCAGTATAAGGATTGGTACAACATCACGGCTTTTGATAATCCCGCAACTCCTGAAAATGAATTTAAATACGAAGGTTGGTTAAATATAAGTTCATTGCCTGAGCTCAAAAAAGTTAATATAACCACGGAGCGAAAAATAGGAAATCCATATGAAGGCAATATCAATCAGGGTGCAAAAGATCACATCCTGGCAGTAACAAAGCGCTGGCTCTCACCAAATAATGATACAAGCAAAGGCATTGACGGATTCCGTTTGGACGTTGCTGATCACGTGGGTTTAGGATTCTGGAGAGATTACAGAAAATTTGTCAGAACTATTCAGCCAAATGCTTATTTGGTTGGCGAGATATGGTTTCAGAAATGGCCAGATCAATTGATGGATCCTGCGCCTTACACCCAAGGTGATGTTTTTGATGCGGTGATGTTCTACCAGGTTTATCGTCCTGCGCGTTACTTCTTTGCTAAGACTGACTATCCAATAGATGCCAAACAATTTAAAGACAGTCTCGAGTTTCAATGGAACAGATTGAACAAGGCTAATCTATATGCAATGATGAACGTAGCCTCTAGTCATGATGCGCCACGTTTATTATCTGATTTCTATAATGCGAATAAATATAAGTTCCGTGCCTCTCCGCAAGATGATCCAAATTATAAAACAGGAAAACCAGATGAAGAGACCTATGCTCGATTAAGATTATACTTGATTCACGCCTATACATCCATTGGCGCACCTCACATTTGGAACGGAGAAGAAATGGGCATGTGGGGGGGCGATGATCCCCACCCGAGAAAACCTTTAATGTGGAAAGAGTTTACATTTAAGCCAGAGCGCAGAAATAATTTCCAACCAGACAGCTCTGATGAGCGCGACAGCGTGCAATTCAATCAGAAACATTTTGATTTTTACAAAAAGTTAATTGCACTTAAGAAAAATAATCCTGCGCTTATAACAGGAGAAATTGAGTTTCTGTTAGCTGAAGGTAAGACACTTGCCTATAGAAGATTTTCAGGTGATGATGAGATTTTCGTGCTCCTGAATGTTGGCGATGCTCCATATAACTTTAATGTGCTACCAGCAGGTGAATTCACCGATCTACTCACAAATCAGGTTATTAAGTCTGGCGATGCAAATGTGCAAGCATTATCTGCAATGGTATTAAAACGCGTAAAATGAATGCTATGACCTGCTAAGATAACTTTGGATTATTGGTGTGTCTGTCTTTATCACGCTGCGTTTTCTTTTCAATATTTTTTTTGAGGGCTGCTGTTAAATCGACACCCGTCTGATTTGCCAGACACATTAATACCCAAAGCACATCGGCCATTTCATCACCTAGATCTTTATTCCTGTCCGATTCCTTTTCAGATTGCTCCCCATAACGTCTTGCAATGATGCGCGCCAACTCACCCACCTCTTCCGTAAGGATAGCCATGTTGGTAAGCTCATTGAAGTAACGAACACCATAGGTCTTTATCCATACATCAACCTCTTTTTGCGCTTCCTCTATCTTCATGACTAAATTCTAATAATTATTTCTCCAATTCCTCAAAATCAATATCCAGCACATCAAATTTTTGCCACCCTATAAAATCAAAATGCCACCACTCTGATGAATTCACCTTAAACCCATGCTTCGCCATTACACTGATAATCAAATCACGATTCTTTTTTACCTCGGCATCCTTAACAATAGTTGATGGCCAGGCTTCCTTCTTAAACGAATCAAACTCTGTAGGCATTTTCAAATCCTTGCCAGTCTTCAAATCAACCAGCGTCATATCAATGGCACAGCCACGATTATGCCTTGATCCTCTGTAAGGTGAAGCTACATAAGTGGTGTCTTTATATACTTCATAAAATTTTACCGTGGCAGAATAAGGTCTGTAAGCATCAAAAACTTTAATCCCAACTCCATAAGCAGCAAAACTTTCTTGTGCATTTTTCAAAGCCTCTGCAACGGGTTTGCGTGCATACGCTTTTGCCTGTTTATAAATAGTCTCCTTCGTAAAATTATTAGCTGTGGCATAACGAATATCCAGTACGATTCCAGGAACAAAAGAAGCAAGGTCAATCAATTTATTTGCGGAGTTCTTCGTAATACTTTTTTGATAGTCAGTTAGCGTTGTTGGGTTAAGACCATACGTATAGCGTTGTCCCCACCCGGCTGATACCATCAGCAGCACCAATACGATCGTGCTAAATATTCTCTGTGCAAGTACCATCAAATCTTATTTTTAGTATCTATAATAATAGTTACAGGTCCATCATTTAATAAATCAACCTTCATGTCGGCACCAAAAATACCAGTGCCTATTTTCTTGCCCAATTCATTTTCAACAGCACTTACAAAACGTTCATATAACGGTATCGCTACTGGTGGCTTAGCTGCTTTGATGTATGACGGCCTGTTACCCTTTTTCGTACTTGCATGTAAGGTGAACTGACTTACCACAATGATTTCACCGCCTACATCTTTTACACTCAAATTCATCACACCTTCAGCATCATTAAAAATACGCATAGCCACAATCTTGGCAGCGAGCCAACTAATATCATCTTCTGTATCGGCCTCTTCCACTCCCACCAGTACAAGAAGCCCCATACCTATTTCTGAATGCTTAAAACCCTCAATGCTTACTGATGCGCGACTAACACGCTGAATAACGGCTATCATTTTTCAACATATTTATAATCGGTCGGGAGCATCTCTGCTATTTTTTCAGACCACCCCAAATACCCTTCCATAAAAACAGTGCGAACATCTTCATAATATCCATTCGGATATATTTTCAACTCACTCCCCATAAAGTGAACTGTTGATTCTTGAAATCGCTGCGGTGCCCTTCTTTTATCGAGAACGTATAGCACATCTTCTCTTTCTTTAAACAACACTTTTAATCTACCCTTAAACTGGATAATATTTGTACTGCCTGGTTTTAGTAAATCAGATGCCGATTTAATCGCTTTTCCTATGCTGTCTATCTTCTCAGGCAATGAACGCATTCTCAAATAATAGGCAAGGCTGTCATGTAAGCCCGACCCAGTTACAACACCATTACCACCTATAGTTACCACCACCTTCTCTTTACCAGGACTTTGTTGCAAATGTGCAGTTCGCCAATACTTAATTCTCTCATCCAGAAATTGTTGAGGTGGCCTTTCCGGATTCTGTATCTCGTGAAGTTCAAATAATTGAAACTTGCTATCTTCTAATTCCTGTTGGTAAATTGTGCGAATAAGATGAACAAACGAACCCTCAAAGGCTTTTCTCCGCTCGTCTTCCCATTTCTTTGATTGTAAGTTGTTTTTAGGTTTCATCTCCTCGAAGCGAGGAATACCCAAGTACTGCATGCGGCTATTCCTGTAATCAAGCATAAAATCTACTAACTGATAATGCACTTGATACCCTAAGGCCTTGTTTTCTACCACAAGATCTTTCTTGGCATGTGCCACCAAAACTCTCTCTGAAGGATCAAAGAAAAGATGAATGTCCTTATTGTTCAGTATGGCAACTTTAGAAGCATTGGAAGTAGTTCCAATAAAGTTTTGCTTAAAAGTCAGATAGTTTTGTTTCCAGTGTGTTGTATCTGCTTTCACTAATATTTCGGATAGCTGAACTAACTCTTGCGCCAGTGCAACGTTCAGTCTGAAAGCCGACTCATTAAAATCAAACGAATACTGCTGTGTTTTATAACCGACAAATGAAATAGTGAGATCGTATTTACCTGAAGGAAATCCTGACAGAATAAATTCACCCTTACTATTCGTACTCGTTCCTATTGAAGTATTAGCAAAAAATACATTTACATAAGGAAGCGGTTCGCGAGATAAAGAGTCCTTAACAACACCTGCAATACTGTTAACTTGTGCTTGTCCATGAAGAGTGAATAAGCAAAAAAAAATCAATATTGCTGTAAGTGATCTCATTCCATTTTACGCATGACATCAGACTCATAAACAATCATTCCTGGCTTCTTCAACTTAGCTTCAGTTAGCATGGCGAGCGCTACTCTCCTCGCTTCAATAGCCTTGTACTTGGCAGGAATAATAAAGCCGAATACCTTATAAAAAATCTTGGCAGCATCCTCTCCGTTTCGTTGCTCGCTTCTGTTGCCTAATAATAGCGATGGCCTGAATATCTTAAATGACGGATATCCCAACGCTTCTATCGCGCGTTCAACTTCCCCCTTAACTTTATTGTAAAAAATAGATGATTTTTCATTTGCTCCCAACGCAGAAACCAACAAATATTGTTCTGCACCTACGGCCTTGGCAAGCTTAGCAATTTCTAATGGGTAAGTGTAGTCAACTTTTTTAAAAGCCTCCTTCGATCCAGCAACGCGCATGGTAGTACCCAAACAACAAAAAATATCGTCCGCAACAATGTTCTTGTAATATTCTGTCAACCTGTCGAAATCAATTACATGATTTTCATACTTAGGATTGTCAATCAAAAGCGGCTTGCGTGTTAGCACAATTACTTTTCCGTATGCTGTATCCGCCAAAAGTAAATCCAGCAACTCCCTGCCCACTAATCCACTCGCGCCAACTAATAATGCCGTCCTCATACAATACGACTTAAAATGCTTGTTGAATTTCCTTTTTCAACTCCGACATCGCAAGCGCAATCGGATCGACTGATTTAGTCATCACCCGTTCCATAATTCGTTTTGATAAATCAATAGTCGTTCCCTCCGAAGGCACATCGGTTATTGCATCATTGATGGTCATAATCAGATCCTCTTTTGCATTACGCACCAAATCCCACACCACCTCCGACATAAATATCTGTTGCGATACATTGTGATTATATTCATCGCGAATCTCATTCAACAAAATCTGTTGAAATTCTTTAGCCGGCAATCCTGGCACAGCCAGTCTAAGCAATAAATTATTAGGACTTATCCTTTCTAAAAATAAGGCCATCCGTTCATACGCTTGTAATCGTAAAGGCAAAGTTGTTTCAATACTTCTGGAGCGTATTTCAAGTTTTTTCAAATCTATCTCCCTTGCTATAAATGATCTTACCAGCAAATAAGCCGCATACAAAACGATAGAAGCCGGAACAATAATTTTTATAAGCTCAACAAGTGCATCCATAGAATTATTTAATCTTAATTTACGTTTCAAGTTAGGAATTAAACTGCTTACCGCGCACCATGTTCAACAACTTTCAGCCAATAAGCATAACCACCAAAGCAGCCATTGAAATTAAGAAAATCATGGCCACAAAGGGCATACCTGCAGAATATGGTTTGCGTGTAGGGGTGCGGGGTGGTGGCTGCGGGGTATCACTCATGGTCGGTTTCGACAAAAAGAAAGAAAGCGACACACAATTTATCATCAACGATATACCTGTTTACATCGATAAAAAGCACACCATGTATCTCATTGGTAAGCAGGTTGATTTTGTCGAGACAGAGCAAGGGCGCGGCTTCTCATTCATCGAACAACCAACATCCTGATTAAATTATTTGGCGTCCTGCCTGCCTTGTTACCATTGGAATAGGTGGTGGGAGTAGTTGTATCGGCAGTCACCGGACTATCCGTTTCAAGTACGCTCATCGCACAAAACTAGGCCAGCGTACTTTTCTCTCCTATCCCTGGCCGGAAGTTGCGTGTTTAGTTGATCGATCTCGTTTCTTAAATAACCGGTGAAGCTCCTATATTCTGTATTCTTTGTAGATGAGCCTAAAAACAAAAAACCCTGACAAGTTTCCTTATCAGGGTTTCTAGCTTGTACACCGAAGCTT
>NZ_JBMRCF010000018.1:0-22217 GCF_057350905.1 Chryseotalea sp. | reverse complement strand
CAATAGTTGTTGTCCTAGCTCTCCTTTATTAAAATTTATCCTCTTAAAGAATCAACCTCTAAAGTTCATCTGAGACATTTGCTAAATCATCCCAAAACCCTTTAAGGTCCGCTATCAATTAATCATTCATTCAAAGAACGTTCTGACTTCTATCGCTTCGCAGCTTATCTGTCAAATGTAACTCTCAGAGCTTTTCAACTCTAGTAGTCTCTCGTTTCAATCTGTTTCGCCACTTTCCTTCCGAAAGGGGCTGCAAATGTAACAGCTTTTTCTCTCTTCGCAAGTGGTTAAGAAAAATATTTTTAAGAATTTTTCTAACTTCTCTGCTTCATTAAACTGTCGCGCCTTCCTGCTGAAGGGGGCACAAATGTAGAAGGAGAATTTAATTTGGCAAAACAGTATTCGATTATTTTATCCACAATAGCCACTTTAAGATCTGCTGACTAAGCTTTTGGTCGCTTGTACAAGGGTACCGTACTGCAGGCCTCGCCAAACATTATACTGCTTGCATATGGCTTAAGCTTATTAACTACTTCAATGTATGTGGATTCAGGCACTGGAATTTTGCTGCAACCCTTTACAACAACTTTGGTATTTTGGTATTTAGACCACTCTACTTTCTCTAAAATTTCTTCAAAAATTTTTTCATTTAATTGCTGAAGCGTGCCTAAAACAACCTTTTTGGCATAAGAATTTACCGAAACTGCCAGTAGCATGTAGGCCCAAGTTGGAATAATAGCATCGGCTGAACAGGTAATGGCAACAAATTTATTTTCGTATTGCTGCCAATTATGTTCTTTAACAAAGTCGCGAAGGTCTTTTTCTCTCAGTATGAGCCCCTGAAAAAGTATATCTTTTAAATCAATCAACACGCGATCGCCCTGAACATAGAGCTCTTCCAGATCGAATGTGATCAATGTACTATTGGCAACTCTGTTAATGATTTCGTTTTGGGGTCCCATAATGTTAGAACACAAATTTAGCTTAGAAATGTTCAATAATCTGGATCAGGATTAACAGGATTTAAGGATGGGCAGGATTAATAGGCCCTTATTAGGATGCGTTAGGGTTAAGGAATTAACGGGGTTGGTAAGTCTGGATCAGGATTTATGGGATCTAAGGATGACAGAATTATTAGGGATAAATCAGGATGAGTTAGAATAATTGAAGTAACAATTGCTGAGTCTGGATCAGGATTTACGGGATTTAAGGATGACAAGATTATTAGTATGGATCAGAATGGGCAAGATTAAAGGATTAACAGAATTTAAGGGTCGTTGAATCCATTTAAAGGGTTGATTTAATTTAGAATAGGGGCTTTGTTGATTTCTTGACCAGAAATTCTTTTAAGTAGAAGGGTTCGAAATGTACGAGGTCTTCAAATTGATTGTGTTGGAATTTAGTGAAGGCTAGTTCGCCAAGGAAAGAAGCCAAAGGGATTTGATCTTCCTGAAAAATTGCATTGGGGTGATTGATTACTTCTTTACACTTAGCTGCTCCATTACCAAAAAATAATATCTTTTGACTCTCTAGTGTTGATTGATAGCTGTGCTCATCAATTATTTGTGCATTAGTCTCCTCAACTACAGCTCTATCACTATTCGCCAGCATGGCATAAACCTCCATTCTTCTGGCGTCTATCATCGCGCAAAGCATCGCTTTTTGAGGATTCTGAAATGATGCCTGGTAGATTAGTAATTCTAATGTATTAAGGGAAAGCAGCGGAATATTGAGGGCGAAACACAAACCCTTAGCCGTTGAAGTACCGATACGAAGCCCTGTGTATGATCCGGGGCCTGAAGTAATGGCTACTCCTTTAAGCTCGTGCATAGATCGATTAACCTTTTGAAATGATGTTTGGATCAGTAAAGCTAATCTAGTTGCGTGTGCCTGAGGTTCTTTTACTAATTCTGTATGTAGCAAAACACCATTCTCATGTAAAGCAACTGAGCAGCTGTCAACGGAAGTTTCGAGACTTAAGATAAATGACATTACTGTGGCGTAAGGGCTTTTTTATAGGCAGTAGGATCGGTTAACAAAATGCTCGCTCTTAGCACAGCCTCATCGTTTTTTAAAGCAACAGCTGCCTGCCCTTCAGCCAGATTGTAGTGAAAGGCAATTTGCTGTTCTAAAAGAAGTTTAATCTCATCTTTGTATAAAAGTAACTCGTTTGTTTTAAAGTTCTCTATTTGCTTTTGTAACTGCTTAAGTTGAGGCTCCAATTCTTTAAAATAACGTTCAGATTTTGCAGAGGCTAGCAGGTCAACTGTATTCTTTTCGAGGTCTGTTGTGTATTTAAAGTTCTTAGATTTCAGCCAGTTAACGAAGTCATTGTATTGCTGCTCGTTTAAAGTAAAGGTGTTGAGATTATCTGGTTGCTTATTCTGATTTACAAAGATTGTTGCATAATCGAAAACATGTCCTGTCATAATCAAGGCTTCAGCTACCGAACTCATCTGTTCTTCGTCTACTGCGAAATCAGGATCCAGACCACCTCCATCAAAAACTTTGCGGCCGGCCTTTGTCTTAAATTCTCTCTTTAAGGAATCTGCCACCTTTTCTGCAAGACCTTCTGCATTTCTGTTGGTGTAGTCAACTGCTTGTATACACCGGCCGCTGGGTATGTAATATTTAGCCGTAGTCACCTTTAGTTGCGCGTTGTAGGCCAAAGCTCTGGTTGTTTGTACAAGTCCTTTGCCAAAAGTCTTCCGCCCAATTAAAACTGCGCGATCATAGTCTTGCAGCGAGCCTGCCACAATTTCTGAGGCAGAAGCACTGTTTTCGTTCGTTAATACAACTAAGGGCAACTCAGTATCTATGGGATTATTGAGTGTACGGTATGTTTTGTTCCATTCCTCTACCTTTCCTTTGGTTGATACTACATCCAAACCTTTTGGAATGAAGAGGTTAACAATATTAACTGCTTCATTCAGTAAGCCACCCGGATTATCTCTCAAGTCGAGTACAAGTGAGGAAATGCCTTGCTCTTTGAAGTCTAATAGTATTGCCGCTATTTCTTTTGCTGCGCTTGGTGTAAAATCTTCGAGATGAATGTAGCCCACATTTTTATTAAGTATTGTGTAATGAGAGACATTGCCTACACTAATTTTCTCTCGTTTTATTTTAAAGATTAAATCTTCTTTAACGCCATGACGCTTTACTTTAACCTCTACCTCTGTTTTAGGTTGTCCTTTCAACAATGCACTTACATCACCTGTTGCCTTGTTTTGAACGTACTTCCCATCTACTGCGATGAGTTCATCACCTACCCTAAGTCCTGATTTATAAGCGGGGAATCCTTTGTACGGATGTGTTATGACTGTTTTATTATTAACAATACCAATTAATGCACCAATACCTGCGTATTGACCTGTAGTTGAAATTCTGAAATTATCAATTTGATCTTCTGGAATATAGTCGGTGTAGGGATCCAGTGATTCGAGCATTCCATCGATACCTGTTTTGATTAGTGTTGATGGGTTAATGGTATCAACATAGTATGTATTAACTTCTTTAAAGAGCGTAGCGAAGATGTCGAGGTTTCTGGCAATCTCGAAATATTTTTCTGATGGTGATCGAAAAGCAAACACTATGCAGATCAGCACCAATACAAGTCCCCATTTTGCTTTTTTACTCATGTTCAAAGATAAAAAATTTAAGATGAAAGATTATAGATTGGAAAACCACCAGGGTTTTGCTATTCCGGTAACAAGCTTGATGAGGTAGAGTGAAGTTTGGTTAAAATATTCCGAATCTATCTTTTAAACAGCGTTTGTGTTAGATAGGTGCTTCTGTTCAACTTTTTTTAATGCTTGACTTAATCCAGGATGGATTGTGCTACTTGGCAGCACCTCTTTTGCTATATAAAGGAAGGCAATGAGCAATGAAGGTGAGGATTTGAAGTTCGCTTTTTGCAGGCGATAAGCTTCTTTTACCCTTCTTTTTACCGTATTGCGGTCTTTTGCCTTTTTGAAATTGCGCTTACTTACTGAAACCAGTATTTGATGTCCTGTAGCAGTCGGTGCAGGGTTAGGAAGTACTAACACCTTGAATGGGTGCAAATAAAAAGAGGAACCCCTTGTGAAGAGTTCCTGTATAAGCCTTTTTGAATGAAGCCTTTCGGCTTTTCCAAGGGTACGTGCTATCATGGCGCTACAATGCCTATTCCGAAGCGGACGTTACCCGGAATATTAATTACTTATGCTTTAAAGTCTTTTCGCTAGAAACAGTCAATTTTTTACGACCGTTCTTTCTGCGGTTTGCCAATACCCTACGGCCATTGGCTGTTGCCATTCTTTCGCGGAAACCGTGCTTGTTCTTGCGCTTTGTTCTGGATGGTTGAAATGTACGTTTCATGTTGTTAAGCGGTTTACCTTACTGAATAAGGGCTGCAAATATAGGAAGAATGCTTTGTTTAGCAAGGATTAATCTGAAACAACTAACTAAACTGAGCAAAAAAGTGCTTAAAATCTTTAAAAAAGGCTAAAAGAGGTGTTAAATTTTAAGCGTCTTTTGCAAACTACACTTTCTTTCGATGAAACTTAGCTGTTAGCTAGGATCTGAGATTCATGTAGTCTACAAAAGACTTCTTATATGGGAAGATTATTAATTCTCTACTTTAAACAAGGTATCATCTAAAACCGGATTGATCTCCAAGCTGGTAACTTCAGCTTTAAAGGTTATGGGGCCCATATTCTGAATTAATGTATGTGGCATTTTTACACCATTTACTTCCTTATAATTCTGGAAACTAGATGTTTGCGTAGTTGTACCCTGAGGTCCTTCTATTGCTGTACTCACCTTCACTTTCAATCCTGTTGTCTTATCAAAATAGGCCAACGATTTAGTGCCTGTTGCTGATACGATTTCAAGCACGTACGCATCCGATCCCTCAATTTTTTCTGTACCTGCCAATGTGATTTTAGTACCATTAATCTTGTACAATAACTCAGGAATTATGGCTGCCTCACTAAACATGGCCTCTTTGGTTTTACTGTCGACAGGTACTTTCTGCCCCATTTGCAACATTGAAACCTCTTTACCATCACTAACGATCTTGTTGAAGACCATACCATTACCAGAAACTTCTGTTATGCTCTTACTGGGTGTTTTTTTAATACTGGAAATTGTTAAGTCCATACCCTGCACATTGGCTTTCATCACTGTTTTAATAGATGTAACAGCTTTCAGACTTTGTTCATTGCCAATTGCATTTAAGTAGTTTTGGATTACTTTTTCGGCTGTGAGTCCCGCAGGCAAATCACTTGCCTTTGAAGGTGTATAGGGTTCTCCGTTAAAATCAAAATATTTTACTTCACCGAATTGCTTTAGTTTATCAGCTACATCAGCACCCTTACCAACAATAACGATGTTGGCATTTTCAGGACGGATATATTTCTTAGCCACAGCCATTACATCTTCTTTAGTAACTGATTCTAGTGACTTTAGGTAGTTGTTGTAGTAATCTTTAGGTAAACCGTACTTAATTACATTCAATGCAAAGTTTGCCACAGTCTGCGGGCTTTCCAGCGATCTTCCAAAGCTTCCAGCAATGGCAGCTTTAGCTTGCTGCAGCTCTAAGTCAGTAACCGGCTCAGTAGTTATTCTCTTTAACTCGTACATAAATTGATACACTGAACTATCAGTAACCTCGTTGCGCACACTGGCTGAAGCACTGAAGTTACCTGCCAATTTATCTGTACTCAGGTTTGAACGAGCACCATACGTATAGGCATGCTTCTCGCGAAGGTTTTGCATGAGACGAGATGAAAAGCCAGCACCCAGAATTTCGTTAAGTACTCTGGCCTTGATCGCATCCGGATTAGCAGGATGGAAATCAAGTGGGTAACTGATGTTAATTACAGACTGCACTGAAGATGGTCTGTCTACCAAGGCTACAAACGTTTTAGCAGGTGCCTGAGGCTTAGTATAGGTCTCAGTTTTTACATCGCCTTTTGTCCACTTACCAAAATATTTCTCAGTGAGCGTCTTTGCTGTTTTCACATCAATATCACCAACCACTATTAAGTAGGCATTGTTTGGTCTGAAGTAGGTAGTCACATAATTCTTGCAATCATCTAGTGTGATCGACTCAACTGTTTTTTCAGTTGTAATCTCACCATAAGGATGATCTTTTCCATATACCAATACCTGACGAACATTACCGCTAATTGAATTCGGGTTATCCTTAGCCGCCTGAAGTCCTGATAGTGTTTGTGTTTTAAGTTTTTCTAACTCAGCCGGATCAAAAGCAGGATTGTATAAAATATCCGTCATCAGATCTAATAGTTTATCTGTATGCTTTGTGAGGCTGGATGCAAAAATACCCTGGGTATAGGTAGATATATTTGCTCCGATGAAATCTATTTCTTCATCCAACTGTGCCTTTGATTTTGTTTTTGTTCCCGTGCCCAATAGTGTTCCTGCCATATCCAGGTAGCCGGCTTTTGCTCCTTCTTTGATAGGGTCGTTTTTTAGCTCTAAAGAAAACTGAACTCGTGGCAGTTTATGATTTTCTACTACAAAAACCTGCAGTCCATTTTTTAATGTAAAGGTTTGGGGCTCACCCAATTTAATTTCTCTTGCTGATGAAGGCGCTGGGGCCTTAGATCTATCAACCTGTGCGTAAGTGGTACTAACAACAAGGGCCAGTACGAGTAATAATATATTCTTCATGGCTTAGTTATCTTTTTTAAGTTGCGTGCCTTCTGGTTTGCTTTGCGCTGATTTAGGCAAATAATGCAGCACTACTCTGTTTTGTTTGGTCAGGTATTTTTGTGCAACACGTTGAATATCTTCGCGCGTTACTTTTTTGTAACGCTCTAACTCTGCATTGATCAGGTTAGCATCACCAAAATATACATGGTAGTTTGCCAATTGCTCAGCAATACCCACTACTGATGAATTCTGTTGTACGAAATTACTCTCCACCTGATTCATTAACTTTTGAAATTCTCTTTCGCTAATAAGTTCTTTTTGAACCTTTTCAATTTCTGCATCCATTGATTTTTCCAAATCATCGATGTTAACCCCCATGTTGGTTAGACCAAAGGTGATGTAAAGTCCGGGTTGTTCTAAAGAAAAAGGAAAGGCTTGCACCGCTAGCGCTTTCTTCTGCTCATCAACTAAGGCTTTGTACATGCGTGAACTCTGCCCACCACTTAACAATGTATTCAGCATATCTATTGCATAAGAATCGGGAGTACCTTGTGCAGGAATGTGGTATGCCTGGATCACAGCAGGTAATTGGATATTATCAAAAATAACATCGCGCACTTCTGCCTTTTGTTCTGGCTCTACAACTGTGGGTGTAGGGATTGCCTTTCCGCCTTTAGGAATATCTTTAAAGTATTTAGCAACCAGTTTTTTTGTTTGCTCGATGTCAATATCACCTGCAATGGAAAGTGTTGCGTTTTCAGGTACGTAAAAAGTTTTGTAGAATTGCACGAACTCTTCTAAGGTAGCAGCGTTGAGGTGATCTAAAGAACCGATTGGTGCCCATTGATATGGGTGCACAGTGTAGGCACGCTTTAATACTTCAGTTAATATGCTGCCATAAGGTTGGTTATCAATTCGCTGACGCTTTTCTTCTTTAACAACTTCGCGCTGCGTTTCAACACCGACAGGTTCAATCTTTGCATGCATCAATCTTTCTGATTCTAACCATAAGCCAAGTTCAAGTTGGTTAGATGGAAGGATCTCATAATAGAAGGTGCGGTCGTTAGAGGTGTTGGCATTATTTGTACCACCAGCACCAGTAATGTACTTATCGAACTCACCGCGCTTAATATTTTCCGAACCTTCGAATAATAAGTGTTCAAAAAAGTGAGCGAAGCCAGTGCGGTTGGGGTTCTCATTTTTTGATCCTACATGATACAATACACTTACAGCCACAATGGGTGTGGTGTTGTCTTGATGCAGGATTACATGAAGGCCGTTGTCGAGTTTATACTCAGTAAACTCAATTTTTCTCGCCTGACTGAAGGCCTGAGATGCCACGGCCAGGCAAAGGAAGAGCATGATTCTTTTTTGCATAGGGATAAGTTTGTCTTTTATATGTAATCGAAAAGCACTGAAAATTACAGACTTGTATACAAATTCAGTAGAATTTTGTTTACAGCAAATTTATAATGGTCTTGTAATGAATAGTTTAGCGTAATTGATCTAATACCTTACGTACTTCTTCCGTTTGCATGCGTGGACCGTATTGTGCCACTACTTTTGATGAAGCGAGCGAGGCCAATTTGCCAGCTTCCGCATATGAATGGCCATTGGTGATGCCAAATAAAAATGCACCAGCAAACATATCCCCAGCCCCATTTGTATCGATCGCTACCACTTTGTAAGGCTCTATATTAATGAAAGTGTCTCCATCATAAATAAGTGCACCGTTCGCGCCTAGTGTGATAACAAAGCGCTTCGCGATAGCTTTCAATTTTTCGCGGGCTTCAGCAACGCTATTGGTGCCCGTGTAAATCATGGCTTCTTCATCATTACAAAAAAGCAGATCAACGCTTGCGCCTACTATTTCCTGCATTTGTGTAGGGAAATATTTAACCATGCTAGGATCTGAAAAGGTTAAAGCAACGGATACCTTATGCTTCTCTGCCAATCGTTTTGCTTCTTTCATGGCTTCAAGCCCTTTTGGACTAGCCACTAAGTAGCCTTCTAAATATATATACTCTGAGTTCTTGATGGCTTCTTCATCCAAATGATCGGGAGACAGGAATGAACTTACTCCTAAAAAGGTATTCATTGTTCTTTGCGCATCCGGAGAAGTCATTACTAAGCAGCGACCTGATTCACCTTCTGGGCAAGTATCCGCTGTTAGGTTAGTGGCTACACCATTTTGCTTAAGGTCATTTAAAAAGAATTTACCTAACTCATCCTTCGCCACCAGGCATGAGTAAAAACTTTTGCCCCCGAATTGATTAATGGCCGTAACCGTATTACCAGCAGAGCCGCCACCAGATAGTCGGCTTTTGCTCATGTTAATGGCTTTCATTAAATGTTGCTGACGTTTTTCATCAACCAAGGTCATTACACCCTTCTCCACTTCGTTCTTTTCAAAAAAATCGTGTTCTACCTCTGTAATAATGTCTACAATAGCATTCCCAATGCCGTATACGTTGTATTTTTTAGCCATATAAAATCAATTTGATCGCAAGAATAGTGAAAATCGCTCTTTAATGCTTGTGAGGTGGTTTAAAAACTACTTTTTAGGTGGTAGTGTCAGACCGATGGAGGCTGCACGATCCGGATAATCTGTGATCAGTCCATCAACGCCCATTGCTTTCAACTCAAGCATCTCATTGGTTTCATTAACTGTCCAGGGGATAACGCGAAGTTTGGCTTTGGCTTTTTCAGGATTATCAACTGATAGGCTGTGTAAATAGTCTATTCTTTCTTTGTTTAACAGTTTATAATAAGGACTATAAATAGAGGGTATAAAACCAAGCGATTTCAAATTGTTTTCTGGCGATTTTACATTTTCAACCAAGGCCGCCAGGCGAACTTTAGGATATTTAGTATGCCAATAATTCAGTACGCGAAAATCAAAACTTTGAATAACTACTCGTTGCCAGGGCAAATATTCATCGATGACTTTATAGACGAGGTCAGAAAACTCAGCGACAGCAGGATGTTCTTTGTTATCACCTTTCTCAGTGCTCTTTATTTCAATGTTATAATCTACTTCATAAGATGTTTTGTTCTTGATGTGGTTTTCCACGGCAATAATTACATCCTTTAATAAAGGTTTTTGAACAAGCTCCTTCAATTGCTCAGGAAAACGATCATTGCCCTTGCTGCCACAATCGAATTTTTGAATTTCTTCGTAGCTAAGCTTGTAGATATTAAACTGCTTTTCATTAGTAAAAGCCTGCCCAGCGCTATCCAAACAAATGGATGGAGACATGTACGGCTCATGCGAAACAATTACCTGCCCATCTTTCGTAATTACCACATCTAACTCAATTGTGGTTACACCCAATTCAAGTGCAGTAATAAAAGCAGGGATGGTATTCTCAGGTTTTAGGCCGCGTGCGCCCCTATGACCCTGAAGATCAAATTTTGGGATGTATTGCGCCTCCGTCTGAAAAAACATGAAGAACGAAGTTAAACAAAGTAATAATTTCATCCAATAAAGATAAAAACCGAACACCTGATTCCAAATACATTCTGTATTATGAAATCAAGAATTCGGTTCTTTATAGATCGATCCAGTTTGTCTTTAATTCCGGATCATCATGCGCATGCCACCGCCTGGTCTTCTGCCAGCCAAAGGATTAAGTTGCTTATTAATGGCATACGTAAATGTAAGCAGGAAGTAACGCCCCAGGTTATTGGTGTTGGTGCGTTCTACATAATTAATGTTAGCCGTTTGATTAATGCCAAAGTCGTTATCTAAAAGATTGACAGCTGACAATTTAACTTCACCTGCTTTATTTTTTAAGATGAATCTGGAAATAGAAACATTCCATAATTCTACTTGCTGCGTAAAATCAGTTGTTCTTGAATCATATACCAAAAATTCAAACGAAGAACTCAACTGATAATTTTTTAGAAAACTAAGATTTGCCTCTGTGCGGTAATTGTTATTGTAGTAAAGTTGGTTACTGGCTTCATTTAATTCATAGTCAGTAGCATTTCTACTCATTGTACCACTTAGTTCAATATCAAAAATTTCCTTATACCGGTAGCTGTAGCGTAAGGTGGACGAGAGCACACTTTGAGCAATGTTTGTTTGAACATCATTTAATAGATTAACACCGTATTGCTGATTTGCATTTGCTGACAAGCTTACACGACTACCTATTTTATTAATTGGCATACCTACTGAAGCATTGGCACTAACACTTTTATTATTATCAACATTGACAGGCTTTGAAATACGCACACCTCGCTCATTTATTTGCTGCGAATAGGTTATTGCATTTTGTGTATAGGTGGCGTTAACAAAAGCAAAGAAATTTACGAATGAAACAGGATTGAATACCACAAAATTTGTTCTCACGCTGTGTCTATACGATGGCCTTAATTCAATGTTACCTATCGTTTGGTTAAGCGGATCGCTGTTGTCTACAATAGGTTGTAGTTGTGTGATTGATGGCTCCTGAACCGATGTTTCATAATCCAAACTTAAATTCCTAGTTGACGAAAATTCATAATTAAATCGTGCCGTGGGTAAAATATTCTGATAGGGCTTTGAAATAGTTTCACCCGTGCTGATGTTGTCGCCAAAAAGTTTAGTGTATTGCATTGAGCTTCCCAAGGTAACAGAATACTTGGTGCGGTTTATTCTGAAATTAAAACCAGGCCTGTGATATTGATAATCGCTTGTGTATTGTGCGCTCAAATTTTCATTTAATACATTTCCACTCTCTTCTACATCATATACTTGCCTGTCTACATCATTTAAATTCTGATTAAAATTATAGTTAAACTCAAGGTATCGCCTGTTACCTAGTGGCTCAGTATATGAAAGTGTGGCACCAAGGGTCATATTCTCTGTTAACTGACTATTTACCTGATTTAATTCTTGTGAAAGCAAGAAGGGCTTATAAAAATTATTGTCTGACTGTACACTGCCCTCACTTTCGTTTTGGGAATATCCAAATGAAAGATTGGAGGATATTGTTCTACCCTTTTTGGCAAAACGATGTCTTAACAAGGCATTTGTATTAAAGTTGTTTATGTTTTGCGATGAATATGTATTGCTATTGCCATCGTTAATCAATTCACCATTATCAGCCCTGGTCTCACTTTGTGTTGCAGAGTTTGATTCTGCATGGTTGTTGACAAAGGTGGTTGTTAGTTTAACAGAGTTAGCTGAATCAATTTTATGATCAAGCACTGCATTTATTCTATGGTTATAATTGCTGTTATACTGGCGGCTGCTTTGATTTAAAAATGTACTACTATCTCCAAAAAAGTTTTCTCTTTCAAGACCTTGCAATACATCGTGCTCCAACTGGTTGTAGAAGTAGTTACTCTGCAGTGTTGTGTTTTTAGAAAAATCCTGGTTAAAGTTTACTCCACCACCATAGTTAGACATGATGCCGTTTAGCCGTTGACCAAAATTGATCTGAGCACCACCCTGATTTGCACCACCACCGCCTGCATTAAAAGTCATTCGGACAGCACCACCCCCACGTGCTCCCATCATTTGCTGGGAACCACCACTAAAATTCATGTAATCATCAATCGAAAAACCCTGCTCGTTAATGTTATTGCCCATCAACAAGAATGATAACTGTTGATTCTTTTTAAATCGGTTAAGGCTTAATCTGCCGGTATAGCGATCATCATTACCATAGCCACCCGTTGCGTTTCCAAAAAATCCATTTTTATATTCTTCCTTTAATTCCAGATTTATGGTTTTCTGTCTTTGTCCATCATCAATGCCACTAAAGGTTGCCTGATCAGATTTCTTATCGAAGATTTGCACCTTGTCTACAGCTTTAGCTGGCAGATTTTGAGTGGCTATTTTAGGGTCACGTCCAAAGAACTCTTTCCCGTCAACTGTTACCTGCTGTACTTGTTCGCCTTGAGCACGAATGCTTCCATCGCTCTCTACCTCAACGCCTGGTAACTTTTTAAGAAGATCTTCCACATTTGCATTTTCTTTAGTCTTAAAAGAAGGTGCATTAAATTCTATGGTGTCTTTTTTAATAGTTACAGGAGCTTTCTCTCCTTTAACTACCAATTCATTTAACTGCTGACTTTGCTGTTGCATACGCAATTCGCCCAACTCCATTAAAGTCTCTCCTTCTTTGGGCTCTACCAATTTTGTGAAGGTAGCCAAACCAACATATGAAACCTTCAATAAGTAATTATTGCGAGCCAGGTTCTTCATTTCAAAAAAACCTTCTGCATTACTAATAGAAAAATTAACGAGTGAAGAATCTGACGGATTCAGCAACATAACAGTAGCTGACGGTAAGGGTGTGCTGGCATCGTCTAAGAGTTTTCCTTTCAACGTTATTTTCTGCGCAACAGCTGAAGATGAAACCAGCAACAAAAGGTAGATGAGTCTTTTCATAATTATATTGTCCCTGATTAATTTCTGATAACCATTCCGCCATTAGCACCCATTCGTTTCATTTGTTCTTCTACCATTTTCCGGTAGGCTTCTTGCGTTATCTTCTCTCCTTTTTCCGGAGCTTTTAATTCATTCTTTTTTAACTCGCGCAAATCAACTTTAACGGCCACCATTACACGTTCTCCACCATTAATATCTAAAGCCAATACTGTTCCTGGCAAACTATTGAATCTTTCAGGTCCAAGAAAAGGGCGAATTTTGTCTGTAAACCAGGCTGTAATTTCTCTTTTTTCTGTACGTACTTCTCCATTGACATTTAACTGCACTTCATCTGTATAATAGGCCTGCCTGCATTCAAAGCCCAGGATTGTTTTTACTTCAGTGCCGAATTTCCAAGGTGATACTTTTACAGAATCTTCGATCAGGTAATCCTTACCCATAAACTCTTGCTTTTGAATAAGCATGGCCAGGTTATAATTCAGGTATGTTTCCACATTCGGTGTTCTGAATCGCATGCGCATACCGCCCCCGGCATTTGAGAACTCCTGATCTTCTTCGTCTTCGATAATGGGTTTATATAAAGATTCCTCAGCGTTAAAAATTAATTGAAATTTATTAGTTCTGTATTCCGGAATCATGGCTTTCATTTCTTGCCTGTCGGGAGGCAATCGTCTGTGTAGGTTAACTCGGTCTTCAAATTGAATAATACCTGTGGCGCTTTGCGCAAATAAAACCTGGGTAGCAGCTAAGCCAACCAGCAAGCCGATCAGTAAAAGTATTTTTCGCATAGTTTTTTGGTTTTTCATGTTTATGTTGGTGGAACAAAGAACGCATACAGATGCCTGGAAGTAGGTTAATAGTTCTATAAGCAAGGTTAATTAAGGTTAATCTTGTAAACATTCTAAACTTATAACAGTAGTTTTGAGTAGTGAAATCCAACACACTGTGAAGAATTCAATTACCATTTCCCTTATCGTTTTTAGCATATTATTATTGCTTGCGCTACAAATACTATGGTTAACTAATAGTTATGAAAAAGCATACTTTGATTTACGGAGGGATATTAATGGTGTTTTCAGAAGTACTGTCTATCAATTGAGAGATACTGTATTTGTCAGTACAATTCAACCCAGAATAGACAGCGTACAATACAGTAAGAGCAGAATTGAAGCTAAGATGAGAAAATTACAGCCAGACAGTTTAGTAGTCAGAAGAGCTGCCTCTACTGTTCAGGTTTATATATCATCATCTGATGCAAGTGATTCTTTAATCAAGGATTTACAACCACTCACTAAAAGCTTACAAAACAGAAATCAGCAAGGTGCAAGCAGGGCTTTCACCATTCGTATCGCACCCGACTCACTAAATATTGATAGCTTAAGAACATATTTTAAAGAGAATTTATATTCCCTTTCTCCTAATCTTGAACCAATTGTTAAAGCACTAACTACCTCAGACTTCCCCTTTAATTTTCAGTCAACTAATAGTCAATCACCTTTTCGCTGGCAACAGGAAAATACAGAGGTGCGCCACAGAATATTTTTAAGAGATTCACTCAATACAGAATCAGTAAGACTTAATCCACATTTACGTTATTCAGCATCATTAACAGGTGCCCGATCGCTTATTGTTAAAGAAATAACACCACAAATTTTATTCTCTGCTGTATTAACCCTTACTATTATTACTGCATTTGTATTCATGTACAAAAACATACGCTCCCAACAAAAACTAATGGCGCAAAAAAGCGATTTCATTGCTAACATAACACATGAACTTAAAACACCTGTTGCTACAGTAAGCGTGGCTATAGAGGCATTACAGAATTTTGATGTAGGTACTAATCCGGAGAAAAGTAAAGAATACCTCAGTATTGCACAGCATGAACTTAGCAGGTTAAGTGCCATTACCGATAATATTCTTAAAACAACACTGCTGGATGAAGGAGCTGTCGATATTCAAAAACAGGTTGTAGATCTTGCAATCATTGTAGATAAAACCATTTCATCATTAAGCTTATTGATTGAAAAAAGTAATACCTCAGTTACGTTTGAAAAAACCAACGATGATTTTCATCTCCATGGAAATATGCTACACCTCAGTAATGTGGTTAGCAATCTCATTGAAAATGCAATCAAATACAGCAATGAGCACCCTGATATTACAATTAAACTAAAAAAAGAAAGAAACACAATTCTGTTAAGCGTTAAAGACGAGGGGCCTGGAATTGCCAAAGAATATCATCAAAAAGTTTTTGAGAAATTCTTTCGTATTCCAACTGGTAACATACACAATATTAAAGGATATGGGTTGGGGCTAAGTTATGTAAGTAGTGTTGTGAAGGCTCACCAGGCGCAGATACAACTTATCAGCGAAGTAAATAAAGGATGCGAATTCCTAATTAAATTTAGTGCCGGATCCAACCGTATTAAATCATGACAAAAATCTTATACGTTGAAGATGAGCCATTTCTTGGGCAGATTGTAAAAGAAAGCCTGGAAAGCAGGACGTATGAAGTACATATGGTGGAAGATGGAAAAGATGCCGTGCAAGTATTTTCACAAGTAAAGCCGGATATATGTGTGCTTGATGTGATGCTGCCAACCAAGGATGGCTACACAATAGGGAAGGAAATCAGAATGCTCAACCCTGTTATTCCTATCATATTCGTTACCGCTAAAATTCAGACCGAAGACCTGCTTAAAGGATTTGAAAGTGGTGGGAATGATTACCTGCGAAAGCCTTTCAGCATGGAGGAGTTAATTGTTAGGATCAACAACCTGCTGGCCATCACCCAAAGTCGAGACAACATTACTGGAAAAGAAATTCTCAAAATTGGTTCCTTTGATTTTAACACACAACGCTTTGAATTAAAAAGAGGAGACCAAGTGAGGAAATTATCCCATCGTGAGTCTGAGCTGTTGAGTATACTCTATCAAAACAAAAACCGGACAACTCAAAGAAAAGATATACTCATGAAGCTCTGGGGAGATGACTCTTTCTTTAACTCAAGAAACCTCGATGTATATATTACAAAATTGAGAGATTATCTAAAGGAAGATTCATCCATAGAAATTATTACTATTAAGGGTGTTGGCTATAATTTTGTTGCTTAATTCCATAATAAGTTAATTTTAAACACCAATTTCTAACTGCTTTTTGCTAGACTTGCAGGAAGATGTCTAACCTTAATAAATTACTTGAAGCGTCTTTATCCATACGACAAAAGGATGATTCATTCCGTTCATTAAAAGTCATTGATTCTTCTTTAATTGATTTTTCATCGAACGACTACTTAGGTCTTGCACGATCAACAGCTCTGCGAGAAAGAATTCAAGAAAGACAGAAAACCATTAAACAACTTAAGAATGGTTCAACTGGCTCACGGCTTTTAACTGGCAATTATTCGCTTATTGAAGAAGTCGAGGAGCAATTGGCTAAAATATTCAACGCTGAGTCTGCTTTACTTTTCAATTCCGGATATACTGCTAATCTTGCTGTTATATCTGCTATCCCTAAGCGAGGAGACACAATCCTATATGATGAAAAATCCCATGCATCCATTAAAGATGCCATGCGCTTAAGTTTAGCAAAACACCATTCATTTAAGCATAATGATGTTGAGGATCTGGAGAAAAAAATACAACAAGCCGAAGGATCAATATTTGTTGTGGTTGAATCGGTGTACTCCATGGATGGAGACCTTTGTCCCTTGGATATTTTCTCTTCAATCTGTTTAAAACATACTGCTCATTTGGTGGTCGATGAAGCCCACAGCACAGGTGTATATGGAACACTGGGCAGTGGATTAAGTTGTCAGCTTGGTTTGGACGCCTCAATAGCAATTCGAATATATACCTTCGGAAAAGGTATGGGAGTGCATGGGGCTTGTGTGGTGGGCAGTAAACAGTTAAAAGATTATCTAATCAATTTTGCGCGACCTTTCATTTATACAACCGCTCCGGATGTTCACAGTGTAGTTTCTATTATTGAAAGTTTTGAATATCTAAAGAGTCATATTCACCTTCAGGTAACATTACAGGATAATGTAAAAATCTTTAAAGAAACATTGAGTAACAATCCATTTCTAACACCAGGAGAAAGCGCTATCCAGTCATTTCTAATTCCGGGAAATATTGCTGTAAAAAAAGCTGCACAAACGCTTCAGCAAAAAGGATTTGATGTGCGCCCCATACTCTCTCCCACCGTTGCCCCGGGCAGTGAACGACTAAGAATTATCATGCATGCCTATAACACAAAATCCGAAATACTTGAGCTCGCCAATGCACTTCTTGCATTATCTTAGCGCCCATGAATTTCTTTGTTACAGGTATTGATACAGATAGCGGTAAAACCTTGGCCTCTGCCATTCTATGTGAGTTTTTACAGGCTGATTACTGGAAGCCTATCCAGGCTGGATTACCCAGGGATACTGACACAGTTCAATCACTTATCTCAAATAACAAAACTTTTTTTCATAACGAACATTATCTTCTTAAAATGCCTGCATCACCACACGCATCGGCTAAAGCAGAGGGTAAAACACTTGACTTATTAAGCATCAAAATCCCTAAAACCACAAATCACCTCATTGTTGAAGGCGCTGGTGGTTGCCTTGTGCCTATAAATGATCAGCATTTTGTTATTGATTTAGCCGTTAAATTTAATTGCCCGGTCATCCTTGTGGCTGACTTGTACTTGGGTAGCATTAACCACACATTATTGACCGCAAATCTTCTTCAACAAAAAAAAATTACAGTTAAGGGTATAATTTTCAATGGGCAGCCCAATCCTGAAAGCGAACGAATAATTCTTCTTCACACAAAATTTAAAAAATTGCTTCACATCCTTCCTGAAAAAGCAATCAATCAAGAGATTGTAAAAAAGTATGCAGAGGATCTGAAGAGCAACTGGCACGATTAATATGATTGATAAGGACAAAGCATTTGTTTGGCACCCGTTTACACCGCAACATGAAAATATCCCTGACAATATTTTTATAGATAGAGCTGAGGGTATTTACTTACACACAGCAGATGGACGCAGAATCATAGATGCCATTTCCTCTTGGTGGGTTAATATTCATGGCCATGCCAATCCACGCATAGCCAAAACCTTAGGCGAACAGGCAAATAAACTTGAACATGTCATCTTTGCAGGCTTTACCCATCAACCAGCCATTGAGCTTGCCGAAAGACTATTAAGTATCCTTCCGACTAGCATTAAAAAGGTTTTTTATTCAGATAATGGGAGCACCGCTAATGAAGTAGCCATAAAAATGGCTATACAATACTGGCATAACCTGGGTATTAAAAAGAAAAAAATTATTGCGCTTGAAGGCGCTTACCATGGCGATACATTTGGCGCTATGGCGGTAGGTGATAGAAGTATTTTTACCAATCCATTTTCAGATTATTTATTTGAGGTAGCGTTTATTGATCTTCCCACAAAAAAAAGTCGAGCATACGTAATCAATCAATTTGAATCCTTATTACAAACAGATGAAGTAGGGATTTTCATTTTTGAACCATTAGTGCAAGGAGCAGCCGGCATGCGCATGTACGACCCTAAAACACTTGACATGCTGCTTACAATAGCTAAACAACATAATGTAATCTGCATTGCAGACGAAGTGTTTACAGGATTTTATCGAACTGGGAAATTCTTAGCCTCTGACTACCTGAGCCAACAACCAGATATCATTGCCTTGTCGAAAGGGATTACAGGTGGAACTATGCCTTTAGGGGTTACAGTCTGCACTCAAAAGATTTATGACGCTTACCATTCTCCAGAGATGACCAAGGCTTTTCTACACGGTCATTCCTATACAGCCAATCCATTGGCATGCGCAGTAGCTAATACCAGTTTTGAAATGCTTATGGAGGATAATTGTCAACAGCAAATACAATTAATAAACTCCTGTCATCAGGAATTTATCAGAACGCTGGAAAATCATTCAGCTGTCCTTGACATTCGTTCCCTGGGAACAATACTGGCCATTGAAATTCGAAGCAATGAAAAGACCGAATACACAAATACTTTACGAAAAAAAATCTATGAGTATTTTTTAAATAAAGACATTCTTCTTCGTCCGCTAGGCAATATTATCTACCTTGTTCCTCCCTATGTAATCAAAAAAGAAGAGCTAAGAAAAATATACCAAGCTATCAGTGAATTTCTCAATCTAGTTTAGATTCGAAATCTTCAGCAAACCCTTATAACTGGTCACTGCGTTCACCCCTGTCTTATTCCAGAATAACTTTAGATTCTGACATTCTAAAGGCTGAGTTGTCATCAATTTACCATCTCCTTTATAGACGTATCCAAGATCTTGATCAATGTCCAATATCGAGTAGAAAATATTCCCTGATCCAAAATCATAATACTTAACCTCAGTGCTGTTCATTCCGCTAAAATCATTGTTCAGCACTTCCTCACCCGACTTAGTGAGAAGCGTCAGGCTCTTATTATTTTGACGAACAGTTAGGTAAGACTTTTCTAATTCTTCTGTCACCATGCTAAAGCGGGTGTCAAAAACCGGTTTAATTAATGTCTCGCGGCTTAATTCAGTTCCCGTTAAATCTACTTTTACCTTCTGCCCATCCATAGTTACAAAAACAAAAATCGCCTTCTCTTTCCCACTACCAACCTCCAAATAAAAATCACCCTTCAGTCTCCCTTTCAAGTCCACAGGAAATCCCTTCAATAATTCACCCCTTCTATTATACAACATAAATTTACCAGCACTCTGCACAACGGCTATATAATCGCGAGCCGCTATACGATAATGTTTGGGAGCTGTCAACAACTCCCCATTTGTTGTCATGCCCTTCCAACCCTCTAAGAGTTTACTTTCTTTGCTTACCATATTTATAACACCGGCTTTATCTGCTGTCAAAAATCTATAATTCTTGCTGTGGTCATAATCGATGCTACGTATAAACATAGTAGCCGGTAACCCACCAATAGGGTAAGGATTTACATAGTTACCAAGCCTGTCAACCACGTGAATACTTGCGTCTGTACTAAACAGCATCTGCAATTTTCCATTAGCGTAATAATCAATTTGTTCAAGGTCACCTTTAATCAAACCCTCTAATTTTTTACTCCACAATATTTCACCCTTTGCTGAGAGCAGATAAATAGTGTTTGCAGAATCCTGGATTAGTATTTCCTGACTCCTGTCATTATGATTCTTGACAAAGAAGAATTTGTAAATAGGGGCTGCATTAATGTTAACTAAAAACTCCTTTGCTTTTTCCTGATGATTCTCCTTTTTCAAATCATCAAAGCTCAGATAAATATTTGTGTAAAAGTTGTCATTCAAATGGCTAAACTGAAAAGCACTAAGCCCCAGTGCATTTATCTGAAAATCTTGTTTCACAAAAAATGCTTTCCACTCATCATCTATCTTTGATGACAGTAGTTTTGAGTAAGGGACCGGATCGACATAAAAGCTGATATTACTTTCTAAAAAGGTTGATTCTAAAAACCGATTCTTCTCCAATGACTTAGCCCATACATTCTCCTCTTCTATGTCATCAAGTATTTCTTTGAGTATTCTTATATCTCCAGAGAGCAGTATCACATTTCCAGACTGCACATAATAAAGCTCATCATATTCTAAATTTACAATTGGAAAAAGTAGTTCGATTAAGCCAGACTTATCAAGTCTTTTAATTAAATGACTGGAGTAGTGCTCAACAAAAACTGTGTCTTCACTGAGTGTTAATGCTGTCTTATCCAATAATTTCATCCATGAATCATCACTCTTTACATCAACCATCATTATACTGGATGAATTCGTACCTGATAACTCAAGAGACTGCAACCCTACCTCCTTACCAAGTCCTTGATAAAACTGCTTTACCTCATTATCAGTTAAACTTAATTTACTTAGAAGCAAATCCTTTTTATCCTTATCTAAAAGCATCTGCAAATGCTGACCTAACAAAACAGGATCACTAAATCCAAAATTCACAACCAGATGAGCTTCGCTACTAACAAAATGTTTTAAACCAAAAGCAACTGGCGATTGCCCCTTAAATACACTTAGTAATGAAGCCGTCTGTGTGGAATCATTGTCGCTGAATCCATTTAAAATAATAGACTTCCCTCTTCTTTTTATATCTAATAAAGCAGATCCCTTTATGCCAATTTTTGCTTTACTCTCTTCATTGCTAAACAAGTAAAGCCAATCGTTCAAAGCTTCCAGATGAAGCAGGATATCACCTCCATCATTTTTCACTACGGGCAATGCTGCCACTTGCTTTACTTTATCTACAAAATTCTTTTCTGATTTAAGTTGATAAGCTCTTACTACATCCTCAATTAGAACAGGTGATAAACTAAGTGCCATATAGTTGTCCAACTCAACCCACGTAACCACATCTGTATCTGAAACCAGCTCTTTAATCAAAACACCATTATACTGGCGTTCCCGCGATTTACCATGCTTGCCAATACTCTCAAGCAAATCATTTTTCACAAAACCTGCTGAACTATAGAAAATAATATCAAATCTATGCTTAGCTGTTTTGTGTAGAGAAGCAGCATCAGCATTACCCACCAGTTTTAGAAATGACGATAGGAAAATAGAATCAATTTTACGATCCTTCAGGTAAGCTTCACGTAGCAACCCCGTCCAAGCAGATTGTCTTAACGAGTCAAAGCATTCATTGCACTCTCCTTTTTGATAAACTGCAATCGCATTCGCAGGAACAAAATCCCACAGCATTGTTTTTTCGTTCCTAAAAAAAGAATCAAAAACAAAGTACCCAGCTATTGCGAGCCCTAGAAATCCAATCGTAAAAAGTAATGCTTTAATATTCACCGTCAATATTCATCCACGAATATAGGTACTCTCCAAATAATTAAGCTAAAGATGTTCAGTTGATTGCATCCTGCCAGGCTTACATCCCTTAGAATAAGTGTTGATGTGCGTGTATCGGCAGGTACTGTGCTATCCGTTGCAAGTACGCCCACCGCACAAGGCCTTTCGCACTTCGGGCTTTCCACTAGTTTATCCCGATACAGTTGCGTGTTTAGTTGATCGATCTCGTTTCTTAAATAACCGGTGAAGCTCCTATATTCTGTATTCTTTGTAGATGAGCCTAAAAACAAAAAACCCTGACAAGTTTCCTTATCAGGGTTTCTAGCTTGTACACCGAAGCTT
>NZ_JBMRCF010000017.1:0-45577 GCF_057350905.1 Chryseotalea sp. | reverse complement strand
CGAAGATAGCATAATGCCTTGTCTGAGCATGCTGTGATGAAGCATGGGAAATTCAAATTTAACTATAAGAACATTTTTTTGATTTCTTCAATCAACGAATTAACACATCAGCACATCAACTCAGATTGCTTCGTCATGCCAACACATACCCCCATCCCAATTCCTTGCAATAAGGCGAATATTTTATTTACTTTTTGATTAAGGAATTAAAAACAGCTTTTATAGGAAATCACTGTGCCTTCGTATACGCTGAATGGATAGTCATTTCTAATTCATCGGCTCTAGAATTGTAAGCCTAAAAAGTTTATATTCGTAAAAGTCTCTGTATTATCAAGCCTCAAAAAAAATCTGTACAAGGGCTTCTCCTGCAACATTGATAAGTCTTAAATAAATGAAACAACATGAATAAAGCCTTAAACCTTCTCTGCATCTTGGTTTTACTTTTCGCTTGTAAGCCCCAGGCGAATCATGATCAGGAACAAGCTACTGACGATGCTTACCAGCCAGCAGCCTATGTAAAACTCATTCATCCGGAGTGGAGTAAGAATGCCAGCATCTATCAACTCAACACAAGGCAATTCTCGCAAGAAGGTACTTTTAAAGCTGCTCAACAACAACTGCCACGCCTCAAAGAATTGGGCGTGGATATTATCTGGTTAATGCCTATACATGCCATTGGTGAGAAAAACAGAAAGGGTAGTTTGGGTAGTCCCTATGCCGTAAAAGATTATTACAGTGTTAATCCTGAATTTGGAAACCTGCAAGACCTGAAAGATTTTGTAAATGAAGCACACAAGCTGAACATGCATGTAATACTGGATTGGGTTGCTAACCATACTGCCTGGGATAATGTGTTAGTCGCGGAACATCCGGAGTGGTACGATAAAGATTATAAGGGTAATTACAGGCCTACTCCGTGGTGGGATTGGGATGATATTATTGACCTGGACTACAACCAACCCGGATTAAGAAAATATATGACGGATGCCATGAAGTATTGGGTGAAGGAAGCAGACATCGATGGCTATCGTTGCGATGTAGCCGGTTTTGTTCCGCTTGATTTCTGGAATAATGTACGCAAGGAGTTAGATTCCATTAAACCTGTTTTTATGTTGGCCGAATGGGAAACACGCGACTTGCATGCCGAAGCTTTTGACATGACTTACGCGTGGAGCTGGAACGAAACCATGCATAAGATTTGTAAAGGTCAGGCAGATGTAAATGGTTTGTATATCTACTACTCCTGGAATGAATGTTCATTTCCAAAAAATAGCATGAGAATGACTTTTGTAAGCAACCACGATAAAAATGCCTGGGAAGGTACGATGTGGGAACAATTTGGAGAGGGTCTTGAGGCAGCCATTGTATTATCGGTAGTGGGAGAAGGTATGCCCTTAATTTACAACGGACAGGAAGCAGGAGAACCAAAGCGCTTAGCCTTTTTTGAAAAAGATACCATTCAATGGCAAGCGCATGCCATCGGAGCACTCTATCAAAAACTTTTTGCCTTGATGAAAAGTAATACAGCCTTGTGGCATGCACAATGGGGAGCTACTATGATAAAAGTTCCGAACAATGCAGAGAAACAAGTATTCAGCTTTGTTCGACAAAACGAGCAGGATAAAGTATTTGCCGTATTTAATTTTTCAAGTGAGAAAAAAACTGTTGTATTTAAAGAAACCCTATTTCATGGCAACTACCTGGATTTTGCCAGTAACAAGGCTATTGAACTGAATGAAAAAATAACAATCGATTTAGAACCCTGGGCATATAAAGTTTATATAAAGCCCTGACATCAAATGCTGTTGCATCAGCAGCGATGTAGGAGATGATAAAAGTGATGTTGTATCAGCAATCTACACCTGGTTTCAGTTGTCATTTGATTATCCTTAGTAAAAAGAACAATTAAAAATTTTCTTAATACATTCTTCGCAAAGAGAAACTCTATGTTAATCAGGTTTTAAATATAAAGCAGAAAGTAAGTATTACCTTTACTGCTACGAAGTCAAGAGTATCACAAATAAAAATCATTGTTAAAAGATATAAAAATAAGGAAACTGGAAAAACAGGATGAAATTCCTTACGATCTCTTATTGCTTGCAGATCCCTCTAAAAAGAATATTGATAAGTACATTATTGAAGCAGACATCTATACCATTGAAAAGGAAAAACAGACTATTGCCTGTTATGCACTTTGCAAGGTGGACAGTGAAACTGTAGAGATTAAAAATATTGCCGTTGCTTCTCATGAGCAAGGAAAGGGCATTGGCGCATGCCTGCTACAGCATGCCATCGATCAGGCTAAAGTAAATCGATTTAAAAGAATAATTATTGGTACCGGTAACTCGAGTACCGCACAACTCCACTTATATGAAAAAGTCGGTTTCAGCATTTATTCTATCCTGAAAGATTTTTTTATAATGAATTACGATGAAGCCATCTTTGAAAATGGTATTGCATGCACAGACATGATTATGCTCGAGAAGAAACTTTGAAGCAGGTAAGAAACAAACTCTAAGGATGTACATTTTAAATAAAAAAGCTATGGTGACCCATAGCTTTTACTTGATGCTTTCTTTGTCTTGCTATTTAATATAAACAAGCGTGTAGCCAGGTTCACTTAATTTCAAAGTGGTGCTGCTCAACGTTTCGATTGTGTAGGTAATTTCTTCATCTGTACCTTTATCCAAAATTATCTGACTCTCGTCCGAGGCAAACTCCCAATCGCCCGTATAGGGTACGTTGTTAAATACATTGCCCAGCTTTGCTGAATAAGTGCCGTTTTGTAAAAATGTATACCTGGCACCTGCATTAAATGCATTGGTAAATTCAACTGTAATCTCATCTTCTGATTCGCAAGTTGAAAACTTCCATTCATGTGCGGTTAATAAAGCCTTGTTGCTGTTAAGCACTTCATCATCACCGCAGGCACTCAGCAATGTAAGGCAGGCCATGAATAAATACGTAAGCATGTTCGTTTTTTTCATACTATTGGTTTTTTTAAGGGTTTAATTTATGTGAAGATATCATCATTGCTTGCCAAAACAATTATTGCGCCAATTGTAAACTATTACTGCATCAACATAGAGACAATATAGTGAACTTTATTCTTTTCAATCAGATCTTTACAAAATAAAAACAGGTGTTGGCAAAGTAAATGCTTTATCTAATAAAGGAATGGAGGGCACTTTGTTTTAAGATAAAGGATCCGAAATCATCTATTCATTTATACATACTCTCACATCAAGCCTATACAATATCTTCCCGAATGAATGTTTCAACAAACTAGTCTGGATGATCTTAAGCAAAAAAGTTTGATGCAACATTTAATCGTGCAGCAAAACAGCAAAATCTTAAAATTCTGACGTTTGGTTTTTACCAACAATTTTTAGCACATGCAACTTAAAAAGAATAGCAGCGTTAGAACGTCATGTTCACTATAACTAATTAGATAATGCAACGCCCCGCTAAATCCCTCTTATTTCTTATCCTTGTCATTCTATTTGCTGCTTGTAACGATGATGACAACACTGCTCCTACCCCTAATCGCGTGACTATCCAAGGTAAAAATTATGAAACGGTAAGCTTTGGCGATCAAACCTGGACAGCCGCTAACTATGCAGGTACTGGTGGTCTGAATTTTGATGCCAATAATTCTAAACCTGAATATGGTAAGTATTATACCAAAGCTGAAGCTGAGGCGATCGTACTGCCTGAAGGATGGCGCTTACCCACCGTAGAAGACTTTGAAAAGCTGGCGGAATTTCATGGCATAACCATACCCAGCAATGGCACTGAAACTGAAAAGATAAAAGCGCTTACTTCAACAGACAATTGGAACAATGTGGCTGGCACCAATAGTTCTAAAATGAATATATACCCAACCGGTTATATTTTCGGCACTGGTCCGGCTATTGATGGTGATGTAGCTGAGTTCTGGACAACAAATGGTTTTTCACTAAGCATTCAGGAAGCCGGAATCAATCTCTCCAATTTAAGAATGGTGGTGTATGATAGCAACAATAGTCCGGATTACAGATTTACAGTAAGATTCGTGCGCGACAACTAAAGCATACTATGGTTTATACTTTCATTATAATCTAGTGTTGTTTAGTTAAACTTCTTTATTAGTCTCACCTCCAGCCCCCTCCTTCTTAGCGGACTGGAGGCTTAACTAAAAATTCCATTTATAATCCGAAACTATAGGCGTAACTCACATTGGCAGTCAATTCTGTAAAAGCTTTTTGTTCAGCTTGCGCATTTGCTTTTCTTTCAATGATGGCCGAACTAATGCTCAGCACATGTTTCTTCTTTACTGTAAATGCTCCGCTTGTTTTAAAATTCAGCACACTATTGCTGTAATCATCTTCGGTGATGGTCTGATTATAGGCAGCTGAAAGCATGAGCCTGAATTTTTTATCAAAAAAAGTACGAGACGAAGTCAGTACCGGACCGAAAGTTCTTGAGGCCAGGCTTGATCCTGCATTAATCGAGACATTCAGAGAAAGACTCATAAGCAAATGCTGAGGCACCACATTTAAGGAGTAAGCAATATTGGTATTGTAAAAAGTTGTTGCTCCATTTTGCTGAATACCGCCTTGTTTATCGGCAGCTGTCTGATACATAAGGTTGGCGTTCAAGCTTTGCTTATGGTTATTATTGTTTCCCAATGAGTACAGAAAAGAAAGATTGGCATTTTGTGATAACTGTGTAAAGTTCAGCGTGTCGAGGTTGTCGTAAGGACTTAATTGGTTGATCTCAACAAACTGAGAACGAATATTGGTAAACGATTGAAAAGAAGAATACGTGGCTGATACTGTTAGCTGTTGCGATGGAGTAAAATTAACCCCAACTGATCCCACCATTCTTCTAAAACTACTCAACTTCTCCTGATCGAGGTTATCGCGTTGGGTGCCCACGCTGGCATTCAACTGCATTTTGCTTTTCAATAAAGCGGATGTGAGATTAATAGTAATATTTTCCAGATCGTTATTAAAAAAATAAGCACCATGTGTTCTATACCCAGGATCAATTCGCTCGAAACCCAAACCTATGCTGTGTCCTGATAATTGATAGATGAAGGAAGCTTTAAAAGCCTGGTAATAGGAAGTGGATGCTCGTGAAGTGAATAAAAATTCCGGTCTCGATAAAATATGATCATGCTGGGCAAGCGTATCCCTGAGGTCGCGTGTCAAGGCACTGGCAGCCAACTCTGTTTGCAATAAAAATTGCTTTAGTATGGTAGTACCTAGGGTTAAACTGGCTACCAGGTTTTCTTCAGGAAAAATATGTAAGCTGTCGGGTAATGAGCCAATCGAGTTTAAGTCATCGGATGAATGGAAAAGAATTAGGTCTACGGAATTGTTTCTGTCCTTATAGCTTCCTTTAAAACCTGTGCCTTTACGCTCGAAAGCCGGGGTTGCACTGAGCTGCGTAGTGTCTTGTGCTATTGCCTTTAAAAATCTTCCATGCAAAGCATGCAACGTCCAGCTACCCTCCGGCACGATGTCCAAACCTGCACCTAAAAAAATGTGTCCACTCACCGTATAGGGTGAAAAAGTCATACTTGTATAGCCTAGGTGTGCAGTAATAAATTTATAGCTGGGATTAATACTATACTGATTAAAAGGTTGCTGAAAAGAAGTGTTTTGATTTGACAGAGAAAAACTAAGGGGAATGCTCCAACCATATATTGCTAAATTCAAACTGGCGTTTGCAAAATAAGTATAGGGTACTCTTCTGGATTCTATACCGCGTACTCCATAAAAAAGCTGACTGAGGGATGCAGCCCCGTTAATGGTCAGCGGCTTCTCATTTCCGATAGCATCCAGTTTTTGTGATCTGACAATGCTTATCGAAAAAATTTGCAGAAGCAGAAAGAGAATAAACCTTTGCATGTTGCATTCCAACGAGTTATGATGGCTGGATAACAAAATTAGGACAGCACAGCATTTCAACAAGCGAGCATGATCAGTCGCAATTGTTCATTCACAGTATTGTTCGGTCTAGAATAAAATAGAAAAACCTGTTAATGAAGCTAAATACAAGATTGCATCTAGGAAGGAAGCTTTCAAGCTGTATATGAACTGATCTTTTGGAAATAACAATTGATCTGTAAGCGATGAAAATACTTTTTCAACAATTGTCTGTTAATCAATAATGTAAAATCAATTACTATACAGCTCTAGTATTTCATTTGTTGTAGGCGAAGTTATCTTCTGCTCAAATGAAAGGCCTAATTTCTTTAACAGTTTAATGGATCGCTCATTATCCGGCTGAACAATCGCGCATAATTTTTTAACATGCCAGTATATTTCGGCATGTTGCTTTAGTGCCGCGGCCATTTCAAATGCATAACCTTTACCCATTACTTCAGGTAAAAAGGCAAAACCAATATCTGGATGATCCAGGTAATCTCTTTTTAGCAAGCCACACATACCAAGCGCTTTATCACCATCCTTTAAAGCAACCAAAGAGAGCCCATAGCCCAATTGTTTGTAACTGGTAAGGGGGCCGTTTTGCAAATACGCTTCAGCTTGTTTAATGTCCCTGACATTTCTATCTCCAATGTATTGCAACCAACCGGCACTATTTAATAATGCAACAATAAATGCTGCATCCGTTAATTCAAGTTGTCTGAGGTATAGTCTCTCTGTTTCCAGTATCTGTTTCATGCTGATGGTCTGACCCTAAAAAAATGGAATAAGTTTTACAACCTAATGCTTTTTTAAACGAAAAGATAATTACACGACAAAATCTATACTTACTTCTACGCCTTGCTCCAACCAATGAGATAACAAAGACCACAGCCAAGAATTGACGCAATTGCACCTGCAAAATGTCTTGAATGCACTACAGAAAGAATTACTAAGTAGCTGACTTTTGTAAAGTATTAATTAAACAATATTAAATATGAAAACAGAAAATTTACCATCGAAAAAAGCACATAGAATTGGTTGGGGATTAAGTGTATTTGCCATACTATTTCTGGTATTTGACATAGTCGGCAAATTCTTAAAACCGGAAGCAGTAATTAAAGGAACTGTAGAACTGGGTTATCCTGAAACGATTATTACCAGCCTGGGTGTTATTCTTTTAGTTTGCACACTGCTGTATACTTTACCACGCACAGCCTTTTTTGGCGCCTTACTCTTAACAGGTTATTTAGGTGGTGCTATTGCCACACATGTGCGTATTGGCAATCCACTTTTCAGTCATGTACTCTTCCCTATTTATGTAGCATTATTTATCTGGATAGGTTTATACTTGCGTAGTGCAAAATTAAGAGACCTGGTTAATTTGAAATAATCATAAAAAGGGAAAGCGACTGGTGTGAACAATAATTTCAAATTTCAAATAAATAAAAATGCCGTCCTGATTACTCAAGGCGGCATTTTCATTTTTATAGAAGGATCAGGATTATCCCAGCTTATCCAGCACATCCATTACTTCGCGTACAGCCTTGCGGCTTGCTTCCATCAATACCTTTTCATCGGCATTCAGGTCTAACTCAATTACTTTTTCCACACCATTTTTACCCAATACTACAGGCACACCCAAATAGCAATCGTTAATTCCGTACTCGCCTTCAAGCTTGATACATACCGGGAATATCCTGCGCTGATCTTTCACAATGGCTTCTACCATTTGCGCTGCAGCAGAACCTGGTGCATACCAGGCTGAAGTACCCATCAACTTCACCAACTCACCACCACCTACTTTGGTTCTTTCCAGAATTGCGTTCAGTTTGTCTTTGTCGATCAACTCTGTTACAGGTATACCTGCCACTGTTGTGTAACGCGGCAGTGGCACCATGGTATCACCATGTCCACCCAATAACATAGCCTGAATATCTTTTGGCGAAATATTTAATGCCTCAGCTAAAAAAGCACGGTAGCGGGCCGTATCTAAAATACCAGCCATACCAATTACACGTGTACGCGGCAATTTTGAAGTTAAGTGTGCCTGATAAGTCATTACATCCAATGGGTTAGAAACCACGATGATGATGGCATTCGGTGAATACTTAACAACATTTTCAGTTACCGATTTAACAATACCAGCATTGGTATTAATCAAATCATCGCGGCTCATACCTGGTTTACGTGGCAAGCCTGAAGTAATTACGACTACATCAGAATTAGCCGACTTTGAATAATCATTGGTAGTACCAATGGTGCGGGAATCGTAAAGATCGATCGGTGCCTTTTGCCAGATGTCAAGCGCCTTACCTTCGGCAAAGCCTTCTTTAATATCAACAAGCACAATTTCATTTGCCACCTCGCGATAAGCCAGCACGTCCGCACAAGTTGCGCCAACATTACCAGCGCCAACCACAGTTATTTTCATATTAATTTAAGATTTAAGTTATTGAAAGTCATGCTGTTAGACTCGATTTGAACGCACCAATCAAGCTGCTTTGTCCGAATGAGCGCGTGAATTTATCAATCGCTTGCGCAAAGAAAAAGGATATTAAGTAAAATATGGACGTAAGGTTAAAATGAGCACTGCTTTGGTTTGCTCCGTAAGCTTATAACGCTCATCAAGTCTGAGGCCAGCTACCCATATAATCTCTTCATTGGAAGTTAAAACGGTTACGTTAGCCTTATCCACCAAAGATACCTTGGCATCAATCAGCAGGTCGCTTACTTTTTTTCGCCCCTTCATGCCCAATGGATAAAATACATCACCCGCTTGCCAGCACCGCCATGTAAGCGGAAATTGTAAAGTGGCAATGTCAAGCACCGCAACATGAGAATCATCCACTGGCTTTTGAGCAACGCCTTCGGCCAGCTGCAGATGCCAATTACCCAGGTAGGCATCGGTCTGCCCTTTTTCAATCTGCACCTCACCCATTTCCACAAGTCTTGGGCTGATCAGCAACTTTGTACGGTCTATGGTCAATTGACAAGTTGAAGACAGAAATATTTTCCCTGTTTGTTCGTGCAGTCCTTGCATCACTTCTTCACACACATCAAAATTAAAACCAAATGGTTCAACAACTTTATACAGGATAATGGCTGCTTCATCCAGGTTATCAAAACCCTTCTTGTCAATGCTTATTACCTTGTTTTCTGAAGTAACGTACTGATTTTTCCACTGCTGAAATGCGTAGTTTAAAAAAGATAATTCTCCTTGTAATTTGCGTTGCCCGCGTTGCAGACTAGACTCTAAAGAAGGATTAAGCTCCCTTAATTTTGGTATGACTTGGTGACGAATAAAATTTCTTTTATACACATCGCTTTCATTGCTGCTATCGTTTCGCCACACCAACGCATTCTCCTGAGCGAAGTCCTCCAACTGGTTTCGTGTAGCAAATAGTAAGGGTCTGATTACCTTTCCATTTTGTGCCGCAATACCGCAAAGCCCCGCAAGAGAGGCCGCATTTGTCCAGTTAAACAAAACTGTTTCAATAGAATCATTCAAGTGATGTGCAGTAGCGATCCAGGTGTAATCGTGCTTTTCCGCCAATGCTGCAAACCAGTTGTAGCGCAACTCCCGTGCAGCCATTTGCACTGAAATACCTTTTTCTTTTGCATAGTCTTTGGTTGAAAAATGTATTATGAAAAAGGGGATCCCCTTCAGTTGACAGACATTTTTAACCAGTGCTTCATCGCCATCAGACTCCTCACCGCGCAATTGAAAATTAACATGGGCAACACCCACACTAAAACCACCCTGGCGGAAAAGCTCCAGCATAGCCATAGAATCTAAACCGCCACTTACCGCCAGCAATACTTTTGCAGGAGCCTCAATATTGAGTTTGTCGGAAAGATGGCTTATAAATTGCTTTAACACGACTGCAAATTACAACCTTAACAATTTACATTGTAGCTTGCGGCAAAATATGAATGCAGTTAGCACACAACTTCTCAGATTTTCGCCCTGCCTGAGTTTATCACGGACTTTGGGGGCACTTATTCTCTTCATTTTTGTATTTGCTTTCAGTGATCAGGCTTTTGCCCAGCGAAACAGGGGCAAAAAAGTAGATATCAAAAATTCCGATAGGCTTTTGGGGGGTCAGACAGCAGGGGGAGAAAAATTTAAGCGACTAGTTGGTAATGTTGTTTTGATCCAAAATAAAACTACGATCTATTGCGATTCCGCCCATTTATTTGACAAAACAAATACGGTAGAAGCTTTTGGCAAGATTAAAATTACCGAGGGCGATTCTGTAACCGTAACAGGCAATTCTCTTATTTACGAAGGCAACAGGCGCCTCGCTAAACTCCGTGGCAATGTTATATTCACGAAATTAGAAACCGCCACCCTCTACACCGATTTTCTTGATTATGATCGAACAAAAAATACAGCTTATTATTTTAACAATGGCAAACTGGTAGACAGCACCAACGTACTTACCAGCAATAAGGGTTACTATAATGTAAACAGCAACCTCTCTTCCTTCAAAAAATCTGTGGTGGTAACTAACCCCGATTATACGATGAGTGCTGACAGCTTACAATATAATTCAGCCACTAAAATAATTTATTTCGTTAGCCCTACTACCGTTATCGATAAAGACAGCGCCACTTTTGTGTATGACAAGGGTAGTTACAATACGCTGCAGAAAAAATCAGATCTGCAACAGGGCGTAGGTGAAAACGAAGATTATACTATTTCCGGAAAAAGTTATAGTCTTGACGACCTCAATAAAGTATATCGCATCAGGGGTGATGTGATTATGACCTCCAAAGAAAACAATTTGATTATTTATGGTCAGGCATCGGATGCCTATAAACTGAAAAACATTTCCAAGGTGTATGATCGCGCGTACCTGGCCAAAATTACGGATGAAGGTGATACCCTTTTTATGACTGCCGATACCCTCGTGTCCATCGACAGCAAAGACGCCAAGCAAAAAAGAATACTCGCCTATAACAATGTGCGGATTTTTAAAAATGATCTTCAGGGTATTGCGGATTCAGTAGAATACCGTGTTTCCGACTCCACTATTATCTTCTATAAAAAACCGATTTTATGGACTACAGAAAATCAATTATCTGCAGATTCCATCAGCATGCTGATTGCAAATAATACAATCAGCAAAATCTTCCTTAACACCAATGCTTTTGTTATTGCGGAAGACACTATTCTGCACGACTTCAATCAGATTAAAGGAAAGAAAATGATTGCCGATTTTCAAGATCAGAAACTGCACCGTGTTTATGTGAATGGTAATGCAGAGAATATCTATTTCGCACTCGATGAAAAAGATAACTCCATGATGGGTATGAATAAAATCATCTGTAGCCGTATTCTCATTCGCTTTAAAGATGGTAAAGTGGACACCTTCAGTTCTTATGTAAAACCGGAAGCTCAGTTCATTCCTCCTCACGAACTACAGGATGGCGACAAGCGCTTGCGTGGATTTCTCTGGCAAATCGAAAAGCGACCGCTTAAAAAGGACGTGATTCGCTGATCATTTTAAATGCATATACCCCCGACTGCGGGTGCTTTTTGATTGCAGGATGATTAACTTTATCCTACAAGCCTAACACCATGAAGCAAATTGTTCTTTCATCATTATTATTATTGGTCATCCCAGCTACCGCGCAGGAAAATACCCTGGATAAACTGGCAAAGAAAAATGCCCTGGCTTCGCTCCCTGAATTTTATGAATTGCTGAGCATACCCAATGTAGCCAGTCAGCACCAGGATATTGAAAGAAACGTAGTGTGGTGCGAAAGTGCTTTTGCTAAAAGGGGGTTTACCACACAAAGACTGAACACTTCAACGGTACCCCTATTACTGGCCGAGCGAAAAGTAAAGAAACCCGCTAAAACAGTACTTATCTATTTGCAGATTGACGGCCAACCCGTAAACCCTGCGTTGTGGGATCAGGAAAGTCCGTGGAAACCAGTATTGAAAGAGCAGGACAGTATGGGTAAATGGAATATTATCGCTGATGAAAAACTGAAGGGCAATATCAACAGCGACTGGCGCATATTTGCCCGATCCACCTCCGATGCCAAAGGTCCAGCCGCTGCTTTCCTTGCATCGTTAGATGCCTTAAAAGAGTTAAAGCAAGAACCGAATTACAATATTAAAGTCATCATGGACTTTGAGGAAGAGTTAGGCTCCCCTCGCTTGCCTGCAGCTGTTACTACCTATAAAAATGAATTAAGTGCCGACTGGTTTATCATTTTCGATGGTCCTCGCCATGTCAGCAATCAACCAACACTCACCTTTGGTGCACGAGGTATTTGCGAAATTACCTTAACCACCTTTGGTCCTCGCGCCCACATGCATAGTGGCAATTATGGAAACTACGCACCTAATCCTGCCTTGCGTTTGTCGCAGTTATTGGCCTCTATGAAAGATGAAGAGGGCAGAGTAACCATACCCGGTTTTTATGATGGCATTGTATTAACGGATGAAGAGAAACGCACACTCAGGCAAGTACCCGACAACGAAGAAGAACTGAAACAATTTCTGGGCATAGCCAAACCCGACCAGGTGGCTCCTACCTTTCAGGAAGCCATGCAATACCCTACTTTAAATATTCGAGGCCTTGATGCACTTTATATTGGCGAAAAAGCAAGAACATTAATACCCGCCTGGGCAACTGCAGAAATTGATATCCGCCTGGTGCCTTCCAGTAATCCTGAAAGGTTAATAGAATTGGTGCGTCAACATGTTATCAGTAAAGGCTACCACGTAGTGGCTACTGAACCCACAGAAGAAGAGCGCATGAAGTATCCTAAAATTGCTGCCATCCAATCCTCGATCTCTTATGGTGCCTTTCAAACACCTTTTGATTCTGAACTTGGAGTATGGTTAGACAAGGCTATGAAAAAAGCATTTCAAAAAGCACCTATCAAAATCCGGACGGCTGGTGGCTCAATTCCCATTTCTCCTTTTGTGGTTACGCTGGGGATTCCTGCTGTTGCAGTACCCACAGTAAATGCCGATAATAATCAGCATGCAGAGAATGAAAATATCAGGCTGGGCAATTACATCGATGCAGTAAAAACATTTGTCTGCATACTGACCGAGAAAATATAGTACTACGTATTTCTACCTAAAATAAGGGAGTGAAAACGCTAACAATACTTAATTATTGCATTTTTTTCTAAAAACTTCATTTTTTTCTATGAATTAAAATTAAAACAGGGTAAATTTCTTACATCACTTCAAGCAGTATGAAAGTATACCTCCTCCTTCTATCGGTACTACTTTCCTGGGCCAATGCTCAGGCGCAGCAGTTTGATGTCATCCTCTCGTCTGAAACACTCAAAGCAGGCATAGGAGAAACCGTACAAGGTAGCCTTCGCATACGTAACAACGATAACAAAGTACTTCATCTCCTTATCAGAAAATCGCAATCAAACATGGGTAGTACCCAGCTTGTGCAAATTTGCCTGAACGGAAACTGTGCTGAAGAACTTAATCTACGCCTGGAGGCAGGTCAAAGCACCAACGATTTGCTTATCACCTTCGATGCAGGACTTGCTGCTGGCATTAGTTCTGCACGTTATGTCGTGATTAATAAAAATAATCAAAATGAAGCAGTTGAGTTCGATGTGAATTTTTCAGTTGAAGAGTTTGCCGAGCGCAAATCCATTTACGATTCGCACTTTATCACCATCACCGATGCATACCCAAACCCTGCAGTTGAATCCGCTCAGGTAGATTATAAAATTCATAAAACACAACCAAGTTATAACATCATACTCCGAAATCTGCTAGGTAATGTGGTAGGCGATTACCAACTATCCGCTGTAGAAACAAAACTAAAAATGCGCACCGATGATTTGAACGCTGGCATTTACTTTTTCACCCTGTATGTAGATGGAGAAGGTGTACTGACACGCAAAATCATGGTGAAAAAATAGGCCTTTATAAATAGTTCTGCCACAAACCACCAATTACACAAATCAGCTCTGATGAATGCCCCGGATGGTATGTAATTCCTGGTTTTTAAAGGCTTCACAGATACACAGCACAATTTAATTAACACCAACCACACCATTTCTACAAAAATTCCGTTTTTGTCCTATCTGTCAGGATAGTATATTTGCAGGCTTATGCTAAAGGTATTTCAGGTAAAACTGGTTTTTTTGGTTCTTTTAGTCGCTTTCGGCTGTAGTAAATTCAGGAAAATCGAAAAAAGCGAGGATTGGCGCGTAAAATACGAGGCCGCTACCAGCTATTACGAAAAGAAAGATTACTACAGGGCTTCCGTCCTTTTCGACCAAATATTACCCATTGTACGGGGTTTGCCTGAGGGCGAGCGCGTTCAGTTCTATCTGGGCTATTGCCAGTATTACGACAAAAACTACCTTTTTGCTGCTGAATACTTCAAGACCTTCTACGAAACATATGGAAGAAGTGCTTCAGCCGAAGAAGCTCGCTATATGTATGCATATTCGCTGTATTTATCTTCCCCTGGATCTACCTTAGATCAGACTGAGAGCATAAACGCCATGGCGGCCATGCAGGATTTCTTAAATCGCTTTCAAACCAGTACTTACCGTGATAAGGCTACAGAAGTAATCATGGCCATACAAGTAAAACTGGAGAAAAAAGGCTTTGAAAATGCTAAGCATTATTACAGGGTTCGTCAATACAAAGCAGCCATCACATCGTTGGAGAACTTCACTAAAAATTTCCCGGACAGTAAATTCCTTGAAGAAGCTTATTTTCTGGTTATTGATTCCCAATTTCAACTGGCTGAACAAAGTATTACTTCTAAGCAAAAAGAACGCTACGAAAGTGTAGTAGAGAACTATAAGAATTTCATAGACAAGTATCCATCCAGCGAGCGCCTGCGCGAAGCTGAAAAAATGTATACTGAGAGTCTTGAACAACTAAATCGATTAAAAAAAATTAACATCTAATACTATGGCTACAAATCCGTCTATCATTACCCGCGATATGGAAAAGCTGATCGAACCCACTAACAATGTGTACGAATCAGTGGTGATTATTTCAAAACGCTCACGCCAGATTGCCAGCAACATTAAAGAAGAATTGAATAATAAACTGGCTGAGTTTGCTACTACAGTTGATAACCTGGAAGAGGTTTTTGAAAACCGCGAACAGATTGAGATTTCAAAGTTTTATGAGCGTATGCCTAAGCCAACGTCTACAGCCATTGAAGAATTCTTCGAAGGTAAGTTAAATCACCGCATTCGTGGTGAAGCTGAAGAGCGTCAGGATATATAAGCTAATCAATGCTATAAACCAGAAAAGGTTCAGGATGTGCCGTACTCACGACATGTTTTGAACCTTTCTTTTTTTACCTTTATTGTCATGCTTCAAGGAAAAAAAATTTTATTAGGTGTTAGCGCCAGCATTGCTGCCTACAAAGCTGCTGTATTGGTTCGATTGCTTGTAAAAGAGGGAGCCGAAATAAAAGTGATCATGACGCAAGCTGCTACTGATTTCATTACGCCTCTCACGCTTGCCACCTTATCTAAAAATCCGGTATTGATAGATTTTACAAAAGATAAGACAGGCGAATGGAATAATCACGTTGAGCTTGGGCTTTGGGCAGATGTAATGCTAATGGCACCAGCCAGTGCCAATACCATTGCGAAGATGGCCAACGGCTTGTGCGACAATCTCCTGCTGGCGACCTATCTTTCTGCACGTTGTCCGGTAATGATTGCACCCGCCATGGACCTGGATATGTTAGTACATGGTGCCACTACTAACAACATGGCTACACTCCGTAGTTTTGGCAATCACTTTATTGAGCCAGGCTATGGTGAACTCGCCAGTGGTTTAGTCGGCAATGGAAGAATGGCGGAACCTGAAGAAATTGTTGCTAAACTCAAGACACATTTTTCGGGAGGCAAACTTACAGGTAAGAAAGCACTGGTAACGGCAGGCCCTACATACGAAGCAATAGATCCTGTTCGTTTTATAGGAAATCATTCGAGCGGTAAAATGGGATTTGCTATTGCTGAAAGTCTGGCCAACGAAGGTGCCGAAGTAACCTTGGTAAGTGGCCCGACACATCAACACCTGACAAATCCGAATATTAAATTAATTGCAGTTACGGCTGCACAAGAGATGTACGAAGCCTGCGCTGGCGTTTTTGCCGAACAAGACATAACGGTGCTCTCTGCAGCGGTTGCTGATTACAAACCCTTGGTACAGGCCGATCAGAAAATAAAGAAGAAAGAAGGTGGTTTGAACATTGAACTAACGCAAACCATAGACATTGCTGCCACCTTGGGCAAACAGAAAAAAAAGGGGCAGTTGCTTATCGGTTTTGCCTTAGAAACAGAGCAGGAAAAAAGTAATGCCCTGAAAAAACTTGAGTCGAAAAACTTTGACCTGATTGTACTGAACTCACTTAACGACAAAGGTGCTGGTTTCGGTCATGATACGAATAAGATTACCATCATTAACCGGAAGCAGGAAGAACAACATTTTGAATTAAAAGATAAAAAAGCAGTTGCCAAAGACATTGTAAAAGCCATTAGCCACTTACTCCATGCTTGAAAAAAAGCACATGTTTAGATTAATCTGCAAGTACGTTCTTGCCTTGCTCATGTTATTATCCGTGCAGGTGGTGCATGCGCAGGAATTAAACTGTCTGGTTACTATCAATCCCGGACCCCGCGTACAGATTTCAGATATGAATGTGTTCAAAGACATGAAGAATGCCTTTCAGCAATTTATGAACACACGTAAATGGACGAATGATGCATACCGTACGCATGAAAAAATAGCTTGCTCCATTCTTATCAACATTAACGAAATGCCTTCTATTGGCATATTCAAAGCCTCCGTGCAAATACAATCTGCAAGACCGGTTTATAATACAAACTATTCAAGCTTGTTGTTGAACTTCGCTGACCGCGATTGGGAATTTGAATATGTGGAATCGCAGCCGCTTGAATTTAATGACAATGGTTATACCAGTAATCTTACTTCTATGCTTGCTTTCTACGCCTACATCATACTAGGCATGGACTATGATTCTTTTAGCGATTTGGGAGGCACCACTTACTTTCAACGAGCACAGGCTGTTGTTAATAATGCACAATCAGCCAACCGCCCGGGGTGGCAGGCCTTGGGTGGTAACAGAAATCGCTATTGGTTGTCGGAGAATTTATTAAACGGACAATTAACAGATTTACGCAAAGCAATGTATGCCTATCATCGATTGGGTATGGATAGTTTTGATAAAACACCAGATCAAAGTCGCGAGGTTATTTTAAAATGCCTGAAAGACGTTAAACGCGTACGGGATATCAATCCCTCCTCTTTGCTGGTTATATCTTTTTTTGATGCCAAGGCCAAAGAGCTTAGTAACATCTTCTCTGATGGCAACCTGCAGATACGCAGGCAAGCGTATGACCTGATTACGGCCATGGATCCTATTAACAAAGGATCGTATGGAAAAATTATCGGGAATTGATCTTAAAAAAACTGATAGGTCATCATCCACGCAGCTCAGGTTTTCAGATAGTGTTCTGCATTTCTACACCACATCACTCACCATGACCAGGCCTTTGTGCTGCCATAGAAGTTTTCGGTGATGGCCATCTCAACAATGAAACGCACATCACCGAATCAGATTTCTATTGGAACAGCTTGATAATGTCGTTTGCAAAAATGAATACCATTAAGCCCAGTAAGAAGATCATACCAGCCTTCTGCGCTATTTCCAAGAACTTATCAGAAGGCTTACGACCAGATACCATCTCGTAGGTAAGAAACACCACATGACCACCATCAAGCGCTGGTATCGGCAGTAAATTCATAAAGGCCAGTACCATAGAAAGCAAGCCAGTCATTCTCCAGAATCTTTCCCAGTCCCAATCACCACCATAGGCTTGCGCAATACCAATGGGCCCTGACATTGATTTACGGAAGGAGAGCTCACCGCTGAATAATTTTCTGAATGCTTTCAGCTGTGTGAATACAATTCCAAAAGCACGTTCAGTACCAAGTACAACTGACGCACCGAAACCATACTTGGTTGATCCTTCTTCAAAGTCAAAACCTTTAGGATAAAACCCGATTGCTTTGTTAGCGCCTACGTATTCGTTAAACGAAAGTATTTCAGCACCGCGCTTGATCGTAAAGCTGATTGTATCTTGTTTAAGGGCTTTATTCTTATCAATATCGTCATAATAGATAACCGGTTGTCCGTTAAGGTCAACAAAACGATCGCCAATTTGAAGACCCAGGCGCTCTGCCAGGGTATTCTTTTCAATTTTTCCGATAACTGGTGCAAACCTTGGTAAGGCAAAACTCAGAATCTTACCTTTCTCATTAAAGTTCTCAATGAAGTTGGTCGGTATGGCTATATCCAGGATCTCACCATTGCGATCAATGGTATAGTAGGCATTGTTGGTAAGCAAGGTGTTTGGATTGGCGATGTCTTCAAATTTCTCAAACTCCTTACCATTAATCTTGATGATCTTGTCTCCTGTTTTAAGACCGATTTCTTGTCCTAATTCCCGCGCTTCAATACCGCCATTGGCATTTACAGATGCATTAGGGATAAAGCTGTCGCCAATAAGCCAGGTAAGTAAAATAAAAATGATAATACCCATTACTACATTTACGATAATGCCACCGAGCATTACAATAAGACGTTGCCAGGCTGGTTTGCTGCGAAACTCCCAGGGTTCCGGATCTTTCTTCATTTTCTCCAGATCGAGTGATTCGTCAATCATACCTGAAATTTTTACATAGCCACCCAATGGAATGGCACTGAGGGCATATTCAGTTCCTCCTTTTGTAAAAGACCATATTTTTGGAGGAAAGCCTATAGAGAATTGCTCTACGCGCATTCCGAAATATTTAGCGGCCAACAAGTGCCCCATTTCGTGTACTGCTACTAAAATTGAAAGACTCAAAAGAATCTGAGCCGTCATGATCACTCCTTCCATTATTTCTTAATCTGTTAGTTCTTCTTGTTAATAATTTCCAATGCCAACCTTCTCGTTTCTTTATCTGTCTCAATGTAGTCATTCAGGTTTGGCTTGGCCACAAACTGGACTTTTGCCATACATTGCTCCACTACATCCGACATTTGAAGAAAACCCACCTTATCCTTTAAAAATTCCGCAACAGCTATTTCGTTGGCGGCATTAAGCACACAGGGCATGTTCCCTCCTTTTTGCAGGGCCTCAAAAGCCAATGCAAGATTACGAAAAGTTTCCATATCCGGCTTTTCGAAGGTCAGCGATGGATACTTTGCAAAATCAAATCTTGGGAAATTGCTTTTAAAACGATCGGGGTAGGTCATGGCAAACTGTATAGGCAAACGCATATCTGGCAAGCCAAGTTGCGCCTTTATAGAACTGTCTTCGAATTGTACCAGCGAATGAACAATTGATTGTGGGTGCACGACTACCTCCACCTGATCGGCATGCAGGTTAAACAACCACTTTGCTTCAATTACCTCCAGGCCCTTATTCATAAGAGAGGCCGAGTCAATCGTAACTTTCGCGCCCATGGTCCAGTTCGGGTGTTTCAAAGCCTGCGCTTTTGTTACTGCTAAAAGTTCTTCGCGTTTTTTCCCTCTGAAAGGGCCGCCAGATGCTGTTAGTATAATTTTTTCGATTTTGTTATGAAACTCACCCACTATGCACTGAAATATAGCGGAGTGCTCAGAGTCAACCGGGTAAATATTAACACCTTTCTCTCTTGCGAGTTGTGTAATCAACTCACCTGCTACTACCAAGGTTTCTTTATTGGCTAAAGCAATGGTTTTACCTGCTTCAATAGCCTTCATCGTTGGCAATAAACCTGAATAACCTACCAAGGCAGTCAATACAAGGTCTATGCTATCCATTTGCACTACGGATGCCAATGCGTTTTCGCCCGCATAAACTTTTATATCCAAAGGGAGCAAGGCTTCCTTGACTTGCGCATAGTGCTCATCATTGACGATAACCACCGCATTAGGTTTAAACTTAATGGCTTGTTCAATTAATAGTCCGGCATTGTTTTGTGCCGTTAATACTTCTACCTGGAAATATTCAGCATGCTGAGCGACTACTTCCAGCGCTTGCGTTCCTATTGAACCCGTAGAGCCGAGTATGGCAATATGTTTTTTAGTTTCGGCCATGAAAATGAAATAATGTACTAGATAAGAAAAACAACGCGGAAGGAAAAATGATCGCGTTAAGGGGGAAATATTCTTCGAAAGGATGTATAAACGGAATGCTGGTAATGCTTTTTTGTAAAATCTGGATTGGCTATAAAAAACAAAGGCCGACTAATGCCGGCCTTTGTTTTATGAGAAGAGAATTACTTCTTCTTCTTAGCTGCTTTCTTTGCTGTCTTCTTAGCAGCCTTCTTTACTGTTTTCTTAGCTGCCTTCTTTGCAGTTTTCTTTGCAGCTTTCTTCGCTTTCTTTGCCATAGCGTTTAAAAATTTTGGTTAAACATTTATTTAATACAATACAAAGAAGAAACTTTTTTTTTAATCATCAAAATTTTTCTTGATTTTCTGAAATATTAGTTTTTATAATGACGCCACTTAAAGACTTACTTGAACTCATCAGTGGTGTTCAAGTATTGAAAGTTGTGTAGTAAAATCAATCATTGGCATACAACTTTTCAACACTTCAAAACTCAATTAACGATTCGCTAAATAATGTTGCGCTAGTCTGTTTATGCTCAATTTTATTTGAATACAGCGCGATAATGCACTTTTTTGAATGACCTACGTAAATAAAAAAGTGCGATACGCATGCTGATTAATAAAAAACTGGCTACAGTTTTTATGTGAAAGGGTTTGATTGCTATCGCATCTGCAATAGCACTAAATGCTAAAGAATATTGTCCCCAATAGAGGTAAAAAAAAGATTGATGACGAAGCCAAAGTGCACTGTCTTGAGCATATTCTCGCTCTATTTTCATCATAAAATCATCGGCACGCGCAACATCCCCCAATTCCAGACAATCTTTTCCCATTTTTTTTCTGCTGATGGAGAGTTGGGCGATCAGTTTATATATGTTGATGGATCTGTATGTAACCTTGCTCCGCGTTAATGATGTTGGTACGATGCGATAACAGTACAACAGCTCATTCAGGTTAGTTGCTGCGTGCATATCCAGTATGCGAGAAGCTAAATCAGCATCTTCCATGCAATTCTCGAAGTAAGGTCTGTACAGTACGGGGAAATCTTGCAACAATGCCTTCTTCATTAACATCGTACCACCCATAAAAGCTGATTGCACCAGCGACCGCTGTCTTAATTGCGCAAGGTCTGTTACCAGATGAACGGCTCTGATGAAGTAACCTTCTTCATCCATGGCTATATAAGCAGTACCGCACATCATCAGTGCAGCATCGCTTTTTAGTTTATCAATTTGTTTTTCCAGTCTTTGGGGGTGCGATACATCGTCTGCATCGGTAATGGTAAAAAATGGACTTTCCACTTCCCTCACTTTTGTATTTACACTATGTAGTTTTCCCTGGTTGACTGGATTTCGAAAAATACTTATCCGCCCATCTTTAGCTGCCAGTTCAGTGGCAATGGCAAAAGTCTCGTCTGTTGATCCATCATCTATTATCCATAGCCCGAAGTCGGCATAGGTTTGATTGAGCAAACTTTCAATGGCTTCTCGGATATAAAGTGACGCATTATAGGCGGGCATTAAAATGGTAAGCTCAGCCATGTAATGATGGTAAAATCAATTCAGTTTCCGGGTCAAAGTATAAATTTTGTAAGCGCATCCGCAATTTTCCGATCGTTAGAGAGTCTCGGTACTTTATTTTGTCCACCCAGTTTCCCTTCTGACTTCATGTAGTCAATAAAACTATTTTTCCTGACGGCACTCATCTTAAGTGTTCTCAGAATATTGCCGCTGATCAGATCATCGTAATAAACATTGAGTTTGCGCAGGTTACTGTCTAACTCCAATCTGAAAGCCTCCAGGTCATGCGGGTTATTCGAAAACTCTATAAACCATTCGTGGTGTGGTAAACCATCGTTAGGTGTTACCTGAGGGGCAACGGTAAACTCTACCAGCTCTGTTTCAGGAAACTTCTCTATGGTAAATTTCATGGCTTTCTCCACCTCCTCACCTATTACGTGCTCACCAAAAGCAGAAATAAAATGCTTGATCCGACCCGTTACAATCAATCGATACGGATTCTTTGATACAAATTTTACCGTATCGCCAATGGAATATCCCCATAATCCGGCATTGCTATTAATAATCAGGGCATAGTTCTTTCCTAATTCTACCTCTTCAATGGAAAGACGCGTAGGGTTCTCGTTGAAATATTCTTCTGTTGGAATAAATTCATAGAACATACCATTATTTAACAATAACAATAAGCCCTCTGCGAATTGAGAATCCTGGTAGGCAATAAAGCCTTCGGATGCCGGATAGGTTTCGATTGAATCTATTTTCTTACCAATGGAATCGAAAAGTTTTGCACGGTAGGGTTCAAAATTCACACCACCGTAGACGAATACGGAAAAATTCGGGAAGACATCTTTAATTTTTTTCCCGGTTCTTGCCTGTATGCGATCGAAATACATTTGCGCCCAGGGTGGTATGCCCGAGATTAAAGTCATGTTTGCCTGCAACGTTTCGTCAATAATGCGTTCCAGTTTCTCTTCCCAGTCTTCAATACAATTGGTTTTGTAACTCGGTTTTTGATTGGTGCGCAAATAACCTGGCACCAAATGATTGGAGATACCAGACAGGCGTCCGGTTTTTACACCGGCAGTTTCGTCTAACTCAGGGCTGCCGGAAAGAAAAATGAGGTTACCATCTAAGAAATCTGCATTACCAGTTTCATGCACATAGGCCAGCGTTGAATTGCGTGCACTATTAAAATGGCTGTACTTAGATTCGTTAGATATGGGAATATATTTGGTTCCCGATGTTGTACCGGAGGTTTTAGCAAAGTAAGCGGGTACACCTTTCCATAAAATGTCAGGTTTACCTTCCAACATTTTTTCTACATAAGGTTTCAAAGCCTCATAATCGCGAACAGGCACCTGCTTTTTAAAATCAGCATACGTTTTTATATCCTGAAAGCCGTGATCTCTGCCAAACAAGGTGTTGCCGCCCTCCTGTACAAGCATATCCATCATTTTCTGTTGGTATAAACCTGGTTGTGACGACCATTTTTTTGTTTGACTGGCGATATATGCCGCCAGTGGTTTTGCTAAAACTGAACGAATACCCATACCGCAAGTTAGTTTGAAAAAATCAAGTTTAGAAAACGCCATATTTTGAGATTTCTACAACTTTTTTAGGTTTGCGAACATCTTTTACCTTGCTTTCGTTATAAGTCTACGTATGAAAACTATTTTGAAGACTGTATTAATTGCTTTCGTAGCCGGATTGGCTGGTGCTTTTACCTTTTATAAATACAAGATTGAACCAGCATTAGAAAATAATTCACAGGTCATTCACCAACTAACAAGTGATAACTCAGTGGCCGATGAGGCTGGCGTTAACCAGCGCGAACCACTTACCTTGGCCGATAATTTTAACACCAACACCAGTCTGCCTCCGGTAGATTTTAGTGAGGCAGCCACCAAGGCCATTCCAAGTGTGGTATACATTAATAGTATTTCGAAGGGTGTGGCAACCTCATGGGATTGGTTTTTTGGGGGCACTACATCTCAAACACAGGTAAGTAGTGGTTCGGGTGTAATCTTCACTGCCGATGGCTACATTGTTACCAACAACCACGTAGTAGCTTCTGCAGAGCGCATTGAAGTTATCTATAACAAAAGAAATTATGTTGCTGAACTGGTGGGCACAGATCCATCAACCGATCTGGCTGTGCTTAAAATAGAAGAAAGTAATTTGCCCGCCATCACGTTAGGTAATGCTAAAAATGTACAGGTTGGTGAGTGGGTCATTGCCGTAGGTAATCCTTTTTCTCTTTCTTCCACGGTAACAGCTGGTATTGTCAGCGCCAAGGGAAGGCGTATCGGTATACTGGAAGATAAATTTCCGATTGAATCATTTATTCAAACAGATGCAGCAATTAACCCGGGAAACTCTGGGGGTGCACTTGTTAATAAAAGTGGTGAGCTTGTCGGGATTAACACCGCCATTTTATCGCGCACAGGCTCTTACACCGGATATGCTTTTGCTGTACCGGTAGACATTGCTAAAAAAGTAGTGGATGATCTGATCAAGTTCGGTATTGTGCAAAAAGCCTTGATGGGTGGAAATGTAATTGAATATGACTATGCCACAGCCAAAAAGTATGATCTTAAAACAGACGTAAAACAATTTAACGGTGTGGTACTGGAAAAAATGGAGCGTGAAGGGCCAGCAGCCAACGCAGGATTGAAACCGGGTGATATCATTACCAAAGTAAATGGCGCAGATATTAACAGTAAGAGTGCCTTTGAAGAAACTCTCGCCTATCTCTATCCTGGCGATAAAATTACGGTGACTTATCTGCGTGGCAACAAATCTGAAACCGCCAACATTACTTTAGTGAATAAAAATGGTGGCACAGAAACCATCAAAAGAAAAATATACAGTTCTTCAACATTGGGTGCCAACCTGGAAGCGGGTGATTATGGTGTAAAGATTTTTAAACTCAAGCCGGGCGGCATGCTGGATCAGATTGGTATAACTGAAAACTTTACTATTTACTCCATCAACCGCCAGCGCGTGGAGAATCCTGAAGAGGTGATAGAGTTTTTTGAGAAGTTTAAAGGTGATGGTTATTTGTATGGCATCAATAGCAACAAACAGCAATTGCAATTGAGATTCAGGTTGCGCTAACTTTCGTCAGATACGAACAATAGAAGGGCCTGCTTATTGTAAGTAGGCCCTTCTGTTTTAAAACCGCATGAGTAGGGCAAGAATAATTCTATTCTCGGACTTAACCAGGTCCGGGCGCCAATTCGGGTCTAAGGTGTTAGTTGTATATCCTGTTTGTGAAGTAACTCCACCCCTACCGGCAAAATAGGGCACACTGGATTCGCGGTGTACAAACTCAATTCTTACGGTAGCATTTTGTGTTGCCAGCAAATCAAGGTTTGTTGAACAATCCCATCCGGAAAATTGATCGCCTGGATTGGCACTAAAAGGAAAGGCGCCACTTGTTTGTGCAGGATTAGTAGGATTGGGTAATGGACTTGCCTGACCTGTTGGATAAAGTACTAAATACCTTCCCGGGTTTTTCATCCACCCGCCTCCGATTGTCCAGGCCAATTTATTTTCAGCAAACCAGATTCTGTTGTAAAACATGACACTCAAAAAATATTGCGCGGGCTTAGCAGGATCGTCATTATTAAAACCGCTTACACCTCCGCCTTTTTCAAATCCAAGATCGGTGGTTAATGAAAAGGCCATCTTGGTAATACCCTTGCCGGTTTCTTTATTAAAATAGCGTAGTAAAAAACTATTGTCTGAATGCACGCGCTTACGCTCGGGAATACCAGCTGCATCAGTTCCATAATAATTGTTGGTTACAAGTTTTACTTTACTGTTGGTCGACATCCACATGATACTCCCTCCTACTCCGGGTAGGGTATTGAATTTACCATAGCTCTGCCAGCCGTTGATGATCCAGGGTTCAATCTTTAAATTTTTCGTAGGAAAGATTTGAATGCGAATGCCATTAAAAAACCACGGAGTATTATCAGAGGTGAAAGAAGCCTGATACTCCCAGTTCTCTGCCTGATAATAGGAGTTCAGTCCTATGTAAGACATGAACATACCAGCATCGATGTTTATGCCATACCATTTGTCAATGTGGTAACCTGCATACGCTTCACTTAAATACCGATACACATTCGCCAAATCGTGCTGACCTCGGTAAACACTCAAATCATTTCGGGGAACAACTGTGGAGCGCGTACCAAACTGCGTCATTACCCTGGCCCTGGTCTGCTTATAGGAAAAATCACCACCAAAGTGTACCGCAGAAAGCTGCACTTCGTTATGCCGCGTTAAGGCTGTAGAACCCACCACTGTATTATCAACAGGATTATTAAATGAGTAGGTATAATTGATGTCCAGTAAAATTGAAGGTGTAAAATATTTATTCCCATTGAAGATAGAAGAATCGCGTCTATCTCCCCCGTTGTGCCAAGTCTGATCTATGCCCTGAAAGGGCACTTTTTCCTGTGCATGAGCTGATTGAAAGCAATAAAAAAGTACGAGTATGATGCTTGATTTGATTTTCATGGTCAATGTTTCAAAGATCTGTTGGTTGCTAATCTCATTTAATTCTTGTCAGCTCAATGTCTTGTGCGCGATGGTAAACAAGTGGAATCTGCTCTACCACTACATCACTTTTATCTAATCCAAAAGCCATTTCATCGCGTTGCCCCAGGTGTTTCAGCATGAAGTAAGAATTCAGCAGCACACCTTCTTTGAGGGTAAATTCGTTTTCTACCGACAAGAATTTTTCAATGACCACGAACTTAAAATCCGGTTCAGGATTGTATTTGCTTGATCCATCCGGACGGATATGGAGGTTCAGCTCTTTATTGGCCACCAACTCCTGTACAATTTTTTTGAAGAAGAGTTCAGATCGGGGTTGCACCCTGAAACCAACATGAATGGTGACTTTGATGATCTTATCATCCACCAGTTCGGTTACCTCATAATCGAGTGTGTATGGCTCATCGGTGCGGTGGATATGTAAAAACCAATACACATCAGCACGTTTGGGATTTTTAGAAAAAATAGACTTTACAATTTTTTCTTCTACCTGCTCGCGATGGTTTGCTTTCGTGAGGTAAATAAGATGTGTAGCAAATTTGGGAATGGAGTCGTCTTGACTTAATTCTTTAATCAGGTCAGTGTATTTACCCAATTCAACAAAGCGCACAAGTTTGTTGTTTATTTTTCGGGCATAGTACCAAACGTACATCACCAGGAAAATAAATAGCTCAAAAAATAAAAACATCCATCTTTCTTTAATCTTGGCCACATTGGTAATGAAAAAAGAAAGCTCAACCACACTGAATAACAATACAATACTGATCACCAGTATAACATTCCATTTCTTTTTGTAGATAAGAAAGTAAGCGAGTAGTATAGTCGTCATCATCATGGCCACTGTAATTGAAAAGCCATAGGCAGCCTCCATGTGTGTTGAACTCTGGAAATAAAGTATCATGGTTACGCAACCAATCCATAAAATGGTGTTAACGCTGGGAATATAAATCTGCCCCTTTAAATCTGTTGGTTGTCTTACGGCTACCCTTGGCCAGAAATTCAAACTCATGGCTTCGCTGATGAGTGTATAAGAGCCGCTGATTAATGCCTGCGAAGCAATGATGGTGGCCGCTGTAGCAATGATAATGCCCGGGAGCAAAAACCAGTGAGGCATCATTTCAAAGAATGGATTTCTGCCATCAAGCGTTGAGGCACCTTCGTTTAATAACCAGGCAGCCTGCCCCAAATAATTTGTCATCAAACATATTTTAACAAAAATCCATGTAATGCGAATATTCTTTCTACCGCAATGCCCCAGGTCTGAGTACAAAGCCTCTGCTCCTGTTGTTGCTAGAAATACAGCACCCAATAACCAAAAGCCTTGGGGATACAGCACCAGCAAACGGTATGCATACATGGGGTTTAATGACTTGATAACATCAGAAAACTGAAGTACCTGACTCAGTCCGATGGTGAACAACATCGTAAACCAAACCATCATGACTGGCCCGAAGAAAGTACCGACACGTTGTGTGCCGAAGCGCTGAAAGAAAAAGAGTAAGGACAAGATAACAACGACAATCGGTACAGTCGGTAGATCTGGAATAATCAATTCAAGACCTTCGACAGCTGAGGCCACCGATATGGGTGGTGTGATAATTCCATCAGCCAACAAGGTTGTAGCACCTAAGATGGTTGGAATAACCAAGCCTTTTCCATAACGTCTTACTAATGCGTATAAGGAAAAGACCCCACCTTCACCCTGGTTGTCGGCCATCAAGGTAAGGATGATGTACTTGACGGTAGTCTGTAAAACCAAGGTCCAGAAAATACAAGACACACCTCCCAGCACCAGTGTTTCATCAATGGTACGATCACCCACGATGGCTTTCAATACATATAGAGGACTCGTACCGATATCTCCATAGATAATACCTAAGGCGATTAGCAAAGAGGCAATAGTGATCCTGTTCGAATGATTATTCGATTTCATTTTTTTAATTAGTATGGTGAATGATTATTTTCCTACGAAGCGATATCCTACACCTGATTCAGTCAGGATGTGAACAGGTCTGTTCGGATCTCTTTCAATTTTCTTTCTAAGCTGTGCTATAAACACACGTAAGTACTGTGATTCATTTTTGTATGAAGGGCCCCATACCTGGTGCAGTAAATAATTATGGGTAAGTACCTTGCCTTCATTCTTTGCCAACAAGGCAAGTAAAGTATATTCCGTTGCGGTCAGTTTAACATTTACGTCATTCAGTTTAACAACTCTTGCAGCAAAGTCAATCGCTAAGTCGCCAAAGCTGGCCGTGGCTACATTTTCATCCATGTTTGCAATGCGCAAAGCAGATCGGATGCGTGCCACCAACTCACCAGTACGAAAAGGTTTCACCAGATAATCGTTGGCACCGTTGTCGAGTGCTTTCACAATATCTTCTTCATCGCTTTGCACAGAGAGAATAATAATCGGGTTGGTAAACCACTCGCGAAGATGTTTCAGTACCTCGTGTCCATGTGTGTCGGGCAAACCCAAATCCAGCAGCACAAGGTCCGGTGGATGATTCGCTACAGCCACCAAGCCGTCTTTAGCATTACTGGCTTCTGTCACTCTGAAATCAAAAGAGGTAAGCGTGATGCTGAGCAATTTTCTGATTTGCGCTTCATCATCAATGACTAAAATGGAAGCGTTATTCATTTTTCAAGTTGTTTAAATACGACACTTCAGTAGGAATTTCTATCGTAAACAATGCACCGCTCAAGGGAAGGTTCTTCAAGGTAATGGTGCCACCATGCGCCTCTACAAAACCTTTTACAATGGATAAACCCAGGCCAGTACCACCCGCGTGCGTATCTTGCAAGCGATAAAATTTATTGAATACTTTATCAATAGAGGCTTCCGGAAATCCTTTACCATTATCAGCCAGGGTTATAACCAGCTTGTCTTCTTCACAGGCAGCCTGGATAATAATATTGGTTCCCTCCGGGGTATGATGTATTGCATTGCTGATCAGGTTATGCAGGACTTGTTCCATTAAACCAAAATCCACTTTAAAGAGCGGGATCGTATCTGGTATATAAACCTTGATAGGATGCGTTGTCAGCGAAGTCTCAAATGGTTGAAGCGTAGTGTAAATCAATTCGCGCACATCACACCAATCTTTTTTAAGTTTTAAACTGCCCGACTCGAGGCGAGACATGTTCAACAGATTTTCTACCTGCCGATTTAAGCGCATGGAGGCTGTGGCTATTTCTGTCAAGAGCGTTTTTCGGTTTTCTTCAGAGAGTTTGTGTGAATCCGATAAGAGATTATCTGTTGATCCCAAAATGGTTGTAATGGGTGTTCTCAATTCATGCGAAAGCGAATTGAATAAGGTAGTGTATAACCTGGCCTCCATTTCTTTCTCTTCTTTCTTTAATACTTGTTGTTGCATCTCCCTTATTTTAAAAGTGAGTACCGCGTGAATCAAGGCAATAACAAAGTACATCAGTAATAACAGACTGTCTTCGGTCGAGCCTACTGTAAAGGTGAAACGGGGTGGAATAAATAAAAAGTCAAAACACAAGGCACTCAGGATGGCCGCCAATAATAAGGGAACAATATCCAGAAACATGGCTAAGACAGAAACCGCTACCAAGAGCATAAAGGCTACTACGCGATAGCCAATAAAATCGTGCAAAAGCAATCCGAGTGCAGCTACACTGCTAATGGCCAATACACTGATGAGGTATTGGTTTTGTTTGGGTGTTTTTTGCTGGAGTAATTTTTTCACGACTTGAGTGACATGACGTGACAAAAGTAGGTGCTGCTTTATAAATAAAACATAAAACAGGAGGCAAAGGGTATAAAGATTTTATAAAGATTGCTCATCCGCGTCTTTACCTAAAATCCGTCTGACCGCTGTTTGTTTTCGCTTCCAGCGGTCTAACGGATAGTCCATTTTATAAAATTCGGCTGTTTTTGAATTCAGTAGTATGTAAACCGATTCAGATTAAAAGGATTTACGAAATAATGCCAATGGCTTTTCTAAATCTGCAGGTAAGCAATTTTCAGCAGCGTTTATACAGTTACAAGATATTCAGCTGATAGCACTCCATTATTTTCAAAAAACGAATAACGAACAACCAACAACGACCAACCAACAACTAGCAACGACTAAACCCGCATCTTCAAACGCTTGCCTAATTCTTCCACTGTATTTTTAAAATTAGCATCAGTCTTCATCATGTCTTCTACTGACTCCAGGGCATGAATTACTGTGCTGTGATCGCGGCCGCCAAAATTGCTACCGATCAATGACAGGGTTAGTTGTGTATAGCGCTTGCAGAAATACATGGCCACCTGACGCGGAATAACAATCTCGCGTTTCTTCACCTTACCTTTCATTGCTTCAAGATCAACTTTGAAATGGTCAGCTACTGTTTTCTGTATAAAGTCTACGCTAACATCGCTCTGAATTTCTTTGATGATATTCTTCAGTACTTCTTTCGCGAGATCCAGGTCAATGTCTTTCTTTAATAAAGTAGCATGGAATATTAACGAGTTGAGTACCCCTTCCATATCGCGAAGGTTAGTATCAACACTATACGCTAAATATTCAGCCACTTCTGTTGGCATATCGATACCATCCGCCTGCATCTTGCGGTGCACAATGGCTAACTTCGTTTCAAAATCAGGTTCTTGTAAATCTGCCGTCAGCCCCCATTTAAATCGGGAGAGTAATCTTTCCTGAAATCCTTTCAAGTCGCGTGGCGGGCAATCGCTGGTCATGATAATTTGCTTGCCTGTCTGGTGCAACTGATTGAAAATATGGAAAAACATTTCCTGTGTTTTTTCGCGACCCGCTAAAAACTGTACGTCATCCAGAATCAGTACATCTACCTGCAAATAAAAATTCTGAAACTCCTGCATTTTATGATTTTGCAGTGCATTCAGGAATTGACTGGTAAAATCATTCTGATCTACATAAAGCACAACCTTATTGGGCAGGTTATTTTTTATTTCGTTACCTATGGATTGCACCAGGTGCGTTTTACCCACACCTACTCCACCATAAAGCATGAGTGGATTAAAGGAAGTAACGCCAGGTTTTTTGGCTACCGCCAAACCGGCAGAGCGCGCTAAACGGTTACAATCACCTTCTACAAAGTTATCGAAGCTATAATTTGGGTTAAGACGGGAATTGATGGTTTGCGGGTTGAGCGCTTTAAAAGTAAAGGGTGAATAATCGTCTGCACCAATACCATTTAAGGCAGATTTGCGGTTGGCAGATCCATTCGGATAATTTACCGCCACTGCAGGATTTTGCTGATTGCCACTGTCTACAATAACCGAATACTCCAAACGCCCAGTTGGGCCCAGTACAGTATGCACCGCTTTTTTTAACACAGGCACATAGTGTTCCTCCAGCCATTCGTAAAAAAACTGCGAGGGAACCTGAATCGTGAGCACGTCCGCATCGACCCTCACCGGTTTTATGGGTTTAAACCACGTCCCGAAGTTCTCATCCCCTACATCCGGACGAATAATATCGAGACAGTCATTCCATACCGTTGCGGAGTCTACTTCTATCATGCTCGTTTATTAAGGTTTGTACTTAGAAAATTCCTCTGGGGAAAGGGGAACAAAGATGAAGAAAACACTTATGAAAAATCAAGTGTTCGGACGCTTGATTTTTCAGAATTTTTTTTGCTTATGTAAATACATCGCTCTTCACACATACGATTGCAAAAATCTTCACTAAAATTGCCTTTAAATTATGCTTTATGGCAGAAAAAAGGGCAATTGATCAGATATCATCTACGTTTTCACCAGTTACAGCTAAAGATTGGGCACAAATCGCAGAAAAAGAAATAGAAAATAAAAATCCCTGGGAAACTTTAGCCTGGACTGATCAAGATCATCTTCTTTTCAAACCTTATTACGATGCGGCTGTAAAAGATCAGTTTGTTTTCGCATTGGCTCCTGCAAAAAACTCGTTTTATGGCGCACGCACCTGGTATGCCATGCCACTGGTATGTGTAGATGATGCCAAAAAAGCGAATGAAAGTGCAATGTTGCACCTCAGCAATGGTGCTGACGGTATTTTATTCGATTTACAAGGAAAAGACATTGCGCTGAATACTTTACTTAAGGATATTCAGTGGGCTTACTGCGCTATTTCTTTTAAAAATATCAGTAAAAATTTCTCGAAAACACTGATTGATTATATCCAAGCAGAAAAGCTGGAGAAGAAAAATCTTACTGGTTGCCTCTTTTCAACCGAAATAAGTGAAGAAACAATTGCATTTTTTCATGAAACACCTTTTCAGCCCCTTGGCCTCTGGTTAGAGGCTGATGAAAAGAATATAGATACACTCAGCAAGGCCTTGTTGCAGCTAGATGCCGTTTTTAAAAATCCCCATTTGAGAAAACTGGATGCCATTGCGATTTCAATCAATGCAAACACCAATTTCTTTCACAGCATCGCAACGAGTAAAGCACTGCGTATACTTATTAATAGTTACGCGCAAGCACAAAATATTGCATTAAAAGCAATTCATATTCACGGACGATCGGAAGTGTGGGCAAAAGAATCTTTTCAGCCGCATGGTAATATGTTAAAAAGCACTACTGCCGCATTAGCGGCTATAGTGGGTGGTTGCGACAGTCTTACTGTTTATGCAGAAGATGAAAGCAGCAGCATGATGCAAAGGGTGGCGCGCAACGTCTCCAGTATTTTACGAGAAGAATCGCACATCAATAAAGTAGCTGATGCAACCGTAGGCTCGTACTTTGTTGATAGTCTTATACAACAATTGGTAGAGGAAACAAGTGCCAGACTACAGGCAGCGGGGCTGAAATTTGAAATTTCAAATTTCAAATTTCAAATTTCAAAGATCGAACACCCCGCGTGGAATAGTCCGGAGACTATTGCTGTAAAACCTTTTTATACCAAAGAAGACCTTGCCACTTTGCCACACTTACAATTTACGGCCGGCATCCCGCCCTTCTTACGCGGGCCTTATGCCAGCATGTATACACAAAAGGCCTGGACCATACGTCAGTATGCAGGTTTCTCTACAGCCAAAGATTCAAACGCATTCTACAGAAGAAATTTAGCAGCCGGACAAAGAGGTTTATCCGTTGCTTTTGATCTGGCAACCCACCGGGGTTACGACAGCGACCATCCGCGCGTAACCGGTGATGTAGGTAAAGCAGGCGTGGCCATTGATTCTGTGCTGGATATGAAAATATTATTCGATCAGATTCCGCTGGATAAGATGTCTGTATCGATGACGATGAATGGTGCCGTATTGCCCATCATGGCCTTTTATATTGTTGCGGCCGAAGAGCAAGGCGTAAAACCAGAACAACTAACCGGTACTATACAAAATGATATTCTCAAAGAATTCATGGTGCGTAATACCTACATCTATCCGCCCGCTTCTTCCATGCGCATAGTAGCCGATATTTTTGAATACACTTCGCGTAACATGCCGAAGTTTAATTCGATCAGCATCAGTGGTTATCACATGCACGAAGCCGGTGCACCAGCACACATTGAATTAGCATACACCCTGGCAGATGGATTAGAATATATTCGTGCGGGTATTAAAGCCGGTATCGCCATCGATGATTTTGCACCACGTTTATCTTTCTTCTGGGGCATAGGCATGAATTTTTTCATGGAGATTGCCAAGATGAGAGCTGGTCGTTTGCTCTGGGCCAAAATTGTACAGCAGTTCAATCCGAAGAAAGACAAGAGCATGGCCTTGCGCACACACTGCCAGACTTCCGGATGGAGTTTAACAGAGCAGGATCCTTACAACAACGTAACACGCACTACCATTGAAGCCTTAGCCGCTGTATTAGGGCACACACAATCGCTCCACACCAATTCATTGGATGAGGCCATTGCCTTACCTACCGATTTCTCCGCACGCATTGCACGTAACACACAATTGTATTTAGAAAAAGAAACCAACGTAACGAAGGTAGTCGATCCCCTGGGTGGTTCTTATTACGTAGAAAGTTTAACAGCCGAGTTAGTCGATAAGGCCTGGGCATTGATAGAAGAAGTAGAGGCATTAGGTGGCATGACCAAGGCTATTGAAAGCGGTATTCCAAAAATGCGCATTGAACAGGCGGCAGCAGCAAAACAGGCACGCATAGATTCAGGAAGGGATGTGATTGTAGGGGTGAACCGTTTTCAAACAGATGAAAAACCAGACTTCGATATTTTAGAAGTGGACAATACAGCTGTACGCAAAGAGCAAGTAGATCGATTGATACAACTCAAGGGCGAGCGTGATAACGAAGCTGTACAAGTAGCACTGCAAGCGATCAGCAATGCAGCCGCAAAGGGCACAGGCAACTTACTGGCACTTGCCGTGGATGCAGCGCGTAAGCGTGCTACCCTCGGTGAAATATCAGATGCGATGGAGAAAGCTTTTGGCAGATACAAAGCGAGCATCAAATCAATATCGGGTGTATATTCGGGAGAAATGAAAAACAACAAGGCTTTTGACGAAGTGCGCAAACTCAGCGATGCCTTTGCAAAAATGGAAGGAAGAAGGCCGCGCATTCTAGTTGCCAAGATGGGACAAGACGGTCATGACCGGGGTGCTAAAGTAATTGCCACCAGTTTTGCCGATTTAGGTTTTGATGTAGACATCGGTCCCCTATTCCAAACACCGGAAGAAGTAGCCATGCAGGCAGCAGAAAACGATGTACACATTGTGGGTGCTTCGAGTTTGGCGGGTGGACACAAAACGCTGATTCCTGAATTAGTGCAGGCTTTGAAAAAAATCGGCAGAGAAGATATTATGGTGGTAGCCGGTGGTGTTATCCCCGCACAGGATTATGATTATTTATTTGAAAGAGGCATTGCTTTCGTGTTCGGGCCAGGTACAGTCATTACGGATTCAGCGAAAGGAATTCTCGAACGCTTAATAAAATCCTAATTATTGATGTGTAATTCTTCGTGGCCTATGCAGGATAGGCTGCGAAGAATTACTATGTTTTACCCTTATCATCTATTGCCTTGGATAATCACGCTCAAAAAATATCACACCTCAAAACACTCTATCACCTTGCATGTGCTGATGGTGTTTATTCAGAAGTTGAAGCCATCTACATTAAAAATGTAGCTGTTAAGTTGGGCATTGACCCACAGGTTTTACACGACTTTGACCAGGAAGAACCTGACCTGGTGCTGCCTGATACCCAATACAAAATTTATTCTTTGTTTCATCGCCTTGTTTTGATCGTTATGATTGACAGCGTGGCGCATGAAAATGAAAAGCAATATTGCTTTAATCTTGGCATTAAAATGGGGCTTCATCCGAATGCCATTGATGAAATTATTGATCATGCCGCGCTACACGGCTCCTTTAAAACCAAGCCTGCAGACCTTATTCAAATCTTTAAAAAATACATGAGTTAAGACCTGGGGCGAACAATCGAGTGCTTAGTTGGATACTTCTTTCCAAGCATCGTCTCCGAAAGGGATGATGATTTTTTTAACTACTTTTATAATTCGGCCAAAGAAGAACAGGTAAAATAAAAGTGCATGTCTTCAATATTATAAAGGGATAACAAAACATGATCTGTTTTTTTTAAAGTATATTGGACAACCTCTTAAAACATAAAAGACCTGAATGAAATCAGTCGCATCACTTTTTTTATTACTCTGCTTCCAGATCAATTCATTTTCCCAAAATAATGATTTTAAAGCTATTCTTAAATTTCAGAGAAAGTATAAAACATATTCTGTAAAAGACATCTCAACAAATAATCGTGATAGTATTGTCATCCTTAGTCTTAGTAACCAGAACCTAAATAGACTTCCCAAGGAAGTTTACAGATTAAAAAATCTACAATTCTTAGACATCTCAAAAAATAATATTAAGAGAATTCCTTATAGAATTAAGAAGCTGAAAAGTCTGAAAATACTCTTTGTTAGCAAAAATAAAATAAAGAAAATTCCATATAGGATAACTAAGTTAGATTCACTTCTAATATTAAGTTCCTCTAACAATAAGCTAAAAAAGATTTCAGGTAATATTGGCCACTTAAAAGAATTAATTGCTGTAGATTTTTCTTATAACAATTTAAAAAACTTGCCAAGTTCTCTGTCGAGCATTCAAAATTTAGAAAAATTACATCTACAGAACAATAAATTCAGTTCACTAAAAATTAATTTTCATAATCTTACTAAACTTGAATACTTAGGTGTATCATCAAATGTATTAACAGCATTACCGGAATCTATTGGTAAAGCCTCAAGTCTAAAATTACTAGAATCCTGGAATAACAAATTGAAAGATTTACCTGCCTCTTTCTCAGAATTACATTCACTGGAGATACTGGTTCTCCACGAAAATCAATTTGAAAAAATACCTGAATCGCTTCTTAGCTTGGATCGCTTACGTGAAGTCAGTTTCTTTCAAAATAAAATAAAAATGATCCCAGAGGGTATTGCCAAGATGCAGTATTTAAATGTATTAAATCTGGAGCGTAATCAGATTAAAGAATTACCTAATTCCTTGAAGCAATTAAAGTATCTTAAATTTCTCATATTAACCGAGAATAAATTCAGTGATTTCCCAGAGGTGGCTACTCAAATAAAAAGTCTTGTGTCTCTGGATTTGGCAAGTAATCAGATTTCCAATATTCCGGCAAGCATTAATAAATTGGAAAATCTCTCAATATTTAAGTTACAAAATAATCAGATAAGATCTATTCCAGAAACTTTATTTGAATTATCAGAGTTACAGTACCTGTATCTTGATAAAGAGAATTTTTCAGAGCATGATCAAAAGGAAATTAGAGCAAGATTAAGTGGTAAATATGTATACTTTGATTAAATATTGCTTAAACTAATAAGTCTTTAGATAACTAAGATTTATCTCAAATTATCTTTCTCTTTTCCTTTCAATCATCGTCTCCGCAGGGACGATGATTTATTTAACCTCTCTTTTATTTCGTGAGAAGCTATAAGACAATTTGGTTTTATGAAACTTAGGATGTTAAAATTACACTTTCGCCCAATCATCGTCTCCGAAGGGGCGATGATTTATTCTGCCCAATCATCGTCTCCGAAGGGACGATGATTTATTTAACCTCTCTTTCATTTTGTGAGAAGTTATAAGACAATCTGGTTTTATGAAACTTAGGATGTGAAAATTACACTCCACACTCATTACAATCACCGGGTTTTGCTCCAAGGCCGCATGGCCCCGCATACTCATTCAACGCTGTATGCTATCCCTGCTTGCGCTAAAGCTTCAGCGAAGACAAGCACACATTCCCTGCCAAACCAAAGATAGCATAAGGCGTTGCCTGAGCATGCTGTAAGAAGCATAGGAAATTCAAATGCCAAACTTCTTTTCAATCAGTACTAGCGAAGATGTGATGACTTTTCGCCCAATCATCGTCTCCGAAGGGACGATGATTTTTTTCGTCCAAGCATCGTCTCCGAAGGGACGATGATTTTTATCTGTTTGCTACCACGGATTGCATTTCTTTAGAATGCTCAATAGACTATCATAATCTCTCTTCTCAATTTATATGGCAATGTCGTTTAGTTAAGCCTTTTTATTGGCCTCACCTCCAGTCCCCTCCAAAGGAGAGGATGACTAAGGAAGCTTAACTAAACGACATTGAAGTACAAATCCACAAGTACATAGCGTGTTTGATTATTCGTGCCTCACAGAAATTTTATCGCGCGTGTATAGGAAACTCAGCAATCCTTTAACCTGACACTGAGCAGGTGTATAAAAAAAGGACTGCCGATTAAACGGCAGTCCTTCAACAACAAGTTTAACATTCCTCCCCTATTCGGTCAAAGCCTTCCCACAGCAGCTTTACATCGAACAAAGCACTTTTCTCATCTTCATCCACAATAACATCGGTGTGATACAGTGCCAAATCATGTATGAGTTTTAGTGACTTTGATAAGTCATTGACTCCATGAAAGAGCACAAAATCAATAAATTCTGCCTGCGATGGTGTTAACAATACCTTGACTTTTTTTGATGCGTTTCGCACAGCATTTTTTGTGTGGACTGAATAATCATCCAAGCCGACACCTTGACCATTTTTTAGAGTTTGCATGTTGAAATGGGTTAAGATGGATAAAAGAGGAGAGGTCACTGCAAACTCTATCAAAGCGTACTTTGACTGGTCTCGGGACTTGCACCCGTATGCCTCTCCAGGACCTTTGTTTAAACCTGATGTGTGGGAATAGTACCATGAAATATTGATAGAGTTTGCAAGGCAAATATACGATTTTTTTACCACGGAAAAGACAGGGAAGATTGGCGTAGGTCCAAAAGTGATTAGACGGAGCTCAAAAAAATAAGAACAATTGTATATATTTACTTATAAGGCGGCTGTGTGCAGTGGTTGAGGGAGTGATTGAATATAGCCGGAGGTTGACGGCAATTCATTCATTGAGACATGAGCAAGGAAATATTTGAGAAAGTTGAGACACGCGGAGAACTTATTCTTTCAAGACAAATTGAAAGTTATAGAGCAATTCAAAACCGAGCTGGACTTTTATTGGGTACGTTGACAGTTTATATATCCTTTTATCCTTCGTTAATCAAAGATTTCAGCTGCGGACTTCAAATTATAGGAGTTGCTTCATTCATAGTTTGTTCAGTTTCAATATTGCTTACACTTATGGTTATAAAACATAAAAAATTGCAAGAGGGACTAGGTGAGCATTTATTCGAGAAATTGTTAAACAAGAAGTACGAAAACTACATGACTCAATCCATTTCAGCATTAAAAACATCAATTGAGATTAATGACAAGAAATTGAAAAAAATGAATAGTAACTTCAATAAAAGTTTATACATCTTTATAACTTCATTGCTGTTAGGTGTCTTGACTATCATACTAAATTATATTTGACTATGAGCAAGAAAGACGACAAAAAAAAGGAAGACAAAAAGGAGGAAAAGAAAATCACACTATCGACAACTCCTAAGAGTTATCTGAGACATATTGTTGGACTTGATACAAGAGACAGGGACAAAAAGAAGGACGATGATGAAAAGAAATGAGGAGAAAATTAACAGCCGCCAACAAAAGCTATAACCAATGGCAGGTGATGAGTAAGTATAAAGTTTTATCTTCGTTCAACGTTTAGTTTCGTGGGACAGGACTCGGCTTCGGAAAGGCACCACTCAGAAACACAAACGGCAGCAATTTTATTCGGACAAATATGAGTGATAACAAGATAGACATTACTTCGACAGCGATTGAGAAAGGTTTTGACACCGCTAAAGGCTTCCTGAATAAATTAATTATGCCGACAGTTGAAGAAGTTGGCTTATTGTTTAAAGACAGATTGACATTGTGGCGTTTCAAAAATCAAATCAAAATGTTGACAAAAGCTGAGGAGTTCTGCAGAAAAAATAAAATTGATCCTAAAAAGATCTCCTTGAAAGTAGTTTGCCCATTACTTGACTATTCAAGCTTAGAAGAAGATGAAGTACTCCAAGATAAATGGGCAATTTTACTATCAAACATGGTTGACTCCGACCAAAATATTGAAAATCATGTTTTTCCATATATTCTAAGTCAAATTTCCACCAATGAATTTTTAGCACTAGAGACAACTGTAATACTAAAAGAAGAAAGAATAAAAAAATGCAAAGGCGACCTAGATGAATTTAGAAAAGGGAAACCCGAAAAGGAGAAACAACTCCAAGAAATCATACTTCAAAAAGAAAAGGAAATTGAAATTAAAAAATTAAATAAAGAACAATACTGGGAAATTTCACAGGAGAAATGGAAAATTGAAACTGAATTAAGAGGATTAAATAATGAAGAAAATAAGATAAACGTGAAAATGAGTGAGCCTCAATTTATAAGTGGGGAACTCAGGGAATATGAGATATCCAATTTAATCCGACTTGGATTAATTAAGCTTATACAAAAAAATTATGGATGGGTTAACTCTCATAAAATTAGGAACGACCCTCATAGCGAATATTTGAATCTTGAAGATGCAACGGTTGAAATTGCGACAGACTTTGAAGACTACATTTTAACAGAACTTGGAGAACTATTTATTAAAGCCTGCACAGAGAAGAGTAAGTTAAAATAAAACTGCTGCGAAAAATAGCTACATTCCCTGCCGGATTACAGTTTGCCAATTACCAACAAACCACTAAATTCGCTTTGTAACCTTGGAAACAATCGTGCTTCAATATGCAGCATTACATGTAGCCCAGTGTTGACACTAATGCGCTGAAAAATAATGAGTACACTGAAGGGCAAATTAAAAAAAGATTTACAATCAGGGCCCGTTGACAAGACGGACCTGATAGTAATTTTGACTCACCTTTTATTTTGTATACTTATTTGGTTCATTTATCAAAGTCAACTTCTAGATAAAGAATTCATAAAGAATTTTGCTAGTGGATATCTTTTTATACTCCCGTTCATATTAATCGCCTTCTTTTTTAGAAAACTTAGAAAGATCAGATTCTATTTAATATGGTTGACAATTAGCCTTATTCAAATATACATTTATTCAAAAATAAAAGATAATCCAGATTTTGTATTTCCACGAGGGACAGCGTTTGACGGGCTAACCGGTCTATTACCCACGTTAGTAATGTTCCAACTTCTTAGACAGATATTTTATTCAATCAAAGGCAAAGAAATGATAATTTCAATGCAAAAAGGTAGAATGACATTGTATGAGAAAGAAGACAAAAGAAACATTACCTGGTTAGATGTCACCTTTAGCTTTATATTGGGGTTAACAGCAGTCTTATCTGGACCACTATTGACATCTTGGGAAAATTAGACAAATGAGAGATGGAATAGAATTGCACTCTAGTGATGTGCCCTGGTGGCAACAATAGTGCCGTTGCACAACTACCTCGAAAATAGAAAAAGAAGAAATTATCACCAAAATCTAAATGTGGCTAGAATCAGTGGATAGCTATACGTTTTTTTTCTCTTTCACAGTATGACTTGAAGAGCATGAAGGATTGTCGCAATAAACTATGATTACAGTTCTGTAGATTAAAATTTAATGTCAATTATATATATTTACTTTATAAGGCGCTATGTACAGTGTTGGGTTAATGTGTGAATAAGTCGGACGTTGTGCACAACCTTTTCTAAAACATACAGACAACTTAAGACAGAAATAAATTGAGACTATTTACCAACAACAAGACCTACAACCAATTTCAGTTTGACAAAGAACTAGACTTTGAAAGAGAAGTTGTCTTGAATTCAAAATTGTTCTTCGGGACAAATTCGATCTACATTGATGCAAAGAGAAAAATTGAAACCAAAAGCCTAGGAAACTCAATACCGGACGGATTTCTATTTGATCTCTCAGACAAAGACAACCCAGAATTTTACATTGTGGAAGTCGAACTCGCAAAACACGATTTTTACAATCATATCTTTCCACAAATCACAAAGTTTTTTGGATTCTATAAAAACCCTAAGAGTCAAGCTGACTTGATTGAAAAGATATTCTCATTTATTAACAATGACAGTGAATTAAAAAAGGAGTTCAAAAAGTATCTTGGAGATAAAGAGATCTATAAATTCTTAAAAGACACAATTGAAAGAAGTCAAAATATCCTACTAGTTATTGATGGAGACAAAAAAGAACTTCCAGAAATAATGGACACTTACTCCGACACATGGGGAAAAATGGTCAAACTGATTTTGATTAAGAAATTTTCAAATGGGAATGATTCCATTTATTCAATGCACCCTGACTTTGAGAATATAGAATTTGCTGAGATTGAAGACGAAACAATATCAGAAACGGAAGACGTAGAATACACAGAAGAATACCATTTAGAGGGAGTTTCTGAAACAGTAAGGAGGATTTACAATGAGTTGAAAACTCATATTTTAAACGTAAGCACTGGGACAATTTTTAACCCTCAGAAATACTATATTTCAATTAGACGTGAGAGGAATATTGCTTTCTTCATAATTAATAGAAAAAAGTTACGACTGGTGGTAATGCAATCTGAAGTTGAAACCAGAAAGGAATTAAAATTTCATTCAATAAAGACTTTAACTGAAGGAGTTCAAAAATTCTGGAATGGACCAAGTTGTGCAATCATTCTTGAGACAACAGACAATTTAAATGAGATAAAAACTCTTCTGACAAAATTGGTGACAAAAATTTCGACTTTAAATTAATATTGGAGAAAAAAAGGCAGCTGCCAACAACGGCTTAAAGCATTGGCACTAATCCGTGCTGAGAAAAATTAAGTTTCAAAATAATGGTGGACAGATTAATAATACTATTGACAATTTTGGGACTTTTTGGTTTGACAATATTTGAAACTACTGACAAATGGGTAGAATTAAAAGACGACCAAAAGGTTGACGACTATTACCGTAAAGACGACCAAATATTTTGTGGAGAGGTTGCATGCAAAGTTAAACCAATGCAGGGGATTGACATTGCAACCTTTAGAGTTAAACCAGGTTCCAATTACGCTAAGGACAAGACAAACGTTTATTATCCGCTTGAAGTTATGTGCATTGACTATACAGACTGCGGAGTCTGTTATTGTACGAAATTCATTGTAACTAACGCTGACCCTAAAACATTTGACTATTTGGATAAAGACTATGCCATTGACGATAATACAGTCTTTTTTAGAGGAGAGGAAATCAAAATGGCTGACTCAAAAACATTTAAAGTTATTAAAGGTGGAGAATTCTTTTACTTTGCTGTTGATAATAAAGCAGTGTACCGACACAATCAAATATTTAAAGAAGCTGACCCAAAAACATTTTACTACGACAGCTTGAATTCCGCTAACAACGAATGGACGTATATAATTGGAGACAAGAGCGGGAAATGGAAATTTACACCACCAGGACAAATCGAAAGATTTACGAATTGAATCTAGAGTAGGCGCACTACTGCCAGCAATAGTGATTGTTGTACAAGTACCTTAAAAAAGAAAAAGAAAAATTATCACCAAAATATAAATGTTGATCCAATTGGTGGATAACAATACGTTTTTTCCAAAGTATGACTTAAAGCGCTTGAAGGATTGTTGCTATGAATTGCGGTTACAGTGCTGTAGATTAAAATTTAGTGGCAATTACATATAATAAGGAGGCTATGTGCAGTGTTGGGGTTAAGGTGCGGATGTAGTTGAACATTAGTGGTAATTATTTTCAGACAATAAAGACTTCGAATTGAAAAACTTGATAATAATATTTATTCCAATTGTTGTCATTGGACTAGTCCTGACCTTTAGTAAAGGTAAAATTGTAGATATTCTTTCTAAGCCGACTACTATTTACGCTGGACTAATTTTATGGACAGTATTAGGATTCGTTTTCGTTTTGGACAACTCCATGGCTTGGGGGTGTAACGGGGGACTAGAGAGAACATTTTCCCTCGAAAATATATTTTACAGTGGACTATCAGTATTATTCATCACTATTGGGTTTTTCTCGTCTCATAAAAAAGGAGCAGCAATACTTTTTGTAGAATTAGCATATTGGACAATCAAACTAATGACAGTCAAAGGAGGTTATGTAGTTGGACTTGGTGGTGCACCAGACGAAAATATATTAATATTTGACTCAGTTGCTTTAATATTGAGAATAAATTTAATTCAGAGTAGATATAACTTCGGATTGGCTAGAAAGATTTACTTATTACCAATCTCTTTTTTCGTAATGACATTAAAAATTCTCTTGTTAAAGTAAGACAGAGTAGAAAATAAAGATCACCAGCAATAGTGATTGTTGTACAACTACCTTGAAAAAAGAAAAATAAGAAACTATCACCAAAATCTAACTGTGGATAAAATTGGTGGATAACTATATTTTTTTTCTGCCAAAGTATGACTTGAAGAGCGTGAAGGATTGTCGTAATGAACTGTGATTAATGTGCTGTAGATTAAAATTGAGCAACAATTATATATATTTACCCTATAAGGCGGCTATGTGCAGTGTTGGGGTTGATGTGTAGAGATAGTCGGATGTGTGCGCAAGCTTTTAAATAAGGTTTATGACTACTAAAATTACTGGAACAATTGGGATTTGTATAACTCTATTTTTTATAATTAGCTATGTTTCACTGTTCATTTACAATCCACAGACACTTGAAGAGGTCGACAAGGTGCCGAGCATAGCTTCATTTAATATATATGGAATGAATGGACGATGGATAATTGCTTATTTAAATTATTTAACGATTGGACTTCTCAATTTAGCCTTTGTCTTCGGACTCTTCAAAATCTCAAAGAATGAGTTGCCTATAATTATTGGTAAAATTCTAATTCTAATTTCTGGAATTATATGGACCAGTTTTGGAGTCTTATCATGGGATGCATACTCAGACACTGGCATTCATACTATAATGATAAGAGTGATAATACTTCTTACAGTGACTCCGCTCGGACTAATTTTTTTGGCAACTGAAATGGAGAAAGTAATGAAAGACAAATTTTCAAAATATTACACATTAGCCTCAGGACTTCTAATCCTACTACTTGGAATATTGAGTGTGTTTGTATTTAACGATCAGACATGGATAAGAATAAATGTTTCAATAGCAATTTACTTTTTATGGTTTGGTGTCTTTGGACTTAGATTGGTGCAAAAAACCAGCGCACATCAGCATGTTTCTGCCAAGGTTCAGTGACGAGTTGGTTTTAAGTTTTATCTTCGTTCAACGTTTAGTTACGTGGGACAGGACGGACTTCGTAAAGACACTACTGCAGAAACACAAACATTGGTGGCTAAATATTTGAGACAATGAAACAAGTGATAAATATAAAATTTAAGGACTTGAGAGACACAAGTGTTAGAATGCAAGCGCTTGTGAAGAAAACATTGGGGGCAGACTCAAATTCAAGAACGTCTTTTGACAATTTAGGTGTGATAGGACTTGACTGGGATTCTTTTTTAGACGAGTATCAGAAGGAATTTGGTATTGAACTCAAGGGCCTGAATTATTCAGATTATTTCCAAGAGGAAGTTCCGACATTAAGAGATGTTTTGCTCTTCCCTTTTCGTCTCGTTAAATTGATAATTTTGACGATTGTTGGACGAAGAGACTTAATAAAACAAAAACCGCAGCTGACAGTTGGAGACTTGATACTGTCAGTTCATGCTGGGCGGTTTGCAAAACGAGAGCACACAGAAATTAGAGTGGTGAAAATATACACCCCACAACAAAATGCATAATCAATGGCGGGGCTCAGTGTAAATTTGTAGCCTAGTTTTCGAAGAACGTTTTTTGCTATGAAGCACTTCGAATTCCCATCACTATTTATGCACCATCGTTGAGGGCTATATTTTTAGAGAAATGAAGACAAATTTTAAAATATTGGCGGATAAGTTTTCAATCCTAAACGAACAGGACAATAAGGACTTCATTTCCTTCTATAAAAATAACGAGCTGGAAATTGAGGCCTTAAAAGACATTGAGACTAAGGAGGAACTTTATTTAACCGCTGTTATT
>NZ_JBMRCF010000016.1:0-112787 GCF_057350905.1 Chryseotalea sp. | reverse complement strand
TTTCTTATGTGTGCCTTGCATTGAGTAAAAATATGTCTTTGTTGAGTTTGTGATTTTTTTACCAGAAGCAAACAATTAAATTAATAATACGATTATTTAGCCCAGTCTAAGTGGTCGGTGAAAACACCGACCACAGGCTAATGTAAAAGCAAAAAACCTGAAATTGTCAGTATAATGCCCACACTGAACATAATAATGTGAAGCAATGAAATGTCCCTAACCATGATTACTTGTATTACTATCCATCCACTCAGCAGAATTCCTTGGACAATAACCAATAATGAAGCGAAAGGCTTTTTCTTGAAAACGACATACGCTGCTATAAAATCCAGGATTCCATTAACGATGAGCAATACTATTCCTGGAATTAAATATGAATCAAATGGCGAATCCTTTATGTATGAAAAACTCATGCCCATCTTATGCCCAGATGGGTCAATAATAAATAACACACCTGCCACAGTCGCATTAATTGCGGTAAGTAGTAATAGAGAAATTGAAGTAAAGTGCAAATATCGTTCAAAAGAAGAACCCATTGAGTTAGTAAGTTTATTGAATGTTATGAATTTGTTTTCAGTCTTTTCTTGATGCCCTTCATACATTTGCTCATCATTACAATATCATCAAATCATTAAATAGGTTGTATTTCTCTGGCAACAAGCTCATTGAATTTCTTTTTAGGTTTATAAAATGTCTGTAAATATGTCGCGATAAAAGAATCCATACCAAGGCCATTAATTATATTTTAAATCCGTTAGTTCAAACGTTCCATAACACAACTCTCTGTCCGGATAGGAATAGATTGTTTCTGCATAACCCGCCAATTTGTAGCCATTTACTTCTTTGTAGTTTTTTAATGGGGTTGCCCACGGTAATTTTCTACCAACATCTGCATTATATCTATCATTGGATTTGAAATTGACGAGTTCCCCTGCTTCATTGAAATATAAATCAGCTGAAATCGTTATTCCATTGTTCTTGAAGGTTGCCTTAACAATATTATCTTCAATTTGCTGCCATGATATTCGCTTGTCAATTAATGTTGCCGGTGCCATACAACACATGTCATTAAAAAATGTAACGGTTTCTGCTTTATCCATTTCTTCATTATCTTGATACTGCACCTTAAACAGCGAGAACAACCGAATATCCATAAAGGCATCTCCATTCTTGAAACAATGGTACCCTGTTACTGGAAGATTTTTCATTGTAGCTTTCATAAAGAACAGACGGGTAGGAGTTTCCATAAAGTTGTTTTGCTCGGAAGTAAAGGGCATCCATTCCGATTCTTCGTTTTTTCTTATTTTGCCATCAAACTTTATTTCAAAGTGGTTTACTTTGGGTTTACCAACTGACCGCGTATAGCGTAAGTATTTCTTTACCGGTTCTGGTAGTAATTGAATGTCTGCCTCTGTCAGATCAGAATTTTGAAAATAATCTTTCTGCTGCAGAGCACTTTCCACATCACTTTTATATTTTCCGTAATAACTCCAGGCACCATAACCAATAATAGACGCAATTAGAATAATTATGTTTAGAATGGTTCCAAACTTCGCATCGTGCCAGCTCATTACGATCACAAATTGAGAGATCAGTACGGAAAGTATGCCCAAGATTGCCCAATAGTCCTTCCTAAGCAGAAAAAGTGTAACCGTTGTAACTAACATGAGAGCAGCTAACAGCCATAGCAAGCCAATGAGCTTAGAAATTGGTATAACTAATTGTTTCATTTCAGCATATTGAAATGCCTTTGCAAAGCCCATGAAATGAATAAGGCCATGAATCAATATTAACACAGCGAAAGTAATCCTTACCATAATTTTAGAATTTACAATGATTAAGAATGTACAAACCAATTTACCGGAAGCCTCAATGTAACAGGTTAAGGATAATTTTCTGGTATCCTGCTTCAGACAGACCATAATAGGTATGTCCAAATTCAGGAAATACATCTACTTGCGAGATAAAAAATATCTTATCACTTGAATTGAGTCAACTAAGTTGCATTATGCCAACTTTGAAAACCATGATATCAGTAAGGTAATCGTGTGATTTTTATCAACTGGATATCATGATATCTTTTGAGGGTAGAAATCTATTCTTGATTCGGATGGAAATCTCTCTAAAATGCGAAGGGTGGCTATGATATTTTTGCCTTTGGTTGGTGTTTTCACCGGCCAACTAGTTTCTTTCTTAAGTATACCTTACAATGAATAAAAAAGCATGTCTTTGTTGAGTTTGTGATTTTCTTACCTGAAGTAAACTATTAAACTGGTAGTACAACTATTTAGTCCAGTTTAAGTGATCGGTGAAAACACCGACCACAGGCTAATAAAAAAGCATGTCTTTGTTGAGTTTGTGATTTTCTTACCAGAAGTGAACTATTAAACTAGTAGTACGACTATTTAGTCCAGTTTAAGTGATCGGTGAAAACACCGACCACAGGCTAAATCCTAAAGAACTACTCAATAGCTAGCATACATCAAGTTTCTAGTAAAACGTATTTATATACTGATTCACTATAATGCCTGAGAGCCACTATGCTCATTCCATACCTGCCAAGTGACGCTGAGAAGGATATTTAGTCGTTAACAATAGTATTGATTTTTGATATAATTTTCTCAGCAAGCGGTATTGCTTTAGAGTACTCTTGCTTTAGTCTTAGGCTCAGCCAATGTCTATCCATAATTAATGCCTCAAATTTTCTGTCATTTAAAAATTTCCCTTCATCTATAAAAGGTAATTTTCTAGGATCGTCTTTAAAGTAAGGCTTAAGTATCGAGTATGGGTTCTTTACGTGGTAAGCTTCTGGATAGTGTTCATAAAAATGAGGTTCATATTGCTCATTCAAAAAGGTTTTTGTAGCATTTTCGTAGTTTACAATTTTATCACATTGCCAATAATATTGTAAGATATCTTGCTTTAAATCGGCATCAACTAGTCCGAATAGCCCTGAATCATTCAATCCTTCAATTCCTGTTTTAGTAAGGTAAAACTTAAATGAATTAAGGCTTACAACAATATCCATTCCCGTTTGATCGGAGATTTTTTCAATTGTTTGAATCTGCTTAATTAATGATTGAGTGCTCCTGATGCCAGCCTCAGATGATTTCATTACAGTATCTAATGCAATAATATCTGTCTCCAGATTTAATTTTATGTTGCCATAATGTTCTCTGAGAATATTTTTATTTTTAGCAGATTCTTGCCAGTCATTCACTTGCACTGCAAGCATTATTCCAATAACTACCAGCAGGATTTCTCCAATTGCGTATGAAAAATAATTCAAGGTTTTACCAGACCTTCTCCTGTTTACTATTTTGGTTAATAATCCCATAATTATGCTACGCTAAATAAATCTGTGGAAAATCTTTCAGCCTTGATTTATGTTTAAAATCCAATTATTAAATACAAAAGACTTGTCAGTCTACAGTTCATTCAATTTTTCATACAAGCCAGTTTAGTACAAACTTGTGATTTATTAATTCACTATTCCCAGGCTCCATTACTACCACCTACCGACTATTTCCACTTGCAGCATGTATATCTTATCTATCACCTATTTGATTGCCCGTATCTACTAACATCGCCAACTTTTGTTCTCTTATCCAAATTAATCATTAAGGCGGTGGCTTCCGCAGCAAAAATGTATTTTACTTCTGCCTTTCCTTAGTATCCGGCAAAAAAAAGCTGTTGCCAAAGGGCTGCTTTTCGCATTACCTTCGGCAACAGCTGCTATTTTGTAAACGCTATTTCAGCTTATTGGCTCACTTCGTAAGCCACTACTTTATTTTTAAAGAAAGTAGGTACTAACAACAATCTCTTTTCAGCGATGTATTCAATATCGGCTGCGTTAACGCTTTCTGCACTGGTGTCAAGCAACAAGCTGTTCTTCCACTCAGGACTTACATAGGTTACTTTACCCGTCCAGCTGGAAACAAGGTAGCCACCTTCCGTTAGTGCTTCAATACCGTCACCGGCATCAATGCTGTCAGTCTTTAAGGTTATTTGTTTGCCTGCATCGATGGTGTTGAATACGCCTGTAGCAAAAGAAACCATTTGCAGGTCTGTGCCTTCGCTCAATAAACCGTTTACGCCTGCCACACCCGAAACGTATTCAGACACAACGCCATTTTCTAACACAAGGATATTGCCAACATTAGAATCGCTCACGTACACTTTACCATTCGCGTCAATAGTCACATCATTTAAAAACTGTGCGCTATCCACTACATAGGTATTGGTAATGGTGCCGGCAGCGATGTCAATTTCGTGAATGCGGTTAATGTCAGAAACGAATAGCTTACCATTGTAAATGCCCATGCCTTTAGGTGCATCCATACCACTAACCCATTGTGCCTGAACAATCTTGCCATCTAAACCCAGCTTGGCAATAAAACCATTGCCATCTTTGTCAGTAGGGGTTCCGTTGATATTGGAAACATATAACACATCGTTTACTGAATCATAAATGACAGATTCACAAGTTGTTAAAACTGTGTCTGTTTCCCATTTCAGGGTAAGTGTGGGTATTTTAATTTCTGCTTTTTCTTCTTTTTTAGCAGGCTGGCAAGCCATAAAGGCTATTGCGAACACTAAAATCAGTAGTAAATTTTTCATTTTATATTTTGTTTAATGTTTAAACACTGAAATTTCAAAACGGTTCTGTTACTGTCTAATTTTTCCATTTACCTGCTACACCGGGCTTTTTCACTCACTGCCTGGCATTGGAAAAGCTTACATGGCAAAATCATTTTCTAAAGTTACCTAATCTTCATTCAGTTCGCTCTTCTCAAGCTTTCCATTGGCATAGTATTCGGTCCTGATTAAGCCCCCGGTTTCATCGTAAAAAGTTTGTTCTCCAACTTTTTTACCCTCCTTATACGTAATGGCTGACTCAATCTGGCCTGTTTCATAAAACCACTTCCACTCTCCTTCTCGTTTATCGTCAGTAATTACTCCTTCAAAATTAATTGTTCCACCTTCGAAATATCCTCTGTAAGGTCCGTTTAATATTCCATTTTCATAGGTCATTTCAATCATTAAAGTCCCCATTTCATTAAATATTTTCCATAAACCTTCGTGCTTACCTTCTTTTACGGTACCTGTTTCAAGTACAAGTGTATCCAGATCATTATACCGTTTAAAAATACCGTTACCAGCTTTTACCTGAAGATTACCATTGGGATCCCATGTATTTACAAGCTTTGACTCTCCTTTTGTAAAACTGTACTCCGCTGATTTTTTACCTGAGGAATAATAACTGAACCATGTCCCGCTTCGATAGCCATCCACAATTTCACCTTGCTCAGCTATTTTATTATCAACTGTATAGCTTGTATATCTACCCAGACCCGCAGTAATCATCTGCTTTCCTTTATCATCCCAGCTATTCAAAATTTTCACAAACTTGTCGTTTGTAAATTCAAGTTCTTCATACTTAGCACCATCCTCTCGCCAATAATTCCAAAGGCCTCTATTTTCACCTTCGTCATAACTACCCATGGAACTTAACTGACCGTTAGGGTAATAATATTCCCACGCTCCACTTTGTTTGTCGAGATAAAAATCACCCTTATGACTAAGTTGACCATCTTCATAGAAGAACTCCCAAGGTCCCTGTTGGCGTGCTTTATTATACGCTCCGGTTGAGCTTATCTTACCATTGGAATAGAAATCTGTCCAGGCACCATGTTGCACTCCTCTTAAAAAAGAACCCTTGCGATACAATGTTCCATCTTCATTATAAAAATGCCAGAGACTATCCTGTTTGCCATCTGTAAAATAACCGGTGTATTGTTTTTGGCCATTCTCCCAATAGTAAGTCCAGAAGCCTTGCTCTTTTCCATTTTGCAATTCACCCTGAAAGCGCATGGCACCTGATTCATAGTAAGTGGTTGTAGCTCCACTCGCCCCTTTACTTAAAAAGTGCATGGTAAGACCAATGGCAACAAACAAGACAAATACAACCGGAAGACGGTATTTATTCAACGGAGGGGCTATAAGTATTCCCTTTTTAGCAGCACTGAGCAGTTCATCTGTAATGAGGCGGAATGCAAACTTATATCCTTCATAGGCAGCAATACCATAGAAGAGCAGATCCATCGGTGAAAATGACTCACGATAAACTGAGAGAATGATGTCAAAATTTAACAGTGTTATTGTTTCAAAATAACCCAGAGATTCGCTTTGTGCAATAAAACCAATCTGACTTAGTAAATTTCCTAAGGCACATCCGGCCAGCGCAAAGAAGGCACCGATGTATCCGAAATGCTGATCGATACCACAGCCAAAATAGCGAACTGAAAAACCAACGAGCAGACCAACACCTATGGCCATGTAACCGATTTGATATTCAGTTGCAACCGTTATTACAGCCCAGATAACTGCACCAACAATTGCCGCAGCTAATCCTCCTATCACTGCAAAACCGACATCTTGTTGTTTGCGTAATAATTCATGAGCCTCCGCAGTAAGATTTTTTACCACTTCGTGATTTGGTGATGCTTCTACCTCCCTTTCCTCAATTTTTACTGATTCGTCAAGGGAGAAACTCGGGCAACTATTTTCAAAATCTGCGATGCGGTTGGTTAGCCCGCAAACTATTCCATGCTGGCCATCAAATTTTCTATTCAAGCAGCGCCTGCAAAATTCAAGGTGTTGATCTCTATTCATATAATGGTTAGGTTAAGGATAGTACATCGCTGCACTCAAGATTAGTTTTATCTAATCAATCCTAAATATAAAAAAGAAATTAAATTCTCCGATTATTGAATCTTTGAACAACTTCTCTTTCCGCCTAACCTATCAAATTATTACTACTTCATAACGATTGTAGAGATAGAATGCGGTAAAACAGTAATGGTTGATACTCTGCCATCAATTGACAACAGACATGAAATTTTCTTGGAAGTCTTATTCATAGCTACAACAACTAGACTATTGTCAGTATTTAAAAATGCTGTTGTTAATATTGAACTCCTGCTCGCTGATGTCTGCACACGTTTAGCACCTGGTCTTATAAATTTTGAGAAATGACCCAGGTAATAATATGCATTGGTGTAGATCAATTGTCCGTTTCGGGTATCGGCATGAATGGGTGCGAAACAAAAATTCTTAACATGATTAGGCCCACCGGTTTCATCCAGTAAAATATTCCAGTCTGTCCAGGCAACGGTACCATTGTTGAAGTCATTGATCATGGACTCCCCATAGCGTTCACCCAATTTCCAATTACTGGTGCTGTCTATAGAGAATGGACAATTGCATCCCTCAGTAAAGAAAAGATTTTTCTCAGGCCAGGATTCACTAACCTTTCTGACATTATCAAACATTTGTTTGCCTCCTGCCCAGTCTTCATACCAATGGAAACCCAGTCCCCAAATGTATTTAGCAGCTTCAGGGTCGCTGAACAAAGTCTCTGCGCGCTGGTACATTAAATCACGGTTGTGATCCCAGGCAATAATTCTCTTATCTGCAAGGCCTTCATTCGCTAAGGTTGGGCCGAGAAAATTCTTGATAAAATCACGTTCTTCTTCTGCTGTGAAAATGCAACTCTCCCAGGTTTGTTTGGCCATAGGTTCATTTTGTACAGTTAATCCCCAGATAGGTAAACCTTCTGCCTCGTAGGCCTTAATGAATTTAGCATAATAATTTGCCCATGTCTGGTGGTATTCCGGTTTCAGTTTTCCTCCACGTAACATATTGTTGTTGTCTTTCATCCAGGCTGGAGGGCTCCACGGGCTCACAAACAAGGTGAAACCACTTGTCTTTTCCTGTGCTTTCTTAAGCAGGGGTATGCGCAGCTGTTTATCATGCGCAATATCAAATGAAGTCAGCGCAGCATCATTATCTTTTACATAGGTATAACTCTCGCTACTAAAATCGGAACTGTTGATGTGTGTACGACCCAGTGTGTAGCCAATGCCAGTCTCTGCATTGTAGTAGGCATTAATAAACTCTTCCTGTTTATCGGCTGGCAGTTTAGCAAAAGTTTCCGCGGACGCATCTGTAATCGCACCCCCAATACCTAACATGGTTTGGAAGGTCTTTGTAGGATTAATGAAAATGGATACTTCAGTTTCTAAAGGCTGTGCATAATTACTGAAACTCAGTGTGTCTGTTATTGATAAGCGTAAGTCAGCCGTATCAGCGGTAGTATATTGATATGCTTCGTGTATGTTTCCTACTTGAAAAGAAGTTTCCTTCTTTTCTTCTTTAGGAGATGAGCAGTTTATCAATGCAAAAGAGGCAAATAGTAAAACCAGGTAAAGTGAAAAAGACTTCATTCTATACATATTAAAAAGTGTATGCTATAATTTCCAGGTGAGGGTGACGACTGATTTTGCAGGAATAGCGTAGGTAAACTGACCTGAACCTTGCTTTACTGCAAATGTTTTCATCGTATCATTATTGTTAGCAACAACCATGGCAAGGCTACCATCTGTATTGGCAAAAGCCACATAATCAACATTCGCTATATTTTCAGAAATGGTTGAAGCGATGCGATAAGCACCTGTTTGAATAAATTTGGAAAAATGTCCGATCGAGTAATACTCAACATTGCGTGTAATTGTTCCATCAGGCGCTATGGTGATGACACCACGACAATCGGAACATCCATTATTTTTAGGCCCGAAGTTTGGATCAAGAGCCATATTCCAGAGCAACACATTCTTTGACCAGTTTTTAGTTGTACCTATAAAAATGTTACTCATATTCCACTGCAGGTTATCGCTAAAATTCGTAGCCCATTCTCCTCCACTCACCTCTGTAAAATATAAACCTTTGTCAGGATGCGCATTGCGTACTGTTGTCATGGCGGATACATTTCCCGCATAAGCGTGAAAAGCCGAACCTGCTATGTATTGTTTTGCTCCAGCATCATTCAATACACTGATGGCATAGTTGGTATTATCCCAGTTATGGTCGTAGGCAATTATTTTTGTGTTCAGTGAGGCTGCCTGTAAAGCAGGGCCCAGATTATTTTTTACAAAATTAATTTGTTCAACAGCTTCCATGTGCATGCATGGGTATGCTGCCGTATAGTGTAAGGGCTCGTTTTGTGGAGTAATGGTTTCAATGGTAATGCCTTCTGCTGCATAACCTTGAATATATTTCACAAAATAGTCAGCGTACACTTCGTAACAATCTTCTTTCAGTTTGTTGGCTTGCCCATTCACATACTTCATGCTGCCATTTGTTTTCATCCAGGCTGGTGCACTCCAGGGCGATCCCATAATGTGAATATCCGGATTAACTGCCACAACCTGTTTCATCACACTGATCACATCAGCATCTTTACTCAATGAGAAATTTTGCAGGCTAAAATCGGTTTCACCAGCAGGCATATCATTGTAACTATAATCTTCCAGTGAAAAATCTGAAGCACCTATTGTAAGTCGGACATACGAAATACCAATTCCAGTATTTGAATCAAATAATTCCTGTAGTAAAGCATTGCGTCTACTGGCCGATAAATTTTTGATCAGGTGAGCTGATGAACCTGTCATGGCTGCACCAAAACCATCGATCTGCTGGTACGTTAGCGCTGGATCAATTGTAATTAAAGGCAGTGTATTCGTTGTTGGTTCTGTAATAGAAATGTCTCCTTCTTTGTTGAGCAACTTTGTTTTATCACCCGTAGTCAGCCACACACTTGCCTTACCTATTTCATTGGGCGATACAGGTGGACCAACAACAGGCCCGGATTCTTTATCACAAGCCTGCAGTAAGGTTAGTCCTGTCACCATTAAATAACATAATTTCTTCATCATCATTCCCAGGTATAGGTGGCCACAGCGCCTGCAGGTATTGCTACTATTAAATTTTTATTGTTCGATTTGATTGCGAATTTCTTTTCCACGTTTGCCTCGTTCACTACAATCAGCACGGTTTTACCTTCTGGTGTAACAAAGGCTACGTTATGTAAGTTGTCAGGTTCGTTGCTTGCAACCCTTACAGAACCTGGTCTTACAAATTTCGATGCTTGTGCTATAATGTAATATGAAACATTTCGTGTTATGCGGTCGCCAATGGTTAGCGCGCCCTGACACATGGTGCAACCGCCATCATCGGTATGCGGATTAAATTGCGGATCTGCTGCCAGATTCCATTCCAGCACATTACGCGACCAGTTGCGTGTAGCGCCAACAATCAATTCTCTGGTGTGCCACATTAAATCTCCATCAAAGGTACCTTCTGGTGAAGTCCATTGTTCTGTAAAATAGACATGTTTGTCGGGATGAGCGTCATGAACTTTTGATAACGCTTCAATTTCACCCAGGTATAAATGGAACGCTGAACCGTCAATGTATTTTTTGGCGTCTGCATCATTGAGTATTTCAATCGGATATTCAGGATGATCGCAATTGTGATCGAATACAATAATTTTTGTTTTGATTCCTGCTTTTTCAAAAGCCGGCCCGAGGTGTAATTTTACAAAGTCTGCCTGCTCACGAGCCGTCATTACCATGCTGGGTTTGTTCTTGGGATTTTCCGGTTCATTTTGAATGGTGATGGCATCCAGTGTAATACCGTGTGCAGCCATGCCCGTAATGTACTTTACAAAATAATCTGCGTATGCTGCATAATATTCTGTTTTAAGATTCCCACCTTTAGGACTGTTGTTGTCCTTCATCCACACAGGTGCACTCCAGGGGCTACCCATTATTTTGATGTCGGGTGCAAGTTGAATAATCTCTTTTAATATGGGAATAAGATGTTTCTCATCTTCCGCCAGCGTGAAAGCTGTTAATGCTTTATCTGTTTTACCTGCAGGCAGATCGTTATAAGAAAAAACATGATCATCCAGATCGGAAGCACCAATGCTGATACGCAGGTAGCTGATACCAATGTTGTTACCGTCAGACAGAAAGAGTTCCTTCAACAAGGCTGCACGTGTTGCTGTATCAAGTTTAGTGTAGAGCAGATAGGCACTCCCTCCTGTTAAGGAGTAACCAAAACCATCTATAGTCTGGTATTGCTGGGCTTCGTCAATTATAATTTTGGGTAATGCAGCTGTATCACCACTTACTTCTCCAATATCGATTTTCGCCAGTAAACTTTTTTTATCTCCTGTAGTAATCCATTGTTCTACACCCTCTGCTTTGATTACTACCTCTTTACTTTTCTGCTGGCAAGCAAAAAGTACTACTCCCAAAGCTATCGCAAGTAGTTGTCCATAAAAACTAATCTTCATGCTTTTGTCTTTAAAAACATCAGGAGCAGGAAGTCTGCCCCTGATGATTACCTGAACTAAACTTAAACTATTAAACTAAAAAACTACTGCTTTACAAATGTGTATTCACACGAAGTAAAATCATCCGTTACAACAATGCTTGCATTGTATGTTCCGTTGGATACAATGCCTGTAAAGTTTGCACCGCCATTGGTCATCGTACCCGACAAAGCTGTGCCGGTAGTACCGAACTGCACTTCCCAAGGTGAATTAAACTTTGAGTGGAAGCCTGCTGAAAGTGTTCCGGTTACTTTAAAAGTATAAGGATGTTCGTAGGTCATCAATAATTCCTGGCGTGCATCCCAGCCTCCTCCAACTTCATCCCAATGGAATAATTTGATGTTGTAGTATTTCCAGGCCAATCTTCCGGTTTCAAAATTTACGCTTAACTGATAAGCCTGATCACGTGCCACAGCCATTTCGCCATCATTCACTTCTCCGTAGCTTGTGCCAGAGCCATCGCTGGCTGAATTGATGGAATATGTTTTACTCGCTTGCAGTGCCCAGAATTTTACTGAATTAAAGGTGTTAGCATCTTTTTCAAATGTCCCGACCATTACTCCATCCGCCAGCAGGTATAATTCATTTGGCACATTGTACTCACCAAAAACGAAATTGCCACTCACTGCATCTCCATCGGGGTTAGCAGTTTCACCAATGATGGTGGGTGTAGGTTCAGGCTCGCCTTGCTGCTCAAGTAAATAAGTGTACGCATCTGCAGCCAGGTTGAGTGTTACCTTATAAGTTCCGATTTCAGGGCCGGGTACGTCTTCAAATGCCTTACCCATTCCAGCGGCCTCTGATTCCATCACAAGATTTCCCCTGGTGTTGTTTGCATTACCACTGTTTACAATACGTTTCAGCAAATAGCCCCAGTCACCATTGGCGCGGAAAATGCAACCCGCACTTGCGTATGGTTTATAAAACTCAATGGTTGTTGTCCACACACTATTGCCTTGATAAGTCAGCGGCACGTCTCCACCCCAACCGCCTTCAACAGCATCGCCTACCAAACTCCAGCGATCAATTTTTAATAACGAATAGGTGTTGCTATTTAAATTAACAGTAATGCGGTATTGACCTGTTTCAGGTGCTGTAATGCCTGCGCCACAACCTTCCAACGTACCTTCTTCACCACCAAATAATTTTGAAGTTGTATTCTTTTCATCACGGAAGAAATAAGTTTTACCTGCTGTCAGTGTAGTGTAAACATCAAAAATATTAGTCACATTGCCTTCAGCATCTTTATGGGCGCGCATGGGTGTTGCCGCTGCTACATCTTCACCCGCTTCGGTTGCTGCACCGGTAATGAACATGGTCTCAGGCATGTATTCATTTTGGAAACGCTTCATACTAAAGGCTTGTTTTGCAGTAGTTGTTTTGTCGATTGACTTCGCCACCACTACCCACTCAAGATTCACCACTGCACCCGCTGGGTAACAACGTGTCCACAAAATGTAATCAAGCTGCTGCGCTGTTGTCTCTACAAATGCGTTCTTCCCGGAATTTCCTGGTGTTAATGTCAACAGGGCATTTTCAACGCCAGCACTACCTGCCGTTACTACATATACCGTATACTGAACAATAAAGCGACTGCTGGCTGATGCCGGTTGCCACTCAAAACGAACTGCCGCAGCCGGTAAGTTATCTTCCAATACTACATTAGCGTTAACAGCAGGTGTAGTCGGTACGGGCGTTGACAATTCCCAATTGCCAACGGGATCCATATTGCTTTCTTCGCCACAGGACAAAACAATGCCTGCAAGTAGAATGAAGCTGAAAATTATTTGTATTGCTTTCATGTGATCTGTCTTTTAATAATCTCAACCATTAGTTTCAATAACCATTATTCTGACCCAGGTTAGGATTGCGGTTACGCTCTGACTGCGGAATAGGCAATAACTGCTTATCTGCTGTCATGTTGTAAACTTTAGTACTCCCCGTGCGTAAGTCAATTTCATTTAAATTGTTCATGACTTCCACAGCTCTGTTGTAGCGCTTCAGGTCGTTCCATCTTTGTCCTTCCTGAGCAAGCTCCAGTCTGCGTTCATTTTCAATGGCCAATTGCATTTGAGTTTTATTGGTGGCTGGTGTAGGTGCAAGGCCAACACGGTCACGCACAAAATCTATCTCAGTACGCGCTTCTTCCAGGCGATCAAGCTCGTTCAGTGCTTCAGCTTTTAATAAAATAATATCTGCTAAGCGAAGCATGTACTGACGATTAGTACTTGCCCAACCATTCGCTGATTTCCACTTGTAAGCGAAAGGTACATTACCATTTACAGCTACTGACCAGAATTCATCTGACCAGGGTGCCTGTTCAAAAAGAATAGTGGCATCCTTGCGTACATCATCACCTTCGGCATCATAAGCATCTACTAAACTGTGTGAAGGTGTAATGAATTTTCTCCAGGAGTCTCCTGAGATGGATGGAGGTAATAACAACTGAGGTCCAAAGTTAGCTTCTGGTGCACCCACAAATTGTACTTCCAGAATAGATTCTGTGTTGTTATAATGATTACCATCAAACAAGTGGGTAAAATCTGTAAGTAAGGTATAGGCAGCAGGGCTTGTAATTACTGCATTACAGTATTCCAACACTTTATCGTAATCAGGATCGGGTTTTTGTGCATAGGCTTTTGCCAACATGGCATTGGCAGCACCTTTTGTTGCACGTGCTTTATTTACAGATGCATCTGCACCGTAAGTGTGAGGTAGGTGTTCTGCTGCGTATTCAAGATCTGCAATAATTTGCGCGTACACTTGTTCAACAGAACTGCGAGGTAATTGTACTTCTGCTGGTTCTGTAGAAGAAACAGGGCTCGTAATGAGTGGCACACCACCCCATAATGTTACCAGCTGATAGTAGTGGTACGCCCGTAAGAAAGAAGCCTCACCCAATATTTGTTCTCTTCTGCCACCGATATCAAGTTTAGGATCCGAAATGGCTGGTACTTTTGCCAATACTACATTGGCTTTGGCAATGCCATTGTAGAGCTGACTCCAGTTGGTAAATAAACGACCATTGGTTGGTGTTAACGTTAAATCCTCTGCTGCAAAAACTTCAGGGTTATCGCCACCAGCATAATGATTGTCAGAGATTACATCACTGAAAATAATGTTATCCCAGATGTAATATTCCTGTTGAAATGTATCGTATGCTCCAATCAATGCTGCTTCTGCATCACTGGCTGTTTTATAGGCATTGCCTACTGTTGATTGCGAAATGGGAACTTTGTCCAGAAAATCTTCACAAGCGGTAAATGTAACAGCCATGGCTGTCAGCATTAAATATTTTTTGAAATTCAGTTTCATAGTCTTCGTGCTGTTTTAGAATGTAACATTCAAACCAAGAATGAGATTGCGTGTTTGTGGATAGGTTCCATAATCCACGCCAAGCGCAGTGTTACTACCACCAAAAGCATTCACCTCCGGATCATAACCCTTGTAATTTGTAAAAGTGAATAGGTTCTCTCCGGTTGCATATACTTTTACTGATCCCAAATTAATCTTTGACAAGATTGATTGAGGTACGTTATAGCTCAGTGTCAATGCTTTCACACGCAGGTATTAACCGTCTTCTACAAAACGGGTAGAGGCGCGTGAATTATTGATATTGCCAAAAGCAGCTCTTGGTATGTTGGTAATATCACCTGGCTGTCTCCAACGGTTATTAACAACCGCAGATTGATTTTTCACATCAATCATCCCTTCCGTTTCTACACGTGTTGCATTGAAAATATCATTACCCTGCGTGCCTTGCAGAAATACACTGAAGTTGAAATTTTTATAACTCAGTGTGTTAGTCATACCGTAAATGAAATCCGGATTGGGGTTACCGATGAATGTACGATCAGTCGTTGCTGGTGTAAAGGTACTTTCTCCATCCGCATCAATGTAGTACACATTACCTGTGGCAGGATCGACACCGCCTGCAATATATCCGAAGAACATACCAAGCGGTTTACCTTCAGTTGACAAGCTTACTTCACCACGTCCGGCAACACCACCACTGTAGATGTCCTGATCATTGATATCGATAATTTTATTGCGGTTGAATGAGATGTTAAAGTCCGTTTCCCACTTCAAGTCTCCCACTAAATTCTGAGAGGTGACCATGAATTCCAGACCACGGTTCTCCAGCTTGCTCACATTCTGAATACCACTATCAAAACCGGTTGATCTTGGGATTGGCAGGTAGAACAAGAGATCATAAGTGTTTTTCAGATAAGCTTCCGCAGTAAACACTACGCGTGAGTTGAGCACGGCCACATCTAAACCAATGTTAGTCTGTTGCGTTTCTTCCCACTTCAAATCAGCATTTTCAATAGAGGATTGATAATTACCCGGTTGAATCACACCACCAATTGGATAATTCGCTCCTGCAGAAACTGCACCGACCCACGGGTAAGCATTATTACCAACTTCATTACCTACAATACCCCAACCCAAACGAAGTTTCAGATCATCCACAAAGGTGATGGCGTTCATGAAGCTTTCTTCAGACAAGCGCCAACCTAAAGAGAATGAAGGAAAATACCCCCAGCGATTGCTTGGTCCGAAAGTAGAAGATGCATCCGCACGGAAGTTTGCTGTTACCAAATACTTGTCATTGTAATCGTATGTCATGCGACCCATAAAGGAAGCGTTGCTTTTCTCGCGTTTGCTGTTGTTGGCTGCAACAATGATGGAACCTGCATTGGTAGTCGGCACAGCATTACCTGAGAAACCATTTGTTTCTATATAGCTATCTGCCCAGCGTGTTTCCTGCAATACAGAACCCAGCATAGCGGAAACTTTGTGTATATCGGCAAATGATTTCTGATAAGTAAGTGTATTGTCGATAATGTAATAATTGGAAATGCTTGTGCTGTTTTGAGCAATACCATTTCTTGCGCGACCATAGCCCGTCCTGAACGGATCGAGAAAATAATCATAAATACCATTAGAGTAATCAATACCAATGTTGGATTTAAATTTCAAATCTTTGAGCACACTCACTTCGGCATATAAGCTACCCAGCACACGACTGTTGTTATAACCCCGCTCCGATCCGTCAGTGGATGAAACAGGATTTTCCCAATCCTGAAAAGGATTACGTGTAAACGTTCCATCAGCATTGTAAATGCCAATGTTGGAAGGTGTTGATAGCATACCCAGAATTACACCACCTTGATTGATGGCCTGGTTATCTGAAACATCTACATCATGGTATCGCATGTAGCTGATGTTTGTACCTATAGTTAACCAGCTATTTACCTTTTGTTCAAGGTTTGTTTTAAAGTTATAGCGATCCATTTCTGAACTGCGTATAGCACCTATTTGCTGCACCCAACCTGCAGAAATATAATAGCTTGTATTATCGCTCTTACCCGATAAGGATAGCTGGTAGTTTTGTGAGCGACCATTCTGAAATATTTCATTTTGCCAATCTGTATTGGCCGTATACTGGCTCCAATCTGTTGATTGACCAAGCTCTGTCATCAGGTCGCGATATTGTTCGCTGTTTAATACTTTCAGTTTTTTCCATGCACTGGTAAAACCTGTATAGGCGCTGAATTCAAACCGTGGTGTTCCTGATTTTCCTTTACGTGTTGTAATCAGTACCACACCATTGGCACCTTGTGCACCATAAATGGCTGCTGAAGATGCATCCTTCAAAATAGTAAAGCTTTCAATGTCTGATGGATTGATGCTTCGTGTATCGGTAATTGGAATTCCATCTACTACATACAGTGGTTCGCTGTTACCATTGATCGAGTTTGTTCCGCGTATGCGTATATTAAAACCAGCAGAAGGTTTTCCGCTGGAAGAGAGTATTTGAACACCCGAAGTTTTTCCTTGAATGAGGTTTCCAAACTGCGAGTTCGGTCGCGACTCCAGGGCTTCGCTATTCACAACCGATACAGCACCGGTAATGTCTTTCTTCTCCTGCACCCCGTAACCAACCACTATAATTTGTTCAAGTGTAGTCACATCTTCTTCCATAGTTACGTCAAGCGTAGTTCTGCCATTTGCGGTTAGCTCCACTGTTTTGTATCCAATGAAACTAAATACAAGCGTAGTATTGCCTGCCGCTATTCTATAATTGCCATTCGCATCTGTCATCGTTCCCACATTCGTGCCCTTCACCAGCACGTTTACTCCGGGTAACGCCTCGCCTGTGACGGTGGCCACACGTCCGGTAAGCACAGCATCCTGCGCCTTTACGGCATAACAGGCCAGCAGTACCAGCAAAAACTGTAAAAATTTCTTCATAGGTAGGTGTTAGTTTATTCTATACCCAAAGCTAGAATGTCTTTGTCAAATCACATTGTAACTATCTGACATGTAGAATGTTATAAATAATGATACGGTTCAGTCGCAGGTAAAAAAGGCCGTTTTAATTGAAATTGATGTAGAAGTGCTTCCATGGCAGAAATCGATTGATACGCCAGCTTTTTTGCAAACGATTCCGAAGGGTGATTTATAAGCTGTTGAAAATCAATTTGGTAGGTTAGAAAACCCTGTTTTGAAAAAAATTCAACTATTTTTCAATCGTTTGAAAAACAGAAACTTACGCAGAGACTTCCTCCATTAATAGCAATGAATCCCAGCCTTCATGGTGGCCAAAGGGGGAAATCCTGCGTCTTTCCTTCATTGCTTTTTTTATTTTATTGCTGTAGGCCCAGCATGTACTTTGACGGATATGGAGGAGTTCTGACAGCTTGTGCGATGAGATGCTGCCCTTGGATGAGTACACCAAAAAAATCATGTAGAAAGCCTTATTAATTGGCAAGCGGGTATTCTGTAAAAGCGTGTAAGCTGTTACAGACTCCTCATAACCACATCGGGTGCATCTTCTGGCATAAAGACTTTTGCCTTCGCTATATGCAGTATGATTACATTTTCGGCAATTGAAATGATGGTGCCATTTACGTTCCGCCAGAAATTTGAGGCAACTGGCATCGTCCGGATACATGACACTGAACTCTTCGAAGTCTACATCTTTAGAAAGTATACGCGCTTCTTTTACTTCTGCCACATCGTGTTTCAGTTGGTCATTATCGCGTTCCAACAATGCATTCATGGCAGCGATTTCAGCTGATTGCTGTGCTAATAGTTTATTCGCATCCTCCAGCGCTTCTTTTTGTTGTTCAATGTGAGCCGTCTTTATTTTTACCTGCATTTCCAACTCCTGATTCAGATTGTCTTTCAGGCGTTGGTTTTCATGTAATTGTTCAATGGTTTTTTCCTGTGCTGTCTCCTTATCAATTCTAAGCAATCTGATTTTATCGCTGATGGCAAAAGACAGGAAGAGCATCTCCATTACAAAACCAAAACTAAGACTGTAGTGAGAAAGCTGGCCAAAGGGCATCCAGGTAAAATTGAAATACAAGGATACTTTAACAATAGCTCCATAAAATAAAAATCCATAGGCAATCACAAGAAAACGGGCTGCTTTATAGCCTTTCTTCCATCGATAAATACCTGCAAACAAGGCAGCAGAGAATGGAATTATTTCAATAAAACTAACTGAAAACCATGGTGTAAATACAAATACACTCAAGACCAGAAAAACAGTTCGCAATGCCAGTACAAACATGAGTAACCAGTATAGCCAACGCACATCCTTTTTAAGGTTTAATACGGATGAGGCAAAAAGCAATGCGGAAGAAGAGGCCAGGTATAGTGTGAAGCCTGATGCATATTGATTCCATTCAACTGCCTGTGGCCATAAGTATTGAAATCCTATACCGTCTGCGCTCATTTCATACAAGCCAATGCCTATCAGGTATAAAATGTAAAAAATGTAATGGCTCTCCCGCACGGCAAAGTACATTAGGAGATTATAGAAAATGAATACGAGGATCATCCCATAAAAAATACCGAAGAAGAAGTATTCGTCCATGGCATATTCGAGCAGATAGTCGGCAGAGCGAAGTACTACTATGACGTCAGCACGTTGCTGCGACTGCACCCGAAAGTAATAGGTGATGACATCGTTGCGCTTATTATCAATTGGAAAGACAAAATTTTTGTGACGGAGCATGCGTCTGGCAAACTCAAACTGATCGCCTTGCTCAAGGTGCTGATACCCTCCTTTTCCATTGGGTATGTATAAATCAATTTTGTCTATGGTTTGATCAAAGAACTCCAGCACCCATAGTTTTTTCGAAGATGCATCGTGTTGAATCCGGATGCGATGCCAATATGCCGATGTAGGATTTACATTCTCCGGATTAAAATTCGTTGCAGAAAAGGTAAACTCACTTTGGTGATGAGTGAGAATATCATCAAGGGTGAGCTTTGCTGTTGGATCTTCGAGGTATTCAATTTCATGGAAACTGAAGATGTGCTGGCCAACGGTATCATTAATTGTATACGCAGGTTGTGCCGCCAGTCGTAGCGATATACTTAACAAAAAAAGTAAAAAGTATCTTGCGGTCACGTTTGTGAATTGAAAACCTGACAAAAATAAAGTCAGCGCCAATCAGTAATGCTTAATCAAGCGCATTGGTTGTTACCCAATACTTGTAAGCCACTAACACTTTCTGTGCTTTTGATAAGTTATTCAAATCCATTTTGCCAAGACGTGGCAAAAATAGTTTATTGAAACTGGCCAATGCTTTAAAGAGTATCTTTTTCATTTCAATACATCTCTTCTTTATTCGGGAATGATTTGTTCTTCACATCGTCAACGTACTGGCTAACGGCATTTGTTGTGATAGCCGCCAGGTCTGCATACCTTCTTAAAAAGCGGGGCTTAAACTCTTGTGTAATGCCCAGCATATCCTGCATAACCAATACCTGACCGTCTACATCAGGCCCTGCACCAATACCGATAACCGGAATATGTAAACTATCTGCCACCTGTTTAGCCAGGGTAGCGGGTATTTTTTCTAGCACCAATGCAAAGCAACCACACTCTTCTAAAAGCTTAGCATCCTCCAATAATTTCTTAGCCTCGGCTTCTTCTTTTGCTCGTACAGAATAAGTTCCAAATTTATAAATGGATTGAGGTGTTAAACCCAAATGTCCCATTACAGGTATACCTGCAGTAAGAATGCGCTGAACGGAATCCTTTACTTCACTACCACCCTCTAACTTCACTGCGTGGCCACCTGATTCTTTCATAATGCGTATAGAGGAACGCAACGCTTCGCCTGAACTACCCTGATAGGAACCGAATGGTAGGTCCACCACTACTAAAGCACGATTCACTGCTTTAACCACTGAGCTGGCATGGTAGATCATTTGATCCAGTGTAATTGGTAATGTTGTTTCATTACCTGCCATTACATTAGAAGCGGAATCACCAACCAGAATAATGTCAATTCCTGCTGCATCGATAAGCCTGGCCATGCTGTAATCATAAGCCGTGAGCATGGCAATTTTTTCTCCACGATTCTTCATTTCCTGAAGCTGGTGCGTGGTGATTTTTTTTACGTCTTGCTTTTTATGGATTGACATATTCCAGGTTTCAAATTCAAAAATTCAAAATTTCAAATTTCAAATTCAAAATCTGTCGATTAATTTTGAATTTTGAATTTATAATTACTTCAAGTAGACTGCTGTTTCCTTACCCAGTACCACTTCAACATGGTCTTTGATGGTTGTTGCCAATTCATAGCCAGTGTACTTTGGTAAAATCGGAAAAGAACTGTGGCTACGATTCACCAGTACAGCTATCTCAATACACTTCACTTCAATATCTAAAAAAGGCTTAAGACTGTAAGCAAGTGTCCGTCCTGTATTCAACACATCATCTACAATAACGATTACGCGTTTCTTAACCTCCTTTAAATCACAGTCTATATACACGGTATCTTGCTGGGGCTCTGTTTTATTTAAATGAACTTTTGTAAGCAACGTTTTAATGGGGGAAATCGTTTCCAACTCCTTAACCAATAATTTAGCTAGGGTGTAACCTTGTCCATCAATGCCTGCTATGACCACCGTACGGTCTTTGCTGTGATTTTCATAAATCTCATAAGCCATGCGCTTGATTTTTTGTTTTACCAAGCGAGCATCCAGTATGAGTGTTTTATCTGATACGGTCATTAATTGTTAGGCAAGGGTAATACTTTACTGTCCTTAAAAGTTGATAAGATGACCATAGATTGCAGACCATCCACCACATCGATATTGGAGACCTTATCCAACATCAGTTGCTGATAGGCAGCGATATCAGAACAAACAATTTTTAGTACAAAGTCACCAGCACCTGTGATGTGATGACACTCAACAATCTCTTCAATGTCGTGAATGGCCTTGTTGAATTTGTTGATGTTGTCTTTATTATGCCCTTTTAATGAAACCATCACAAAAGTACTCACACCCAGGCCCACAGATGCCGTATCAATGACAGCATGGTAACTTTTGATAACGCCAGAATTTTCGAGTTTGTTAACGCGCTCTAATGTTGGCGCAGGAGACAAACCAATTTCTTTTGCCAACTGGGCATTGGTAATGTTTGAATTCTTTTGAAGAAGTTCAAGGATCTTACGATCGGTAGCATCTAGTTTTATGTTCTTCATATTGTAAAGAGGATTTATTGCCAAATAAAATTTGGCTAAAGATAATGGAAAATCCTCACGTTTAAAGACCTAGCGCCCTATAATAGTCCGGAAATATTGCGCTTTTGAGGCTGATTTAAGCCGAATGAAATAGATTCCTGCCTGCCAATCTATGGTTTGGAGTACAACCGTATTTAAACCCTGTTTGGCGCTAATATTTTCAGTAGCCATTACGTTGCCCAGGTTATCATTTACAATAAGTGAAACCTGCTCATCCGCTGACGAAACCCATTCTACTGTTATAAAGTCATCGGCAGGATTGGGGTATGGGCTTGTCAGCGCAGTGTTTGTATTGAAAGTAAGGCAGGCTTCTGTGTTCTCTGGGGCTTCATTGTTTGGCAACAATAAGCGGACGCAGGCATAATTCAGGTTATTGTTATTTGCCACTACAGTAGAGAAGGTATAATCAAACGAATCGCCTGCAATGATGCTGGTATTTACAATTTCCTGCAGGGTAGCTGCATTGTCGAGCTGAATTTCAATTCTGGGATTTTGAACCAATACGTTGCCATTATTTATGATGTTAGTCAGTAGCAAAAAAGAACCATCTGTATTTCTGATTATTCTGAAGTTGTCTAGTGTAACATTTACAAAGGGAAAGGCTACGGCAACTAACTTGCTTACGGTATTTTCACAACCTGCGGCATTGGTGACAGTCAGGTCAACCGCATATTCTCCAACCTCTGTAAAAGTAAACGCAGGATGAGTGAGGTTGCTGGTTGTATTGTTTGCATCATTAAATTTCCAAGCAGACAAACCAGCATTTGTAGATAGGTTAGTGAATGCTACTGCTAACGGAGGCGGGCCAGAAGAAGGTGTAAAGGAAAAATTTGCTATTGGCGCAGGTAAGATATCCACAGCCCTGGTGATTGAGTAAGTACATCCACTTGTAGCAAGCGCTGTGAGTTTTACTTCTTCAATGCCGGCTTCATCATAAACATAGTTAACAAGAACACCACTTCTTACTTCTTCACCGAAGGACCAGTTGTATGAAAGTACAGGATCATTCATATCATCAACAACGGCAGAGAAACGGGTTTCAGTATTGGCACAATTAAATGCGCTTTCAAAATCAATTACAAGCGGTGCTGGTACATTTACTTGCTTTGTTGTGGTGCCCACACAACCATTTGAAGCCGTAAGGGTAAGTGCTATCTGGTACATGCCTGGATTTGAAAAAACATGACTTGGCGATTCAGTAAAATAAAAATTGTTACCAACTTGCCACTGCCAGGCAGACGCTGATGTTAATGATGCATCTTGTAAAATCACGGCTGTTTCAATACAGGCCGCAGTATTTGAAATGTTTGGCAGCGGTGATTGTGCAATGGTAATTATTTTATTCAGCGTTGCAACACAACCCTTATCAGAGGTAGTGGTTAGCGAGACACTGTAGTCGCCACTCAGTGCATACGTATGCTGTGGATGTTGTACAGATGCAATTGAATTCTGATCATCAAAATCCCAGCTCCAGGCATTGAGATTACTATCGGTAAGCGTTGGGGTAAGATCATTAAATTGTGTGGGCGTACCATTGCATGAAAAGGGAGGTAAGTCGGTATTGAAGTTTGGTTGGGGGACTGAAAAGATTTGATGCGACAATGATTTTGTGCTGAGGCAACCATTGGTTCCCAGGGTTTGTAATTCAATGGTATAATTGCCAGCAGCAGTATAATTAACAACAGGATTTGTGTCACCACTTGATTGACCATCCCCAAAATTCCAGGCATAGCTTGCAATGTCTCCCTGCGAATTATTGGTGAGTTGGGTGCTTTCATTAAGACAAATACCTTCGGCAGTAAAATCTACTGTTGGACCCACGCCAACGCCTGCCAACACTTGCACAGACTCACTTGTGCATCCCGGTATAGAGGCTTGCAATGTAAGTTCTTTATTACCCCCGCTGGTAAATGTATAAAGGAGGTCTTCGGCTGTGCTCACTGGCACATCGTCTAGCAGCCATTGAAAACTTAGGTTGCCATCGAAATTATCGACAGTGTTATTTGTAAAAGTAAACTCGTTGTTGGTGCAGATGAGGCCGGTGGGAAGCGAGAAGGAGGCGGTAGGGGGATTGTATACAATAATAGCTACATCGCTCCGATTATTGCAACCATTCGATCCGATGACTTCAAGTAGAACAGTGTAATTGCCTGCTTGCGTATAACTATTATCAGGATTAGGATCAGTAGAGGTATTTGTATCATCAAAGTCCCAATCCCAATTTGTTATTGCTATCTCATTAATACTTTCGGCACTAAAAGATATAGGTGAGGATATACAAATAGTTTCACCAGGTTCAATAATAGGAAGTGGTGCCAAATTATTCAAAACAGTTATTTCTTTTGATAATGAACAAGTACTGCCACCAGCTGATTTGATGGTTAAACTAATTGTGAATATTCCTGCACTATTGTAAGAAATGTTTTTGGGAGTTTCACTAGTGCTGAATCTAGTATTGACATCACAATTTTCAGTAATAGAGATACGGTTGACACTACCCCCAAAACCGCTAACATATAGCCCATAGTTTCCCTGATATTGAAAAACATCGAATGCATATGTATTTCCGGGAACTACAGGATTATCAATATCAAGTAACTGAGGAATAGTAATGCCTCCTTCCAATTTTATTAAGGACAATCGATTTTTCGTGATACTAGTAAAGTATAAATAGGTATTACTACCCAAATCAATCGCTTCAATTTTATTAAACGCTCCAATCTGTATTGGAATGTCTGATGTGAAATCATCAATCTGAGGAAGCGATATCGGTGAAAATAAATCGTTACCAAGCTCCACTTTAAAAATTTTGTCTTCTGTTATCGCATACAAGAACCATTGATTACACTGGTTGCTAATAGTAACACCGTACATGTTAGATGCTCCAGGGAATACAGGAGAAGCTAACACATCATTACTACTTATTGTGTTCATAAGAGAAGATCCAAAATTTATTGACGTAACATAATTGCCAGAAGCATTTGCAATTATTGCCACATAATGATCAATGTCATGAGCTATAGAAATCTGAATGGGGCTATTCAATTTATTAAAAGAGTTAACATTCAAACTTTCTGCAATTGGTATTCCAAGAAGGGACGAACCCCATGACAATCTTATAATTTCATTACCAATCAAGGTGACTAAGGCTATCCAATTACTGCCCTCTTTTACTAAACTAATTCCTTCCGGACTATTCAGTAAATTATTAGGGTTTCCTAGTGAGGTAATGGTGTAAGGGTTATTAGGATTGTCTCCGAATTCAAGACGTAGAAGTACATTATTGCGACTAACAGCAAAACCGTACCATAGTCCTTGATCCTCTACAATTTCTATATCTGTCATGCTCCCAATTACGAAACTACTGGGTGTACTACTGTAGCTACCTTCTATCTGGTTAGCGCAAAAATCCCAAAGTACCTCAACCGCTGGGTCACTGCTGTTTTGAATTGGAATAAATTCTCCCAGACAGACCTCACTAGGGATTGAAAAGTTGGCTACAACAGGCTGTGCTATAATTTTTATTGTAAAGGAGAAAGCAAATACAAGTAAGTATACTCTCATGTCTGATTTTTTAATATTTTGTTGTACTCCTCTCTTAATAAGAAAGATGTCTTTTCTAGCGCAAATTTATTTCTTACAACGTCTCTAGCCGCAAGTCCTAGTCTTATCCTTAATTGCGCATTATTTGCCAATGTTTCCATTGCCTTTGCCATTTCATCTATACTTCGATTTGCAACCAACAGACCTGTTATATTGTCATCAATAATTTCTGCAGGCCCTCCACAATTTGTGGCGATTAATGGTCTCCCAAAAAACAGAGCCTCCAGACAGGTAATTGAAAAGGACTCAGACTCGGAAAAATTAAGAACAATATCAGCTGCCTTATATTCTATCTCTACCTCTTCGGTAAACCCTCTCCATTCAGTTTTTTTTTCAATACCTAGTTTTGTAGCCTCCATTTGTAAATTCTGAAGGTATTGTTTGTTCTTATTCATGCCCATATCATCCCCCACTAACCTCAACTTCCAACCGGGAAGTCTATGATGTATTCTGGAAAAGGCCTTTAGAGCAAATTCCTGGCCTTTTCCATTCATGAAATTAGAAAGATACAAGAATGTACTTGTTACTTTTGATTCATCAATCGTAGTCTCAAATAAGTGCTGCTCAATAGTCGGCAGTTCATTATAGATAACCACAATTTTAGGATGATCTGGTAATTGTCTTTTAACAGCTTTAGAAACAGTGATGATTTTAGCAGCAAATAGAAGGTGAAGTTTCAACCAAAACTTAAGGAGAAGAGAAGGAAATCGATCTGGCATAAACCGGATATGGCAAATGTAAGGTGTTGTATTACCAAACAATCGTATTGCCAATGGAAGTAAATTATAAATGTCATTTACATGAATAATATCTATGCGTTGCTGTTTCACTATTCGATTAAGACTAATCGCGTTTATAAATAGATATGGAAGATAAAGTACAATTGATTTGAATCTTTTACTCAATTCATACAAGGGCAGTTCGTTTATATTAAAAAAACCCTTTTTCTCAATCCAATATCTTCCCTTAGATTTTCTGGGAATAATAAAAGAGAACTCAAAAAATGACTCTAAATCTTGAGAAGTGCGAACTATTGATTTTAAAGCACCTGTTATCCCAATGCTATTCTCAATTATTAAAATCTTAGGCTTTGAATTCATATTAAACTATAAGTTGATTAATAATTGTCAAAGTTCTACTCAATGTCTTTTCAGTATCAAATTCTTTTATTCGTTCTATTCCAGCATTCTTATATCGATGAATAAGCTCTTTGTCTTTAAGTATATTCTGAACAGTAGAAGACCACATTGCTATAATCGATTGATTTTGATAATCAACCAAAGGCATTAGTATACCATGGCTTGCATAATGTGGATTATTAACAGGTTGGCTCAATGACAGCTCAGGCGCAATGATTTCCCTTGGTCCTGTGTAACAATCACTACTAAGTACGGGCAGTTTACAAACCATAGCTTCACATAGGGCTAAAGGAAATCCTTCCCAACCAGAAGTCATTACATAAATAGACGCGTGACGCAAATACCTAAAAGGGTTGTTTTGCCGTCCAAAAAAATAAATATCGAAGGATTCACTTAGTTCCTGAGGATTCCATATTGACCACACCCTTAAACTGGCTAAATTACTTTCGTCAAGAATTTGGTTGCGGAGATCTCCATCTCCTATAATTACTAGTTTCGCTGGTAGCGATTTTATCACTTCAGTATAGATTCTGATAAGTGCCAATAAATTTTTTTGTTTTGAGAGTCGTCCATGAGTTATAATTACCTTTGATCTATTACAAATTTCCAGAAACTTATCCTCCACATTATCTAATGAGCTTTTCTGTATAAGGCTAATATCAAAACCATTTTGTATGACCTCTAGTTTATTTTCAAGTGCTGGATAGGTATTCTTTAGTTCGTGCAATATTCCAACACTTACTGCAACTATTTTATTTGCTCGTCTGTAGAGTAATGGCATTAATAAATGACTCCTTATAAGTCCTAATAATCCGTTTATATTTTCATCAAATTTCTTTGTGCCATGTACCCAGCAAATAACCTTATCATTCTTTTTTGATAACACATTTACATAGTCCGCTCCTTCTAAATGGCTAATTGTAAGGTTTATCCCTAATCTATTTTTAAGCATTCTTAACCTGAATACCCTGAGGAAGAAATAATACATTTTTCCAAGGTAACTTTTACCAGCAGGCACATCCAATGAAATAATACCCTTTGTCTGGTCACTTGGAAAAGAGTTATCCCAACTAAAAACACAAGCTGATACCTCAAAATATGGAGCTAAGTCGGTTAGTTGTTGATAAAACACCTTTTGTGCACCACCAAGGCCAAGATTCGGAATAACTAACAGGACTTTCTTTTTCATCTCTTTCTATTCACCAAACCACTTTTCAAGTTCGTTCTTAAGGTTATCAGGATCAACAAAAAATCCTCCTTTATCCTGACTTTTTCCCTTATATCCTAATAATGCACTATAATTATAACTATACAGTTTACAAAGCATAATGTAATGGAAAGGAAGGTAAGGAGATGGGTGAACTATTTCAAGAACTTCGAGTGGCTTTCCCTCCCTGAAAATTATGTTGCTAATGCCCGCACCATGTATAGCAACAAGGTATTTACACTGTTTAAACAAGCTTATCTGCTCAGAAAAATCAAGGGCTGAAGCATCAATTATTTCGAAATTGTATCTCTTAAGTATCGGTATAATATCTATTTGATTCTCAATAAAACGCAATGACGATTCTGAGCGTGTTAAAAAAAATCTTCTATCCTCGCCTCCATTATCTTTAGTTAAAGTTAGCTGTACGGATTTTTGGAGGTATTTCTTAGTATGCGTATATGGCTTACAGAAAACTGCTTCATTAAAGTGTACCCAAGTAGTTTCATCTTGTACAAACCATTTTAACTCTCCTAAGTAGCTATTGGAAATAAAATATTGAAAATAAGTTTTTTCGTACAAGGCCTTTGCAACTACAATTGTGTAATCATTCAATATAATTTCTTGATCTTCAATAAAAAAGAGCTTAGCCAAAACATCATTAAAGAAATGGAAGTAGTTTTCTTCACCTGTATCACGTAAAGAGATTATCTTCTCAATTTTCACTATTTCTTTTTGTTTGAAATATGTCTCAAGAAATGCAGGCTTGTGAACATGTGGTGCTCTGGAAAATCCCAAAGAAGGATAAATTAGTTTCTTGTTAAGAGTAATTGCCCAACCACTTTTAGGATCAATGAAACCCGGCTCTTTATAGTTGATAAAGTATTCATCCTGCTTCCAGGAAATATCCTCCCATCGGTTTAATTTGCTCCTTATTTCTTTTGAGAATTCAGTGCAATCTATATTTAACTCTAAAAAAGGGTTTTTGTTTCGATTTATGACGAAAAACTCCGTAGGGACAATTTGTTCCTGAAAAAAAATCTTGTCAAAGGTGATTATCTTCAATTTATTATAAATTAAGAAAGCACGCTTCAAGTAAACAATTGGAAAAATTCTTTTTAGAAGCTTCTTCATAGTTTCAGTAGCGATCTTAGGAAGTAACTAATCTGTTTGCGAATGGGTTGATTCCAAAATAGACGGTTTTGCAATATTGATTTAATCCATGCAAAGAGTCCGAGTTGACTATTCCAGTAACAAAGTTCAAATTCCCGATTTAGCAAAACTAATTTTAGCTCTTGTTGAGCAAAATTATTGCTTATCTGATTGATCTCCGCAATTTTATAAAGCCAGGAAGTCCATTCAAGCAATTGATTATAGTTGCGTGCTTTCTCTAGATTACTGACGGAGTCATGAATCTGGTATAGAGTCGTATCAATAACACCCAATTGAATACGAATGAATTTTGATCGAATAGCAAATGAATTATTCTTGCGTTTCAGAGCGGCTTCCTTTTTTGTGTTGTCATCAAAAGTACGATAATACAAAAGTGTATCGGGCAAATTCGCAAAACCCATCTTATCAACTAACCTACACCACAATTCATACTCTTCACTATACTGTTGCAATTCCTCTAAATAGTAGTTTTCAGGCGAGTAAAAAACCGACTTTCTAAACATTACTGTGGGGTGCCCGAAGCAAACGTTAAAAAGGAGTTGGGCTTTACAGGCTTGATGTGTTAGAGGAAACTGATGCAAGTAATTGCTATATCCTATACTTTGCATAGCCGTACCCAAAATAGAAATAGATGGGTTTAACAACATATAGTTTACTTGCTTTTCCAGTCGTTCAGGAAATGCAATATCGTCTGAGTCCATCCTTGCAATGAAGTCACCTTTTGAGTTAACAATGCCCAAATTTACACATGCTGCCAGGCCGATATTTTTTTCATTATGAATAATTACAATCCGAGGATCTCTATAAGTGCTGAGTACTTGCATTGTATTATCCGTACAAGCATCATTAATTATAATGAGCTCAAATGCTCCATAGGTTTGATTGAGTAAGCTATCCACACACTCCTTGATATAGTCCTGTTGGTTGAAAACCGGTAGGACTATACTAATTAACGGCATCATTTTCTTGAATTATTTTTATTACACTTATACAGAATACTATTCTCTGCAATTGCATTCTGTCGAATTAGTTCAGGGCTGAATTTGGAAGGTGATACTTCTTCAATTTCGAAACCCACAGATTCTATTTGATTAATAAAATCTTTTTTGGAATACAATCGAAGGTGATCTCCCTGTCCGTAATGCTGCCACCGAAGTGCTTCTGTGGTGTGGTCAGGATTTTCAAACGTCTTTTCAACATCAAGAAAGAGAGGCACCATGATAATTGCAAAGCCATCTCTTTTGATTATACGAAATATTTCCATCAATGCATCTAGCGGCTTTTCAACATGCTCCAACACATGTGAAAAAATAACAATATCATACGATTCATTGTTAATATTATTCATATTGCATGCGTCAAGCTTCAAATCCATATCATCGCGTAGGTAATCAGCCGATGTATAATGAACATTCAAAAATTTCTTGATTCGCTTAACAAATTCATAATTAGGCGCAAAATCCAAAACTTTAATCTCATTGTGTTTTGAACTCAGATATTTTTCCAAAAAAATCAAATAAAACCTTTCACGGTCACTTGACATGCAAAAAGGGCAATTACACTTTTCGTAGTTTAGTGTCTCTACACGTTTAAAATCATACTGGAAATTATTTGATTTTGCTAATTTTTCAATACTATCTGAAAACTTGAAGTAGGTTCTAACAGGTGTGTTACAAACAATACAATAATAATTACCTCCATAAAACCGAAGGTACTTTGCTAACTTTTTTAACGTGTCAATCATTTTGATAAGGCATGGTAGGTTTCAACTGTTTTTTCAACTGAAAAAATCACAGAAATATCTTCCCAAAGTTTATTTCTTACATTCTCCAATTTATTAGGGTTAGTAGAATAATCCTCAATAATTTTTACTCCCTCTTCAACAAACTTATCTTTTGCCACTAAGAACCCATTGGAGTGCGATTGAATATAGTCATCAAAATCACCTACTCCCTCACAAACAATAACCGGAACATTCACGACAGCCGCCTCTTTAACTACAACGCAACTTGATTCAGAAATGGATGGATGAACTAAAAAATCAGCTACCGAAATATAATCTAAAACATTGTCTACATGTCCTTTAAATAATACTCTATTTTCAAAACCAAGCTCTCTGGTTAAATCTCGTAAATTTTGTTCTAGTTCACCTGTGCCCAGCAAAACTAATTTTGCATTATACCCATGCTCAAGCAGCGATTTTAATAGCAATATAGATAGTTCTGTTCTCTTAATGGAAATAAATCTGCCTACAGTAATAAGAGTGAGGGTTGCATCAATTTCTTGTTTAAGTCGACTTCTAATTTCGGCTTTCGGTTTTTGAAATAGGGTAAAATTATACCCCAGGTTAATATGGATAATTTTACTTGGCTCAACACCTTCAAACTTTACCATAAAATCTTTTGCCTGACGCGAAACGACAATAATCTTTTTCGCAAAACGGTAAATAATTCTATACGAAAAAAGTGAATCCTTATTAGTTAAACTAAAATAGTCTGCATGATGCCGTATAACGAATACTTTACTCCGAATAAAATATTGCGCCAAAACAGCCACCAAATTAGCTGATTCCAGATGAGAATACACAATTGAAATACGTTTACTCCAGCAAAAGAAGATTAAATAAGCAACATGCTTTATATAGTATACTACACTTCCAGGATTAGCGAATTTCTTTGTATAAACTTCAATGCCTTGTAGTTTAAGATAGTCATGAAATCCTAATCCAGTGGTCTGATTTAAGGAAATTACACGATGTCCTTTATCTCGCAGAGCAAGCATAAGTGATTCTGTGTCTCGCGAGCGTTGATTAAAAGGTGTATAAAATAATATGTTTGACATATCGTAAATTAATTTCTCTGGAAAGGCCGATAAAAAATAACTCTATACAAATTTGTTAAGACCGTAATTAAAAATAGCAATGGATTTAGCCAGAATAGCCTACGAAAAAGATGAAATTTACTTGTATCAATATTACTAAAAAAAGAAACCTGAGCGTTCAAATAAACAGATCTGATAAACTTATATCTGTCTAATTTAACATTTCTCGCAACCCAATTAAAAATTAGAAAATGTTCTTTAAAAAAAGAGGTTGGCTTATCTATATGCTTATTATCAAACGGGTTTCGGTAATATGATAAGGGCTTAGCCACGTAAACAATATTTGACTTTGCCAGAATCTTTATGAAAGTGTACTTATCACCAAGATATCTCAAGTCTATATCAAAGGGATTTGAATTTACTAAGTTCTCACGTCTAAATAATGTGGCGCTTGTATTATTAATAGTTCCATACGGCAATAAATAATTTTCAATTTCCTTCAAACCGTCTTCAGAATGGTTCATTGACCACCGATTTGTACCCAATTTTTTGTTCTTTAAATCTGCAAAAAAAATATTCGTTGAATGACTATTCTCCACAACACAGGAATCGCAATAGACTAAACCAGTATTCCGAGTATTTAATGTCGCACGCAAAAGGGTTTCTAAAAAAAGGACATCTGCATAGTCATCACTTTCTGCTATCCAAACCCACTCACCCCTTGCTAAGTCAATGCCTCTTTTCCATTGAAAGAATGGGCTTCCTGAGTTTTTCTCGTTGATAATTATATGCTTGATTTTTGGATTTGTCTTATAATGATTAATAATAGAAATACTATCATCAGTCGACTTATCGTCTAAAATAATAACTTCAACATTGGGATATGTTTGATTTAATATACTCTCAATACGCTGTTGAAGAAATTTCTCATGGTTATAGCTTGGAACAATAACCGATACTAAAGTATTATCCGTTTGGAGGGTTGTATCACTTACGCCTTGCATAAACAAAATCATCTATGTGAGGGACTCCGGAATTCTGTGTTAATACTTCGAAGCCTTGTTCCATCAAAAATTTTGTTACTACAGACTTAGTCAAATAGAACTCGCCATGCCCATGTTGGGTGTGTCTAAAGTCGTGGCAAGAAATACAGACATTCTTAACTATAGATGTACTAGAACCCATTCCCTCTATTAAAAATTTTTCTGCCCCTTCAATGTTGCATTTTAAGAAGTCAATCTGTTTAATATTATTCTCTTGTACTAAGCTGTCAAGTGTAAGAGCCTTCACCTTAAATACTCTTTGTCCATTTTGCTTATTAATGGTATTCCCAAGATAGTTATTTTCATCATCCTCAATGTTAACGAAACCATTCTCCTTATATAAAGCAAGATTAAGTGGTTTTACCCAGAAAAAATCATTGACATTTACGATATGTTGGAGTGCAGCATATGTTATTGGATTGGCCTCCACCGCAAAAACAGATCCAGCATCGCCCACCATCTGAGCAAGTATTAACGACTCCTCTCCTAGACCCGCACCAATATCCACAATACAATCGCCAGGTTTAGGTTGATAAAAAAAACAAAAAGATTTTACCAATAAACTATGTAGATAATCGTATGAATAAGCCCAACCTGGACCTAATGACAAATAAGAAATTCCTCTTACTTTAAATTCATAAGCTCTATAATACGGATAGTATCTTACCCTAACATACCCATAACCTTTTATAAAATAAAAAATAACACTAAGTATACAGTTAAACCCATGAAGCCTTCTGCGGTGTAAAAAATTAATAATCTGGTTCACCATAAGTATGCCTAAATAACAATTCCCAGACCATTGGATTTTCTATAGTTATAAAACTTCCTATTAGTGACTTTAGCAATGTCAGCAACTGCTTTTTTAACATCTGGAAAACTCTGTGTATCATGAAACAATGTACACTTTGAATGCTGAGCTGACCAAAGACCACAGGCATAAGTGTCCTCATACGTATGAATGATATCAACATGGATAAGATCATACATTCTTGCGTCCTTTTTGATGTAATCCTTATAGTCAGCTTTTATCAATTCTATATTAGAAAAGTCCTTCAAATTAGTTTTGGTGTCATTGTAAATATCACCATGATAACCTGCGTGAGAATCGCCAGTAAAAATATCCACACCAGTAACACTTTTAAAATAATTAGCGAATGCCGCTGTAGAATAGCCAAACTCCACTCCAAATTCCAACATGGTATTTGCCTCAATTCCAGAGAACTCGATAATATCAAAGATAATTTTTTCCAATCCTACCCAGGCCTGCGATTTTGATTGAATCAAATTTTGAGGTGTAATCATTTTTTTCGGAACATAGTTGATTTCGTTATATCTCAACTCATCAAAAATTGTTCTGGCTCGAGCAACAAGTCCGGTATTAAGCATATCTTTTACAAATTTTTTATTTCAACCACAAAAACACTAGTAAATACAATTGAAATTACTCGACAAATAAATTAGTATACAGTTCCTTCACCTTTCAACTGCACAGCAATGCTCGAAGAATTATCACTTGTTTGCAAATAATAATTTTCCTCATCCGTTAATCTACTTGAATCAACATACCAAGGCAAATGTTTTATCATAAAAGGAAAGCCTGTTCTATATGCGGATAGTGTAGAGACATACCCATGTTTCAAATTTGATAATGGTTTGTATAGCGCAAAAGTTGTATCAACACGTGCTCTATAAATATTTGGTTTTACTTCATACTTCCAGTAATTTTTCTCATACTCAATTACCTTATCTTTTAAAACAAATGAATCTGGCAAATCATCAATTTTAATCCCTAACCCTACTTTATCTAAATGCATATGCTTATCCAGTACCGATTTCAAATATTCAAGGAAATCCGCAGGACAACCTGAGACAGGCACAACATCTGAATCTGTATACACAAAGTAATTCCATTTATACTTTTTATATATTCCTGCCTTCCAAAATGACAAATAGCCATAATTTTTATCCAATCGGATGACTTTAAACTTACAAACCTCATAATAATCCAATAAGGGGGGGTAAGTAGAATTATTGTCTATAATAACAATATTCTTGTACCCACACTTATCAAGAGAACTAACTAGCGTTGTCAAATAGGTAAGTCTGTTGAAGTTATTTATTATAATTGGAATTTCACAAACTTTTAAGACATTAAGTTTATACAATATCCTTACAATCACCCAATATGGATATTTCAAAAATCTCATTTGGGATTTAACAGATTGTTGTACCCATTTTAAAACTCTAATTACCATGTAAACACTATGGCTTAATTACACTTTGCTTATAATGCCTGTATACCATTTGCTTTGAAAGGTGAAAACCGAAATAAGGATTTAAATAGAAATTTAATACGGTTGTTGAAAGAGCCTCCACCTCTTAATGTACCTGAAAAAAAATAAGTTAAAAGAATCCAAAATCCCAATTTATAAGAGTGGGTGCATAATGAAAACCAGAGGTTCTTTACTTTATCTTCAAATAAATTTTGGTTATAAGTTTTCAGTATTCGATTCTGCTCAACTAAACGAAGAAACCATTTCCTTGCATCCATTACATACTCACGAGAAAGAGTATAAGAGCTATTAAGCAAAGAATTATGAAGAATAAATTCTCTATCTGAAAAATCAAATTTCAAAGAGTCGCGCAAAATTGAATAGCGAATTTTACTAATTGATTCATGCTGTTTTTTTTGTTTCAATTGGGTTATCTGCCCGCTATGCATGCGGTACTGTACCAATATCTCTGGTAAATTGGTCAATTTCGTTTTAGTAGAAATTCTATACCAAAGCGCATAGTCTTCTGCAGGCATTAGATCAAAATCGTATTCAAATCCGTTACCAGAAATAATTGACTTTCTAATCATCACCGTGGGGTGAGCAAAGCATGAGTTAATCAACAGCCTTAGTCTAAGGTTGTCGTCATCTTCATATATAAAAGGTCGTTCTATAATAGCACCTTCATCATTTATCAAGACTATTTGAGTCCCACAAATCCCAAATTCTGTATGCATTTCAAGGAATTCCACTTGTTTTTTAAAACGATCTTTCAAACTCAAATCATCTGCATCCATTCGAGCTATGTATTTACCACTAGCCATTTTTATACCGGCATTTAAATGATGTACATAACCACTATTCTCTGAGAAATGAAAACATTTAATCCTTTCATCATTAAAGGAATTAATTATTTTAGCGCTGTTATCTGTAGACCCGTCATTAAAGATCAAAAATTCAAAATTAGTAAATGATTGATCTAGCACACTCTGAATAGAGTGTGCTAGATATTTTTCTGCATTGTATACAGGCATTAAAACTGAAACCATTGGCCGCATACTAAACTCATTAAACCGACTTCATAGATAAACTGTAAACATATCATTATGGAAATGTGCCAAAATTGTAATTTAAAATGTCTCAACTAAAAATTTGTCAGCTTACATTCTAACACCAATAGAAAGTTCACCAGAGCGATAGATGGTAAATCCCTGGCTCACCAGTATAGCTTCAATCTCATATCTACTACCAACTTCTTCGTGGATTTCAACCGAGATTACTTTAACAGTATCAAGTACTTTCTGACTTGAACTTAAATTGCGGAATAAATCAAATTCTGATCCCTCAATATCAATCTTTAAGACATCTATTCTACCCCAATTATTTTGTTTGGCAATATTCTCTAAAGAGTCAACCCTAATTGATGCTTCTGAAGAATTCTCAGTTTTGCTTAAAGCAAAAGACCAGTTAGCGCCATCTCTAAAATTATGGTTTGGGTATAATAAATCACTTTTATACCACACCCCAATATTAATTGGGTTAACATTTGTCAATTCGTTAAGCTTTATATTTGCACACAACTGTTTAAAGTTTTCACTGTCAGGTTCAATAGCAATGATCTCAGATTCTGGAAAATGAAATTTTAAAAAAAGTGTGCTCAATCCAATATTTGCACCACAATCCATAATCCTTGGATTACTTATATTTAGGCTCCTTATCTGACCAGCAACAAATGCCAATTCTTCATTAACAATTATCTGATTAAATACTTCAAAGTCAGATCCCTCCATTCGAAGACCATAATTTTGCGTATCGAGTTTAATAAATAAAACATCATTATCTCTCCGGAGATGAGCGCCTTTTTTTATGAGTTGGTCATAAAAATTCTTAGTCAAAAAAATTTTTTTGGGGATTTGCTTATGGAAAAAATCCACAACTAAGGCATAGCCCAAAACAATCCTTTCCCGAAAGCTATATAGTTTAAAGATGCTGAAAAGCCTTTTCATTTTCTGGACGCTATTATTTTTGCAGGCACACCCGCTACTATTGAATATGCTGGAATATTTATATTCACGACACATCCTGCCGCTATCACTGATCCTCTTCCAATTAGGACATTGTCCAGAATGGAACAGCCATGACCAATCCAGACGTTATCTTCAATTACAATCCCCATTGATTTGCTCCCTTGCTCATTGATATTTTTATCTAGATCTGAAAAATTATGATTTGACGGAACAATCATGCATCCACCCGCGATTAGAACATTGTCACCAATAGTTGTATTTCCATGCCCATATATAATTGTATAAGGATTGACACTGCAGTTATCTCCAATTTTTATTATCCCTCCGTATGTTTGTATAATAACACCTTCCAGTATTTCAGAATTATTACCGATTACGATTGATCCTCCGTATTTTATTTGAATTTTAGATGAAACATCAATTCTAGAGGTTGAACTAATGACAATGTTAGGATCCACTGACATAGTCCAATAATGCAACTTCACATTTATTCTTTTTACAAACTTATCAATGCTAACCAGTACCTTTTTCGCAAACAAGTTTAGGTCCATACACAGTCTACTTTTATTGTGCCAATATCTGAACTTCCGTAAATAGCAAGATCTGACTCATAATCATCAACTCGAATTGAAATGCATTCTCTTGCATAGTCATAGACACTTCCATTCGGTATGAAAATAGCAGTGTCAAATGTATAGTTTCCCGAAAGTAGTAGCTGCTTGGGAATTGTCACTGTATGAATTTGTTGCCCTGTATTAGCTTTAAAATCTTTTGTGCTTGTAAATAATTTATTCCCTAGTCTATCTCGCAATGCAACTCCAACAGTAACATTAAGTTCTATTCCCGAATTGTTGGTCTCAATGCAAACAACAATGGCATCATTATCGAAAAAACTTGTGGTTAATTCATTATTCTGGCGTTTAGTATAGACTTTCTGTATATAGAGAGCGTCAGATTTTGCTTTTCCTTCATAAAATTGTCCATCAACTCTATCTTTCAAATACGCCTCAATGATATCTTTACTATCACCTATTAATTCGCAAATTCCACTATTCAATAGAATTGTTTTGCTGCACATCTCTCGTACAGCTGCTAAGTTATGACTCACAAACAAAATTGTCCTTCCACTTTTACTCACATCCTCCATCTTACCCAAACACTTCTTTTGAAATTCAGCATCGCCAACAGCCAATACTTCATCAATAATTAAGATCTCTGGCTCTAAAAAGGCTGCAACAGCAAATGCTAAACGCAATTGCATACCACTTGAAAAATGCTTGAGTGGCGTATCCAAAAATTTCTCCACTCCACTGAAATCAACAATCTCATCAAATTTTGAATCTATCTCAAAGCGTTTCATACCCAAAAGAGAGCCGTTAAAATAGATATTCTCCCTGCCTGTCAGTTCGGGGTGAAACCCTGTTCCTACTTCTAACAAACTTGCCACACGACCACGAGAAATTATGCTTCCACTTGTAGGTGGAGTAATCTTAGATAAAATTTTTAGTAAAGTCGATTTACCAGCACCGTTACGCCCAATAATGCCGATTGACTCTCCGGGATTAACAGAAAACGAAACATTTTTTAATGCCCAGAAATCTTCAGTGCTATTCTTTTCAAATTTTAGGGCATTCGCCATTCTTTCGCGCAAGCTTAAGTAGCCCCCGGATAAATGTTGGATTCTGTACTTTTTTGAAATATTGCTTACTTCTAAAATGGGTTTCACCTCAGGATTTCCAGTTATAAATTACTAATAAAGCTAATGAATTGTTTAGCTCTATGTAAGGGGCAAGTATTTTCTACGCTTATTGTTTTAATTTTTATTTTAAAATCAGGCAAAATCTGCAAAGAAATTTTCTGTTCTCTTAAAATAAACCAATCCCACAAAGAGTATAGTCAACCCTGATGCCAAACTAACGGTTAATAGCATCGGCTCAGGATACAAACCTGTTAGGGGCATTCTAAACAGCTCAATGGCTGCATACATGGGTGAACAGGCTAATAAATATTGCAGCAATGGGTACTTCAACATCGAAACAGGATAGATCACTGGTGTCAAAAAGAAAAGAACTTGTACCAAAAAGGGAATTACATACCTAAAGTCCCTGTACTTAACATTAAGGGCTGCCAGCCAGGAGCCCATACCCAGGGCAGCAATAATGGTAATTATTAAACCTGCTGGCCAAAGTATAATTGCGGACCAACCAAGTGGTTGCTGATAGTATAGTAATAATAGGACGAATAGCATAAATGCCATCAGAAAATCAAAAAGCGCCACCAGTATAGATGATACAGGTATAATCAAACGGGGAAAATAAATCTTCTTAATAATCGAAGCATTGTTTACCATGCTGTTCGAGGCATTTGTTAGTCCCGTAGAGAACATATTCCAAACGAGTAACCCTGAAAATACATAAACAGGATAGGGCAAATTTTGAGAAGGAATATTGAGCGCCTTACCAAAGAAAAAAGTAAAAATGAGCATCATGAATAAAGGCTGAAGGACTGCCCATAGAAAGCCAAGAGCCGTTTGCTTGTACTTTATTTTTACATCTCTCCATGTAAAGAAATAAAATAGTTCACGGTAGCGCCACAGCTCTTTCCACTGAAACAATTTGGAACCACCAGGTTCGATAATATACTCAACAGGTTCTTCCATGCTTTAGTCATTTACACTCCCTCAGAAAAGGTTTTCTGGCTACAATTCTGCAACTTTATGTAAAGTTACCATGAAAATTCTATTTATTGTACCCTACCCTACTGGTGAGGCACCGTCCCAAAGATTTCGTTTTGAGCAATACTTTAAAAGTCTTTCAATTGAAGGTCATATCTATCATGTTTCCTCATTTCTAAACGCTTACAATTGGAGGTTATTCCATAAATCGGGGAATCTGTTAAACAAAATTGCAGCATTGTTACGCGGCTTAATTATCCGTTTTATTGACTGTTTCAAGGCACGAGACTATGACTTTGTTTTTATTCACAGAGAGGCTAGCCCCATAGGCCCACCAATTTTCGAATGGATACTTGCCAAGTTACTGAGAAAAAAAATCATCTATGATTTTGATGATGCCATATGGCTTACAGATAAACTGCAAGAAAGTCGATTAGAAAGATTTATTAAATCCAGAAGTAAGGTTGCTCAAATTTGTGCCTGGAGCTACAAAATTAGCTGTGGTAATTTTTACTTAGCCAATTATGCAAAACAATTCAATTCTAATGTTTTAGTAAACCCTACAACAATAGATACCGAAAGACTACAAACATTAACTAAGAAAAATCAACAAAATCATAACATTGTTATAGGATGGACAGGCTCGCATACAACTTTAAAGTACCTTGAAAACATAGCGCATATTTTAGACAGAGTAGAGCAAGCGTTTATAAATGTTTCCTTTCTGGTAATTGCTGATCGTGCGCCATCTTTTAGTCTAAAGAAATTGGCATTTGTACAATGGCGAGAGGAAACTGAAATAGAAGACCTGCAACAAATAGATATCGGGCTCATGCCACTTCCCGATGATGAATGGACAAAAGGTAAGTGTGGATTTAAAGCACTTCAATACATGTCTTTGGGTATCCCTGCTGTAGTATCTCCTGTTGGCGTTAATACTTCCATTATTCAACAAGGTTTCAATGGTTTTCTTGCTAAAACAGATGAAGAGTGGTTTTCAATACTTTCTGATTTAATTGATCAAAAAAAATTACGTGAACGCCTAGGCGCACGAGCTATTGAAACTGTTAAAAGATATTATTCTGTAAAATCGAATAAAGAGAGATTTTTGAGCCTTTTTAAATAGTTTAAATAATTAGTTAATAATTTCTTCTTTAGCTTGTCTTATTTTGTTGATCATTAAAACCAATCCTAGTGCATAAAAAGGCAACAATGGAATTTTATACCTGGCTAAGGTGCCAAAATTAAAAGTTGAAACACCAACACCGAAGGCAAACACTAAACTGAAAATAAAGCAGAACAAAATATTCGGATCATTAAATGCTTTAATAAATGCCATTGGATAACGGAGCAACAAAAAAACAGTGATGGATAAAAAAAGAAAGCTCTCTATAGCGCTCAACAGCATGAGTGGATTCTTGACTTCCCAAAGATATGGCCTGAATAAAGAAACATTTACAGCTTTGGGTGCAAGGGCAAGCATACCAGTAAAGGTGCCATCAAGCTCTCCCAAGGTATAACCGGAACCCGCATCTCTACCCGTCCAGTATCTTATGTCGTAGGCTGTTATCTGTGCAGTTCGTGCAATTTTATCCAGTGAATACTTTTCATCAGTTTCAGAAATCTTTGCAACGCCAAAATAAGCGCCAACAATTACAAAAGGAACCAGTACGGGTGCAAGCACAACACGGGCTGCAAAGGAACCTGTAGTAAAGAGCTGCTTAGCATAAACCCAGAAAAAAGCGGCCGGTAGGAAACAAAGTATGATATACATTTTAACCTGAATAATAATCCAAGCACTAAACAGAAGTAAAATCACATTAACAATTCCCAACTTCTTTTCTATCAAGACCTTGTGAATGGAATAAGTTAATAGACCCAACGCAGAAAGCGTAATCGTGTCTTTCAAAACGCCTGAACCCCAAAAAATTACACTGGGAATAAAGAGTAAAGAAATTGCAATCCATTTATGCAAATGGGGGAATTGCTTAAAAAAGGTAATAAAAAATGCCCACGCGCCAACGAAGCCAAATATTGCAAAAAAAACAGCTGTTGAAGAATAAGCGGAGAAAGTAAATAAGTCAAAAAATGCAGCGATCCTCACTATAAAAAAAGACTTTTCATCATAGTAAAAAGGAATTCTTTGCGAATACGGATAAACCTCAGGATGGGCCCCCGGTTCCGTAAATAAAAGTTTAAATCCGGATGAAAAATTTTCAGTAAAAGCCTCCCAAATAATTCTGCTGCCAAAAGTATGGTAGTTATAGGTATCTCCACCACTGTAATAAAATTGATAGATGAAGCCCAAAGCCAAGGCTCCAAAAATTTTTAACCAGAGCGCTGGCATAAAATAGCTACGCAAAATCGGATCCTGAATCCTGTTTCTAATATAGAGTGATACCAGCAGGACTATTACCAGTAGCAGGGGCGTTACAACGATATCTCTAAGCTCCACCCTACACCGTGTTTATATAAATTCTGAGCCGTTGGGCAAACCCTTCACATCATTCACAAATTTTCGAAACTGCTCTTCTTTGTCTTTCTCACAAACAATTACAACGTTTCCAAAATCGCCTACCAAGTAACCATTAAGTCCCTGCACTACAATCAATTTTCCTTTTGAACCTCTAATGATTGAATTACGGGTATCATACGTTAATGCCTGCGCCTGAATAGCATTATTATGCTCATCCTTTTGTGATATCTCATGAATAGAACCCCATGAACCTAAGTCTGACCAGGCAAAATCTCCCAAACAAACATGGACATTTTCTGCCTTCTCCATGATGGCATAGTCAATCGAAATATTTTTGCATTGACCATAGGCTTGTTCAATCGCCATTTTTTCCTGAGCCGTTCCTAGGTCCTTTTCAATATCTTCAAACACATCCGATAACTCACTTTGATAAGTTTGTAAGGCATGAACAATCGCCTGCACTCCCCAGATAAAGATTCCTGCATTCCAAACAAAATCACCGCTCTCTAAAAACTTTTTGGCAATAGCTAAAGCTGGTTTCTCTGTAAAGGTTTTTACCTTTTTAATAAACCCCTTTGCTTCTATGAATTGAATATAACCATAGCCTGTTTCAGGTCTGGTGGGTTTAATGCCTAATGTAATCAGTTTATCTTGCTTTGAAGCCTGACCGGCAGCCTTGGTGATTACTTCCTGAAAATCTATTTCTTTTAAAACAAGTTGATCTGAAGGTGTTACTACCACAATTGCATTGGGGTTCATTTTTCTGATCTTATAGCTTGCATACGCAATACAGGGCGCTGTATTCTTCCGCATCGGTTCTGCGAGTATCTGATTTTCAGTTAGCTCAGGCAGTTGTTCCTGCACAAGCTTTGCATGTTCTTCGTGTGTTACAACCAGCATGTTCTCCTTCGGACAAAGCGGGAGAAATCTATCATAGGTTGATTGTAAAAGGGTTCTGCCAGAGCCCAGCACATCTAGAAATTGCTTTGGTTTAGCATTGCGGCTATACGGCCAAAAGCGAACGCCAACGCCACCCGCCATAAGCACTACATACAAATCCTTGTTCATGTTATAGAAAATTAAGAAGTGTTTGGTTCATTTAAAGTCACTTTACACAATACCTTCTTTAAGTAGGTCGTGAAGGTGCACAAATCCTGCAACTTTATCATTGTCAGTCACTACCAACTGGGTAATACTTTTCTCCTGCATTACATGTAAGGCTTTGACCGCAAATTCATCTAAAGCGATGGTTTTGGGCGAGCGTGTCATGATGTCAGCTGCTTTTACACCCCTGATATCAACATCCTGCTGAAGCATTCTTCTCAAATCTCCATCGGTAATGATGCCTAACAAATGATCGCCATCATCAACAACAGCGGTACAGCCTAGTCTCTTGGAGGAGATCTCAAGTATCACTTCTTTCAGAGGAGTGGTTGCCTTTACTTTTGGTATTTCATGACCAGCCACCAGGTCTGCTACTTTGAGGTACAATTGTTTACCCAAAGATCCGCCAGGATGCAATTCTGCAAAGTCGCGATCATTGAAGTCACGCATCTTTAAAAGGCATACAGCTAGCGCATCACCCAATGCTAAATGTGCAGTGGTACTGGTGGTTGGCGCCAAATTATTTGGACATGCTTCTTCACCAATCGTTGCATTTAAGATGAAGTCTGCCTGCTTTGCCAAATAAGATTGTGTGTTGCTAACCAACGCAACAAGTTGGGAACCTCTGCGTTTTAGTAAGGGCACTAATACTTTTATTTCAGGCGTATTGCCGCTTTTTGAAATGCAGATAACAATATCCTCTTTTTGTATCATACCCAGATCGCCATGGATAGCGTCTGCTGCATGCATAAAAAGCGATGGTGTTCCGGTAGAGTTTAAAGTAGCAACCATCTTGTTTGCGATGATGGCACTTTTACCTATACCTGTGATTACCACACGTCCCTTACTGGCCAATATAGCGTGAACGCAAGCTTCAAAGCTTTCGTCCAAATAGTCTATAAGCCGTTGCACAGCTAAGGATTCGTTTCGTAATACTTCCTGTGCAATGTTTTTGATATTTTTTGCTAAATTCAATTCTCGGTCGGAGTTAGCTTTGTAATAGTGCAAAGATAATGTTTTACACTAACCCGCGTTAGGCGTTAATTATGATGTTGGTAGAAGAGAAAGACACCCTCAAACTTAAACTGAAAGAAATTTTCGGTTATTCCCAATTTAGGGGTAATCAGGAAACCATCATCCAGAACTTACTGGATGGTCGCAATACCTTCGTTATTATGCCCACAGGGGCCGGCAAATCGCTTTGCTATCAGCTTCCTGCTATGGTGCATGACGGCCTGGCCATTGTTATTTCACCCCTGATCGCCTTGATGAAGAATCAAGTAGACCAGATGAACGCTTATGGCGTTAATGCACGTTTTTTAAATTCCACCTTAAGTAAAGGTGAAATAACCCGTTTAAAGAAGGATTGCATGAATGGAGTAGTGAAACTACTCTATGTAGCGCCTGAGTCTCTTAATAAAGAGGAGAACATTGAATTCCTGCAAAAAGTGAATGTTTCTTTTGTGGCTATTGATGAAGCGCACTGTATTTCTGAGTGGGGTCATGATTTCCGCCCAGAATACCGCAGAATTAAAACCATGATTCAGCAGTTGGGTAATTTACCGGTTATTGCCTTGACTGCCACTGCCACCCCAAAAGTGCAGATCGACATACAGCGAAACCTGCAAATGGAAGAGGCTGATGTTTTTGTGTCTTCTTTTAATAGAAAAAACCTTTATTACGAGGTTCGGCCTAAAAAAGAGACCAAGAAGCAACTCATCAAGTTTTTAAAAGATAATAAAGGCAAAAGTGGCGTAATCTATTGCCTTAGCCGCAAGAAAGTAGAGGAAATAGCCCAGCTTCTGAGTGTTAACGGGTTTAAAGCCGCCCCCTACCATGCCGGCCTGGATCCAGACGTGCGCGAAAAAAATCAAGATGGATTCTTAAATGAGGATATAGACATTATCGTAGCCACCATTGCCTTCGGGATGGGAATTGACAAACCAGATGTGCGTTTTGTTATTCATTACGATGTACCTAAATCACTGGAAGGTTATTATCAGGAGACTGGCCGCTCGGGTCGCGATGGGTTAGAGGGACATTGTTTAATGTTCTATAGCCATAACGACTTAAATAAGCTCGAAAAATTTAACAAAGATAAGTCTGTTCAGGAACGCGAAAATGCCAGGGTATTGCTTCAGGAAATGGAGTTCTATGCTGAATCTCCCGTTTGCCGAAGAAGACAACTACTCCATTACTTTGGGGAAGAGTATAAGCAAGACAATTGCGGCATGTGCGATAACTGTGTGCACCCACGCGAACGTTTTGAAGGCGCTGAGTTTGTTAAAGTTGCCCTGGAGGCAGTGAAACAAACCGGTGAGCGCTTTGGCATACAGCACCTGGTTAATGTAATTGTAGGACTTGAAGATGATTACGTAAAGAGTTATGGTCACTTCGACCTGCCTATCTATGGAAAAGGTGGTAGTGAAAATACTGATTTCTGGAAATCAATTATCCGTCAGGCACTTATCTACCAGTACCTTGAAAAAGATATTGACAACATTGGTGTGCTTAAAATCTCAGAACGCGGAGAAGCGTTTTTAAAGAAACCGCACAACATTGAATTAGCAAAAGATCACGACTTCACTACCGATATTGATGAAGAAGAGGAGTCAAGCGAGAGAGCACCGGTAAATGCCAAAGCTTACGATCCTAAACTTTTCGAAATGCTTAAAACCCTTCGCAAGCAAATGGCGAAGGAGAAAGATTTACCACCATATGTAATCTTCCAGGACCCATCATTGGAAGAGATGGCCACGACCTACCCTACCACCAAAGAAGAATTGGCGCAAGTCAACGGTGTGGGTATGGGTAAAGTCAATAAGTTTGGTGCAGCATTTATTGAGCTGATCACAAAATATGTGGATGATAATGATATTGAAACCGCAAGCGATGTCATTGTTAAAAGCTCTGTCAATAAATCGAAAGCAAAGATTCAAATTATTAACCAGGTAGACCGCAAGGTTGATCTTGAAGAAATTGCAGAAACAATCAATCATTCTTTTGAAGACCTGCTGACTGAAATTGAAAATATTGTTTATTCGGGCACCAAGCTTAATCTGGGGTATTATATTGATCAGGCAGTAGATAAACAGAAGCAGGATGACATTTATGACTATTTCATGAATGCCGAAACGGATAGATTAGAAGATGCCTTCAACGATGAAAGCCTGATGGACTACAGCGAAGAAGAAATTCGTTTGATTCGCATCAAATTTATGAGCGAACACGCGAACTAGCCACTCGATGTTGGAAGTTCGTGGCTAGAAGCTGGAGGCTTAAAGATTGAGGTTAGTCGTATAACCTGAACCTGAAGCCTCCAGCACAAAGGCAAACAGCAAGCTAAAAATTGGACATTTTTTAATCAGATTGTTCTAATCAACGAATTAACAAATCATCTAATCAACACATCAAATACCCTATCTTTGCCGATTATGAATATTCTCATCATCGGTAATGGTGGACGCGAGCATGCCTTCGCCTGGAAAATCAAACAAAGCCAGCACTGTGATAATTTATACGTTGCCCCCGGCAATGCGGGTACTGCACAACTAGCCGAAAATGTTGCGATAGCCGTAGATGATTTTGAAAAGCTGAGCCACTTCTGTCTGGATAAAAAAATTAACCTGGTACTGGTTGGCCCTGAAGTTCCTTTGGTAAAGGGCATTAGAGATTATTTCGAAAGCAAAAAAGAACTTCAGCATATTTTGTTGGTTGGCCCCGGAAAAAATGGAGCTCAGCTCGAAGGCAGCAAAGATTTCTCCAAGCAATTTATGCTTCGCCATGGAGTGCCTACAGCTAAAGCCAGAACTTTTACTGTAGCCGAATTACAAGAAGCACTCACCTATATTGATCAATGCAACACGCCTGTTGTTTTAAAAGCTGATGGACTGGCTGCAGGCAAGGGTGTGGTTATCGCTGAAAGTCGTGAAGAAGCCAAAACAGAAATTACTGAGATGCTGCAGGCTCAAAAATTTGGTGCAGCCAGCAGTAAGGTGTTGATTGAAGAATTTTTATCAGGTATTGAACTGTCGGTTTTTGTGCTTACTGATGGGACAGATTATGTTATTCTACCAGAAGCAAAAGACTACAAACGCATTGGCGACAATGATACGGGGCTTAATACCGGTGGTATGGGCTCTGTCTCTCCCGTAGTTTTCGCTACACCTGATTTTCTTAAAAAGGTTGAAGAGCAAGTGGTAAAGCCAACCATTAAAGGCTTGCAAGCAGAAAATATTCCTTATCAAGGCTTTGTGTTTATCGGTCTGATGAATGTAAAAGGCGAGCCTTATGTAATTGAGTACAATGCCCGCATGGGCGATCCGGAAACTCAATCAGTCATGAGCCGTATTGAATCTGATTTTGTTGAATTGTTGCTTGCTTGCGCTAAAAAAGAGTTAAAAGGAAAAAAACTTAGTATCAGCAAAAATTACGCACTCACCATTGTGATGGCTTCGGGTGGTTATCCGGGGGAGTTTCAAAAGGGCTTCCCCATTTCCGGGCTAAATGAGCAACATGCGGCCAATGTATTTCATGCAGGCACAAAACTGAAGGAAAACAGCATTGTAAATGACGGTGGGCGTGTTTTAGGCATTACAGCTACTGGCGCTACCTTGGCAGAAGCAAGAGAGAAAGCTTATAAAAGCGCTTTAAACATTGGCTGGGAAGGTGTAACTTTCCGAAACGACATAGGAACTGATTTGTTAAAATTGTTAGAAAAGTAGCATATGACTATTCGCATTTCAGAAAAAGCTAAGAAGTCCGAAATAGATGAGGCCATTAAAAAAGTGGCCAGCAAAAGTTCTAAAAAAGGATTCCATGCCAAAAAATATTTGGGGAAGGCTATCCGTGGATTGGACGGACTTGATTATCAAAAATTAGTTCGGAATGAGTGGAATTAGTCTTTTTGTCGATACAAATATTCTAATAGACCTTTCTGAAGGTAAAAATCAAATCTCTAACTACTTAGATGGAAATACCATACACATTTCAGTTATTACCGAGATTGAATTGTTAGGTTGGCCAAAAATTACACAAACACACAAGGATTTTTTCAGCAGGCTTATTAAAGATTGCTTCGTAATGGAACTTTCTCAGCATGTAAAAGATCTAACTATTGAGTTAAAACAAAAACACAAAATCAAATTGCCTGATGCAGTAATTGCAGCCAGTGCTCTTTTTCTCGATATTCCTCTATTAACAAGAGATGTATCATTTGAAAAAATTAAATCATTAAATCTCCTTATTATAGAATAGTTATGGGATGTGCGTGTGGAACAACAAAGGACAGTTCTGTAAAGGGATGCCAGAATAACGGCACCTGCGGAACTGGTGGTTGCAACAAAATGAATGTATTCGACTGGCTTTCTGACATGGAAGTGCCGGCTGCTGATAAATTTTTAATGGTAGAGGTTCGCTTTAAAAACGGGCGCAAGGAATTTTATCGAAACACTGATAAAATTGAACTCTATACTGGAGATCCCATTATTGTTGAAGTACAAAATGGTCATCACTTAGGTTATGTTTCCATGCAAGGAGAGCTTGTTCGCTTACAAATGCAAAAGAAAAATATAGCTGACGATGACCAAATCAAAAAAATATACAGAAAGGCTAATCAACGCGATCTCGAAAAACTGCAAGAAGTGCAAAAGCGCGAGATGCCTACCCTGTACCGCACAAGAGAGATAGTAAAAGAAAGAAAGCTAAACATGAAACTCTCTGATATAGAGTTTCAGGCCGATAATACCAAGGCAACATTCTATTATTCTGCCGAAGAACGTGTTGATTTCAGGGAGTTAATAAAAGTATTAGCCACTGAATTTAAAGTGCGTGTTGAAATGCGCCAGATTAATCTGCGTCAGGAAGCAGGAAGATTAGGAGGCATTGGCGTTTGCGGTCGCGAGTTATGTTGCTCTACCTGGCTTACTGACTTTAAAAATGTAACTACCGGTGCAGCCCGTTATCAAAATCTTTCGCTCAATCCCACCAAACTTTCTGGTCAGTGTGGTCGCTTAAAATGCTGTCTCAATTATGAATTAGAGACTTACATGGAGGCACTCCAGCATATACCTAAAGTGGAAGCACCACTCCTGACACTTCAGGGAGAAGCCAGATTACAGAAGACAGACATCTTCCGTAAAATTATGTGGTTTGGTTACGATACTGAGAATACCTGGTTCCCGATTAATATTGATCGTGTAAATCAGATATTGGAATTAAACCGTGCCGGTAAAAAACCTGCAACGCTCGATAAAGATGCCGAAACTGTAAAAGAACCTGTTGCTACGCTCAACAGTGACCTGGTGAGCATGGACAATAAATTCCGCGATAAAAACAAAAAGAAAAAGAAGAAGAAACCAAATCGTCAGGGTAACAACCCGAATGCTGCCCGCCCCAATAATCCGAACACAAATCCGGGAAATAATACAGGAGGCAATCGACCCAACAACCCTAACCAAGGTAACAGACCTAACAATCCAAACCGACCACCCAAGGCCTGACATGAGAAATACTTTTTTCTGCGTACTCATTATACTTCTTTGTGTAAGCTGCGACAGCACACGTTTATTTGAGGAGAATAAAGATCTTGCTAACAATCAGTGGATACAAAAGGACACACTGACCTTCTCTTTTAACATTCGCGATATCGGCAAGAAGTATAATATCTATAGTAATGTTCGAAACACTTCAGACTATCCTTACGCACGCTTCTTCTTTAACTACACCATAAAAGATTCGACAGGCGCTGTATTAAATAGTGATCTGAAATCTGTTTATCTCTTTGATGCGAAAACAGGTAAACCTTTTGGCACAACAGGCATTGGCGATGTATTTGATCACCGCGTGAGTCTGTTAGAGAATTACCTTTTTAAATATAACGGCCGTTATACCATCTCACTGGATCAGCAAATGCGATTAGACACACTCGCAGGTATCTCTTCTATTGGATTTAGGTTAGAGGAGGCGATAGATATCAAACGTTGATTTTATCGGGTCAACACTACATAATCATGCAATACAGTTTGTAAAAACTGTTTCGCATTTTTTTCTTCACCTTCAGTCTTCAAATTTTTCTGTAGCTTTTCTGCCAGCATTAACACAGCTTCACGATGTGCAGTATTCGGGAAATTTTTAAAACGATCCAGCGTACTCTTGATGAGAAGTGCCTCATGCTCTTTTAAGTACTTGGCCTGTACATAAGTAATGGCATGCGAGTCGCGCGACTTTAAATTTAAAATATCCTGCAATTTCAAATCCATTTTCGGCACCATTTTCACCACAGCTGTTGTGGCCACAATGTCACCAATGCGTTGTGCCTTGTCTGAAGATGCCACCAAAATAGAAGCGATACCGCCTAATGAGAAGTAGATATCAATCATTCTAAAAACCCAGCGCGCTGCGTAATCCGCAAAACTGGTTTTAGAGCCGTTTATCTTCATTACCTGGATTTTCATTACCATTTTCCCGAGGCTTTGTCCATGGTTCAAGGCCTCGAAAGTCAAAGAATAAAACATAAAAATGCAGGTAAGGAAAATACCATAAACAGTACCCGCGGTTCCCTCTAAAAAAAAACCAGCATAACCCACAAAGGCTAATAAACCAATGGCTGCCCCCATCACCATCAGGTCGACCAAAAAAGCCACGATCCTGTCGCGCAAATCTGCCAGCTCGTACTCTAACACAACATTTTGTGTAGTTTTAATTTCTATATTTTTCATTTTTTAGTCCGAAAAGAATACTTTCACCCATTCATGAAAGAGACTCGTTTCATTGCTCAAAATAAGGAAAAGTGGCAGGAATCTGAAAGACTCCTGAAAGAGAGCACCAAAGATCCTGAAAAAATTAGCACACTCTTTACGCAGGTAGTAGACGATCTATCTTATTCACGTACCTATTACCCAAATCGCTCGGTACGCGTTTATTTAAACAAAATTGCACGCGAATACTTTTCAATCCTTTCCAGACATCAAAAAGAGAAACGAAATATTTTCATCAATTTCTGGCTGGACGAACTCCCGCAAATCATGATTTTTGCCCGCAAGCCTATGCTTGTGTCCTTACTGGTTTTTCTGTTGGCGCTGGCAATCGGAGTATTTTCAGCCGCTCAGGATCCAGAGTTTACCCAAAGTATTTTGGGAAATAGCTATGTGGAAATGACAAAAGAAAATATTGCCAGTGGCGATCCGATGGCAGTGTATAAAAAAAGCAATCAGGTAGACATGTTTTTAGGTATTACTTTTAATAACCTGATGGTGGCATTTCGAACCTTTGTTTTTGGCATCTTCTTTTCCGTTGGTACGCTTGGCATTTTATTGTATAACGGCATTATGGTTGGCTGCTTTCAATACTTTTTTATTGAACGTGGTCTATTTGTAGAATCAGCGCTTACCATTTGGCTACACGGCACGCTTGAAATCTCTTCAATTATTCTTGCTGGTGGCGCAGGGCTGGTGCTAGGGAGTGGCTTGTTATTTCCTGGTACTTACACCCGCTTACAGGCCTTTCAACTGTCGGCTATGCGCTCGCTTAAAATTATGCTCGGCATTACTCCGATTTTTGTTATTGCCGGTCTCATTGAAAGTTTTTTAACCCGGTACACTGAGGTACCAGACCTGCTTCGTCTGTTCCTGATTCTGCTTTCTGCATTCTTCATCATCGGTTATTTTATTGTTTATCCCTGGTTAAAATCAAGAAGTGGGTTTACGCACCCCCTTGAAGAAGAAAAAATTGCTGTTAATAATCATGAACCGTTATTGTACGATCGCATTAAAAGCAATGCGGAAATTTTAAAAGATTCCTTTTTATTCTATAAACTTAAGGCCGGCCGCATTATTCCGTGGGTACTCACTAGTAGCGCTCTCATGGCACTGGCACAAGTTTTAATGAGCGATTTAACAGTTGATGCCCAGTTTTATGGGGAGTGGTGGCAGTACATATTGAACAATCTATATTATGCCATGCAAACAAACGATTATGAAGCTGTGCTGATGGCGAGTGTAGCTTCCAGCTTAATCTGCTACAGAACTTTTGCATTGTTCAAAGAAGAGAAAGAGCAAGCAAAAATAGCTTTCAAGTGGAATTGGTTTGCAGCAATTCTTATCATGTCGCTATTGCTTTACATAGCCTTGTTTTGGCTGGAAGGCTTCGGTACGCTTCTGCTGATTGTCAGCTTTTTGTTTATTCTGCTATTCGGTTATGTGTTATTCGTACCACGCGGTACTTTTTCCTTTTGGAATTTTTATAACCAAACCGCTAGTGCACACACAGGACAGGTTTTTGGTCTTCAGTTCATCTTACTCCTACTGTCATTTTCTTTTTTGTTGATATTATCTGCTCCTTTAATTTATATGTACAGCTCTATTTTACAGTGGAACTTTACTGAAGATGACGTATGGACACAAGGGGTGGTGCGCTTCTTTGAACTATTCATTAAAATTGTATCCTTTTATCTGATACTACCGATTTTTACAATTTCCGCTTCTTTTCTATTTCATTCATTGCGTGAAATTGGTACTGCTCAGGCACTAAAAAAAGATATTGAGAATACTGACTTTACACACGCATGATTTCCAGATACCTGGTTTTATTATTCCTTACTCTCGTGATACCAGGCTATGCCCAGGAATTTGATAGTACATGGGTTGTGGCTGAAGATTACCTGGACATTGATTCATCGTCATCTGAACAAGAACACCTTTTAATAAAACCCAATGAACTCCCAGGAGCTAGCGGATACCTCAAAGAAAACATAAGTAAAAGAAAACTTTCAGAAAGTGATTGGCAGAAGGTAGTTGGCGACCAGCGCTTTGATGAAAAGCAGATAAAAGAACCGGAGAAAGAAAAGAAAGATAGAATCCCGCTTAAGAGTTCACCCTGGAATTCAAATGTTTTGCGGATAATAAGTTTCATCATTCTTATCCTAATTGTACTGGCACTTGTTTTTGTTGTAGTGCGAAATATTAAACTTGACAGCAGGGTTAAGAAAAATATTTTGCTTGTGCAGCAAATTGAAGAGGTGGACGATATTGAAAACCTGGAAACAGAAAGCCTGATGGCACAAGCCATTCATGCTAAAAATTATCGACTGGCAATAAGACTTGTTTACCTCGAATTGCTGAAAACACTGCATGAAAGTAAGATCATTCAATGGAAGAAAGATAAAACGAACCTCGACTACCTTACCGAACTAAGTAAACAAAGTTTTGTGTCAGAGGTAAGAAAAATCACCTTGGGTTATGAGCGCATCTGGTATGGCGAACGTCATGCTACTGAAACTACCTACCATTCCATTCTTCAGGAATGCCAGACAGTCTATCATCAGTTAAATAAACAAGAGAAATGAAAGGCAATACCAAAACAATAATAATTGTTCTGCTTGTTGCCCTCGTGGTGGTATCACTGGTCTATTTTATAAATCAGCAAAGCAGTAAAAATTTCAATTGGTATGAGAGTTACGATACTAAAAGCAATCAACCATACGGAATGGAATTTATGCAAAAGTTACTCCCATCATATTTTCCGGGAGCCACTATTGAAATAAACAAAAAGAAGAAATTATCCCAACTTCTGGATAATCCTTCCTCCACACTTTATTTTTTTATAGGCAATAGTATCTTTCTGAATCAGTCGGATCAAAAAACCTTCTTACAGTTTATTCAAGCCGGAGGTACAGCATTCGTATCCACCAATAATTTCCCGAGCGATCTTTTAGGAAATGCATACAGCTCTCCCTGTGTGGAGGAGATTGAATATCTGTATAGTGATCTTGAAGAAGTCGGTTTCAATTTTTATCATCCTGATCTTAAGAAAGAAACTAATTACAAGTACCGTTTCCGTGAGAAAAATAAAGACAGGATTTATTTTTGGAGAAGCCTGGATGCTTCTGCTGTCTGCGAACTCGAAACCACCATTACGCCTTTAGGTTATTTAGTGGCAGATGATGAGTACATCAATTTCTTTCGCATTGCGATAGGCAATGGTTTTGTATACTTCCACAGTAATCCTATTGTATTTTCTAACTACTTCTTAACTCAGAAAAACAACCTGCCTTATACTGAAGGTATATTGAGTCACCTTGAGGCCAGACATATCGTATGGGATGAAAAATCCAAAGTCCCCCTATTTTCCAATGACAGCCCTTCAAGTAGTCCGCTATATTATATACTTCAACAACCAAGTCTTAAATATGCATGGTGGCTATTCCTATTCAGTGTTGTGCTTTATTTGATTTTTGCTGCCAAGCGCAAACAAAGAGAAATCCCAGTCTTGGAAAAAAAGAATAATACTTCCCTTGAGTATGTACGGATGATTTCTGCACTGCACTTTCAAAATGGAAATCATTTAGATATCGCCAGAAAAAAAATGAAATACTTTCTTCATTTTGTTCGCCACAGATATGGCATACAGCTTTCTCTGGACCATGGGAATAGCATACAATTGCTGGCACAAAAATCAAGTGTAAACAAACAACTCATCGAATCAATTGCAGAGCAGTTTCACCTCATTGATCGATATTCTTATACTAATATTGAAGAGGAAAAACTCAGCAAACTATATTTTACTATTGATCAATTTTATAAATCGTGTAAATAAACATGGAAGAGCAACACATTTTACCTGACAACCACCTGCAACAGGAGTTACAAGAATTGCAGCAGCACGTTAGTAGTATTAAAGAAGAGATCGGAAAAGTTATTGTTGGCCAGGATAAAACCATAGACCTGCTATTAGCCGGGCTTTTTACCGGAGGACATATTTTACTAGAGGGCGTGCCTGGCATTGCCAAAACACTCACCGCCAAGTTACTGGCGCGTTCACTGTCTGTCAATTTTACGCGGATACAGTTTACCCCAGATCTGATGCCCACTGATGTTACGGGCACTACGGTTTTTAACATGAAGACTTCTGAGTTTACTTTTAACAAAGGTCCGATTTTTACCAACCTGGTACTCATTGATGAGATTAACCGTGCGCCTGCGAAGACACAATCATCATTGTTTGAAGTAATGGAAGAGCGCCAGGTTACGATAGATGGCACAACGTATACATTGGATTTTCCTTTCCTGGTGATTGCCACACAAAATCCGATTGAACAAGAAGGTACCTACCGACTTCCTGAAGCTCAGTTAGATCGATTTTTATTCAGGGTAAAACTAAAATATCCTGATTTAGAACAGGAGATTCAAATCCTTAACCGATTCAAAGATGATTTTCAACAACGCAGTGTAGAGGATGTAAAGGCGGTACTCAGCATTCCTGATTTAAAACGCTGCCAGGGGCTCATTGAAAAAATTCACATTAAAGATGAGATCATTACTTACATCGCTAAACTTGTTCACGCAACCAGAAATCACGGAGATCTGACATTAGGAGCATCACCACGCGCTTCATTGGCTATCATGCGTTCAGCCAAAGCCATTGCTGCTATGAGTGGTCGCGATTTTGTTACCCCCGATGATGTTAAGTATGTAATAGGGCCCGTACTCAATCATCGCATCGTGCTTACACCAGAGCGGGAGATGGAGGGTGTGGAAGTTGAAACAGTAGTAAAGGAAATTGCCGAGCAATTGGAAATACCACGTTGATGCGTTTGCTCAAAGATATTTATTTAGGATCTCGATTATTTATAGCACTTGGCTTGGTGATACTGCTATTGATGCTGGCATTTGCCTTTCCTGTGCTCATGGCTGTGGCGCAAAGCATAGGAGTGCTTTTAACAGTTGTATTCGCCTACGATTTATTTTCGCTATTCAACCGAACTGTTAAAGCAGAGGTCGAACGAATTGTCCCGCATGTACTGTCGCTTGGCGATGACAATATTATCCGTTTACAAGTCAGGAATAAATCAGGCATGCATTTACACATTAATCTGATTGATGAACTCCCTGAACAATTTCAGCTTCGAGATTTCGTCATCAGCATAATGCTTGAGCCTGGCGCTGAAAAAAAACTTGAATACACCTTGCGCCCCTTAAGCAGAGGTTTATATGGATTTGGTTTCGTTCAACTTTATTGCCGTTCAGCCTTAGGACTGGTTCAAAGGCGCATACATACAGCTAAAGAAATTCAGGTGCCTGTTTACCCTTCTGTTATACAATTGAAAAAATATGAGTTAAAGACCTTTGCCCGTATTGCTTCTGAAAACGGTGTTAAAAAAGTAAGACGCATTGGCCATAGCTATGAGTTTGAGCATATTAAAACCTATAACCGAGGCGATGACTACCGAAGTATCAACTGGAAGGCTACTGGCAGGAGAGCTCAACTAATGGTTAATCAATATGAAGACGAAAGATCACAGCAGGTTTATTGCATCGTAGACAAAAGTCGTGTGATGCATATGCCCTTTCATGGTCTTAGTTTATTCGATTATGCTGTAAACTCAGCCCTGGTAATGGGCAATATTATATTAGGTAAACAAGATAAAGCAGGGCTCCTTAGTTTTGCCGATACTACAAAATCATTTGTAAAAGCCGATAGAGGCAGGAATCAACTCAGAAAAATCATGGATGCCCTTTATAAAGAGAAGGAAGATCTTGTTGAGGCGAATTATGAAAACCTGTACCTCACTTGTCGTAATATGATTAATGGCAGAAGTCTACTCATGCTTTACACTAATTTTGAAAGTCATTACGCCTTACAAAGAGTCCTGCCGCAATTACAAAAACTAAACCGTCAACATCTTTTGGTTGTAATCTTCTTTGAAAATACGGAGATCGCCAAAGACACTGCTAAAGAAGTAAATAGTCTTGAGGACATCTATACACAAGTTACTGCAGAGCAATACACCTTTACTAAGTTGCAGCTCGTACAGCAATTGCGGCAGTTAGGCATTATTGCTTTACTCACCCGACCTGAAGAACTTACAGTGAATGCTATTAATCAGTACCTGGAACTGAAAGCAAGAGGTATGATTTGAGTCAAAAGAAATGGCCTTGCAATACTGGTGTTACCAGAACAGAAATGCTATTAAATTTTTGAAAATCAAAGTTGATGCTTACCTACATCAGGGCTCAAATACGTAGGTGTCAGCAATTTTATCATGAAGTGCTTGCTTCTTACTGTCCCAGCCAGCCATCATAAAACCTATATATAAAATAATGGCAGAAGGAATTTTGGCGAAGTATCGACCAAAGGCATTCCAGAAAGTAAGTCGTTCCCCATTACTTTTTCCAACTTTAATACCTACAGCCATTTTACCCAAAGTAGCTTGTTTAGAAGAACTCTCCATTATTGGATAGTAGAGCAGATACATGAGTATAACCAGCACAAAAGCAAAACCTATAGAAGTGAAGTCAGGATTAGATAGACTTCCGATAGAAGAAAAAAGAACAGCATAATAAACTATAGAAAGAATAATTCCATCAATCAAGGCAGCTGCAAAGCGAATCCAGAAGCCTGCATACCTGAGTCTTCTTTCTGGAGACGATGGCGCATCAAGTATTTGTCCTGACATACATATTAAGGTTAAGAAATGAAGTTATACAAAAAAATATTTACTAACAACCAAATATTTCGCTTACCCGCGTTGAGGTTTCCTTGGAGTCAGCCATTACCAGCATGTGATCTCCTTCTTTTACAACGGTTTCACCACTGGGTGTTACATAGAGATTGCCCCTGTGAATCATTACAATATGGGAGGTCTTGGGTAATTTAAGTTGCACGATGGCTTTACCAATAGCTGGTGAATTAGCAGGGATATCGATTTCGATCAATTCAGAGGTGGAATGTTCTTTCAATTCAAAATCGACCGGGAACTTACGTTTTAACTTTTCAGGAACACTAACATGTAGCCATTTTGCCATTAGAGGTATCGTTGTGCCTTGTAACAAAATGGACGTTGCTGAAATAAAGAATACGATATGAAAAATCATAGCGGCATATTCTACACCAGCCAGTAGTGGATAGGTTGCAAAAACAATAGGTACTGCACCCCGTAAGCCTACCCACGACAGGAATATTTTTTTTCTGAAGTTAAATCCTTTGGAGAAAGCCAGTGACACAAAAACAGCCAACGGACGGGCAAAGAGAATAAGGAATAGGGAAATTAATATGGCAGGTCCCAGGACAGGTACAATTTGTGATGGATAAACCAATAGCCCCAGGGTTAGAAACATGACAATTTGCATCAACCACGATTGTCCATCATAAAATTTCATCAAACTTTTCTTATGAATGAAATTACTGTTTCCTAAAATCAAGGCTGAAATATAAAGTGCGAGGTAGCCGTTCCCTTTAATCTGTTCAGTGAAGGAAAAAGTGAAGAACAATAATGCCAGAACCAAAACCGGATAAAGACCCTCTACATCTAATTTTATTTTATTGACTACCCAGATCATAATACGGCCAAATACATATCCGCAAATGGCACCCACAGCCATGTTGTAAAAAAATTTTGGGATAAGTGAAATGATTGAAGCTTCAGGCTCTTGTACTAAATAAATAAAACTAATGGTTAAGAAATAAGCCATAGGATCATTACTCCCGCTTTCAAATTCCAGCAATGGTCTCAAGTTGCCTTTTAATCCAACACTTCGCGAACGCAAAATAGAAAACACTGCAGCGGCATCGGTGGAAGATACGATGGCACCGATCAACATGCCATCTACCCAGGGAATATCTAATATGTATGCAGAAAAAGTACCTAAGGTGAAGGCTGTAATTAATACACCCAATGTTGCCATAGAAATTCCTGTGCGTAACACAGGTTTTATACTTTCCATTTTGGTATCCAGACCCCCTGAAAACAAAATGAAGGCTAGTGCTACTGCACCCAGAAATTGTGTGGCTTTGGGATCGTTAAAATAAATACCTCCAGGTCCATCTGAACCTGCCAGCATACCAATAGCCAGAAAGATTACAAGCGATGGAATACCAAACTTGAACGAAGTCTTACTGGCAATGATGCTAAGGAAGAGCAAGATTGAACCGATCAGTAAAATATTTTCAGTAGATAGACTCATAGCTTTTAAAGATACGAGGACTTTATCAGGCTTTCAATACCGATAAAACAAAAATGCCTCCGAAATTCGGAGGCATTTTATGCTTAAAATTAAATTAGTATTAAGCCGTTACCGGCTTCGCCTTTTTAGGATCAGCTTGCTTATCAGCACTGTCGCTCTTATCAAGATCTATTACAGTTGGTCCGGCAACAAATACTGAAGAGTAAGTTCCTACCACAATACCAATAAGTAATGCGAAAGAGAATCCTCTTAGTACTTCACCACCAAAAATAAGAAGTGCAACTACTGTTAATAAGGTGGTACCTGCAGTGATAATTGTACGAGATAAAGTATCGTTCAGGGCATCGTTTACAATTTTTGCTTTGTCATGAGATGTACCTAAGCCAATATATTCGCGTATACGGTCGAAAATAATCACGGTATCATTAATTGAATAACCAATGATAGTAAGAATTGCCGCCACAAACACCTGATCTACTTCAAACGAAACACCCAATGCACGTGCGATAGCAAAAGCTGCAAACACAAAAAGTGTATCGTGTGCTGTTGCAATAATAGCACCTGCACTGTATTGCCATTTACGGAAACGAATTAAGATGTAAATAAAAATACCAATCAATGAAAATAAGCTGGCTTTCCATGCAGAGTTTTTAATATCATCGGCTACCGTTGCACCAACCTTTGTAGAGCTTGATATAGTAAAGTGTCCATCATCTAATGCACCTTGATTCTCGGTGAATTTCAATGAAGTGAAACTCTCAAGTCCGCTTACTAAAGCCGTCTTTACTCTTTCATCAGTTTCATCAGAGTCCTCATCGATTAACCAAGATGTCGTAACTTTTACAACATTGTTACCACCGTAGTTCTTTACTTCAGTTCCCGCGTTTTCAAAGCTTTCACTCAGCGCCACTTTCATATCGGTTGCTACAACAGGCTTACTGAAACTCACTACATAAGAACGGCCACCTTTAAAGTCAACACCAAGGTTTAATCCTTGAATAAAAATCAAGATGAACCCAATCAAGATGATAGCAGACGAAACCAGGTAAGCAGGCTTACTGTATTTTACAAAATTGAAATACTTACGTTTCTTAATTGCCTTAGAAATAAAGGTATCAAATGAAATGTTACTGTCGTCACCTTTCTTAGCCACTAACCAGTCAATTACAACATGTGAAATATAAACAGCTGTAAAGAATGAACAGATAATACCAATGATCAGGGTGATTGCAAAACCCTTAATCGGGCCTGAACCTAAAATGAACAGGAAGAAGGCTGTGATTAAAGTAGTTAAGTTTGAGTCAAGAATGGTTCCGAAAGCTTTCTCATAACCTTTCTTAATTGCAGCTCTTAACTTTAATCCGGCTGCCATTTCTTCTTTAATACGTTCGAAAATCAACACGTTCGCATCTACTGCCATACCAACTGTTAACAAGATACCGGCAATACCAGGAAGCGTTAAGGCTGTACCAAGGGTTGGCTGAGCCAGAATACCCAATATAAAGAACACGTTAAATAGCAAGGCAAGGTTAGCAATCCAACCACCTTTTGCATAGTACATAATCATGAAGATAACTACCAATGCAAAACCACTGATGATGGAAATAAAACCCTGGCTTTGCGCTACCTGACCCAATGTAGGTCCGACAATGGCTTCTTCAACAATGCGAGTAGGTGCAGGAAGAGAACCAGCCTTTAAAATGTTAGCTAAGTCCTTTGCTTCATCTGTGGTGAAGTTACCAGAGATCTGAGAGTTACCATTTGGAATTTCATCATTCACATTAGGCGCAGAGTAAACTACATTATCCAATACGATCGCTATTCTTCCTTTTGGTGATTTAGCGGCAGCATCGGCAGTCATCTTAGCCCATACACGTGTACCAGCCGCATTCATGGTCATGGTCACTGCTGGTCTTGCCATTGGGTCAAGGTCGTTTCTGGCATCGTTGATTACTTCACCACTTAATCTTGATTTACCATTTCTGCCTAAATCAAGAAAATGTAATTCCATGGCTTCAGTGCCTTGCTGATCCTTTTCAGGTTTTGCGGCCCAAAACAAACCAACGTTTCTTGGCAACATGTTTTTAATATCCTGACGCTTAAAGATGGCATTAATTTCAGCTGTATCTTTTATGTCGAAGCGGAATGAACCTGGAGGAACGCTTAAAGAATAAATTGGAGAGATATTCAGGTTCTGCAGTGAATCTAAACCTGACTTTGTGCTGTCTGCAGCCAATTGACTTTCTAAATCAGAACCTGCTTCAGCAGGTGTTGAAGTGCTGGCTGTTGCTTTTGCAGCCGCTCTTTCTTTCTGTTCTTTAACCAGCAAATCGTTGATCGCAATAAATGAACTGCTGAGTGTAGATGTCTCTACGACATCCCAGAATTCAAGACGGGCAACACCTTGTAATAATTTACGAATACGCTGTGGGTTATCGGCACCTGGAATCTCTACCTGAATACGACCTGTGCCTGGCAAGCGTTGGATGTTTGGTGAGGATGTACCAAATTGATCTAAACGATTTTTAAGAATTGTATAAGAGCGGTCGATGGCACTTTCAATTTCTTCATTTACAACCTTCATTACCTGTGCATCATCATCGCTAACGTTAATGCGTCCACGGGTTGAAGCGTTGGCAAAAACAGATGAAAGCTTTTTGCCAGGATTTGCATTTTGATATGCCTCAAAGAAAAGGTCACCGAAGCTCTCCTGGCTATTGCGTTGCGCAACGCGTGCAGCACTGATTGCCTTTACAAAAGCAGAGTCAGTTGTATTGCCTGCCATACCTCTGATGATATCTACAGGAGAAACTTCCAGCGTAACATGCATACCACCCTGCAAGTCAAGACCCATGTGAAGTTCATTGTCCTTCACATCTTTATATGTATACTCGTAGCCGAATACATTATACACCGGCTTATTCCATACAGAGTCAATGTACCCCTGCTTTTTATTCAAATTCACAATACCATTTGCATCTGTGGCGTAGGTAACAGCATCTTGTTGCACGCCACGCGATACGTAGGTAAATGACAGGTAGAACAAACACAGTGCTGTGATGACTACCGTCAGGGTAATTACGAAACCTTTGTTTTGCATAAACTTAATTCAACATTTAAAAGTGATTCAAAAATTTAAAATCGGAAATTCAAAATTGGGCTCAGGCTTAAAGTGATCAATTCAGCATTATTGGCTATCCCAATAATTTGAAATATTACAACCTGAAATTTATAATTGCTTAGGGCGCGTTAGGAGAAATGATTGCGCTGAAGAGTGTTTCAAAAAGTTTACCGGTGCGAATCACCAGTGCACTTACCAATTCCTGTCTTACCTCTTTTATTTGTTGGGTAATATCCTGGATAAAGGAAAATTCCTGTTCAACAACGATGGTACTTGATGACGTAGACGGAGATGAAAGTTGTGTGATGTAGTTTTCTGCGGTACCAGACTGGTTTTCAGCATTTGCACTTTGTTCTGTACCATCTGCTTTTACATTGGTCGAAAAATCCTCAAAACAAAAAAGCTGACTGAATACAACTACCAGAGCGGTAATTACACCCAGAATAAGAGTCGCTATTTTGTTATTTTGGTTCATTCGGGACGCAATGTAGGGGTTAATCCTAAAAAACTCAAATATTTTATCCTGTTAGGATATCTTTATTTGATTTCAACTTAAAGAATTAGAATTCAACACTAGATAGAGTTTAATCATTTTTTCTATTAAATCTTTGAAAAATAAGCTTTCGTTCATTTAATTTGGGATAATTAAACAACTCGTTATGCAAAAAAAACATCTTTGGGCACTAATTGCCGCATCCATTTCTTTAACTCATTGCACTGAAAGCTCTGAGCCTAGTATTTCTGAAGAACTTGCAAAAGTTGAAACTAGTTATTTCGAAGGAGCCGTGAAAATTGAAGGCACTTCAATCGGTCCAAAAATTGAAACTGTCGCTTCTGCAGATTATATCAATAATGTTGCTAAGAAAGTTGAAGCAGAAATTCAGTCTTTAATGGCTGAACGCAGTAACGGCAGATCTTTAGCTGTTGGTGATTATGATATTGGAATACCCGCCTCAGCAACATCTCCTTGCTTTGGTGAAAGAATACAAATCTATATGGACACTGAAGATAACACTCCAGAGACAGCTGTCTATCCACTCGGAATAGCTAACGCGCCATGGTTTATTGATGGTAATAAAAATATAAGAACATACTTCTGTAGGGTCGATGGTTTGCAATATCTGTGGACTAATAAAACAGTCTCACCATATGCGGATCCACTTAGATTTACAGGTCAGCATGCAGTTCTAAAACTAGGCCCTTTAAACCTGCCTAATATTACAAGGTTGACGAGATATTTCGACAACGAAGATAACAATAACAAAAACTCATATGTTGGAAATATTTCTCCAAATATTGTCAATTCTAATAGCACTCTTATCTTCTACATAATTCCTGCGTTAACATTAGATCAGGTTCCTGCACCAATGATTGGAGAGAATCTAGCAAGTGGACAATTGGCAATTGCTTCAACACAGTATGACCCGTTGTTTAAGACTACCTATGACTATTTCATTGATGATGAGGATTCAAGAAACGCTAATCATTACAGAATTAATAACCAAGGCACACAAAGCAATTCTGGTTACAATATGATATATGGTCAGTATAACACTTCAATGAAACTAGTAAGGGGTAATTAACCAACATATGCGTCCAGTTTTGCTGTTATTCTTATCAATGTTTCTTTGGTTAAATGCATGTTCTTATAAAAAAAAATCTGAACCAATTGCACTGGTCGGTGACCATGAAATCTATCTCAGCGAGGTTGATAGCATGATTAGCCAACAGCTTTATGAGAGGCTCTATGATATCTACTATAACAGAAAAATTGCTCTGGATGCAGTTATTGAGGATAAATTATTGATTCAAGAGGCTGTCCGTAGAGGGATTACTATTGACAGTCTCTTGTATTATGAAATTGAATCTAAATTATCAGATTCTTTAGTAAGAAGAATTATTGAAGAAAATGGACTCCAAAACAGATTTCCAGATGGAAGTGGTGGATGGATTGAAAGTAGCTCCGATGAAGGACTCTATCGAATCAATCAATTGGCTCATAGTAAGTTGAAATTTGACTTTGTTAATAAACTTAAAGAGGAGTACAAAGTAAAAATACTTTTGAAAGCTCCAATCACTCCAAAAATTAATTTTACAAATTTAGCGCGACATAATATAAATGACAGCGATTCGGATGTCCGTGTAACATTTGTAATAAATTTTGACTGTTCTGCTTGTAACTCAACTCTTCACTTAATTGATAAGCTAATTAATCATTACAAATCTAATGTTATCTTTGATTTTGCGATATTGGCTGACACTCTGAGTTATTCTACCATTTTTTGCGAATGTGCAGTGAAGGAAGGAAATAATTATTTTCTCTTTACTACCTTGTTAAAGGAGGTTGGTGATGATAAGTACAATAAACTGATTAAAGGTTTAAACCTAAATTCTTCTTATCTAGATACCTGTATTAAAAATAATAAAGTTGTTAGAAATAAAATTGATAAATCAATTAATGAACTAAAGCTTAAAGGAATCAATCAAACGCCTTTTGTAATAATTGATAACCGAAAATATTTAGGCTCCCTCGATTTCGAGAATATAACAAAATCCATTGATGCTGCCCTTGAGCTCTATTAAATGTTATCTAGTTCTAATAAGTTTCTAATGAATTAATTTACTGCTTAGATAATATAATCTAGCCTTTAAAGACAATACTAAAACCTCAATAGCGCGGTCAAAATGGCTGTTATTAGGAATAACCAGGTCTGAGCTGTGCTTCAGTGGCTCTATGTATTTTTCATAGACAGGCATAACATGGTACTGATAGCGGTACAATACATCGTCCAGGTCGTAGCCTCTTTGTTCATTATCCCTGCGGATTCTGCGGCTTAGTTTTACGTGGTCTTTGGCCTCCAGAAAAATTTTAAGGTCAAGTTCGTTTTCAATCTCGTTAAAGTATTGAACAAAAATACCTTCCACAATAATGATTGGGGCCGGTTTCAGAACAATGGTTTTTGGTGTGGCGTTGGGATTGTTAAAAGTATATTCGAGTTTTTCAACCTCCTGTCCGCTTTTCAACTTCATGAGGTCGGCATAAAAACGCTCATGATCTATGGCATTGGGCAGATCGAAATTTTTAACGCCCTTTTCATCGGTAACCTGCTCTTCGCGGGTACGGTAATAGTTGTCCTGCGAAATCAGGCAGATTTCCTCAGGTTTAAACTGATTTGACAGGTTTTCGATCAGGTAGGTTTTGCCTGAACCGCTGCCGCCCGTAATGCCAATGGTATAGGTTAACACAGATGATAGGTTTGAGGCTGCAAATTACGAATTCAATGTCGTTTAGTTAAGCCTTTTTTACCGCCTCACCTCTAATCCTCTCCAGCGGGAGAGGACAAATAAGGAAGCTTAACTAAACGATATTGAGTTAGAAGTTTCAACCGAGGCTTTCTTTTAAAAAAGCAGTCAGTTTTTTAACTGCCTGGCCGCGGTGACTAAGTTGATTTTTCTCTTCCAGGCTCATCTCGGCAAAAGTTCTGGTAAAACCCTCGGGTACAAATACGGCATCATAGCCAAACCCAGCATTTCCTCTTCGCGTTTCAATAATTTCGCCTTTCACTACCCCCTCAAAATATTGCGCCCCTGCAGCAGTTCGCCAGCAAATCACGGTTCTGAATTGCGCTTTTCTGCTGCTTTTATTTTTAAGATTTGTGAGTAGGAGGTTAATGTTTTGTTCATTGTCTCTCTGTGGGCCTGCATAGCGGGCAGAATAAACACCGGGCTCATTATTTAAAGCCTCAACCTCCAACCCGGTATCATCCGCAAAGCAGCTTATACCGTAATTTTTGAAAACGTAATCTGCTTTTTGCAAGGCATTTGCTTGTAAGGTATTACCTGTCTCGGGTAATTCTTCAACACAATTAATTTCTTTGAGACTTAAAACAAGAAAGTCAGGCACGAGTGCGTGCCTGACCTCCTCTAATTTGTGTTGATTATTGGTTGCAAAACAAATCGATGTCATCATTAATCAAAGTAGCAACGGTACTGTCCGTTTGCCGGGTTAAACTCTTGCTTGAATACCTGCTTGAGTCTTACATGAAAATATAAATTGGAGTTTGGAGGTATGGACTTACCACTACCTGCACTTCCGTACGCAAAAACTGATGGAATATAAATAGTTGCCGAATCACCTACATCCAACAATTGAAAAGCAATTTTCCAGCCATTGATGATATCTTTACCCGTAATGGGATCACGAGCTAAGGAAGTCTCAAAATTCGATCCTTGATCAAAGATTGTATCAACAGAAACAACAAATCCTTTGTAGGAGGTAACAAAACAGTCTCCAGGAGGTGTATTGTTGGTGTAGTATTGTGGAGAAACGGTGCTGGTGCTCTTCTCATGAATAACATAGCGTATACCGCTACTGCCTCGTTGCGCTACAATACCCTTGCTTTGCAGGTAGGCATCAATTGCCAAGGTGTCTAAATTCAACTGATCCCTTAGTTTTTCATCCGCTGACTTTTCGTCATCTCCGCAAGCCAGTGAAATAAAAAAGATTACAACAATAAAAAATAAACTTAATCTCATTTGATATCTAACATTTCAATGTCGAACACTAAAATCTGGTTCTCATTAATTTCGTTGCTCACCTTACGTGCACCATAGCCCAGGGGCGAAGGAATGTAGAAGGTAGCTTTAGAACCTTTGTTCATAACCTTCAACGCTTCGTGCCAGCCTTTTATTACACCGGTCTGGTCAATGGTTACGTCAAAAGGCGCATAAGGTTCGCGTTGTGGATTATAAATACCTTTTTCCTCAGCAACTGTTTTAATGCTGGAGTCGAAGTACAAACCATCAAGTGTATAGCCGGTGTAATTTACCGTTGTTGCCTGACCTGATTGGGCATTGGCTCCTTTACCTGGATTTGTTATTACATAGCGAATGCCGGATTCCATTTTTTCTGCCGTAATGCCCTTAGCGGCCAAGTACACATCAATTGCTTCAATATCTGATTGCAATTGTTTTGCACTGCGTTCTTCCGCCAGTTTCATTTGCTTAGCCTGGAAATCGGCCACTTCACTGATTTCTCTTACTTTAAAAATGTAAGTCATGGTGAGGGTTGTATCAATGCCCGGAGGCACAGGTCCACCCGCCATCTCATTAAAAAACTTTTGAATAGGCATGCTGCAAGTCACACTGTCGCCAGGCGATAACATGCGGAACATTTGCATAACACCAAACTCAGTGGCCATCGATGCACTGTCATTGATCATCACAGGAGCAGGCATGCCCGCCTTGTAGGTATCATTCCAAACAGAGTCTTTAGAATCTTTAAAAACAAAATCAACCATTAACAGCTGACCAGGTTTTGCCAGATTGCCATCTCCTTTTGCTAATACAGTATATTTAAAACCGTTGGGAGTTTCCTTTTCTGATGAACTGCAGGCAGCGCCAATAACTACCAGGGCTGCAAAAAATAAGTGTGTAATTTTCATTGTATGGATTTAATCGATTGCGTTTAATTGTTCTTTATAATTGGGAAGAAGTTTTAAAAATTTTTGAATGGTCTCTTCTAATGATAGTTTGGACTGCCCTCCGGCTGCATTCTTGTGGCCTCCACCTTCAAAGTGTGCACGTGCCATATCACTTACCGAAAAACTACCCAGGGAACGGAAGGATAATTTTACATCGTCTTTACGCTTGTAAATGAAAGCAGCCATTTTAATGCCTTGTATTGACAAGCCATAATTAACCAGACCTTCAGTATCGCCCGTCTGTGAGCTAAAACGTTTTAACTCCTGATCGGTAAGGGTGATGTAAGCCGTTTTATATTCAGGCAATACCACCAGTTTTTCGCTTAACACAAAACCTGTAAGTCTTAAACGTTCCAGGGTATTTGTTTCGTATACTAATTTAGAAATGCGGGAAGGGTTTGCACCCAGCGATACAAGGTCGGATGCAATCAAAAATTCTTCGTGGTGTGTGTTATTGTGTCTGAAGCCTCCTGTATCAGTCATCAGACCTGCGTACAAACACGAGGCAATATTTGTATCGATAATATTACGTTCTCCGAATTCAATTATTAACTGATACACCAGCTGCGCAGTAGAGGCTGCATCAACATTCCATTGTACAAAGTCTGCAAAATTTTCCGGCTCCAGGTGGTGATCGATCATTACCTTTTTCGCCTTGGAATGTCTGACCATATCAGCCATATCGTAAATTCTTGAGAGGGCCGAAAAATCCAGGCAGAAAATAATTTCCGCCTCGTTGATTTTGTCAGCCACCATTTTTGCCTTGGCAGGTTCGTAAGCAATCACTTCTTCATTGCCGGGCATCCAGCTTAAAAAGTTTGGGTAATCGCTTGGTGTGATTACCTGCACCTGATGTCCCTTCTTCTTTAAATAGCCGGCCAGGCCAAGTGAAGAGCCCAAAGCATCCGCATCAGGTTTATGGTGCGTGGTGACCACTACCCTTCTGGGTTGGTTAAGAAAAGCTTTTAAGGCTTGGGCCTGTTCCATAGGTAAAAAAGAAGGCAAAAATAATCAGGATTTAATCAGGATTTATGGTTTTTAACGATTAGACCTCTATTTGTCCAATTCTCGATGTTTTATAGGGATTTAAGGGAATAAAGGCTAATTTTGCGCCCGAATTCAAGGTAGTACGCCCGATTCCATTCTTAAAAAAACTAAAAATTAATAGTATAAAATGGCAACAAACAGAACTTTTACGATGATTAAGCCTGATGCAACAGGGGCTAATAACGTTGGTGCGATTACAAAAATGATTGAAGAGGCTGGTTTTCGCATTATTGCGATGAAGAAAACTGCTTTGAGCAAGGAGTTGGCTGGCAAGTTCTACGCCATACATAAAGAACGTCCTTTCTATAACGATTTATGTGCTTACATGAGCAGTGGTGCCATTGTACCCATGATTTTAGAGAAAGACAATGCAGTTGAAGATTTTCGCAAACTGATTGGCGCAACGGATCCTGCTAAGGCAGCACCCGGTACCATCAGAAACTTATTTGCCAAGTCTATCGAAGCAAATGCTATTCACGGAAGTGACAGTGATGAGAATGCCGCTATTGAAGGCGCTTTCTTCTTCTCTCAATTTGAGCAATTCTAAGCTGTATTCGTTTCATAATAAAAAGTCAGGGCAAATGCCCTGACTTTTTTATTTAATATACGTCCACTCTATTGTATTTTTTGTTTGCCGCAAACAAGATTAATGTGTTCCAAAATCTTTCATTGTTTGCCTTACAAGAAAGCTTTGTAAATTGTTTTGTAAACTTCTATGACAAAAGCCGAGCTTAGAAAATTGTATTTGCGAAAACGTCAAGCTATTGGCGAAGCCAACTATCAGCAATTAAACCTGGCACTCTATCATACTTTTTTCAGTAGCATCGATTTATCTTTTATAAAAACAGTTCATGTTTTTTTACCCATTCGCGAAAAGCACGAGCCCGACACCTGGATGATGATTGACCGGATACGCAGGGAATCTCCACACATTCGGCTATCGCTTCCAAAAATCAATGCAGCAGGCGGCATGGAAAATATTTATTTCGAAGGGCTTCATCAACTTGAAAAAAATAAGTGGGGTATAGAGGAACCCAAACATGGTGTGCCCACACCGGCAGAAAAAATAGATTTGGTTCTTGTCCCTTTACTCTGCTATGACACCAAGGGTAACAGAGTAGGTTATGGAAAAGGTTACTACGATGTTTTTCTCAAAACTTGTAAACCAACTTGTAGAAAAATAGGTGTTTCACTTTTCGACACACCCGAGATTATTGATGATGTGGATGTGCATGATGTGCCATTGGATGCTATGCTTACACCCAATGGCTTGCACTCATTCAAATAGCAGGTTCCTGCTGACTGAGGCAATGGAAAGAGCCAAGCCCCCAGATAATATCTACTGAATCAACACCGACTACCTTACGATCTTTAAAGCAGCTTTGTAAAATATCCAATGCACGGTCGTCATGCTTGTCGCGGAAGGTTGGCACTACTACATATTTATTAGCAATGTAGAAGTTGGCATAAGACGCTGGCAAACGCATGTCGTCATAAACAATAGCTGACGGCATGGGCAACTCCACAATATTCAATTGTTTTCCTGACTCAAGTCTGAGTTGCTTCAAATCCTTCAAATTCTCCTGCAGAATTTCATAGTTCTCGTCCTGCTTATTCTCCTCTACAATCGTTACAACAGTATCTTCATTGACAAAACGGGTAAGGTCATCAATATGTCCGTCAGTATCATCACCTATAATACCATCGCCTAACCACAAAATGTGGTTAACGCCATAGTAATTAATCAAATATTCTTCAATCTGCTGTTGATTCAAATGCGGATTTCTGTTTTCATTCAACAGACAAGCCCGTGTAGTCAGTAATGTTCCTTTACCATTAAACTCTACTGAGCCTCCCTCCATTACAATCCCGGGATGTACCACCGGTATGTTGTAATGCTTCGCTATCAGGGTTGGAATTACATCATCGAGATCGAAAGGCGGATATTTTCCACCCCAGGCATTGTAGCCCCAATCCACAATCATCTTTTTTTGCTCAACCTTATTGATTAAAAAGGCAGGTCCATGATCACGACACCAGGCATCGTTTGTAGGATGAAAGAAGAATTCAATATTATTCAGGTCAGCTCCGGCTTTAGTAATGTGACGCAGTGCTTTTTGCTTCATCGCTTCGTCAAGCACATTAATCTTCACCTTCTCCCCTTCTGCTACCAGTTTTATAAATTCTGCATAGCGTGGATAGATGGTTTCAATCTTACCCGGCCACGAGGCTTCTTTGTGCGGCCAGCTTAACCAGGTGGCATCATGCTTGGCAAATTCTGCGGGAAAGTGGTAACCGAGTTGCTTAGGTGTGGGCAAGTCCGAAAGTCGGGAAGCTGAGGAGTCAGAAAGTTTGTTAGTCATTTAAGTGATTTTCGAAGTGAATTTATCATTACAAGTATTTCTTCACAGAAGTCATAAATTTCTTTAAACTCTTCTTCGCAGATACATGGCCTTCTCTTAGCAAGATATAAACAGCCCACAACCTCAATATTGGACCGAAGTGCATAGCCGAGAAATCTACTGAATTCAGGATTGGTCTGTCCTGTAGATCCTTCAGCAATATTTAAGGATACAGAATCTGCGGCTCTTTTAAACTGAGAGGTAAGAATATATAGTTCCTCTTTTGGAAATTTCTTTGTCAGGTTATCAACCTTATCTGAAAGGTCAACAGCCTTCTGCCAGACAATCAATTTCTCGAATTTAAAACTCATCTGCTCTCGGACTTAACTGACTTCCGGACTATTTATTCTTCGTCAATATATCTTTTCGTAATAGGCTGATAAGAATCAATACGCCTGTCGCGCAAGAATGGCCAATGTGTTCTGTAACGATCTGTTTTGGCTAAATCAAGTTCCTGCACATGCACTTCTTCTTTATCATGCGAAGCCAGGTAAATCACACTGCCAAAAGGATTAGAGATGAAAGAACCACCCCAGAATTTCATAGCACCATTTTGCTCAAGACCAACACGATTTACGCTTACAACGTGTACGCCATTGGCAACAGCATGGCTGCGCTGAATCGTTTGCCAGGCATTATACTGTTCGGTATTCGTAGCCTCATCCTGCGAGGTAGCCCACCCGATTGCTGTAGGGTAAAACAAAATCTCCGCTCCCATCAATGAGGTTATACGTGCTGCTTCAGGGTACCACTGATCCCAGCAAATGAGCACACCAAATGTGGCAAACTTGGTCCTGAATATTTTATAACCCAAATCACCCGGTGTGAAATAAAATTTTTCGTAGTAAGCAGGATCATCCGGGATGTGCATTTTTCTGTACTTCCCTAAATATTTTCCATCTGCATCAATAACTGCTGTGGTGTTGTGATACAACCCCTCTGTTCGTTTTTCGAAAAGGGAAGCGATGATGACAACATTCAATTCCTTGGCTACAGCCGAAAGCGCATCGGTAGAGGGGCCGGGAATGGCTTCCGCTAATTTAAAATTTTCGTAATCCTCCACATCACAGAAATACAGTGAGGTGAACAACTCCTGCAGGCAAACGATCTGCGCACCTTTTGCGGCTGCATCTCTGATTTTTGCAATTGCCTTATCCAGGTTTTCGGCTGGCTTGGCTGTACAAGTCATCTGTACAGTACCAATATTTACTTTCTTGTTCGACACAATTGTTCCGTTAAACCGCAAAGATAGAACAAGTCTATTTTATTGCTCATTTTTTTGAAGCCCTTACCATTTCTCTTTTACCCGGAGGGCCCGGCAGGGATTCAACGGCCAGATCAAAAGATTTGAGGTCGCGCTTGAGTTGCCCCTTAGCGCAATAGGTTACAAAAACTCCTGATGGCTTGAGTACATTGACGACCTTAAACAACATGGGTGCCTCCCACAACTCCGGTTGCTTGTTGGGGGCAAAAGCATCGAAATAAATAATGTCAAATAGTTCTCCTGCCGAATCAAAATCCTGAAGACGCTGTTCTACTTTATGAAGCGTGAAATCAGTAGCAATTTCGACTTCCTTATTCCATTCGGCCTCATGCAGTTTCAGGAACTCACTTTTAAATTTGCCATCAACGGCATAATTCAAACCAGGCCATACGGAGGCTGGCAAAGGATAGGTCTCTAAAGTTGTATACGAAATGTTGATGTTCAGCATTGGCGCCTGTTGCAAGCTCAGCCACGCATTCAAACCGGTTCCAAAACCAACTTCAAGAATGGACACCTGTTTACCACCAGTTTTCTCCACAAAAAAATCGAGTCCTTGTTTAATAAATACATACTTCGATTCCTGTAAAGCACCATGACGCGAATGGTAAGTTTCATCCAATGCTGTATTCAGCAAGGAGTGCGAACCATCGCCCGTGGTAATTAATTCAATCATGCTCATTCGGCTTTCATCACCGGAGAACTTTCTTTATGTATTAAAGCTACAGCATAGGCACACACACCTTCTTCTCTACCTACATACCCCAGCGTTTCGTTCGTAGTTGCTTTAATCGACACCGCATCTTCCTCCACATTCATTAAGGGTGCCAACACTTTTTTCATGGCCTCAATGTGTGGGTTAATCTTGGGCTTTTCTAAAACAATAGTGCAATCCACATTGCCTACGCGCCAGTTTTTTTCAGCGAGCAGTCTGGTCACTTCTTTTAAAAAGAATTTACTATCCATACCCTTCCAGCGCTTATCAGTATTAGAAAAATGATAACCTATATCTCTCAGGTTAGCAGCACCCAACAGCGCATCGCACAAGGCGTGAATCAAAACATCAGCATCTGAATGACCAACGGCACCCTTAGGCGCATCTGTCAACTGAATGCCTCCAAGATAAAAGTTGCGTCCTGCTTCCAGTTCATGCACATCGAAGCCCATGCCTATACGTATATTCATTATAATAAATGATTTTACTTAGTACTTGCTGATTGATAATACAAGGTTGAGAGATTTTGTTCTGTCAGGATGCTACCAGCCACACGTTTGATTTCATCGGAAGAGACAGCATCAATCTTGTTCATCTCCTGATTAACGAGATTAGCATCACCAGATAATTTAGCAAAAGCTAAATTCATGGCACGGTTCATCACCTCCACTTCACCAAAAGCCAGGGTTGATAAAGTCTGGTTTTTTACTTTCACCAACTCTTCCTTCTGAATACCGTCTTTCACAATCTGCGACAACACTGCCTGTACAGCCTCTTCTCCCTGCTGCAGACTTATCCCTTTGTTTACTCTGCCACTAATCACAAACATGCCTGGGTCAACAGTGCCCATCACAAAGGAAGAAATTGAAGTAAATATTTCTTTTTCTTTCACCAGCTGATTGTACAACCTGCTTGATTTTCCTCTGCTTAACACATCGCTCAGTAAATCGCTGGCGTAGTAATCATCATGAAAGCGACCGGGCATGTGCCATGTCATATACAAGGCATCTGCAGGTACATTTGCTTCTACTGTTGCACTGCGCTTCTGTGTTTGCTTAGGTTCAATCGGTAAATTTCTTTCTTGTCGTTTGCCAGCGGGTATAGGCCCAAACCATTTCTCTGCTAATTGTTTTACCTGATCAAGCTTAACATTACCTGCCACTACTAAAATGGCATTGTTGGGCACATAGTGCTGAAAGAAAAAATGCTTCACGTCATCCATGGTAGCATTTTCAATATGACTAATCTCCTTACCGATAGTCGCCCATTGGTAAGGGTGCACCTGATAGGCGAGCGGCCTTAGCTTGAGCCAAACATCGCCATAGGGTTGGTTGAGATAACGCTGCTTAAACTCCTCTATTACCACCTTGCGCTGAACCTCCAGCACCTGTGGATCGAATGACAAACTCAACATCCGGTCACTCTCCAGCCAGAAACCTGTTTCTATATTGGTAGCGGGTACGGTAAGGTAGTAGTTGGTAATATCTGTACTGGTGAAGGCATTGTTTTCGCCACCCACGCGTTGCAGCGGCTCATCGTAACTAGGTATATTTTTTGAGCCGCCAAACATCAGGTGCTCAAACAAATGAGCAAAACCTGTTTTATCCGCACGTTCATCGCGGGAGCCTACGTCATACAAAATATTAAGAACAGCAATCTGCACGCTCGGGTCTTCGTGTACAATAACCTGCAGGCCGTTATCAAGTGTAAATTCGTTAAATGAAATCATGGTAGAAGAACAAATTCAACAACAAACATAGTTCTTCTTGGTTTAAGGCTACCCCTAAAATCCAGATTAATTAATCATCCACTCAACACGCTTCATGGTTTCGTCATGATTTTGCTTGTTGACAATGTTATTGCGGATAGCTTCAATGAGTTCTTTTATGCGATCGCGGTTGTAGCCAAACTTGATGGCATACAAATTACATAGCTTCGACTCTTCATCATGAATGGCATTATCTACGCTCATCATGTGTACAAGGTCATACAGTTGATGGAATTTTTCACGCTTGTCGGCAGGTACCTCGAATACAATATCATTGGGGTTCTGCCTTATTTCCTTGAGCTGACTTTCAGAAATTCCGTTTCGCTTGGCAATGGTTTTCAATAGTTCAAATTCTACCTGATCGAAATTGCCATCAACAGCGGCCATTTCAATAAGGTTTTTCATGTGGCTGCGTGCAGAGCCTTTTCCTTGTTTAAATAAATTGAGAATTTCAGAGAATTTCATGAGGGGGCTGGATTGGTTATTTAGTCGGGATGAAGATAAGGATGTGACCTTGGCTTAGCAAGCGCATCTGCTAAAATCTCCTATCTTCGCATCGAATTTGCAGTATGAAATTTGATCGCCAGCAACTAACACCCGACACCCTTAAGAAGCTTTACCGCGCCATTCTTTTTCCCCGGTTAATCGAGGAGAAAATGCTAATTCTTCTTCGCCAAAATCGAATCAGTAAATGGTTTAGCGGCATAGGGCAAGAGGCTATTTCTGTGGGACTTACGCAAGCCCTGGAAAAAGACGAATATATTTTACCTATGCACCGCAATTTAGGGGTGTTTACCGGTCGCGAGATGCCTTTTGACAGGCTGTTTGCCCAATGGCAGGGTACTATGATGGGTTATACAAAAGGGCGCGATCGCTCTTTTCATTTCGGCACCAACGAACATCATATTGTTGGTATGATATCTCACCTTGGCCCACAAAATGGTGTGGCTGATGGCATTGCCCTTGCCTCCAAACTAAAAGGTGAGAAAAAAGTTACTGCCGTATTTAACGGGGATGGTGGCACCAGTGAGGGCGATTTTCATGAGGCCATGAATGTGGCTGCCGTGTGGGATTTACCCGTAATCTTTGTCATTGAAAATAATGGTTACGGCCTTTCAACACCCAGCAATGAGCAGTTTCGCTGCAAACAATTTATAGACAAGGCCATTGGTTATGGCATAGAGGGTGTTCAGGTAGATGGCAATAATATCCTGGAAGTTTACAGCACAGTAGTTCGCATTGCCGAAAAAATGCGGAGAGATCCCAAGCCAGTTCTTTTGGAGTGTATAACGTTCCGCATGCGCGGACACGAAGAGGCCAGTGGCACCAAGTATGTTCCCAAAGAACTGATGGAGACCTGGGCTAAAAAAGATCCAGTTGAAAATTATGAACAGTTTTTATTGGCGGAAGGTGTAGTTGATGCGGCTTACATTGAAAACCTCCGAAAAGAACTAAAGAAAGAAATTGAAGACGGACTGGCAGTAGCCTTTGAAGAGACACACCCTGAAGCAAGTACTGAACTAGAGTTGCAGGACGTTCATGCACCCTATATACAATCTGTTATTGCTCCCGCTTCTAACACACAATCAGAAAAACGTTTTATCGATGCCATCAGTGATGGCTTGCGCCAAAGCATGGAGCGCCACGACAACCTGGTGCTTATGGGACAAGACATTGCAGAGTATGGCGGTGTGTTTAAAATCACTGAAGGCTTTGTAGAGAAGTTTGGTAAAGCACGTGTGCGCAACACACCTATTTGTGAAGCGGCTATTGCGGGAGCTGGCCTTGGCTTATCCATTAAAGGCATGAAGGCCATGGTTGAAATGCAATTTGCTGACTTCGTAACAGAGGCCTTCAATCAAATAGTTAATAATCTGGCTAAAGCACACTGGCGTTGGGGGCAAGCTGCTGATGTAGTCGTACGCATGCCTACAGGTGCTGGTACTGCTGCGGGCCCATTCCATTCGCAGAGTAATGAAGCCTGGTTTTTTCATACGCCCGGATTAAAAATTGTGTATCCATCTAATCCTTATGATGCAAAAGGTTTATTGTGTGCATCGTTTGATGATCCTAATCCAGTCATGTTCTTTGAGCATAAGCTTATGTATCGCTCCATCAAGGAGATGATTCCGGATGATTACTATACAGTAGAGATTGGTAAAGCAAAGCTTGTTAACGAGGGAAGTGATTTATCAATTATTACTTACGGTATGGGTGTGCATTGGGCAAAAGAAATTATCAGCACGATGCCTGAAGTAAAAGCTGACATCCTTGATTTACGAACCTTGCTGCCTTGGGATAAAGAAGCCGTGGCTGAAACTGTGAAGAAAACTAACCGCGTACTCATTCTCCACGAAGACACTTTAACAGGTGGTATTGGTGGTGAGATCAGTGCCTGGATAAGCGAGCATTGTTTCCGCGATCTGGACGCACCTGTTATGCGTGTGGCCAGTCTTGATACAGCCATTCCTTTTGCACCTACTTTAGAAAATAACTTTTTGCCAAAAGGAAGAATCAAGGAAGCAATAGAAAAACTCTTAAGCTTCTAAGAAAAGCTGAGAACAGATTTATTTCGGGCATCTTCTTTGTAGGGACAATGGGGTTTTATGAAGTTGAGAATTGACAAAGAAGTCTGCATTGAAAAGAAATGATCATTAGCAATAAGGAATTGACAAATCGGTGGACTAACTTAAGAACAACGCGTCTTTGCGAGGAATGACATGAGGTAGTGGCAGGCATGACGAAGAAAACTAAACACTGATATGTTAATCCCTTGAAGAAAATCACATGATTAATTTAGATTATTAGAGCAATTAGCAGCATGCGAGTTTTTGCTCTCAGGCCGCTGGGCCTCGCATACTCATTCAAGGCTGTATGCTATCCCCGCATTCCCTTCCAGACCAAAGATAGCATAAGGCCTTGCCTGAGCATGCTGCAAGGAAGCATAGGAAATTCAAGTTTGATAAAAGGGAAATCAAAGACGCATCTTTTTGAGGAATCTAAGCTCTTTTTAGCTCTTCCGAATTTAAAATTCGGAAGCCATCTCAAAGGATTTTTAATCCGGTTTAGGAGAGCCTATACATAGTCGAACATGGAGCAAGTCCTGTATTAACAAAAGTCTCCTGGAAGATTTTACTTAACGCATACAAATACAGTGATGCTGTTTTTTTCGTTATCTTAGCTCCTTACTTAGCCAATTTTTTGCAAGGATCACCCCGTCATATCGCTTGTATGCTTCGCTGGCCCGTTTTACTGGGGCTTTGGATGTTTATTTTACTATCATCCGGGCAGGTAAATGCTCAAAATACCAAGGGCGACAGGCCAGCAGCACCCAATAAAAAAGAAACACGTCAAACACGGTTTAAAGTTAAATCCAAACAAGGCGACAGGGCCAAAACCAAGGATATTGCCGGAAGACGGCTGAGAACTAAAAATAAATCATCAGCCAATAAGGCCAATGCCAGTTACCCGCAGCCCAGAACTGCCACACGAAGTCCGCGCCAGGGACGTGACAGGGCGGGAACACCAATAAGACCGATTTATAGCAGCACCCCTCGTGATCGTGAAAGAGGAAGATCTGCAGGTAAACCTGCCAAGCGCGTAGCCGTAAGGTCTGTTTCTGCTGCTGCTTCAAAGCGGAATGTTTACCCGCAAAAAAATGTGAGAAGTGTTAGCTCACAGAGCAGCAGGCGGAATGTTTATTCCCAGCGATCAAACCCCTATGTCAATAATGCCTCTCGCAAACCAAAGGATCCACAGGGCATGAGTGGGTCCACACCCAAAAGGCGCGTTAAGGTAAGGTCAGTCACTGCAAAATCTTCAAGACAAAATATCTATTCGAACCGCAGTAATCGTTACGTCAACAATGCATCGCGCAAGCCACGCGACACACAACAAGCCAGTGCACGAGCAGCCTCCGGCAGAAAGGTGCAGGTACGATCAAGTAGTGCTCAGCTGAAGAGACAAAGTATGTCAGGCAAACAAGGTGGTGCCTTTAAAAATTATCGATCACCCATTATTCAAAAACCTGCCTCAAATAGGCGAGAGCTTGCCCGTTTACAAGGAAATCGCTCACGGCCAATCTCTTCTAAAAGAATAGGTGCCACACCGAAATCATCATCACGGGCGTTCATACGTCATAAAGGACTCAATCCATTTGTGGGTTTCTTTAGTGTGAAAAAGAAAGAAGGCGATGTATCCGGTAAAGATCTTGCCGGAAGACCTTTGCGCATGCGCAATTTCCAGTCCCCAGCACAAGCTGTTATTAAACCTACCATCGATCCAAGAAGCAAAAAGCCAAGGGGAGATCGTGCTTATAAAGGTCCAGCCGCAGGGTCTTATAAATCAGCTACCCGAAAACAGCCTAAGGCATGGTTGGGTGATTTATCTGGTCGCAAAATTCGAGGTCGCAACTTCGAATCCAAAAAAGGTGGAAGCAATGCTCCCATCTATGCACCAAAACTCGCCAGAGCAAAAGTAGGCGATCATCCAAAGAACAAAAGTATTGGTGGTTTTAAATCCTACTCAGGCAAATATGTTGGCAAAGTAGGCATGCCTATTCCTGTAAAAACGCCTGGTAAACGTGCAGAGAAAACAGCGCGTTATCAAAGTAGACTTAATGGCAAAAGAGTAATCAGTGGAGGTGGTAGTGTAAGTGGTCGAAAGTGGAATAACAATGGACAACCCATCACGCCAAGACAACCAGGTATTGGTATCCGGGGTATTAATTACGCTGGCAATTTAAAAGCAGGCAAACCCCTCAAGGGCGGTGGTAGCATTAGTGGCAAACTGTGGAATAACAATGGCCAACCCATTACACCAAGACAGCCCGGCATTGGTATCAGAAATATTAACTATGCCGGTAATTTAAAAGCCAATAAACCCCTCAAAGGTGGTGGTAGTGTCAGCGGTAAACTCTGGAATAATAATGGACAACCTATTACACCCAGACAGCCCGGCATTGGTATCAGAAATATTAATTATGCCGGTAATTTAAAAGCTAACAAACCCCTCAAAGGTGGTGGTAGTGTCAGCGGTAAACTGTGGAATAATAATGGGCAACCCATTACACCAAGACAACCAGGCATTGGTATCAGAAATGTTAATTATGCCGGTAATATCCCTGCCACCAAGCCTCTTAAGGGAGGCGGCAGTGTAAGCGGTAGATTGTGGAACAATAATGGTCGACCCATTAATCCAAGACAACCAGGCATTGGTATCAGAAATGTTAATTATGCCGGTAATATCCCTGCCACCAAACCACTTAAAGGAGGTGGCAGTGTAAGTGGTCAGTTGTGGAACAATAATGGTCGACCCATTAATCCAAGACAGCCAGGCATTGGTATTAAAAATGTTAATTATGCTGGCAATATTCCTGCAACCCGACCCCTCAAAGGCGGAGGAAGTGTGAGTGGTCAACTATGGAATAATAACAACAGACCCATTGCCCAACGCGCACCTTCAAAGACTGGTATACAGGCAGCTACTTACAAAGGAACCATTGGTGTTGGTAAGGTTTTGGTAGATCAGGGAGAATCTTTCACAGGCTTTAAGAAACAGAACAAATACCTTAAGAGCCCTTACCAGCATGCAAGTGCATTACGGAAGAAGGAACAAAAGAATGCCTGGTTAGCTGGCATCATGCCAATAAGAAAGTTGCAGCCTGGATGGGCAAGAAGTAAGTATGCACACGAAAAAGCTTTGCTGAAAAAGGATCCGGGAGGAAATGTATTCCGAACTGACGGCTTACAGATCGCTGTTAAAAGTCCGGGATACACACACAATCCAAATGCCAACGCTGGCGCTATACTGAAACGTAAACAATCAGAACAAACTTATCTGGCCAATGGTATCACTACCAAAGTAAAGCAAAATGGCTGGGCTAGAAACAAAAATGCCCACGAGGATGCCCTGTTAAAGAAAGATCCGAGCGGCACTGTATTCCTGACAGATGGTTTACAAATACGAATGAAGAGCCCTGGGTACAAACAAAATCCGAATGCACATGACGCCTCCATTATGAAACGCAAGCAGAGTGCCGGAACCTTTGCCATTAACAACCTTACTACTAAAGTGAAACAACCTGGGTGGGCAAGAAATAAAAATGCCCATGAAGATGCCCTGCTAAAGCGCGACCCAAGCAAGTCTGTTTTTGCTACCAGCGGAATTTACGGCAAGACCAAAGCCTACCAGTACATTCGCAACCCGTCCTCTAGCCGAGAGGCATTAAAAGTACGTGAGCCCGGCAAAGCTTTTGCAAAGGCAGCCAATTACCAGGGCAATATAAAAATGCAAAAGTTCAACTTCTTCAAGAATCCGGATTATCATCCTGACGCACAGTTTGTGAAAACAAATAAGAACAATGTAAAAGGCGAGCGCGACCTCTTTACCAACATCCGCTTATTCTGGGCTAAGAATTTCCGTAAAAACGAAACACAACCTGACAACATTAAAGAGAAAGTGCGTAAACCAAGGTACGACAGAAGAGAGGTTGGGCTTTGGTACGAGTAATTGTATCTTAAAAATTTGAAGATTGCTCATTTCTTCCTTTTTCATTTCCTTATCTTGTGCCCCAAATTTATTGTCTTGCTGTATCTGGAATATTTTTTCTTTGCTGCCATTATTGCGCAACTCATCTACTTCACGCTATTCGTAATTGCTTTTTCGAAGAGAACAAAAGTTAACAGTGCTTTATCCCCCAAAATGGCCACGCCACTTTCTGTGGTTGTGTGTGCGCACGATGAATTAGAGAACTTACAAGTGCTTATCCCTTCCCTTTTGCAGCAGCAGCATCCCAATTTTGAAGTCATAGTTGTTGACGACAGAAGTAATGATGCCACACGTGATTGGCTTTTAACAGAGACAAGCTTACATCCTGCTTTGCGCATGGTGCATGTTGACCATACCCCCGATCACATCAATGGTAAAAAATATGCACTAACCCTTGGCATTCGTGCCGCCAAACATGATTGGATCGTGCTCACCGATGCTGATTGCAGACCTGAATCACTCAATTGGTTGTCTGGTTTGGGTGAAAGTATTAGCGAGAACACACAAATCATTTTAGGCTACTCACCATATCAAAAGAAAGCCGGGTGGCTTAATCGTTTTATCAGATTTGAATCGATTATCACTGCCTTGCAATACCTGGGCTTTGCCTTGTTAAAAAGACCTTATATGGGTGTGGGGCGAAATATGGCTTATCGCAAATCCTTGTTCATGGACAATAAGGGGTTTACCAACATGCTCTCTTATACGGGTGGTGATGATGATCTTTTTGTGAACAAGCATGCCAAAGGCAGTAATACTACTGTGGCCATTGGTGCGCAAACGCTTGTATCCTCTGTACCTAAAGATACGGTAGCGGGGTTTTTTCACCAGAAAATACGGCATCTGGCAGCAGGGAAAAGATATAAATTTATCGACCGCTTACTTCTGGCACCCTTTGTTTTAAGCTGGGTGGTAAGCCTTATTTTGGGTATCGTTTTACTTTTTCTTTCCGTTAATCCCATTTTTATAGCCGCGGCTCTATTATTGCGTTTAATGGTCATGACTATAACACTGTACATTGCCACAAAACGTTTCGGAGATGGTTTTGAACTTTGGTCGGTGTTGGCGTTAGACATTATTTACGGCATTTACTATCTTACCACAGCTCCGACCGCTCTGTTAACGAAAAAGATTCAATGGAAGAATTAGACGAAAGCAGGTTTTCACAAAAAGCACTGGAAGATTTCCAGCTGATCGATCGTGCCGTAGATGGGGATGATGCCGCTTATGCCAAGCTGTTGCAGCGTTATAAGCGTGCTGTCTACCACATGGTGCTTAAGATGGTCAGAAATGTAGATGATGCCGAAGACCTTACGATCGAATCTTTCGCCAAAGCTTTCAGAAGTCTGCACCGTTTCAAAAAAGATTATACCTTCAGCACCTGGCTTTTCAGGATTGCTACCAACAATACCATTGACCATATTCGCAAAAAGAAACTGAATACACTCAGTATAGAAAACACATATACTGATGACGATGGACAGTCTGTTTCCATTGATGTAGAAGACGAAAACAACAACCCACAGGAGGAAACCATTCGTGCCCAGAAAGCTGAGCTCTTGTTAATCTTTGTTGATAAGTTGCCCGCTAAATATCAGAAACTGGTCAGACTGCGTTACTACGAAGAATTATCTTATGAAGAAATAGCAGAGCGTATAGAGGCTCCGTTGGGTACAGTTAAAGCACAGCTGCACCGAGCGAGAGAACTGATGTATGAAATGGTCAAGAACAAAAGAGACCATATTTAATTTTAAATTTAACATTTGAAATTTCAAATTCTCCAGCTTGAGATCCGATATCATTTTAAAATACTTCCCCGATCTTTCTGAAACGCAGAAAAAACAATTCGAAATGTTGTTTGATCTGTACTCGGATTGGAATGAGAAAATCAATGTTATTTCGCGCAAAGACATTGACAATCTTTACACAAATCATGTACTGCATTCACTAGGGATTGCCAAAGTACAGCAATTCAAAGCAGGCTCAGACATTCTTGATGTGGGTACAGGTGGAGGCTTCCCGGGCATTCCTTTGGCGATACTTTTCCCTGAAGTAAATTTTCATCTTGTTGATTCCATCGGAAAAAAAATTACCGTGGTGAAAGAAGTGTCTGCTGCTTTGGGTTTAAAAAATGTAAAAGCAGAACAGGCCAGGGCTGAACAATTAAAAGGCGAGTATGATTTTATTGTAAGCAGGGCTGTTACGCGTATCAAAGAATTTCACCAGTGGATTCACCGCAAGACAAAAGCTAAGTCTATGCATGAAAGAGATAATGGCATACTCTATTTAAAGGGTGGCGATCTTGAAGAAGAGCTGAATGAACTGAAAAGACCTTATCAACTCTATGATCTTCCGGAATATTTTAACGAAGAGTTTTTTGAAACAAAAAAAGTGGTCTACGTGCCACTATAAATCAAGATTTGATTAACCATTGTCCGGTAAATACTGCAGCCAGACAAAGTGTAACGCTGAGTACGACATACAAAACAGACATCAACTGATGAGGTGCATTAAACAAATTCAACGTTTCATGACTAAAGGTTGAAAAGGTACTAAAGCCACCACAAAACCCGACAGCCCAAAACAAACGGCTATTGCTTCCAATTAGCTGTTTGCTGTCAGCCATACCAACAATAACCCCCAATACAAAGCAAGCCAATACATTCGCTATCAGTGTTGCGTAGGGAAATGCAAGTGCATAAGGATTTACTATCCGACCAACCAGGTAACGCAAGGCACTGCCCAATCCTCCACCCAAAAAAACCAGTAAAAAACTTTTCATGATTTGTTTAACATCATGTTGGTCATCACTTCAAAAGTATGTTGCTTCAAAGCAGCCAAGTCGTTTCCAAAATCTTTTACGGCTATTGGCTTACCTGCCACAACTTTAATTACACCAGGCGATGAAATCATAATTTCTCCAGGGTACATTAATTTAGATGCCCCAATGACCACCATTGGTAGAATGTCCGTTTGCGTGTCAATCGCAATTCTAAAAGCACCGTCTTTAAAAGGTTGCAATAAATCTTTGGTTCTGTTTTGGGTGCCCTCAGCAAAGATCAGCGGAGATATACCACGCTTAATTACTTCTACCAATTTGTTTAAACTTTTCTTTCTGCTGTTATGGTCACCCCTGTCCACTATTATGCATGCTGATCGCACGATCAAGCCCAGGATTGGAATCTTCCCCAACTCTTTTTTTGCCAAGGGTTTAAACTCACCGGGTATCATTAAGCGCACACCGGGCGCATCTAAAAAAGAAGTGTGATTACTCACAAAAATGTAAGACTTATTCTTTTCAATAAATTCTCTACCTATCAGCTTGTAGCGAATACCTGTAAGTTTATCAAATACAGAAGCCCATATCCATAAAAACTTATAGCCAAGCCAACCACTGCGTTCACCAAAAAGAAAAGGCAGAACAATGCCGGGCAGAAAAATGATCATGGATACTGTGAAAATAACAAAGACCCATATCGTGTAGAAAGCAGAAAGCGTTTTTCTTAAACCGTTCACTGTAGATTATTTTTTCTCTTCAATTAATTTTTGAATGGCCAGGTATTCATCACGCAGTTTTGCTGCTTCAATAAACTCGAGGTCTTTGGCAGCTTTCTCCATTGCCTTACGCGTGCGATCTGCCATTTTTTGTAACTCATCCTTACTCAAATAAGCTACAACAGGATCAGCAGCCAATGTTATCTCCTCGTTTTCAACATAGTAGTTTTTAGTGCTGCGTTTAGAGTCTGCAACTTTGGTTTGTCCCAGAATTGAATCTTTACTTCTGATAATTGTTTTAGGCGTAATGCCGTGTTCCGCATTATAATCAAGCTGAATTTTTCTACGCCTGTTTGTTTCATCAATGGCTTGCTCCATCGACTCGGTAATCTTATCTGCATACATGATTACGCGTCCATTTTCATTACGTGCCGCACGACCAATGGTCTGTACCAATGAACGTTGGTTACGCAAGAAACCTTCTTTGTCAGCATCCATAATGGCAACTAAAGAAACTTCTGGCAAATCCAGACCTTCGCGAAGCAAGTTTACACCAACCAACACATCGAATACACCTAAACGCAACTCGCGTAAAATCTCAACACGATCCAACGTACTTACTTCTGAGTGTATGTAACGACACTTCACCCCTACCCTATCTAAATATTTGGTCAGCTCTTCTGCCATACGCTTGGTCAGGGTAGTAATCAGTACGCGTTCTTTTTTCTTGATGCGCTCATCAATTTCTTCAAGCAAATCATCAATCTGATTTTTGCTGGGTCGCACATCAATGATAGGATCTAATAAGCCTGTGGGTCTGATCAATTGCTCAACTACAACACCTTCTGATTTCCTCAATTCATATTCAGCAGGTGTTGCACTTACATACACAACCTGTCGGTGCATTTCTTCAAATTCATTGAAGGTAAGTGGTCTGTTGTCCAACGCTGAAGGCAAACGGAATCCATAATCAACCAAATTTACTTTTCTGGATCTGTCTCCACCCCACATAGCTCGTATCTGTGGCACCGTTACATGACTCTCGTCAATCACCATTAAATAATCATCGGGAAAATAATCCAGCAAGCAGAAAGGTCGCTGACCTACTTTACGTCTGTCGAAGTAGCGTGAATAATTTTCTATGCCTGAGCAGTAACCCAGTTCGCGCATCATCTCAATATCAAACTCTGTACGTTCTTTCAGGCGTTTGGCTTCCAAATGTCTTTTTTCACTTTCAAACATTTTAACCTGCAACACCATGTCGTCTTGTATTTCTTTTATCGCCTGGTGCAGCGAATCTTTTCCGGTTACGAAAAGATTGGCAGGGAAAATAGTAACAACATTCTCGTCAGATATTTTCTTGCCACTAACGGGATCTATTCTTTGTATGGATTCAATTTCATCACCCCAGAAATAAATACGCAGTGCATAATCAGCGTAGGCGAGAAATACATCCACAGTATCGCCTTTAACACGAAAGGTGCCACGTTTAAATTCAGCTTCTGTTCTATTGTATAAAATATCGACTAAAGCAAAGAGCAGGCGGTTACGCGCAATGGTTTCACCTGCTTTAAGTCTGATTACATTTTTACCAAACTCATCGGGATTACCAATACCATAAATACACGAAACAGAAGCTATTACAATAACATCTCTTCTGCCTGTAAGTAAAGAGGAAGTTGCACTCAGGCGCAGCTTCTCAATTTCTTCATTGATGGATAAATCTTTTTCTATGTATAATCCAGAAGTGGGGATGAAAGCTTCTGGCTGATAGTAGTCGTAGTAGGAAATAAAATACTCAACTGCATTTTCAGGGAAGAATTGTTTGAACTCACCATACAATTGTGCCGCCAGGGTTTTGTTATGGCTCAATACCAACGTGGGTCTATTGGTTTGCGCAATCACATTGGCTATGGTAAAAGTCTTTCCCGATCCGGTTACACCCAACAACGTCTGGTGCGCTTCACCGCGTTCAACACCGGCCACTAATTGGTCAATAGCCTTTGGCTGGTCACCTGTTGGTTTATACTCGCTGGTAAGTTTAAAATCCATTATGTAAATGGAAGGTGCAAAATCCAAAATTCAAAATTATTACAGCATAATTTTGAATTTTGGATTGTATTTTTTGAAACCTGTTAGGAATTCCAGATTTCCCAGGACTTCTCTGCCTGTACATGAAGCATTTCGAGGCCATTCTTAATGGTGGCACCATGCATTTCAGCTTTTTGTAAGAATACGGTGCGGGCCGGATTGTAGATCAGATCGTAAACAAAATGGTTCTTTCCTATATTTTCCATGCTGATAGGCGCCATTGTTTCGGTATTGGGGTGCATACCGAGTGGTGTTGTGTTAATCACCAGATTACATTCTCCCAATATCTGTTTATTGTCTGCATTTAATGCTTCATAGGTAAGCTGACCTTTGCCAGCTTCACGAGAAACAATCTGATGTTCAATCTTAAGTTTTTTCAGTGCCTGACGTACTGCTTTTGAAGAACCGCCAGAGCCTAACACCAGTGCTTTAAAAGTAGTACCTTTTGGCAACCAGCGTTCTAAGGTTTCATAAAATGCCGCTGCATCAGTATTGTATCCTTTAAGTTTTCCTTCCTGAATTTTTATAACATTCACTGCACCAATTTCTTTAGCTGCTGCATCAACTTCATCCAGTAAAGCAATTACTTTTTCTTTGTAGGGAAGTGTTACATTTAAACCACTCAATCCTTTGTTCTTTTCTACTAAATCCGTGAGTTCGTTGATGGAACTCAGTGGAAATAATTCGTAATGATGATCTCTTAAACCATCTCTGAAAAATTTCTCATCGAAATATGCTTTAGAGAACGAGTGACTAACTGTTGAACCTATTAAACCAAATATTTTTTCCATGTTAATGTTTTAGTTTTAGCCGCGTAGCAATGCGCTCAATCAAAATCACAATAAATACACCCAATGCCATCATCAATATGGCCTGCAAAAGTAATGGATCCTTACCGGTTACTTCAAAATACTGCCCCGGTAAAATACTCTGATCAAAAACTGAAATTTGCTCACCCTTACTATTCGTTGCATACTCTTTTATTTCTCTCCAGGGCCAAACTTTGTTAAGCGAACCAATCATAAAACCAGCCAGCACAGCCACTGCAATACTATGGTAATTATTTAAGACCCAGGAAAGCAGGCGGGAAAAGGAAATAATACCAATAAGGCAACCTGACGCGAAAACCAGTACAATAGGGATATTAAATTCAATCAGCGCAGTGATCATGTACTGATACTTCCCTATGAGTAAGAGTATGAATGCACCCGATATACCCGGTAAAATCATGGCGCAGATTGCAAGTGCCCCACTGAAGAAGATAAAGAAAAGATTTGTCGGGCTTTCCGTTGGCGTTACAATGGTAATGTAATATGCCACAATAACACCCAACACAAAACTGGCGACTGGCCCAACACTCCATTGTTTTATTTCACGTAATACTAATGGAGCAGAAACGAGGATCAAACCAAAAAAGAAAGACCAAATCAGTATGGGTTGAGTTTGTAATAAATGCGTCATTAGTTTGGCCAATGAAAGCAAGCTCGTTAGTATTCCGGCAAAGAGTGTAATTAAAAAATTACCATTGATCTTTTTCCAAAAGTCAGCTATTCGAAAGCGAAAAAGCAATTTTATAGCTTCACCATCTATGGCTTTTATTGAGCCTAACAACTCATCATAAATACCACTAATAAATGCAACGGTTCCACCTGAAACACCTGGTATCACATCGGCAGCGCCCATGGCAATACCTTTCAGGTAAAGAAGAATATAATCAACAGGATTTTTCAAAGTAATAATTACTCAACCTCGAAAGGTGGTGTCGTGTTTGTTTTCTTTCGTTCAATACCCAGGAAATGCAAGAAGGTATCTCCTCTTAAACCCAGGCGAATTGTTTCCAATGGAATCACTTCATTTGGTGCGATATTACCCAGGTTTACGTTGGCTCCCAACAGTTTTATAAACCAAACTTGCTGTGCTTTTTGAGGTGCTTCCCAGATAATTTTTTCGAATGGAATTTTAGTCAGAATTTCTTGTACCAATCCTGAACGCACCTCACCAGTGGAACGGAATAAACCAACGTTACCACCTTCACGGGCTTCACCAATTACTTTCCAGGCACCGGCATCTAATTCTTTTTGCATCAATTCAATCCACTGATATGGTGGAATAATTTTATCTGCATCCTTAGACCCCACTTCTGACAGTACGGTTACTTGTTCAGAGAGCTTAGCAATGTAATCACACTTTTTATCGTGATCTAAATCTATTGAACCATCTGATACTTCAGCAAACTGCATATCGAATTTATCCAATACCCTGCGGTAGTCATCAAATTGGTCTCGGATAATAAAAGCTTCGAAGAGTGTTCCGCCAAAATAAGTAGGCAGGCCTGCATCTTTAAATACTTTTAGTTTTTCCTTCAGGTTGGGGGTAACAAAGGAAGTTGCCCAGCCCAGTTTTACAATGTCAACATGATCGGCACAGGTAGCGACAAAGTCTTCTGCTTCCCGCACGCTAAGACCTTTATCCATGGCCATAGTAAAACCGAATTGCCTGGGCTTACGGGTGCGCTCAGGCAGGTTTTTTAGTTCGTAGTTCATTAGCTGTTTTCTTTTCTAAATTGTTCGATGATCTTATAGAGCGCTTTCTGTGTTTCCAATTGCGGAAAGAACTCAAAGAGGATTGTATGACCATCGAAGTCCAAAATTAATGCATTTTCTAAATAGTTAAAGGCCTCCTTAAATTTGCCACCTGCAATTAAGTAGACTGTCATTCTGTAAAACATTTCCGAATCATCGGGAATTTCAGCAAAACCCTCAGCTAAAATACCAATCGCACGCTCAAATTCACCTTGATCATAATGAATAAAAGACCAATTGAGCCAGATTTCTTTGTCTGTTGGATCAAGTTTGGCCGCTTCTTCATATGATTCTAAGCTGCGTGGAATGTGTCCGATTTTGAAATCGGAGTGCGCTACCGCTTTCCAGTATTCTGAATTTTCGGTATGCAACTTCAGTGCTTTTGTGTAATGATGGTTAGCTTCACTCCACTTCTCCATCTTTTCAAGACAAGCACCACAACCAAACCAGGCTTCATCATATAAGCTGTCAATCTTGGTTGACTTCTGATAATATTTAAGGCCTAATTCAAATTGTTCTAAACTTTCATAAGCTGCACCAATGCAGCAATATACTTCTGCACTAGGGCCTTCTAGTTCAATAGTCTTTTTAAATGAATCAAGTGCTTTCGTATACTCACCCAAATTCATGTAGGTGTTGCCCACATTGAAATAGGCCGAAGCAAACGTTTCATCAATGGTAAGCGCGTAATCGTAAGCAACTAAAGCTTCACTGAATTTTTCAAGTTTATTATAGACAATACCCAAATTGTACCAGGCGGCTGCCGAGTAGGGATCTTCGTCAATAAACTTTTGATAATATTCTACACTGCTCTCCAGCTGATCCGTTACATCGAGGCAGAAAGCCAATTCATAAAGTGCGCCTTCATGATTAAGGTTTAACTCTATTGCTTCTTTATAAGCATCTATCGCAAGCTGGTATTGCTCCATCTGCTGGTAGGCCAGTCCGATATTATAATAAACTTCGTCTTTGTCCTCCGCCAGATTGAGTGCTCTTTCATAGCACTCAATGGCATCTGCATGTTTGTTCTGTAGTGAAAAGATGGAGCCTTTAGTTAATAGTACTTCAGGGTCATTGGGTTGCAGGCTCTCTACATCACTGAGTATGTCTAAAGCTTCTTCATGCTCACCTAAATTAGAAAGAATTTGTGCCTTCACCACCTTAAGCTCGGCTGAGAAAGGGTATTGATTAATTCCAAGATTGGCGGCATGTAATGCCTTATTATTTTTTCCTCTGAATAGGTAATAGTCTATGATTTCCTGAAAAGCTTCCAGATCGAAAAATCCTTGTTTCTTTTTTCGCAGGTTCTCCTCAAAAGTCTTTATCAGCTCATTTTCCTCTTCCCGCTTACGATACTCTTTTGCCATGTGCAATCGGTTTGCAAAAGTTAATAAATACAGGGGCAAAACTAAATAGCAAATCCTACTTTTTAAGACTTATTTTTTGCCTATACTCCCCGCAACACCATGAAATAGTACTTTCAATCGATTGAAATTCAAGTGCTAAGGCTTTCTTTACCTTGGCATTGCTATAGGTAAAGTTTTTTCCCGCCAATTGGGCAGTTTCTTTGGTGATTAATGGCCTCGATCCTGTTAAAAAAGCGCGAAAAGCCTCAAATCTGGCGGCAATCTGAATCAGACTGCGATTTACCCGTATTGAAGGGGCTTTTTTCCCAAAGTGCGCTGCTGCCTTTGTGAAGAAATCGAGGTAAGAAATTGATTCTCCTGTCAGAATAAATCTTTCTGCTGTAATTGGTGAATCATACAGTTTTACAATGGCAGTGGCTACATCGCGCACATCTACTGCACTAAAGGACCCTGCAGTATAAAACGGCCGCTGCTGCCATGCATATTTAAAAAGTTGTGCACTGCTCTTGTCCCAATCGGTGGGCGCCAATATTACTGATGGGTTAACAATGATGGTATTGAGACCTTCTTCTTGTCCGCGCCACACCTCAAGTTCGGCCTGGTATTTTGAAGCCGCATAGTTGCTTACAATCGCACCCTCAATCCACTTGCTGGTTTCATCAATAAATTCTTGTCCTTTTTCTTTTCCTATGGCGGCCACAGAACTCACATGCAGCAGTCGCTTAATACCTGCTGCCAGACAGGCGTTTACCACATTGCGTGTACCCTCTACGTTGATTAATTTAATAATCTCTTCGTCTTGTTTGTGATAAGAAACTATAGCAGCAGCATGGATAACGCCTGTCGCTTTAGAAAATATTTCAATAAGTGCGTCTGGATCTGTTACATCGCCTTCTACCCATTGAATTGAATCATTGACATCTGAAAGGGATGTTACATCACTGTGCTTTCTGCGCATGGCCATAAAAGGCATGTTGGCTTCTATGAGTCTTCTCACCACGTAACTTCCCAGTAAACCATTAGCACCTGTAACTACAATCATTATAAAGAATAATTTAAAAGTGGTAGCGCCAATGCTTTGTTATAGTATTTAGTTTTTTGTGCGCGTTTCAAAATTTCTGCATGCTGCAGGTTATGACAATCGCTTCCCAACAGGTTTACAAATTTTTGATCAATTAAAAAGCGCGCCAGTTTTTCAACTTCAGGGCCGTATAATCCTGCCAGAGACATCGTATTAAGCTGCATAAGCACCCCACGTGATAATAAATCTTCGATCCTGTTTTTATTATTCAGTAGGTACATGTAGCGCTCCGGGTGTGCCATTACAGGTTTGTAACCTAAGGTTGTAATCTTAAAAATGAAATCATTCAGTATGAGTGGCTCTGAGAAGAAGTTTGTTTCAAAAAGCAGATGATTCTGGGAAAAGGTAAGCAGCTTAGCTTTTGCTTCTACTTGCTGCATCAACCACTCATCTAAATTATACTCAGCAATGGCAGACAGGGTCACCTCAATATTTTTTTCTTTCAGGTAATCTTTAAGCAGAGCCAATTTTTGTTGAATTGTCTCTGTACTGTTTCTGTACAATTCGTGTACATGCGGGCTGGTGATGAGTCTTGTAAAACCGAGTGCCTTAAGTTTAAGAATTACCTGCTCTGCTTCTTCCAGTGATTTTACGCCATCGTCAATTCCAGGTAAAAGATGTGAATGCACGTCTGTAGTAAACGCTGGCATCCAAACGGGCTCTTCTTTCTTTTTAAACCAATGAAACACTATCTGTTAAAAAAAATGGATTCAAAATATTTAGACTTCTTCTCTTCGTGATAATAGCCATAGCCATACGTTTGTGCAGTGGCCGGCAGTGCATTGAGGATAGCTGTTACGTTTGAGAAGTTATGCAAGGAGTTAATCCTTTTTAAATTGTGGAGAAACTCTTTCTTGGAATAATTGGCACGGAATAAATACACGCAAACGTCCGAACGCTTCATGGCCATAATACCATCTGTAACTATACCAACCGGTGGTGTGTCTATAATTACATAGTCGTACGCTTGTTTTAATTCCTGAATCAGTTTTTCAAATGCACCATTAACTAATAACTCAGAAGGATTTGGCGGATGAGGGCCAGCCGGTATAACATCAAAGTTAGCAACGGAGGTAGCCTGCACACATTCTTGCCATGTGTTTTTACTAATCAATACGCCACTAACACCCAGTGCTTTATTATTAAAGGGTGGTGGCTGGTCATCTTTTGGTTTGCGCATATCCAAATCGACAAGCACTACCTTTTTGTTGGACATAGCAATAACAGCCCCCAGGTTACGCGCGACAAAAGATTTACCTTCGCCTGATACGGTAGAAGAAATAGATATTACTTTCTGCACACCATTCACGTTGAAGAAATCCAGGTTGGTTCTCAGTGTACGAATGGATTCAGACACCATAGAGTGTGGCTGATTCTGAACGGGCAGATTATCCTTTCTTGAATTTCTGAAGGCCGGAATAATACCCAGAATAGGAACTTTGGCAATTCGCTCCAGCTCATGTACACTGGTGATCTTATCATCAATCAGGTATAATAAGCCAACAAAGAAAAATATAACGACAAGACTTGTCGTAAATCCGCCTACTGTGATCAAAAACCTGTTTGGCGAAATAGGCGTGACCGGCAAGGTTGCTGCTGATAGAATTTTAAAATCAGGAATGGTACCCGCCTGAGCAATTTCAAATTCAGAGCGCGATTGCATAAGGGTGAAATAAAACTCTTCATAAAGTTTATAGTAGCGTTGATTCTTACTGTACTCAGTGGCTTTATCCGGCATGGCGGCAAATTCTCTCTCTAATACTCTGCGCCTTGTGTCTGCTCTTTTTGCCTGATCACGTACAATTTTCTCTAACTCGGTTAACTGAATAACCAGTGCTTTTTCAGCAAACTCTATATCGCGCTTTAGTTCCTGGTATGCAAAGGTTGATTCCTTATAAGAAAGTTTTAATTCGTTCAGTGCCTCTCTCTTTTTTTGGTAGGCCAGAACATCTGCAACCACCTCCTGAGGTAATATTTCCTTATCTGTAAGACTTACATAACGCTCGGTCTGACCCTCTTTCAAATCTTCCTTCAATTTACGTATCAGTCGTAAGCGATTGTTAATTATAAAACTTGAGGTATCGAGCGTATTAATTTGTTCAACAGTTCTGCCAATATCAGCAGTAAGGTCCTGTGTTTTGTTTTTAAGCGTGAAGTCTTTAAAGTAATCTTCGTATTGAGCCATTTTTACCTCAATCTGTTCAAGCTCGTTGTTTACCCAATCAATCTTATGCTTGTTGGCAAAGTTTTTTTGTTCGTTGCTAAAACCCAGGTAAATGGTTACAATTTTATTAACAATGTCCATCGCTTTTTCAGGGCTAAACTCTTTAAAAGAAATGCGAATGGTATTTGCATTATAGTTTTTTGGCGTAACCATGAGCCGCTCTGTAAAGTACGATCGCAGGGCTTGTGCATTGTTCAGTGTAAAAGAGTAGGTGTTCTTAGCTTCGAATTCGTATCCGCTGGCATGTTCTACCATCACCTTAAAGCCAGGTGCCTGTGTAAGTTTTCCAAACTCACCATTTACTTTTTTACCGTCACTCAGTGTGATTTCAAATTGTGTTTCGGATTTTTTATCGATGGTTTGATTCTCGTTATAATATGATTTATCTACAGCGATTGGGATCACTTTGAAGGGTGCATTTTTATACAACTCATAATCCAGAAACTCACCTACGCTGTAATAGGAAACATCCAGTTTAAGGGAGTCAATTACCCGGCTTAAAAACAAATTTGATTGTATGAGTTCAATTTCTCCCGAAATCAGATTCAGGTTTTGATCCTCTATGATTTTGGTAATACCAAATTCATTGGCTTCATTGTTTACTTCAAGCTTTATTTCTGCATCAGCTTCGTAAACATTTTTAGTATACCGTATATAGAGATAGGCCGATAGATTACACAATAAAAAAAGCAGGAGCACCCAGAGCGTATTCTTGAGCAGAATAGCCTTGAGTTTAGAGAAATCAATTGTTTCCGTTTCGTTTGTAAATCCTTTGTCCATACAACCAGCCTTAACTACGGATTATTATTAGTTTGCAATGAAACTATTAATATGGCAACAATAGAGGTAGTGATTGATATAAGCTGCCCGTAGTCTCGTAAACCTTCCACAAATGGCCTGCGCACAGGTTCAACATACACAATATCTCCTGGCAAAACAGTCATATTACTTTTACGATAACTTTCAACCGTACTAAAATCGAGCAAGAATACATCATCGCCTCTTACCAACCTGATATTTTGCGCTTTCGAATCGATAGTAAAAGCCTTACTTAAGGCTAATACTTCCAGCACTGAGGTATTGTTAAAAGTAAGGGGCACCACCTGCCCTCCCGTTGAACCCAACACCACGACACGGTGTGACACACATTCAACAGTTACAAATGCGTTTTCGTAATACTTAGCAAATTCTTTCTGTAGCAACAATTCAGTTTCGCGAAGGGTTAAACCTGCTAGTTTTACCTCATTCAACATGGGTAGCTTGGCAACACCAAGCTGATCTAATTCGAAATCCTGATTCTTTACAAGACTTTGTGCTTGCACGGCATTGGATACACCCTGACGCATTAACAGATCATCAGGGTCGATAATACGTTCGCCATTTTTGGTAAAGACTTTAATTGAAATCTTATCAAAATTAGTAAGCACATACGCCTGATTTAGATTATCTGCGGCTTGTTTAATTGCCGAGGATTCGGATGTTTTAAACATAATGCTCTGCTTGTAGGAGCCACAAGAAGCAAATAATAACGAGACTAGCACTATGCAATAAAACGGTTTCAAAGGCACTTCGATTTAGCAGTTAAATTACTGAATTTCTGATTAACTCTTGTAACGGTGGGAGTTGCTTGTCTTTTTCGGAGATAATGGGTGCATCAAATGGCCAGTCTATGTGTAGATCGGGGTCATTCCAATGTATACCCTGCTCTGAAGCCTTATTATATATCTTACTGCATTTATAGAAAAAAATACTGTCTTCTAAGGCTGCTAAGCCATGTGCAAAGCCCTCAGGAACAAACAACTGGTTCTGTTTTTCAGCATCCAGCACAACGGAATAGGTCTTGGCAAATGTGGCCGATTCTCTTCTCAAATCAACAACTACATCAAGCACCTTACCTGAAATTACCCTGACTAATTTAGCCTGAGCATAGGGTGGAAGTTGGAAATGCAGGCCTCTGATAACGCCTTTTTGGGAAAATGACTGATTCTCCTGAACAAATTGTAGGTCTGGTGCAAAACTATTTAACCATTCTTCACGGTACGTTTCGAGGAAATGCCCTCTTTCGTCAGGAAAAAGCTTTGGAATGATCTGGATAAGACCGGCAAAGCCGGTTTCAATGAAGGAAACGTTAGGATACAACTTGTATGTTTTTCAGCTCAGCAAGATACTTGTTGATCACTAATTTTTCATCAAACTGAAGCTCCATTTTATTACGGCCATTCTGCCCAAATGTTTTAAGCCTCAAATCGTCCATGGCCTGCATCTGTATCATCTTATCGGCCAGGTCTTTTTCATCTTTAATCTTGCAGAGTAACCCATTAATGTCATTCTCTACTACATGGTTGCAGCCCGGAACGTTCGTAGCTATAATGGGTTTGGCAGAGCTGGCCGCCTCCAGCAGGGTTCTTGGTGTTCCTTCCCTGTAAGAAGGCAAAACCACACAATCAGCGTCATGAATGAATTGCCGAACATCGTTGGTTGTTCCCAGGTATTCAAAAGTGCCCTCCTCTATCCATTTAGCTATTGTTTCCGCTTTGATACCGCGCTTATGCTCGGGGTCAATGGCGCCCAGCACCTGGAATTTTGCCTTGACACCCTGTTGCTTGAAGCGTTTGATCGCATCTACATATTCCAACACACCTTTATCCGTAATTAATCTTGAGATCATTAGAAAGGTAAAGGTTTCGTTGCGCTGAAAATTAGCAGGTGTGAAATGTTGAAGGTTAATGCCTGATCCGGGAACAATGTCGGCTCTGTCTTCTGTAACAAGTTTTCTGGACACGAACAGCTTGAGGTCGTCAGGATTTTGAAAGAATATTTTTGAAGGATAACGGAAACTCAATTTATAAAGCCAAATAGCAATCTTGGAAACCAGGTTGTCTTTTAAGAAAACCGTGCCTAAACCACACACATTGTTTACAGAGGGTATACCCAGCATGGCCGCAGCAAGTGTGCCATATACATTTGGTTTTATAGTAAAATGAAGTATTACCTCTGGCTTCAGCTTACGATAAATTGACCATAATTCGATGAGCAGCCCCAGGTCTTTAATGGGATTCGCACCTCGACTATCCATTTTTACATTGTGGTGAATACTGCCAATTTCTGTGAGGAAATGCGTATAGTCATCAACAGGTGCAATGGTATGAACCTCATGCCCTTCTGCCAGCAAAGATTTGATAAAATTCAGCCTGAAATTGTAAATATTCCAGGAGGTATTTAAGACGACAGCAACTCTCATAGGGCTCGATCGCAGCAACAATTAATCGGTGGTCAGCCGAAAAAATCGTTAAAGCACTTTTATAGACATTAATACTACAAAACTAATAAAAAGTAACCTGAGGCGAAACCTCCTATCCTTTTTTTCCGTTTATTTCGCACCTTTTATAAATGACTGAAAAACAAAACATTGCAGTGCTGGTTGCTTTAGGTAACAGCAAACACCCGGAAATTGTTGAAGAGTATTTGCACGAACTGGCCTTTCTGGCTGAAACAGCCGGAATAAAAACAGGGAAAAGACTTATTCAAAACCTGGAAAAGCCTGATGGTAAATTCTTTATCGGGAAAGGTAAGTTGGAGGAATTGAAAGAATATGTGCGTGCCCTGTCTGCAAACCATGTGATTTTTGATGATGACCTCAGTCCTTCGCAACTTCGCAACCTGGAGAAAGAACTGAATCCGAAAGACGAAGAGGCCAAGGTGCGTATTTACGACCGTAGCTTATTGATACTGGATATTTTTCTTCGAAGGGCGCAGACCTCACAGGCGAGAACGCAGGTAGAACTAGCGCGCAACCAGTATTTACTTCCCCGACTTACCCGCATGTGGACTCACCTGGAGCGCCAACGGGGCGGAACAGGGACAAGGGGTGGTGCCGGTGAAAGAGAAATTGAAACAGACAGGCGTATTATCCGTGATCAGATTTCTTTGTTAAAGGAGAAACTGAAAAAAATTGAGAGTCAGCATGCCACACAACGCAAGGCTCGCCAAAACATAGTACGCGTTGCCATTGCGGGTTATACCAATGCCGGTAAATCTACCCTTATGAATTTACTCTCTGGGTCGGATGTACTGGCCGAGAATAAACTCTTCGCCACAGTAGATGCAACCGTAAGAAAAATCAATTTGGGCACTATTCCTTTTTTATTGTCGGATACTGTAGGTTTCATTCGCAAGTTGCCTCACCATTTGATTGAATCTTTTAAATCTACCTTAGATGAAGTAAGAGAGGCTGATATAATACTCCATGTGGTTGATGTATCGCATCCTTACCACGAAAACCATATTGAAGTAGTGTCCAAGACTTTGGCTGAACTCAATGCCGGTTCAATTCCGGTTGTACTGGTGTTGAATAAAGTAGATATGTTAAAAGAGCAGCGGCCAGAATTTGATGAAGAAGCGGCTAAGGGTTATTACCGGCAAATGGGCTTTGCGCAAATCATTTTTATTGCAGCCGCCAAAAAGCAGAACATAGCCGCACTAAAACAACTTCTATTTGAAGAGGTGAAAAAGAAACATCTCCAGTTTTATCCCAACTATATGGGAGATGGATATGAATTTTCATTTATTAATAATTCGGAAGCTGATCAAACCACATAGTTTTCTACTTTTGCATTTCAATGGTCTCATAGTTCAACGGATAGAATAGAAGTTTCCTAAACTTTTGATCCCAGTTCGATTCTGGGTGAGACTACTTATAGATCTTGCTTAAAAGACCAGCGTTGCTGGTCTTTTGCTTTTAATAACTGTTATGAAAGCTAACAGGCACGATAATCATATTTGAATAGCCTGATTCAAAATTCAAGTAGTACAATAGTAAGCTCATTTTAATGGATAATTACCAACCAAACCGAATTACTGATCGGCTATTCATAAAAAAATCAGGTCCCACACAATATAAGGTATGTTTATCCATTTATATGTATTGTTACGGTATGTGCAGTCAGGAGATACAATAAAGGTAAGTACACGCTGCGTGGAATGAATATTACAAAGTAAGTCATCTGATTGCTTTGGTAATGTAGGATGTTAGTAAAGCAACAAGCTTACCTGAGCAAAGTAATAAACTAACCATTCCTATATTCTTTGAGCCAGGATACTTGTAAATATCAACGACTGCTTTATTGCAGTGTTTTGCTCTGCTTATCCTTTCATGCTTTAAGCCAAAGCATGAGTGGTACCATTACAGATGAAAATAATCAGCCTGTTCCTTACGCTACCATTTTTATAAGAGAACTAAACTCGGGCACTACGTCCAATATGCAGGGTAAGTATTTTATATTAATGAATACCGGCATTTATCATGTTGCCATTTCATGTGTTGGTTATGAGTCGCAGGCCTTTGTTGTTACTGTAGCGGATACAGAGTTAGTTAAAAATATAAAACTTCAAACGTCCAGCACCCAACTCAATGAACTGGTCGTGAGAGCCAGCAGGCGTGATCCTGCCTTTGAAATCATACAATCCGTTATTGATAATAAGGAAAAGCATCTGACACAGGTTAAAAGTTACAAGACAAACATTTATGTGCGCGCCCTGGAACAATCCGATAAAAAGAAAAAAACAGCTCAACAAAATTCACCAGACGGAATTCCTAAAATAGATCCAACCAAAGATCCTGTAGAAGAAGCACGCAAACAGGAAGAAGCCAGGTTGATGCAAATCAATCTGGTAGAAATGCAGCTTACGCTCAATTATCAATTCCCCGAAAATTATAAAGAAGAACGAACCGCCTATAAATTATACGGCAGCAAGGAAGGGTTGTTTATTCCCATATTTAGTCAGGCGGATTTTAATTTCTATCATAACCTGGTAGACATGAAAGGTATCTCTGAAATTCCACTCATCTCCCCTATTAGTAGAACGGCTATTTTATCATACAAGTACAAACTGGACGCAGTGTTAAAAGAAAATGAAAAAGTAGTTTACAAAATAAAAGTAATTCCAAGAAAAAGCGGAGATGCTACCGTTAATGGTTATCTCTTTGTAAATGACAGCACCTGGAACATCAATCGCCTTGAGTTTACCATTGAAAAAGGAGGGCTAAAATTCTACGATCTCTTCACCATTAAACAAAATTATGAAGAGGTGAGTAAGGACTGGTGGATTCCGACACGACAAGAGTTTACCTATGAAACAAAAGCCAGTGGAAGAATTTTTAAAGGAAAAACCATTCTTGCTTATTCGAATTACGAAAAAGATGCCGTGTTTCCGCCACGCTTTTTTGGCAATGAGGTTTCTGTTATTACCAAAGATGCTTTTAAAAAAGATTCAAGCTATTGGAATCAGGCCAGACCGGAAGCACTTTCGGAAGACGAAAAAAAGTTGATCGCCATTCGCGATAGCATTGAAGCTGTCAGAAATAGTAAGCGTTACCTGGATTCTATCAATGCAAAATTCAATAAAATTACAGTCGGTGAAGTGATATACCATGGTGTTGGTTTCAGAAATGGTGAGAAGAAAAGTTCCGTTAATATTGCGTCATTGATAAGCCTTGTCGATTTTGCTGTTGTTGGTGGATTTAGAGTGGGCCCTTATGCCAATTATTTTCGCAGATATGAAAACGACAGAACCCTATGGGTGAATGGTGCTTTCAAAATGGGTTTAAAAAATAGAGACTTTCAGGGAAATGCAAACGCCTGGTGGCGGCATGATCCCTACCACCAGGGTGATCTAGGTGGAATTGTCGGAAGATCTTTTTACACCATTTATCCATTTGATGCTTATCTCAACCAATTGAAAATTGCCAATTATATTTTACATGAGCATGCTGATATCTTTTACAGGAGAGAGCTGTTCAATGGCTTTTATGTAAGATCGCAATGGGGCTTTGCCAATCGAAAGCCTATTGATTCATTAAATGCAACATCCATCATCGATGACATTTACGATCAGGGAGATCCACTGATTTTTAATAACTACCAGGCCTTTGTAACCAATACCACGTTATCTTATACGCCCGGACAACAATACATGACTGAGCCCACACGAAAGGTTGTGCTAGGCAGCAAGTATCCTACCCTTATTTTTAATCACAGAAAAGGTTGGAATTACATTTTCGGAAGCGATGTTAATTTTGACTACATCGATTTTTCTATTCAGCAAAATTTACTCTTAGGTACACTCGGTGATTCCCGGTACACCCTTCAAGCAGGAAGGTTTGTTAACACCAAAGAGCTTCCTGACATTGATGTAAAACGTTTCAGACAATCGGATCCCTTTCTATATTCTGAGCCACTACACTCTTTTCAATTATTAGACACCTCTCTTACCACAACCAATTGGTTTTTAGAGGCACACTACATCCATCATTTCAACGGAGCCATGATCAACAATATTCCCTTGATCAAAAAAACAAAAATCAGAACGGTAGCCGGTGCAGGCGCTATGTGGATAAAGGATAGTAATTATCGTCACCAGGAAATTTTTGCAGGCTTGGAACGTATTTTTAAACTCGGGCCAAGAAGGAGATTGCGTTTAGGCGTTTATGGCATTCTCGGTCAGTCTAACAGTTTAGCACCTACATCAGATTTTAAAATATCGTTTGATATTATTGATACCTGGAAACTGGATTGGAGTTATTAAAGACTGAGGCCAAAAGTCAAATTTATTTCCAAAAAAAAACCGGAGCACTCCGGTTTTTTTTATTTTATACTGACTGTTTAGAATCTCCACCGCTCCAAAGCCTTGCTAAGTGCTTCGTGTATCATGGCGATGTATGCTCTTTCTTTACTGACAACCACTTCCTTCTCTCCTTCTGCTGTTACAATTTGTACACCATACTTTTCCTTTTCAATGATCAGAAAAATAATGCCCGCCAAAAATAGCATGGCACCAAAGATCAATGAAAGCAAACGTGCTGTCAGTACGTATTCACCTACTTGCAAATTTTGTATGGCATTAACAGGCGTTAGGTTAAAAACACCCAAAGCCAAAAAGACAAGACCCAGTGCGAGCATCACAAGCACCGGAATGCGCCTGGGTGGAATTACCCTGAAATCGTGCCGGATGATTCCCTCTAAGTGATACAAGCTCTTATTCACTTTAAAAGTCGAATCCGTAACAGTGATCTTATGACCATCTGTATACAATAGTTTTTCCGTATTCATAGCATACTGGTTTTACTGTTTAAACGATGCACGAAATATTGCGGATGAGTTGCGAGGCACTTGCATCTTTAAACGGCTTATTTTTATTGACGAACTGCTGATTACAACGAGGACTGTAAGTGTTAAATCCTAGTAAAAAGATGGTTTCTGTGCGGATATTAAGAAAACTTATAATTAATGAGATGCGCTATGATCAAACAAAAAGATCAGGAGTGAATTTCTCACTACTGATCCTTTCAATAGCAAATGCGTCAGACCGATGTATTCTTCAGCAATCATCGGTCAGACGCATGTATACTCTTTAGCATTACCGTAAATAGAAACGGGTGTTACTTAAAATCAATTAGCGGCTACTACTTCTTTTTTACAATAGGCAAACGGATGCTGCTTAAATATTTTGCTGCGTGATGCACACTGTTCGTTGCCACTTTTGCTTCCGATTCATCATAGTTATTCCCGCCTGTATTTAAGTTTCTGTCGAAGCGTGGAAAGTTACTGCTCGACACTTCAATACGAATGCGATGTCCTTTCTCAAAATAATTGCTAGTGGACATGGGTGTTAAGTCCACTTTATACACCTGGCCAGCCTGCATAAATACTTCTTTTGTATAACCCTCACGATAACGGACTCTTTGAATAGTTTCATCGAGGTTATATGCCTTACCATCCGGATATACATCAATCAGCTTGATCGTAAAATCAGTATCTTTCACATCAGAAGATATATAAAGTGTAGACTCAATAAATCCGCTTACCTCTATTCCTTCTGCAAGCGGTTCACTGGTATACACCAATATGTCATCGCGTTTCTCCATTTCCTGCTGATCGAACGATCCGCCCTGCACTGCATTTCCAGTACAGCATACGTTGCCTCCATACGACATCACAGGATTCATGGGATCATACTTAAAAGTATCCGGATTATCTTTTGTTGGTTTTTTCGTACTCAAGGTTCCGTTACCTGTACCTGTGTTTGCTTTCCCCTGACTGTTTAAATAGTAAGTCGTCATCACTGCATTTTCAGGTGGCCAGGTATCAGCACTTTGCCATTGGTTACTCCCCATAGTAAAGTACTTTACCTTAGGCATTTTTTTCAAGGCATCTTTTGATTCACCCTTTAGCCATACATCAAACCAGCCATAAACAAGTTCGCTGTAATTAAGACGTGCATCACCAACACTACGCTCACCCACAATGGTATTTTCAGTTGCTCTTGTATAAGCACAATGCAAAGTGGGTGCAATTACTAAATATTGATTGTCGCGTACAGCTGCATCTTTCGCATTATTACGCACATGATTATATAAGGCAAGATTAGGACTGCTAGAAACATCGTACCATGACACAAACCAGAAACTTGGTGTGTTAAAAGGCATGTCGTCATGATACAGCCCGCCTTTATACCAGGCCGAATCGTTAGGTGTTCTCCGTATCATGTCTTCGTAAATGCCTTTGGGTCCATTTACATTTTTAATAATATCCTGCACTGGTAAATGTTTCAAACCTACAGACCAATCTACTTTTGGGTAACGTGGTGCCATATCGTAGAAACGTTGTATACGCTGCAAATCCTCTTGTGTAATATTTGAAGGCAAGGAAGGTTTAAACTCATCGTGTTGCGTACCATACAACCAGGCAGTAAATAACATTTGTTGTGCACCGCCTCTGAACCAGTTACCTTGCTCATAGTATTTACCAATGCGACCCACGCCTGCACCAAAACCTTGCGGCACCATAGCAGCCAGGTTAGGATGCTCAAGCGCAGCAATCGCCATTTGCCATTCTGCCGTTGATGAACAACCCAGGGTTCCGATCTTTCCGTTGCTCCAGCTTTGTGCTGCCATCCAGGTAAAGGCATCATAGCCATCCGTAGTAGGTGTACCCAGAATATCCCATTCTCCTTCTGAGAAAAAGCGACCACGTTCATTTTGTACTACGTAGGCATACCCTTTCTGCACCGCTTCCAAAGCAGTTTGCAAGGTCCGTGTTACCAACTCACCATCGCGGTAGCTGTTAAAATTATAGGGGGTACGTGAAAATATTATCGGATACTTTCCCTCACCTTTCGGTCGGTAGATGTCGGTTGAAAGACGTACGCCATCACGCATCGGCATCATTACTTTCTGATCGATAACGGCTACTTTCTTAAGTTCTTCCAGTACATTCGTATTGTCTTGTGCATATCCGTTAATTAAGCATAGCAAGAATAGCAGGAAGGCAAGCATTAGTTTAGGTTTCTTCATAACATCGACTTGGTTGGAAATTGAAGTTAAATGATTGATCTTGATATGTATTGGAAATTAGATGATCGGTCAATGGCTTCTGTAGCGTTTACTTATTTGTATGTAGGTTTATGCGGAAACATCCTTTTCAAAGTATAAACAGAACAATGGTTTAAAATATGGTAAAAATTAATTCCGTGAGAAAACTGGCGCTTTCATTTCCGGAAGCCACAGAAATGCCACATTTTGAAAAGACTTCATTCAGGGTGAAAGCAAAGATATTTGCTACCTACGATCAGAAAAATGAAAGACTTTGCATTAAACTTTCTGAAGTTGATCAGCACGTGTTTTCCTCAGCTGACAAAACAATCATTTATCCATTAGACAATAAATGGGGTAAGCAAGGCTGGACCTTAATTGAAATGAAAAAGGTGCGGAAAGATTTACTTGCGGATGCTTTAACTACGGCCTATTGTGAAGTGGCTCCAAAAAAACTGGCTGAACAAGTAAGGCCTAAAGATTAAGAGGCTGCGTAATTGATTTAATCAATCATGCCATCCAGCCAGTGAATAATGTTTAAGAGCAATTGCATATTCTGCGAAGCACTTTTCTCATTCATTCCAATTTTACTATTGCCTTGGCGCTGTGCCGTAAACATAGCCGCTTCACCAAACACCACAATTCTACCCTTACCAAATTTCATATAAGCACCCTGCACAAGGTCTTCACCTGATATTGAAGATGTTTTTTTATCAAACTCCCAGGCAACCTCCGGTATTTTAACTTGATATTTACTATTCAATGCAATAATCGCTTGTGCAGTTTCAGGAACTTTAAATCCCTGACCTGTAAAAGTCTGCACAGCAGTAACAGACTCTTCTTCGTTGCGACCCTGTGTTATACTACTTTTCACTAGTCCATCATCGCTAGTAAAAATATCCTTGCCTCCGTTTTTCATGGCAAAACCATTGATGAACGTTACATCAAAAGCCTTGGCAAGTTTTTCAGCGGCTCCCGGAAAAGGCATGTGATCCGCTATCAAAAATAATGAGCCACCATCTTCTACCCATTTTTTTATCACTTCAATCTCTTCATCTGTAAAAGCAGAGGGTGTTGGCAACGTCCAACGTTGCTGGTTAGAAGTATGCAAAGCATTCGCAATCACAAAAATTTTAGCTGAATCCAGATTTTCTCTTGAAACAAGTTGTGTGCCCCTTTCAACCCTGTAACCATCCTGTTCCAGCACGCGGGTAAAAGGAAGGTAGCGTCCGTGCATGGTGTGAAAGTTATGATGTGCTTCATCAATCCTCACTACAGATCCTGTTCCTCTTTGATAAGCGGGATTTATAATCGTAGGCTTGAACAAAGTGTCAGCCAATTGTTGTGCGTTTGCCGAAAGTGAACAAAGCACCATCAGCTTTAATACCAGCGCTTTTACTTGCATGAAAGTAATTTAACACTATTCTACAACATTATAAAATCCTCAATGCTGGATGAGTTGATTTCAAATTTGAAATTTCAAATTTAAAATCAACCCCATGACTATGCTAAACAAGGGTTACTGTCTCCAACACAAACGTTTTCGCTACTGATCGTTAGTTTGTTTTTAAATCTTTTTATAACACTTTTTTCTCAACGATCAGGATGGGATTCTTTGATTCATTAAATTGACTGTCTTACGTCAACCTTAACTTCAAAGAATTGTCATCAGCAGGATTGTATCACGAAAGTTTTGAACACGACTCATGTGGTGTTGGATTTATTGCCAATGTTAAAGGGCATAAGTCGCATCAGATTATAAGCGATGCACTTACCATGTTAGAACGCATGGAGCACAGAGGTGCTTGTGGCTGCGAACCCAACACGGGTGATGGCGCAGGCATTTTAATACAAGTGCCACATGAATTCTACAGCAGCGAATGTCGTAAGCTTGGTTTTAAGTTACCTTCATTCGGTAACTACGGGGTAGGGCTCATTTTTTTTCCACGCGATGCAAAAGTGCGTGAAGAGTGTCGCACGGTGCTTAGCAGACAAATCAAAAAAATGAAAATGCAGTTGTTGGGCTATCGCACGCTCGAAACCAGCAACGAAGCATTGGGAGAAACTGCACTTCAGTCAGAACCCGTAATGGAGCAGATCTTTATCAAAAGACTGGATGATGGTACTCATGCGGATGATTTCGAACGTAAACTTTTTATTCTTAGAAAATATGTCACGCAATTAATAACGGAGTCTGTAAAAGGTGTCGATAATCAATTTTATTTCTCATCGCTATCTTATAAAACGATTTCGTACAAGGGCATGCTCATGTCAGGCCAACTGCGTTACTATTTTCATGACCTGGAAAATGAAGAAGTGGTTTCTGCACTTGCGGTAATCCATTCTCGTTTCTCAACTAACACCTCCCCTTCCTGGAGATTAGCACAGCCCTTCCGTTATATCGCACATAATGGAGAAATTAATACTGTGCAGGGCAATATCAATTGGTTAAAAGCCAAAGAAACATTTTTCTCTTCACCTTATTTTACCCGTGAAGAGTTGGACATGATTTTACCGATTTGTAATCCCAAACAATCGGACTCTTCCAACCTCGACAATACCATTGAATTACTCGTGCATGCCGGCCGCTCCTTACCGCACGTGATGATGATGCTCATTCCTGAAGCCTGGGACGGCAATGAAGCGATGAGTCGGGAGAAAAAAGATTTTTACGAATACCACGCTAATTTGATGGAACCCTGGGATGGTCCCGCTTCCATCACGTTTACTGATGGAAAAATTGTGGGCGCTACACTCGACAGAAACGGACTTCGTCCATCGCGTTTTATTGTTACCGATGATGACATGGTGATCATGGCATCAGAAGTGGGTGTCTTAGACATTGATACTGCCAGAGTCATTTCCAAAGGTCGTTTGCAACCGGGTAAAATGTTTGTGGTTGATTTGGAGAAAGGCCGTATTATCAGTGATGATGAATTAAAAAAAGAAATTTGCACACTCCAACCCTATGGAAAATGGCTGAAAGAAAATAAAGTAAGACTTATAGACCTGCCTGAGCCCGGAGGAAGTTTTCACAAATACGATCCTGTTACCTTCTTAAAACGACAGATCTCTTTCGGCTACACCTCGGAAGACATCCGCACCATTCTGTTACAAATGTGTGAAACGGGCAAGGAAGCGATCGGCTCCATGGGAAATGATACACCACTGGCTGTACTGTCCAATCAGGCACAACATTTATCCAATTACTTCAAGCAGCTTTTTGCACAAGTTACCAACCCACCGATTGATTCCATTCGCGAACGTTTGGTGATGTCACTTGCTTCGCATGTAGGGGGTTCGTTGAATCTGCTGGAAGAATCACCCGAGCATTGCATTACACTCGAATTACCAACGCCCATCCTGACCAATACTGAGTTAGAAAAAATCAGGTACATCGATCATCGCCATCTTCAAACCAAAACCATCTACACCTATTTTCGTGCCGATGGCAAAGCGGGTTCGCTGGAAAATGGTCTCAATCGCGTTTGTCAATATGTAGAGGATGCCATTGAAGATGGTTTTACTATTATTATACTTTCTGACCGAAGCTTCGACAGTGGTCATGCGCAAATCCCTTCGCTACTCGCTGTTGCCGCAGTACATCACGATCTGATTCGCAAAGGGCTGCGTGGTAAAGTTGGTTTGTTAGTTGAGGCGGGCGATGTATGGGAGACACATCATTATGCAACGTTGATTGGTTATGGCGCCTCTGGTGTTAATCCTTATCTCGTGTACCAGACTATACACGATATGAAGAAACAAAATCTGTTAAAAAATGATTTGACAGAAGAGAAAGCAATCTATAACTATAAAAAAGCAGTAGGTGGTGAGTTGCTAAAAATCATGAGCAAAATGGGCATCAGCACGCTACAATCTTACCATGGTGCACAGATATTTGAGGCGCTGGGCATTCATCAAAGTGTTATCACCCACTACTTCACCGGAACTGTTTCCCGTATTGGCGGTTTAACGCTGGATGATATTGCGAAAGAGGCATTGGTAAAACATCAGTTGGCCTTTCCAAAAAATTATGGTACGCAACCAAAATTGGAAGTGGGAGGCGTCTACCAATGGAAACAAAGAGGAGAAGCGCATTTGTTTAATCCTCAGACCATACACTTGCTGCAGCAATCCACCAGAACAAAAGATTATTCACTTTTCAAAAAGTATACAGCACTCATCAATGAGCAAAGTGAAAAAGCCATTACCCTGCGTAGCATTTTAAAATTCAAAAAAGGAAAATCTATACCCATCGATGAAGTAGAATCAAAAGAAAACATTTTTAAACGCTTCGCTACGGGCGCTATGTCTTTCGGTTCCATTTCGCATGAAGCACACAGCACACTGGCGATTGCCATGAATCGCATCGGTGGTAAAAGTAATTGTGGTGAAGGTGGTGAAGAAGAAAGTCGTTTCTATAAAAAAGAAAATGGTGATTGGGAGAACTCAGCCATTAAACAAGTAGCCTCTGGTCGGTTTGGTGTTACCAGCAACTATCTGACGCACGCTAAAGAATTGCAGATAAAAATGGCGCAAGGCGCCAAGCCGGGTGAAGGCGGGCAATTGCCCGGTCATAAAGTAGATGATTGGATTGGTCGTGTGCGTCATGCCACTCCCGGTGTTGGTTTAATCTCTCCACCACCACATCACGACATTTATTCAATAGAAGATCTAGCCCAACTCATTTTCGATTTAAAAAATGCCAATCGCGAAGCGCGCATAAGCGTTAAGTTGGTAAGTGAAGCTGGCGTTGGCACGATCGCTTCTGGTGTAGCCAAAGCACATGCGGATGTCATTCTTATTTCCGGCCACGATGGTGGTACAGGTGCTTCTCCACTCAGCTCCATTCGTCATGCTGGTTTGCCCTGGGAATTAGGTTTAGCCGAAGCACATCAAACATTAGTAAAAAATAAATTGCGTGGACGTGTTGTGCTACAAACCGATGGACAAATACGAACCGGACGAGATTTAGCCATTGCTGCTTTACTTGGTGCTGAAGAATGGGGTGTTGCTACTGCGGCACTTGTAACCACAGGCTGCATTATGATGCGCAAGTGTCATTTGAATACGTGCCCCGTTGGTGTGGCAACGCAGAACAAAGAACTGCGTGCCTTGTACACCGGCAAGCCTGAACATGTGGTAAACCTCTTCGAATTTCTGGCTGAAGAACTGAGAGAGCTAATGGCTGAACTCGGTTTCAGAACAGTAGACGAAATGGTTGGACAGAGTGATCGTTTAGCATTACGTGAATCGAATCAGCATTGGAAAAGTAAGCATCTTGATCTTTCACCTTTATTGTTTAAGCCCGCAGTACAATTAGACACTGCTATCTTCCAGCAAGAAGCACAAGATCATAACATCGAAGATGTGCTGGACAGAAAACTAATCACTGCGGCACAGCCTGCCTTACTGAAGGGTGAAAGTGTGGCTGAAGAATTTGTTATCACCAACCAGGATCGTTCCGTGGGTGCGATGCTCTCGAATGAAGTATCAAAAATTTATAAAGGAAAAGGATTACCTGATGATACACTCCAGTTTTCATTTACAGGTACCGCAGGACAAAGTTTTGGTGCCTTTACAACACATGGCATTACTTTTAAACTAGCAGGTGATGCCAATGACTATTTTGGTAAAGGACTTTCCGGCGCTAAACTGATTTTACATCCAAATAAAAAATCAAAATACAACGCTGCAAAAAATATTATCGTAGGCAATGTTGCTTTCTTCGGTGGCACTTCCGGTGAAAGTTACATCAATGGCATGGCGGGCGAACGTTTTGCTGTGCGCAACTCTGGTGTACGCGTTGTAGTAGAAGGTGTAGGTGATCATGGTTGTGAATACATGACTGGTGGTGTAGTGGTGGTGCTGGGAGAAACCGGTAGGAACTTTGCAGCCGGGATGAGTGGTGGTGTGGCCTATGTATGGGATGTGAATAAACACTTTGTCAAGAACTGCAATATGGAAATGGTATTACTCGATACACTGGAATCAGATGATGAAGTACTGTTGAAAAAAATTATTCAGACGCATGCGAATTATACCAACAGCACTGTTGCTGCGCATATTCTCAGTTATTGGTCAACTGCCTTTAAACAATTTGTAAAAGTAATGCCAGTCGAGTACAAAGCTGTTTTAGAAAAGCAAAAGCTTACTGGGAAGGTTAAACAAGCAACGAATTAAAATAAATACATCAGGTATTCTATTCAAATCATTTTAACATGGGGAAACCAACAGGATTTTTAGAAGAAGACAGAGCGCTGCCGAAAAAACGCGATCCAAAGGTTCGTGTAAAAGATTATAATGAAGTTGATGGTGCACTGGATTTCGGTATCACCAACAAGCAGGCCTCCCGTTGTATGGATTGCGGCACACCCTTCTGTCATAGTGGTTGTCCGTTGGGTAACATCATACCAGAATTTAATGATGCTGTTTACCAGGAGAACTGGCGACTTGCTTACGAAATTTTAGTTTCCACCAATAACTTTCCTGAATTTACAGGCAGAATTTGCCCCGCACCCTGCGAGGCATCCTGTGTGTTAGGCATTAACAAACCTGCTGTTGCTATTGAATACATTGAGAAGTCAATTATTGAAAAAGCCTTTGAAGCCGGTTATGTAAAGCCACGTATTCCTGCTAACCGAACGCATAAAACTGTAGCCATCATCGGCTCCGGACCAACAGGTCTGGCTGCCGCAGCGCAATTGAATTATGCGGGGCATACCGTAACTGTATTCGAACGTGCCGATGAAGTAGGCGGTTTGTTGCGTTATGGTATTCCGGATTTTAAACTGGATAAGCTTGTGCTCACCCGAAGAATCAAATTGATGATGGAAGAAGGTGTGAAGTTTCAAACCAATACAAACATCGGTGTAAACTATGCTGTCGATCAACTCTTTGATAACTTCGATGCTATATTACTTTGTGTAGGCTCCACTGTACCGAGAGATTTACCCTTACCGGGTCGACAGTTGAAGGGCGTACATTTTGCAATGGATTTTTTAACACAACAAAACCGAAGAGTGTCAGACAAAGCTGTGAAAGAAGAAGTACTGTTGGCTACAAACAAAAATGTGGTGGTGATTGGTGGTGGCGATACAGGTTCTGATTGCGTGGGCACCTCTAACCGACAGGGTGCAAAGTCAGTAACACAACTTGAGATTCTGAATAAGCCCCCACAAGAAAGAACTGCCGCCATGCCATGGCCGAACTGGCCAACGATATTACGAACTTCAACCTCGCATGAAGAAGGGTGTGAGCGCCAGTGGAGTATTGTGAGTAAAGAATTTATAGGTGATGAACAAGGTCAGCTTAAAGGTATTAAAGTAGCCGATGTAGTGATGAAAACGAATCCAGGTTCAGCGCCCACCTTTGAAGAAGTGCCGGGAAGTGAAAAAATAATTCCTTGCGAGCTTGCTTTACTGGCTATGGGCTTCTTGCATCCACAACATCACGGACTACTTGATCAGTTAGGCCTTGAGTACGATGAGCGCGGCAATGTTAAAGGTAGAAATTTCAAGACCTCAAAAGAAAAAGTATTTGCCGCTGGCGATTGCCGCAGAGGACAAAGTCTGGTGGTATGGGCCATCAGCGAAGGACGTGAAGCTGCCAGAGCGATTGATGAAAGCCTGATGGGCAAATCAAATTTAGAAGCGAAAGAGAAAGGAATCTTGAGTGTAGTGTAGTTGATGGGTTGATGTGCTAATGTGATGATATGCTGATGTGCTAATTCGTTGATTAAAGAATTAAATAAAATATACACGTCATTGCAAGGAGTTAGCGTTTGGTTGTGCGCTGGCATGACGAAGCAATCTGAGTTGATGTGCTGATGTGTTAATTCGTTGATTGAAGAAATCAAAAAAATGTTCTTATAGTTAAATTTGAATTTCCCATGCTTCATCACAGCATGCTCAGACAAGGCATTATGCTATCTTCG